>NZ_AYWQ01000013.1:0-88394 GCF_000502415.1 Mesorhizobium sp. LNHC229A00
AGCCGCCACGCCGCCGTCGGCACCGGCAGCCGCAACGCCGCCGACGGCACCGGCTGCGGCCGTGGCGCCAACCTCGGTTCCGGTGGGCCAGAAGGCGATCTTCTATGAGGAGCGCACCAGCACCGCGCAGGGTTCAGCCGAACCCGGCAGCATCGTCTGGTCGCTGGTGCAGGAATCGCCAGGCGGCGACCTGCCGCCCGAGCCGGCGATCCGTGCCGAGGCGACTATTCCCGGCAAGGACATCCAGTTGCGCATGACCATCCGTCGCAACACCGACCAGACCCTGCCGGCCAGCCATATCATCGAGATGATCTTCCTGACCCCCGATGGGTTCGAAGGCGGCGGCGTCGACAACATATTGCGCGTTGCCATGAAGAGTTCGGAACAGGACGCCGGCAGCCCGCTGATCGGCATCCCGGCCAAGATCGCCGACGGCTTCTTCCTCGTCGCGCTCAACGACACCAAGGCCGACGAGGACGCCAACATGACCCTGTTGCGCGGCCAGGACTGGATCGACGTGCCGGTCGTCTACAAGACCGGACGGCGGGCACTGCTGACCATGGAAAAGGGCATTCCCGGCGAGAAGGTGTTCGACGAGGCTATCAAGGCCTGGCAGGCCAAGACGGCGGGCTGAGGCCAGGTCCGTCTCTGTTCAGAAGCCTTGGAACAGCATGTCGAGTGCAACAACGATCTCGTCATGATGCCGGGAAAGATTTCCTTCGACGTCCGGCAATTCGGAGGCCGTCAAGGCTGAGATGAACTGTGTGACCATCACATGGTCTTTGCCGTCGATGGCGAAGGTCGGGTTTAGTCGGCGGCCCGGAACCGGAGCCATATTGGGCGGCATCAACGGAATGACGACTCTCGTGGTCAGCCTGTCAAGAAGGTCGGACTGAACATCGAGAAGATAACCGTTGCCGTCGATATTCCGATAAAGATCGTAACGTGCCATCAAAACAGTCGATATTTGGCCAATGGCAGTCCGTTGCGCTCCACGTAGGCGTTGGAGCTTTCAATCGCTTCCGTGTTCTCTTCTTGCCAACGGCGCGTTTTTTCCGCTGCAATTGCCTGGGCGATACCTGCCTCGGCAGCACGGGAGATGTTGATGCCCAGCGCCTTGGCGTCTTTGAGCAGCTGGGAGTCTATGGACGTGTTGACGGACTTTCGTTGAGATTTCTGGGTCGAGTGCAGCATAGAAATTGCTCCCCTTATGCGCATAATATGTGCGCATGAAGGAACATGCAATCTTCACCCTTCCATCTCCTCGCGCAGCATCTCGAGTTCCAGCCATTCTTCCTCGAGCACGGCCAACGTCGCACGCTCCTTGTCGAGGGCGGCGATCGTCTTCTGGAACGAGGCCGGGTCGCGTTCGTAATAGGCCGGGTCGGCGATGTTATTCTCCAGCCGCGAGATCGACGCGGTCACTGCCTCGATCTTCTTTGGTAGGGACTCCAGCGCGAACTTCTGCTTGAACGACAATTTCTTCGCCGGCCCTTTTGGCGCCGCCGGATCGCTTTTGCCCGGTGTCGGCGCATCGCCGGCTTCCGCCTTGGCGCGCGCCTTGCGGTCGTCAAGCCTGGTGCCGCCTCGCTGCGCCAGCATGTCGGAATAGCCGCCGGCATATTCGACCCAGCGGCCGCCGCCATCCGGCGCGATCACGCTGGTCACGGTGCGGTCGAGGAAATCGCGGTCGTGGCTGACCAGTATGACGGTGCCGGCAAAGCCGGCGACCAGTTCCTGCAGCAGTTCCAGCGTCTCCATGTCGAGATCGTTGGTCGGCTCATCGAGAACCAGAAGATTTGCAGGCCGTGCCAGCACGCGTGCCAGGATCAGCCGCGCCCGTTCGCCGCCGGACAGCTCGCGCACTGGTGTGCGGGCCTGTTCCGGCTTGAACAGGAAATCCTTCATATAAGACACGACGTGGCGCTGCTCGCCATTGATGACGAGGTTCTCGCCGCGCCCGTCGGTGAGATATTGCGCCAGCGTCTCTTGCGGGTCGACCGCCTCGCGCTTCTGGTCGAGCGTGGCGATCTCCAGATTGGTGCCGAGCCGGACCGAGCCAGCGTCCGGCGCCAATTCGCCGGTCAGCATCTTCAGAAGTGTCGTTTTGCCGGCGCCGTTCGGCCCGACAAGGCCGACGCGGTCGCCGCGCTGGATGCGGGTCGAGAAGCCCTTGACGACGGTAAGGTCGCCAAAGCTCTTCTCGATGTTCTTGGCCTCGATCACCAGCTTGCCGGATTCGGCGGCGTCGCTTGCCACCATTGTCGCGGTGCCTTCGGCGCCGCGATGGCCGCGAAAACGCTGGCGCATGGTCTGCAACTCGCCGAGGCGCCGCATGTTGCGCTTGCGCCGCGCCGTCACGCCGTAGCGCAGCCAGTGTTCCTCGCGCACGATCTGGCGGCCGAGCTTGTGCTGCTCGCGCTCTTCCTCTTCCAGTACTAGGTCGCGCCATTCCTCGAAATGACCAAAGCCCTTGTCCAGCCTGCGCGTCTGGCCGCGATCGAGCCAGACTGTGGCGCGCGACACGCGCTCGAGGAAGCGGCGATCATGGGAGATGACGATGAGCGCGGAGGAAGTCCGGATGAGCTCTTCCTCCAGCCATTCAATGACAGATAAATCAAGATGGTTAGTCGGCTCATCAAGAAGCAGGATGTCGGGCTCAGGCGCCATGACGCGGGCAAGCGCGGCGCGCCTGGCCTCTCCGCCGGACAGGTCGCCAGGCCGTTCTTCGCCCGACAGGCCGAGATGCTCCATCAGATAGCTGGCGCGGTAGGGATCGTCGGCGGGCCCGAGCCCGGCCTCGACATAGGCGCGCACGGTGGCAAAGCCGTCCATGTCGGGCATTTGCGGCAGATAACGCACCGTCGCCGAAGGCTGGCGGAACACCTCGCCGTCCTGTGGCTCGATCAGGCCGGCGGCGATCTTGAGCAGCGTCGACTTGCCGGATCCGTTACGGCCGACCAGCGCAATCTTGTCGCCGGCCGAAGCGGTCAAGGCGGCGCCGTCGAGCAGTGGCGCGCCGCCAAAGGTCAGTCTTATCCCGTCGAGATTGAGAAGAGGCGGGGCCATGTCAGCTTTCGGGCAATGGATAGGGATGGGCGAGCAGCAGCGCGCGGCCATGGCCGAGCGCGATGTCGAGGCGGCCCCCGGTCTTGCCGAACTTGACCTCGTTGGAAATGGTCAGTGACGAACCGAATGCCACCTCAACCTTGTCGAGCGGCCATTTGGCGCCCGTGACGGTCAGGCCGGAGAGTTCGGAGAAGCCGAGAATCGAGAGCAGCGTGCCGTCGGCATAATCGAAGCCGGCCCTACCGGGCAGCAAGGGAACACCTTCCTGGGCGCCGCTGGTCAGACACACATCCATTCCGGCCTCGGCCAGCCGCAGGCCAAGCGCCAGATGCAGGAAGGCGTGGTCGGCGCGCTTGCCGCCGAATGCGCCCGCCAGCACAAGGCGGGTCGCCCCGCGCTCCAGTGCGGCCGCGATCGCCAGTTCTCCGTCGGTCTTGTCCTTTTCCGCCGGGAAGGTTTGCCGCGGCACGGCGGCGAGGTCGGCGGGCAGATCAGCCGGAACCGAGTCGAAATCACCCACCCACAGTTCCGGCACGAGGCCCAGCATCCGCGCATGGCCAATGCCGGCGTCGGCGGCGATGACGCGCGAGCCTTCGACCTGGCGGTCGAGCCGAGGCGTGCGGATGAGATCGCCGCCAAGCAGGATGGTGAATATGCTCATATCCCGTCGCCTTACCAGCCCGGCACCGGAAACGGAAGGCGGCAAAGTCCCACTTGCGCGGGTCATCGGCCCGGCCTATGTGTCGAAACGCTCTAACGGGGTGCCGGACGCGAATTTCGCGGGCCGGCTGAGAGGCAGTCTCGCCAACCCGCTGAACCTGATCCGGTTTGTACCGGCGGAGGGATTAGACGTTTCGGACACTCCGACGCCTCAATTCCTTTCAACGCAAACGAAGGAGGCGCCGATGCGCACGCTTTTATATTCTCTGATCGCCGCCACGGCAGTGACCCTGTCCGGGCCGGCCTTGGCCAAGGACAAGCTCACCGTCTACACCTATGAGAGCTTCACCGCCGACTGGGGTCCCGGTCCCGTGGTGAAGAAGGAATTCGAGGCAGAATGCGGCTGCGATCTCGAGTTCGTCTCGGTCGCCGATGGCGTGGCGCTGCTCAACCGCGTCAAGCTGGAAGGCGCTTCGACCAAGGCCGACATCGTGCTCGGTCTCGACACCAATCTCACCGCCGATGCCAAGGCCTCGGGCCTGTTCGCGCCACATGGCGCAGTGACGGACGTCAACGTGCCGGGTGGCTGGAGCGACGGTACTTTTGTTCCCTTCGACTATGGCTACTTCGCCGTCGTCTACGATACCCAGAAGCTGAAGTCCCCGCCGAAAAGCCTGAAGGATTTGGTGGAGGGTAGCGCCGACGACAAGATCGTCATCCAGGACCCGCGCACATCGACGCCCGGTCTCGGACTGCTGTTGTGGGTGAAGGCGGTCTATGGCGACAAGGCGCCCGAGGCCTGGGCCAAGCTCAAGACCAAGGTGCTGACCGTGACGCCGGGCTGGAGCGAGGCCTATGGCCTGTTCACCAAGGGCGAGGCGCCGATGGTGCTGTCCTACACCACCTCGCCAGCCTACCACATGGTCGCCGAGAACACCGAGCGCTATCAGGCGGCGTCGTTCGAGGAAGGCGAATATCTGCAGATCGAGGTCGCGGGCATCACCATGACCGGCGCCAAGAATCCGCTGGCGGAAAAGTTCATGGCCTTCATGACCGGACCGAAATTCCAGGAAGCCATTCCCGAGACCAACTGGATGTTCCCGGCCGGCAAGACCGACAAGCCGCTCAACCCCGCCTTCGACAAACTGGTCAAGCCGACCAAAACCTTGCTGTTCAGCCCGGAGGAGGTGGCGGCCAACCGCAAGGCTTGGGTCGATGAATGGCTGGCGGTGATGAGCAAGTAGCTTTTGTGGGCTAATCTCGTGACATGACCGCTCTACGGCGACGCTCCCTAAGCTTCACCCAATCGTTGATGGTGCGGCGTGCAAACCCGCTCTGATACCCGCATCACAGCCGGCATCATAGGGCTCGCCGCCATCGCCATTTTGATCGGCGGCGCGTTTGCGGGGCTGCTTGTGGAAGGTGCTCGCGATTTTTCCGGCGCTTGGGCCGCGTTCGATCCCTACCTGTTCCGGGTCGTGCGGTTCACGCTCTTGCAAGCGGCCCTGTCGACGCTGCTCTCGGTCGGGCCGGCCCTGTTCGTGGCGCGGGCGCTGTCGCGGCATCCACGGTTTTTCGGCCGTGCCTTCATCTTGCAGCTCTTCGCTGTGCCGCTGGCGCTGCCGGCGATAGTCGCGGCGCTCGGCATCCTGGCGCTTTATGGCCGCGCCGGCTATTTCGCGGGCCTGTTCAACTGGGTTGGCGGCCAGGGTTGGCCGGGCATCTATGGCCTGTCCGGCATTCTCGTCGCGCATGTCTTCTTCAATCTGCCGCTGGCCACACGTCTGCTCCTCGAGGCGCTGCAGACCATTCCCTCCGACCAATGGCGGCTGGCGAGCCAGCTCGGCATGGGGGCGCGGCCGGCATTCCGGCTGATCGAGTGGCCGACGCTGCGTGCTGCGCTGCCCGGTGTCGCCGGACTTGTCTTCATGCTGTGCATCACATCCTTCACCATCGTGCTGACGCTCGGCGGCGGGCCGGGCGCGACGACGCTCGAAGTCGGCATCTATCAGGCATTGCGCTTCGATTTCGATCCCGCGAGGGCTGTTGCGCTGACACTGCTGCAGATCGCCTTGACCTTCATCGTGGTGCTGACGTTGACCCGGCTCGGAGCCGACGTCGTCGGCGACGCCAACCTGCCGGTCGCGCCGCGCCGCTACCTCTCCGTCAACAGGACTGAAGCTTGGCTGAACGCGACGCTCATCGTGTTGGCCTTGCTCTTCGTCGCCGGGCCGATGGTGGCGACCGTGGCGGCCGGACTTGGCGCCGACCTCGGCCGGCTTGCCGGCGAGGCCAGTGTCCGTCAGGCGACGCTGACCAGTGCTGTACTCGCTTTCCTATCGGCATTGCTTTCGGTGATGCTTTCGCTGGCATTGACCATGGCGCGCAGGGCGCTGGCGTCGAACCGCCGCTTCGGGGCAAGGACACTGCTCGAAGAGGCCACCGATACCGGCGCTGGGTTCGTCCTGGTCGTGCCGCCGATCGTCGTCGGCGCCGGCTGGTTCCTGTTGCTGCGCCATGTCGGCGATGTCTTTGCCATCGCCCCGCTCATGGTCGTCACCGTCAACGCTGTCATGGCGATGCCTTTTGCGCTGCGCGCCATCCGTCCCGCCTATGATGCGGCAAGCGAGCGGCACGAGCGGCTCTGTGCGCAGCTCGGAATTTCCGGCTGGTCAAGACTGTGGTTGGTCGACTGGCCGACGTTGCGGCGCCCGCTGGCCACCGCTTTTGCCTTCGCCATGGCACTGTCGCTCGGCGATCTCGGCGTCATCGCCCTGTTCGGCAGTGATTCCGTGCAGACCTTGCCCTACCTTCTCCTGGCGCGCATGGGCAGCTACCGAACCGAGGACGCCGCCGGCTTGGCGCTGCTGCTCGGCCTTGTCTGCCTGGGATCGGTGCTGGCGGCGGACCGGCTGGGAAAGGAGACGGCCAGCAATGTCTGACGAGGCGGGTGGCGGCAAAGGGGTTTCGGTGCGGCTGGACAAGGTTTCGTTCAGCTATGGCGAGGCGTTGTTCGCCTTCGATGCCGAGTTCACGGCGGGGCAAATCACCGCCATCATGGGACCGAGCGGCTCCGGAAAGTCGACGTTGCTCAATCTGGTGGCCGGGTTCGAGCCGCCGCGATCCGGCCGCGTGCTGATCGGCGGGGCCGATGTCAGCACCGCGCCACCGGCGACGCGGCCGGTGTCGATGGTTTTTCAGGAAAACAACCTTTTCGCGCATCTTTCCGTCGAGCAGAATGTCGGGCTCGGCCGTTCGCCATCGTTGCGGCTAGCCGAAGCCGACCGCGCTGCGATCACCGATGCGCTTGCGCGCACCGGCCTTGCCGGCAAGGAGAAGCGGCTGCCGCGCGAACTTTCCGGCGGTGAGCGCCAGCGCGTCGCCCTGGCTCGCGTGCTGGTGCGTGACCGCCCGGTGTTGCTGCTCGACGAGCCTTTCGCTTCGCTTGGGCCCGCCTTGCGAGACGATATGCTCGACCTCGTTGCCGGCCTGCATGCCGAGCGTGGCATGACGGTACTGTTCGTCACGCATCAGCCGCAAGATGCCCGCCGCATCGCTCGGAGGCTGGTGTTTCTCGAGAACGGCGCCGTCGCCGCTATCGGCACGGCAGATGATTTCTTTGCCGGGGCTGGTCCGGAGGCATTCCGGCGCTATATCGGAGCCGGTGGCGGGGGTGCTTTATCACGAGATATTGCCCGGAAGCGGACATAATTTACGCTCAAACCGGCCCGACGCGATGTGGCGCTTGCTTGCCATGACTGGAGTAGTGTGGCTAGGTCCGCCCGATACCGGTCCGGCACAGGCCGTGATTTGCCTACAGCTTCCGCCGCATGCTTCGAGGGGCGCGTGACGGATACTGTAGCAGTTTTGTTTTGCGCATGTGGTCATGCGCAGGGACCTGAAAGGAAGCCGTTCTGGCGATCGGCGTTGACAGGCTACGAATGAACCCGCTGGCGCGCTTTATGGCGCTGGCCGGCTTTGCCGTGGCGCTGGCAAGCTGCCAGATGTTCACGCCTCCGGAAGTGCAGGAATCAGGCTTCCAGCCATCCGACAAGCCGATCACGGTCGACAATGTCGCCGCCAACAACAAGCTCGCGGAACTCGCCAAGGCGCAGCATCCGCGCATCCTGGCGACCTATGGCGGCGAATATTCAGATCCCAAGCTCGAACGCATGGTGGCCAAGGTGGTCGGCAATTTGACCGTGGTGTCGGCGAACCCGACCCAGACCTACCGCATCACCATCCTCAATTCGCCCAACGTCAACGCCTTCGCGCTGCCGGGCGGCTATCTCTACATAACGCGCGGCCTCTTGGCGCTGGCCAATGACTCGTCCGAGCTCGCCGCCGTCATCGCGCATGAGATGGGCCACGTCACCGCCAATCATGGGCTGCAGCGCCAGCAGCTGGAGGCCGAGGAAGGTCTGGCGACCAAGGTCGTTTCCGATGTGCTTGGCGACAGCCCGACCGCCAAGGCTGCACTTATCCGCGGCAAGCTCAGGCTGGCGCAGTTCTCGCGCAACCAGGAGCTTGAGGCTGACGCCATCGGTATCAAGTCGATCGGCGAAGCCGGCTACGATCCCTATGCCGCCGGCCGCTTCCTGCAGTCGATGTCGGCCTATACCGATTTCCGCTCGATCAGCGGCGCCACCGACGCCAGCCTCGACTTCCTGGCGACGCACCCCAACACGCCGCAACGCATCGATTTGGCACAGCGTCACGCCCGACAGTTCGGTGCGCCCGGCTTCGGTACACGCGACCGCGATTCCTTCCTCGCCGGCATAGACGGCCTGCTTTACGGCGACACGCCGGAAGAGGGCTATGTGCGCGGTGAAACCTTCCTGCATCCAGGCTTGGGCGTGTCGTTCACGGTGCCGGACGGTTTCATCATCGACAATTCGGCGGCGGCGGTGACGGCGACCGGCCCCGGCGATATAGCGATCCGCTTCGACGGTGTTTCGATAGACAAGAATCGCGCCCTGACCGACTATATCAGAAGCGGCTGGGTGGCCGGCCTCGACGACAGCACCGTCAAGCAGGAAACCATCAACGGCAATGAGGCGGCGACCGCGCATGCAGGCGCCGAAGGCTGGCAGTTCGATATCGCCGTGATCCGCGCCGGCGGTCAGGTCTACCGATTGCTGACGGCCGCCCCTTCGGCCAGCACCTCGCTTGAAACGGTGGCGCGCTCGGTCAGCGGCTCCTTCCGCATCCTCAGCCCCGCCGAGAAGGCGGCACTGAAACCACTGCATATTCGCGTGCTCACCGTGCAGCCGGGACAGACGATGGGGTCGCTTGCCGCGCAGATGGTTGGCGTCGACCGCAAGCTCGACCTGTTCCGCGTGCTCAATGCGCTGTCGCCGGGGGCCGCGGTTTCGGCCGGCGACAAGGTCAAGATCGTCACCGACAAATAAAAGCTCGAGCGGGAGATCAGGCGGCCGTCGCCATGAATTCCGGATTCTGCTTCACCAGGGCGACCTTGAGCTTTTCCATGGCGCGCGCCTCGATCTGGCGGACACGTTCCTTGGAGATGCCGAGCGTCTCGCCGAGCGCCTCTAGCGTGGCCCCCTCATCATTCAGCCGGCGTTCCTCGATGATCCTGAGTTCACGCGCGTTGAGCGCGTGAAGCGCTTCCTTGAGCCAGAGCGAGCGGCGCGCGACATCGATTTTGTCGCCGACAATTTCGTCGGGCAAGGGATCGTCCGAGACCAGAAAATCCATCCGCTCGGTGCCGCCCGCATCGTCGGCCAGCGGTACGTTCAGCGAAGAATCCGGAGCCGACAGCCGTGAATCCATCATCGCCACATCAGCCTCGGAGACACCAAGCGCAACTGACACCTCGCGGTAGAGATTTGTGTTGGAGAGCGGCTCGGCGCCGTTCGCCAGACGCGCGCGCAAGCGTCTGAGATTGAAGAACAGGGCTTTTTGCGCCGAACTGGTGCCGCCGCGCACAATCGACCAGTTGCGCAGGATGTAGTCCTGCATCGAGGCGCGGATCCACCACGTCGCGTAGGTCGAGAACCGCACCTCGCGCTCCGGTTCAAAACGTGCGGCGGCCTCCAGCAGTCCGACATGGCCTTCCTGAACCAGATCGCCGAGCGGCAGCCCGTAGTGGCGGAATTTCGAGGCCATGGAAATAACCAGCCGCATGTGGGCAACCGTGATGCTGTGCAGCGCGTTCTGGTCGTTGTTTACTTTCCAGAGCAATGCCAGCCGATGCTCCTCCTCGCGCTCGAGATAGGGCGCCTTCATTGCCGCGCGGACCATGATCCGTCCTGCCGTGTCTTCCATCATAAGGCGCTCCGTGGCTCGGCGAGGCAACTTGGCAGACACCGGCTTGAAATGACGGCGGCGTGCCCTACAACAGCCAAAACTGTCATGCGCGGGAAAGGTTCCGCCGGTGCGGGCAGGGCGAGCGCTAGCGTCCGCGCAGTTGTCTGGAACTTCCGAGCTTGCGAGTAAATTCCTTCCGGAGAATTTGATTTCCGAGAGACGCTCTCTTTGAAATTTCATTCCTTATTTTTTCGATCGGCATCTGCCATTTTCCAGCCCTCACAGCATGCCGGGTTACCGGCCAAGGACGGGATCACAGAAAAATGAAATGGCTCAAATCACTCATCATCGCCGGAACGTTGCAGGCCCTGGCCATCGCATCGGCCCACGCCGGCGCCAATCTCGACCAGATCAAGCAGGCCGGAGTCATCAAGGTCGGCACGGAGGGCACCTACGCTCCGTTCACCTACCATGACGCTTCCGGTGCGCTGGTTGGCTTCGATGTCGAAATCGCCAAGGCGATCGCCGATAAGCTCGGCGTCAAGGCTGAGTTCCTCGAAGGCAAGTGGGACGGGCTGATCGCCGGCCTCGATGTCAACCGTTATGATGCCGTCATCAACGAAGTCGGCATCACCGACGCCCGCAAGGCCAAGTACGACTTTTCCGATCCCTATATCGCTTCCAAGGCAGTGCTGATCGTGCGCGGCGACAACACCGACATCAAGACCTTCGCCGACCTCAAGGGCAAGAAGGCGGCGCAGTCGCTGACATCCAATTTCGGCAAGCTGGCCGAAACCAATGGCGCCGAACTGGTCGGCACCGACGGCTTCGACCAGTCGATCCAGCTGCTTTTGACCGGCCGTGCGGACGCTACGATCAATGACAGCCTGTCGTTCCTCGACTTCAAGAAGCACAAGCCGGACGCCAACGTGAAGATCGCCGCCCAGGAAGAGAATGCCGATTACTCCGGCGTCATCGTTCGCAAGGGCGATCCGGAGCTGGTCGCTGCCATCAACAAGGCGCTGGCCGACATCAAGGCCGACGGCACCTACCAGAAGATCGCAGACACCTATTTCGGCCAGGACGTCTCGAAGTAGTTCACCAAGAAGGGCCGGCTGTCGCCCTGCCACGCATCCAGCGGCGAGCCGTCTTTGACGGCTCGCCGCTTTTGTCGTGATATGGCTGACGCATTCGCGCTTCGATGACGCCCTTCCATTCCGGAGGATATTTCGTGCCGCACTGGCTGCAACTGATGCTGGACTCGCTGCCTTCGCTGCTGTGGGCAGCGTTGATCTTTACGGTGCCGCTGACGCTGCTGTCCTTCGTGCTCGGCCTGACGGTGGGGCTGGGCGCGGCGCTAGGCCGGCTGTTCGGCCCGAAGCCGCTGGTGGCGCTCGTGCGCTTCTATGTCTGGATCTTCCGCGGCACGCCACTCCTGGTGCAGCTCTTCCTGATCTTCTACGGCCTGCCGTCGGTCGGCATCCTGCTTGACGCCTTCACCGCGGCGCTGATCGGCTTCACGCTAAACATCGGCGCCTACACGTCGGAAATCATCCGGGCAGCCATCGGCTCGGTGCCCAAGGGCCAGTGGGAGGCCGCCTATTCCATCGGGATGACCTGGGGCCAAGCGATGCGGCGCACCATTCTGCCGCAAGCCGGACGGGTGGCGGTGCCGCCGCTCTCCAACACCTTCATCTCGCTGGTCAAGGACACGTCGCTGGCCGCCGCCATCACCGTTCCGGAGATGTTCCAGGCGGCGCAACGCATCGTCGCCACCACCTACGAGCCGCTCATCCTCTATGTCGAGGCGGCGATCCTCTATCTGGCGATGAGTTCGGTGCTGTCGGCCTTGCAGACGCGGCTGGAGGAGCGGCTCAACCGCTATGGCGGCTTCCTGGAGGCACGCTCATGATCAGCCTCACCAACATCGAAAAGCGTTTCGGCGACAATCTCGTGCTGAAGGGGGTGACTGTCGCCATCGCCGAAGGCAGCGTCACCGCGCTTGTCGGCCCTTCCGGCGGGGGGAAAAGCACGCTGCTGCGCTGCATCAACCTGCTGGAGATCCCAACTTCGGGCACGGTGCGGATCGGCGACGAGACGCTTGAGTTCCGCCCGGGCGGCAAGGTCTCGGCGGCGGACATAAGGCGTCTGCGCCTGCAGACCGGCATGGTGTTCCAGAATTTCCAGTTGTTTCCGCATCGCACCGCCATCGAAAATGTCATGGAAGGCTTGGTTACGGTGCTCAAATGGTCGCCGCAGAAGGCGCATGAGCGGGCACTCGCGCTGCTGGAGAAGGTCGGCATGGTGCATAAGGCGGATGCCTGGCCGGCGACGCTGTCGGGCGGCCAGCAGCAGCGCGTGGCGATCGCCCGTGCGCTGGCGCCGTCGCCGAAGGTGCTGCTGTGCGACGAACCGACTTCGGCGCTCGACCCGGAGCTGGCGCAGGAGGTGGTCGATGTGCTGGGTCAGCTCGCCAGCGAGGGAACGACCATGGTGATGGCGACGCATGATTTGCGCCTGGCCTCCAAGATCGCCCAGGAGGCGGTGTTCCTCGACGCCGGCACCATCGTCGAGCAGGGGCCATCCGCCAAGCTGTTCGGCAATCCGGAGCGCGAACGCACCAAGCGGTTCATCGCCACGCTGAAGCAGGAGGCGGCGGAGAAGGACGGAGGCGCATAGGCGCGACAATCGCGGCCTTCCCCAAATACAAAAAACCCGGCGCGAGGCCGGGTTTTCGTCAACTTGAGTGCGAAAAAGCTCAGGCAGCTTCTTCCTGCTCGGCTTCCTCATTGTCGGCCTTGGCGCCACGCTTAGGGCCTTTGTTGAGGTTGACCTCGATCAGGCGTACGGCTTCGGTTTCCGACATGCGGTTGACGGCCGCGATCTCGCGGGCCATGCGGTCGAGTGCCGCCTCGTAGAGCTGGCGTTCGGAATAGGACTGCTCCGGCTGGTTATCGGCGCGATAGAGGTCGCGCACGACCTCCGAAATCGAGATCAGGTCGCCCGAATTGATCTTGGCATCATATTCCTGGGCACGGCGCGACCACATGGTGCGCTTGACGCGGGCGCGGCCCTGCACGACCTTCAGCGCGCGCTCGACATAATCCTCCTCCGACAGCTTGCGCATGCCGATCGAGGTCGCCTTGGCAACCGGCACCTTCAGGCGCATCTTGTCCTTCTGGAAGTCGATGACGAACAGTTCCAGCTTGTGGCCGGCCACTTCCTGCTCGTCGATCGAGACGATCTGGCCGACGCCATGCGCCGGATAGACGATGAACTCGCCGGTCTTGAAACCGTGACGTGCAGCTGTGGACTTCTTCTGCGGGGTGATCGTTGCCATTACGCCCTGAACTCCTTGTTGTGGGCCGGCGGCGGTGCCGGCTGAACTCACGTGACCGGGGTCACCGATCATTAGCCGCACAACAGATGAACCCACCGGAAAAGCCGGGACCGGCAAACCGCAAGAATTGCGACCGCCTGGCCCAGATCGCTCTGGTCCGAAATGGGATTTTCACCTTTCAGTGATTTGGGGCGTCTGCGCCATAAATCGACGTTGTGTCACCGGCATGTTTCGCTGATGTAACACAAAAAGTCGGAAGAATCAAGGTTTTGCTACGTAAGCGGAGGCCACAACCAATCGCCGCCTGTCAAGGCGGTTAATCCGGCGTGCCTGTTACGCTGCGTCATACAAGCCTTTACAGCGGCGTTGTCAATCGCCTTCGCCGGGCTCGGCGGAGAAGTATTTCTCGAATTTGCCGGCCTCGCCGTCGAAGCTCTTGGCGTCGGCGGGCGGCTCCTTCTTGGCGGTGATGTTGGGCCATTTATCGGCATATTCGGTGTTGATCTGCAGCCATTTGTCGAGGCCGGACTCGGTGTCGGGCTTGATCGCGTCGGCCGGGCATTCCGGCTCGCAGACGCCGCAGTCGATGCACTCGTCGGGATGGATGACGAGCATGTTCTCGCCTTCGTAGAAACAGTCGACCGGACAGACCTCGATGCAGTCCATATATTTGCATTTGATGCAGTTGTCGGTCACGACATAAGTCATCGGTCGGCTCCGGGATGTCCCGTTTTTGCTGGCTTTTTCCGTGAGGTAACGCCTTTATCGGCTGCTTGCAAGAGTAGCCATTCCCACTGGCGCCAGAGTTTGGGAATTGAATTTCAGATCGGCGGTGCCGGGACGGTCCCACACCCCTCACCGACGTTCGTTTGCCGGTCCAAATCTGTTTTGGTTGCCGTTGCCGCGGGAGAGCACATCCGCGTCGATCGACAGGCTCAATCTTCGTCGCGCAATCGGTCGGTCTGGCGACGCTCTTTTTTGGTCGGGCGGCCGCTGCCTGCCTCGCGCATCGCCGGGATAGCATCGGGCGGGGTGTCGCCTTTCGGTGCGGGCGGGGGCGACATGTCTTGATAAAGAGTGCGAGCTTCCTCGGACGGGCCGCGCCGCGCGCCTGCGCCGAGCACCTTCCAGACGAAGATACGCCGGTCGAGCGTGATGGTCAGCACGTCGCCTGGCTTGACCAGATCGGAGGCCTGCGCTGCTTTGTCGCGATTGATGCGAACACGGCCGGCGACCACCAATTTGGCCGCGAGCGAGCGCGATTTCACCGCGCGCGAGAAGAACAGCCATTTGTCGATGCGCTGACGGCCTTCAGCAACCATCGAAGCGAATTTACTTCTTCAATTGGTCGCGCAAGGCGGCGAGCTTGGCGAAGGGCGAGTCCGGATCGAAACGTACCGGGCGCTCCTCGCGCGGCTTGGGCTGGAAGGCGGGCTTTCCGCCGCGATCGGCACCCTTGCCTTCCGGCCTGCCGCCCTTCCAGTCTGGCCGGCCTTCGCGGCGCTCGGGACGCTCGCCCTGCGGGCGGCCGTCGTGGCGCTCAGCGCCCTCAGCTTGCGGTTTGGGCTTGTACTTCGAGCGGTCGAAGCGCGGCTTTCCGGCGCCGTCGCGGCGTCCTTCGTGTGCGGGACGGTCCGCCGGCGCGTCTGTTGCCTGTTCGCCGCCGGCCGGCGCGTTGCTTCGGCCGCGCGCCTGTCCGTTTTGCGGCCGGTTGTTGCGGCCGTCGCGATGACGCGGACGCTGGTCGAAGCGACCTTGGCGCCACAGCAGGATCGGCTTTGGCGCTTCGGCTTCCGGCACGGGTTCACCGGCGGCTTCCGCCACGGCAGCTTCCGTCGATGCGGAGGCTTCGACGGCGGGCTCCGCCGCTGCGGTTTCCTCGGTGAGTGCCGCGTCAACCTCGGCGGTTTCAGGTTCGGCCCACGGCTCAACCGGCGCCGGCTCGGCGACTTCGACAGCGGCTACAGGCTCCTCCGCAACTTCAGCGGTGGCTTCCGCCTGCTCTTGCGCGACGGTTTCCACCGTCGCGTCGGCTGCGACTTCGGCTGGAACCCGTGTCTCCACGGCGGTTGCCGCATCCGACACCAGTTCGGCTCCCTCGGCGGCCGGCGAAGCCGCCGCTTCCGCCGCCTTGGCTTGTTCCGCGCGGGCTGCTTCTTCGGCTGCCTGCCTGGCCGCGGCGGCTTCCCGCGCGGCATTGTCCTGCGCTTCCAGCCGTGCCTTGACTTCCGCGGCCGGCTTCGGCTCGGCGCGATAGCCGAGACCCTTGAGGATCTCTTCCATGTCGTCGGCGGTTGCGCCAAGGATCGACATCATCGGCGGCGTCACCATGAATGACTGGCCGTCATAGGCGCCGTCCGGACGCTGGCCAAGGCCGGGCTTCCAGTTGGTCGCCGGGCGGATCAGGTCGGCCAGCCGCTCCAGAATGTCGATGCGCACGGCGCGGCGGCCGAGATTGCGGTACCCAGCGAGCTTGTAGAAGGCTTTGTCGAAGGCCGGGTCGATGACAACAGAGGTGCGGCCCGAGGCCAGCGAGTGGACGACGTCGCCGAAGCCTGGCTTGTCCTTGCCGTCGTTCTTCAGCGCCCAAAGCAGCGTCACCAGCCCAGCGGGTGCCGGCTTGATCAACGCCGGCACGAACACGTGGTATGCGCCGAAGCGGACGCCAAGCCGGCGCAGCGCCGCGCGGCCTTCCTGGTCCAAGGATTTCATCTCTTCGGCGATGTCACGACGGTTAATGAGGCCGAAATTCTCGACCAGCTGGAAAGCGATGCCACGGCCGATGCCGGAAATCTGCTCGGCGTTTTTCAGATCGACCAGCGGCTTCAACAACGACTCGATCTGGAAATTGACGAAGCGTTCGGCGCGCGCCGCGACCTTGTCGCGCGCCGGGCCCGTCAGCTGTTCGTCAGCCAGCAACACCAGGCGCGGCTTCAGCGCGTCTTCGCCCGAGACCAGCGTGCCTATCGGCGCGCCGATCCAGCGCAGCGTGCCGTCCGAACCGAGCGCGAGATCGCCATTGGCGCAGGCGCCGAAGCGCTCCGCGCGTGCCTCGAACTCGGCGGCAAGCGCCTTTTGCGCGGCAGTGCGCACGGCCTTGGCGTCTTCGCCGCCGGCGGTCTGGTCGGCGGTGAAGCGGAACCCTTGCAACTCGCCGACATGATGGCTTTCGACAAGGACGGTTCCGGTAGGACTGATTTCGGCTTCAGGCATGGTATTTTCTCTAAGGCGCCGCATGAGGACGGAAGTCCTGCGGTCTACGAAGCGTTTCGTCAACCGCTCATGCAGCGCATCCGACAATCTGTCTTCGATTTCGCGCGTCTTTTCCTGCCAGTGTGCCTGATCGGCCAGCCAGCCGGGCCGGTTCGACACGAATGTCCAGGTGCGGATCTGGGCGATGCGGTGCGACAGCGTGTCGATGTCGCCCTCGGTGGTGTCGGCGCGGCGCACCTGTTCGGCCATGTAGTTCTCGTCGACATGGCCCTGCCGGGCGAGGTCCATGTAGATCGAGGCGATGAGGTCGGCATGCTGGGCAGGCGCGATCTTGCGATAGTCGGGCAGGGCGCAGGCTTCCCACAGCAACGCCACGCGCTTTGCATTGGTGGCGAGCGCGCGGATGTCTTCGTCGCGGGAGAGATGTTCGAGCGCTTGCGCATCGACGGCCGGCAGCGCGCGTGTCAGGCCCTCGACCGGCGCGTTGGTTTCGATCGAGCGCTTCAGCGCATCAAGGCTGGCGAAATCGAATTGGGCGGTGCGCCACTGCAGCACCTTCACCGGGTCGAAGTCATGGCCCTCGATCTTCTGGACGAGATCCTCGTCCAGCGGATCGACCTGGCCGGTGACGCCGAACGTGCCGTCGCGAAGATGCCGGCCGGCGCGGCCGGCGATCTGGCCGAGCTCGGCTGCCGTAAGATTGCGGTACTGGTAGCCGTCGAACTTGCGGTTCTGGGCGAAGGCGACATGGTCGAGGTCAAGGTTGAGGCCCATGCCGATCGCGTCGGTGGCAATGAGATAGTCGACATCGCCCGACTGGAACAGCGCCACCTGGGCATTGCGAGTGCGGGGCGACAGGGCCCCGAGAACGACGGCCGCACCACCCTGCTGGCGGCGGATGAGTTCGGCGATGGCATAGACCTCGTCGGCGGAGAAGGCGACGATCGCGGTACGCCTGGGCAAGCGGGTCAGTTTCTTGGAGCCGGCATAGGCCAGATGTGACAGCCGCGGCCGCGTCACTACGGAGATGCCTTTCAGCAGCCGCTGGAGAATGCCGTGCATGGTGGCCGCGCCAAGCAGCAGCGTCTCCTGGCGGCCGCGCAGATGCAGGATGCGGTCGGTGAAGATATGGCCGCGCTCGAGGTCGCCGGCCAGTTGCACCTCGTCGATGGCAACAAAGGCGGCGTCGGTTTCACGCGGCATGGCTTCGACGGTGCAGACCGAATATTTGGCGCCCGGCGGCTGGATCTTCTCCTCGCCGGTGATCAGCGCCACTTTGTTGGCACCGACCTTTTCGCAGACGCGCGTGTAGACCTCGCGGGCCAGCAGCCTCAGCGGCAGGCCGATGACACCGGTTTCGTGCGCGACCATGCGCTCGATGGCGAGATGGGTCTTGCCGGTATTGGTCGGCCCAAGCACGGCGGTCACGTCGCGGCCCGACAGGATCAGCGGCTCGGTGTGTTTCGGCTGGATGTTCATCGGCTCGGAAATAAGGCTTTCTGGCCTCTCGTGGTCGGGAGCGTGCCAGGGTGGCGCGTATGACAGCCGACACATAGGGTTTTCGGGCGCGAAGCGAAAGCAGAATGTTCCGGCAGGGTTCCGCAGACACCCGCCTCACTCCGCAAATCAGCCCTGCTTAACAGTTGGAACGAGTCTGGAACGAATCAGCGACGAATCGGCGACTCCGCCAGATTCAGCTTTTGTTCACGGCTAGATATGGATTTTGGGACCACGAGTCTCACCACATGCTGAATCGCCGAACTGGCCCGTTTTATGCTGGGCGGGTCCTGCCGTTAACTTCCGCCGGGAACAATGAGGGGGAGTCGGTGCGCGCTCGGATAAGCTTATGAAACTGTTAATCTTTCTAAACTCGACGTTAAAGAATAGCAGCTTATCGCGGCCATTAATCTTAACATTGGGCTCAAAGCCGGAACGAATCGGCGACAAAGCAGCGCCGGCCGTATTTTCTGCTTTTGTTCTCTCAATATCTTGTGTTGTGAACAGCTTATCCACCGAGAATCCAAAGGCTTAACCACAGGGTTCGCACAGACGCGCCTACCGGCATTAACCTTTGCGTGCCGAATTGGGGCATTGCGTAACAGCCATTTGGAAACGGACCGATTTCCGGTCCGCTTATCGCAGGTGCTTATGGATCCGCAGCCTTGGACCGCGCGAGCAGACGTCTCAGACGAAGTACTGGCCGCCATTGGCGGTGAGGGTCGAGCCGGTGATGAAGCCGGCATCTTGCGAAGCGAGGAAGACCACGCAGCGCGCGATCTCTTCCGGCTCGCCAAGACGGCCGACCGGGATTTGCGGGATGATGCGCTCGTTGAGCACCTTTTCGTCGATCGCCTTGACCATCTCGGTGGCGATGTAGCCAGGGCAGATGACGTTGACGGTGATGCCCGCGCGGGCGCCTTCCTGGGCGAGCGCCTTCGAGAAGCCGATGTCGCCGGCCTTGGCGGCGGAGTAATTGACCTGACCGGCCTGGCCCTTCTGGCCGTTGATCGAGGAGATGGTGATGACGCGGCCGAACTTGCGGTCGCGCATGCCGCCCCACAGCGGATGGGTCATGTTGAAGACACCGGACAGATTGGTATCGATCACCTCTTTCCACTGCTCGCGGGTGATCTTGTGGAACATGGCGTCGCGGGTGATGCCGGCATTGTTGACCAGCACCGAGACAGGGCCGAGGTCGGCTTCGACTTGTTTGATACCGGCCGCGCAAGCGTCATAGTCGGCGACCGACCATTTGTAGACCGGAATGCCGGTCTGCGCCTTGAACTTCGCCGCCGCCTCGTCGTTGCCGGCGTAGTTCGCGGCAACCGAATAGCCGGCGTTCTTCAAAGCGATCGAGATCGCCGCGCCGATGCCGCGCGATCCACCCGTGACGATTGCAACCTTGGTCATGCATTTCCCCTTCTTAAATCGCCCTGTTGTCGGGCTTGGCAGGCACTGGACTTACCATAGGCACCACATGTGAAACGGGCGGCTTGCGCCGCCCGTCCAAAGTCTATCAGAAAGCCTCCACGCACATGGCGACGCCCATGCCGCCGCCGATGCATAGGGTGGCCAGCCCCTTCTTGGCGCCGCGTCGGCGCATTTCGAAGACCAGCGTGTTGAAGATGCGGGCGCCCGAGGCGCCGATCGGGTGGCCGATGGCGATGGCGCCGCCATTGACGTTGACGATCGAGGGATCCCAGCCCATGTCCTTGTTGACGGCGCAGGCCTGTGCGGCGAACGCCTCATTGGCCTCGACGAGGTCGAGATCCCCTGCCGACCAACCGGCTCGTTCCAAGGCCTTGCGTGAAGCGGGAATGGGTCCGGTGCCCATGATCGCCGGATCGACGCCGGCGGTCGCCCAGGAGGCGATGCGCGCCAGCGGGGTGATGCCGCGCCTGGCGGCTTCCGTTTCGCTCATCAGCAGCGCGCCGGCGGCACCGTCATTGATGCCGGAGGCATTGGCGGCCGTCACCGTGCCATCCTTGTCGAAGGCCGGCTTCAGCTTTGTCATGGCGTCGATCGTGGCGCCGTGGCGGATGTATTCGTCCTGATCGACAACCGTGTCGCCCTTCTTGCCCTTGATGGTGAAGGCGACGATCTCGTCCTTGAACTTGCCCGCCTTCTGCGCGGCCTCGGCCTTGTTCTGCGAGGCCAATGCGAACTGGTCCTGGTCGTCGCGGGTGATCTGGAACTGGCGGGCGACGTTCTCGGCGGTGTTGCCCATGTGGTAGCCATTGAAGGCGTCCCACAACCCGTCCTTGATCATGGTGTCGATCATCTTGTAGTCGCCCATTTTGACGCCGGCGCGAAGGTGCTCGGCGTGCGGCGACAGCGACATCGATTCCTGGCCGCCGGCAATGATCACCTTGGCGTCGCCGGTGGCGATCTGCTGCATGCCGAGCGCGATGGCGCGCAGGCCCGAACCGCAAACCTGGTTGAGGCCCCAGGCGGTGGTCTCCTTGGGCAGCCCGGCAAGCATCGAGGCCTGGCGGGCCGGGTTCTGGCCTTGCGCCGCGGTCAGCACCTGGCCAAGGATAACCTCGTCAATCTCGGCCGGTTCGACCCCGGCACGCGCCAAAAGTTCCTGGACGACGACGGCGCCGAGCTCATGCGCGGGCGTCGCGGCGAAGGCGCCGTTGAAGGAGCCTACAGCCGTGCGCGCGGCGCTGGCAATGACGATGGAAGCGGACATTTTCTTCTCCAGACTTCAAGGGTGTGGTTGTGCCGTTGAGGACTTTTCTTGCCCTTTCCCAACCCCAAGTCAAACCGGAAATCGGCATGGCGCCGATGCGCCGCAAATGGGCCGCGCATCGCGGTGCCGGCGGTCCGGTCGCTGCCGCGCAGCATATTTTGCCTGCCATGCAGCATTATATGATGCCGCAGTGCACAAACTGCTTGGAATTATGAGGCTTTTGCGCATATCCTCAAAAAGGGCGCAATCGTTACCGGCTGCTTACTGAGGCGTGCCGGTGTCCGGGGAGGATGCAGATGGCCGCAAAAGACGACCCTATCATTATCAAGAAATACGCCAATCGCCGCCTCTATAATACGGGGACGAGTACGTATGTGACGCTCGAGGATCTGGCCGAAATGGTCAAGAAGGGCGAGGAGTTCACCGTTCAGGACGCCAAGACCGGTGACGACATTACCCATCCGGTACTGACCCAGATCATTTTCGAGCTGGAGAACAAGGATGGGCAGAACATGCTGCCGATCCCGTTCCTGCGCCAGTTGATCGCTTTCTACGGCGATCAGATGCAGATGATCGTGCCGAGCTTCCTCGAGCAATCGATGATCGCCTTCTCCAAGGAACAAGAGCGGTTCCGCGAGCAGATGAAGGGCGCCATCGGCAAGTCGCCACTGGACGTGATGAAGATGGCGACGCCGATCAAGGCACTGGAAGAACAGACGCGCCGAAACATGGAAATGTTCCAGAACGCGATGCGGCTGTTCACGCCTTTTCCGCCGGCGGGCTCGGCTCCGGCAGCGGCCCCCGCCGAGCCGGCCAGGAAGGAAGCGGCTGAGAAGTCCGACGATCTGCAGCAGTTGAAGGACCAGATCGCGGCCATGCAGCGCAAGCTCGACACGATGTCGTGAGCGCATAGCGCTCACGCGATTTATGGCAGCAATCCCTCATAGCGGCCGCGCGGCCGGATGATGCTGCCGCTCACGATCTGTTCGACCAGATGTGCCACCCAGCCGACGCTGCGTCCAAGCGCGAAGAGGTGGAACGGTGCATCGCGCTTCAAGCCAAGGCCGTGCGCCAGCACGGCCAGGGCAAAATCGATATTCGGTTGGGCGCCGGTCGCCGCCATGGCGGCGGTTTCCAGCGACCGCAATGTTTCGTTGGTGTTGTCGAAGTCCGCCAGAAGCGCCGTGGCCCGGGGATCGCCCTCGGGATAGAGCTGGTGGCCGAATCCCGGCAGTGGCCGGTCGTGGCCAAGCCAGCGCCGGACCGCGGCATCGGCGCCATGCCGCATAGCGTCTTCGGCGAGTTGCATCACCGCTTCGCCGGCGCCGCCGTGGCGGGGACCGGACAGTGTCGTCAGGCCGGCCAGCAGACAAGCGGCGGGCGACGCTCCGGTCGAGGCCGCGACGCGGGCCGCGAAGGTCGACGCGTTGAGTTCGTGATCGGCAAGCAGCACAAGCGCACGCCGGATCGCATCCGCGCCATCGTCGTCCACCGACCAGCCCCGCGCCAATCGCTGGTGCACTGGTTCCGGCCCCGCCTCGGCACCGAGGGCGCTGGCCAGCACGCCGATCGCGTGCGCGGCATCGGTGCACAGCGAGGCAGCATTTCGTCCAAGCGAAGGCCGCGCCTGGCCGGCAAGCGAAGCGAGTTGCACAAACGCCTGGGCGCGGCCGGTCGGGCGCGGCGCATCTGGTGGCGATGCTTCGAAATGGACCGGGCCGGACAGAGCCCAGAGCAGTCCAGCGGTTTCTTCCAGCGTGGCATGGTCGGACAGCGCAACGGCATCCCGGCCCCGATAGATGAGGCTGCCGTGCCAGACGGTCGAAATCGCGGTGACGAGCGACGGCTCGCCCCAGGCGATCGCGCTTTCGGCGATGGCCGAGGGGCTGCGTCCGCGCGCCCTTCGGGTTGCCAGCGCCGCGATGTCGTCGGCGCGGTACTGGCTGCGGCGCGGATCTGCCCGATCCGGGCGCATGCCGATGCGCCCGCGGCTGACATAGGCATAGAGCGTCTGCGGCCTCACCCTGAGCCTTTCCAGCGCCTCTTCCCGCGACAACCATTCGGACATATCGAGCTCGGATATTGATTCTATTGATCAAGATTGATGCTTATGGCGTCCATCCTTATCTCCCACCGGGAAAAGCTTTAAGGAGACAAGGCCATGGCGAATGGGCTCGATGATGTGGTGGCGGCCGAAACCGTGCTGTCCGACGTGGATGGCCTGGGCGGCCGCCTGACGATCCGAGGCCATTCGCTTGGGGACTTGGCTGGACGATGGAGTTACGCCCGGGTCGTCCGCCTGCTGCTGGGCGGCTTCTTCGACGATCTGCCCGGTGACGCCGTACTGGCGGCACGGTTGGGCGAGGCACGCGTCGAGGTTTTCGACCGGCTCGCGCCTTCGCTGCCCCTGCTGGCGCCGCTCGAACTCTACAGCGCCATGCGCGCCGGCATGGCTTTGCTGCCGGATGGCGAAACGCTGGCCGACGCCTTGCGGCTGATCGCTGCGCCCGCGGTGCTGACGCCGGCCCTGCTGCGCCCGCGGCGCGGCGANACCATGCCACCGACATGTTGAGGATGCTCAGGGGAACGGTCCCGTCGCCGGCATCGGCAAAGGCGCTCGACACCTATCTGGTGACCGTTTGCGATCATGGCCTCAATGCCTCGACCTTCGCCACCCGCGTCGTCGCTTCGACCCTGGCCGGCCTGACATCGTCGGTGCTGGCCGGGCTTGGCGCGCTCAAGGGGCCGCTGCATGGCGGCGCGCCCGGCCCGGTCATCGACATGCTCGACGCCATCGCCGCGCATGGCGATGCGGCCGGCTGGCTGCGCGACGAGATCGCGCATGGCGAACGCATCATGGGCTTCGGTCACCGCATCTACCGCGTGCGCGATCCGCGTGCCGATGTCCTGAAAGCGGTGGTGCGCACGCTTGGCGGTGAGGGTGACACCGGCAGGCGGCTGGCTTTCGCCGAGACGGTCGAGCAAGCCGCGCTCGACGTGCTTCGGACTGCTAAGCCGCAGCGTTCGTTGCAGACCAATGTCGAATTTTACACCGCTCTGGTGCTGGAAGCGGCAGGGTTTCCGCCCGAGGCGTTCAGCAATGTCTTCGCAGCCGGGCGTGTTGCCGGATGGGTCGCGCATGCGCGCGAGCAGCAGACCACCGGAAGGCTGATCCGTCCGCAGTCACGCTATATCGGGCCTGTGCCGGACCTCGTCGCCTAGCTCCCATTTACCGGGCTTCATGCCCGTTTCGAAAGCTGCGGTTTCTCCCATGCAGCGGATTGGCCTTTCGCATGACCGAAATTTCATGTGATCACGCGACCGTGTTCGTGTTCTTGCCTTGATCCATTCTTATATGCTGCACTGCAACATAAGCTGGCGATAGCTGCTTCCTTCGAATGACGTAGGGGCGGGCCGGCGTATCAGGATGACAGAAACGCCATGACGAAGAACGGCAAGGTGGAGGAAAAGAAGAAGATCAACATCGCTCTCCAGGGTGGCGGCTCGCATGGCGCCTTTTCCTGGGGCGTGCTCGACCGGTTGCTGGAGGATGACAGGCTGGAGATATCGGCGGTGTCCGGTACCAGTGCCGGCGCGATGAACGCGGTGGCGCTGGCTGACGGTTTTGTCAGGGGCGGGGTCGAGGGCGCGCGCAGGAAGCTGGACGATTTCTGGCACGCGGTGGCCGCGAAGGGACGGTTCAGCCCCGTGCAACGCATGCCCTGGGATGTCGCCTGGGGCAATTGGTCTATCGAGAACACGCCGGGCTATGTCTTCTTCGACACCATGTCGCGGGTATTCTCGCCCTATGTCGCCAACCCGCTCGGCCTCAATCCGCTGCGCGACGTGGTCGCGCGGGAGATCGATTTCGGGAATGTCCATGCCTGCAAGTCGATGGAACTGTTCATCTCCGCCACCAATGTCGAGACAGGGCAGTTGCGAGTGTTTTCCGATGGCGAGATCGATCTCGACGCAGTAATGGCCTCGGCCTGCCTGCCGCAACTGTTCCGTGCTGTCGAGATCAAGGGCGTGCCCTATTGGGATGGCGGCTATGGCGGCAACCCGGCGCTCTATCCGTTCTTCAAGACGGCGGCGACCGAGGACGTGCTTCTGGTGCAGATCAACCCGGTGGTGCGCGAGGGAACACCAAAAAGCGCCAACGAGATTCAGAACCGCATCGACGAGATCACCTTCAATGCCGGGCTGCTGCGCGAATTCCGCTCGATCGCCTTCGTCAAGGAACTGATCGCCGCCCGGCGTCTGCCGCATGGCGAATACCGGGACATCCGCATGCACCGCATCGATGCCGACGAGGCGTTCAAGGATCTGTCGGCTTCGTCCAAGGTCAATGCCGAATGGGCGTTCCTGACCTATCTCAGAGATCTCGGCCGCACCGCCGCCAGCGACTGGTTGGAGGAGAACTACGACGCCGTCGGCAAGCATGCCACGCTCGATCTCTCGGGCGAACTCGACGACGGTTTCAAGCCGGTCCGCGGTCCAGCACCGGGCCGCCGGGTCAAGGAGTTTCTTGCAGCGCGCAAGAACCCGGAGGCGGAGCGCCGTCGGGCCTGAGCCCGCCGGCTGGCTCCACGGCAGTGTCGCCGGCAGCATGGCGGGTCTCCGGAGCAGCGCGTGTCCAGCGCTGCTGGCGTGACAGCAACCTTGGCGTGCGGAAGAGCCGTCATCATGCTGACGCCTGCTGCCACTCACGGTCAGATGGCGCCGGCCGGGAGACGTTCGAAGGGGTCGGGTGCGATGCTCGATACAGAATTGCGATTGGGACGAAATACACCCGGTGTTCCCGCACCTGTCTCGCGCCGGGCCCTATGTCGCGCGTATCGGGACGCGATGGTCCAGGATGTGATAATGCGGCACCATTGGTATTTTCAGCATCTGGCTCGACGTCGGTGCGTTGGCGGGGGCGAGCCTGATCTGAGCGATTGCCATGCCTCTTTTCCGAGCGATTCCAGCCCTTTGGCCCGTGTTGGTGGTGTCTCGGCCATCGCCCCGTCGCCGATCGCGCTGACGCGGATCGCGGGTTCGTGCCTGCACTTCGATCAGCGACGCGATGCGGATCGCGGCTGTAGTTCGGAGACGGCCGGACGGGCCTATGGCGAGCCGGGCGGGTCCCCAGCGGTCGACATTTCAGAGCCGGATCGTGAACCGGCGGCCGGCTTCACCAAGTAGCCTGGCAAGTCACGAAGGACCGTTTCATGACGGCCCAACCTTGTTCGGCTACGCAATGCTGCTGCAACTTTGGGACTATATTGCGATGCAACTTTGATGTAGAAGCGCGCTCGCCGATCACGGCAATTTGAACACGGTCAAGCGCGCACCCATATCGGCGACGCGCCCGCGTCATCAGACGCGGTGCTGGCCGACCCGTAGTGGAAAAATGACGATGCCTAAAATCAGGTTTCACAAGCTTGCAGCCATTGTTGTGCTCATCGGTTTCGCGGCGTGGATGGCGACGGGCGAGTTCTCGTCGGTCGGCAGCGTAGCGGCGAACAAGGCCAAGGCAGCCGAAGTCGAGCAGGGCAATAGGCCGGACGCGAGCAAGCCGAAGACGGCGGAAGCCGAACCGAAGGCCCCGCTGCGTACCGTCGCCGTGGTGACGCCGCCGCGCAAGACCTATGCGCGCGCCATCCGCATTTCCGGGCTGACCGAAGCCGACAAGCGCGCGGTGCTGGCAACCCGCGTCGCCGGCGTCATCGACAAGCTGCCGGTCAAGCAGGGCGACCACGTCAAGACCGGCGACCTGGTGCTGATGCTCGCCGCCGAGGAAAAGATCTCGATGGTCGACAATGCCAAGCAGCTTGTCGCGCAGCGCAACGCCGAACTCGATGCCGCCGAGCGGCTGGCCAAGACAGGCAATTTGCCGAAGCTGCAGCTCGACACCGCCCGTTCCAACCTGACCCAGGCGCAGTCCCAGTTGGATACCGCGCAGGCCGAGCTCGACCGCAACGAAGTGAAGGCGCCGTTCGACGGCGTCATCGACCGGGTGCCGGTGGAACTCGGCAGCTCCGTCATGCAGGGCGGCGAGGTGGCGACGATCCTCAAGCTCGACCCGGTGATCGCGCGCGGCGAAATCAGCGAGCGCGACCTCGGCTATCTCAAGATCGGCGACAAGGCCAGCGTTCGGCTGGTCAGCGGCCAGACCGTCGAAGGCACCGTGCGCTATATCAGCCGAGACGCCTCGTCGGCGACCCGCACGTTCCGTGTCGAGATTGCCATCCCCAATGCCGATGGCTCGGTGCCGGCCGGCATGACGGCCGAAATCCAGCTCAGCGCGTTGCCGACCGACGCGGTGCTTTTGCCGCGCTCGGTGGTGACGCTGGGCGACAAGGGCGATCTCGGCATCCGCGCCGTCGGCAAGGACAACAAGGTGGCGTTCTTTCCGATCGATCTGGTCGACGATACGCCGACCGGTCTCGTGCTTGGCGGCATCCCGGCCGATGCGCGCATCATCGTTGCCGGCCAGGAACTGGTGAAGGAAGGCGACGAGGTCCATCCGGTCGAGGCCGATCAGGCGACCATCAAAAAGCTGATCGGCGAAGCCACCGCCGGGACGCAGTAGCGCGTGGGCGCCGGCGCCGGACCCTGTCCGGCGACAGCATGTCCGTTCGCCACTCCCGAAAGCAACAGCAGGCATAAGTCATGGATATCGTCAGACTCGCAATCAACAATGCCCGCCTGACCATCTCGGTCCTGGTCTTCCTGCTGATTGCAGGCTGGGTCGCCTATCAGTCGACACCGAAGGAAGCGGAACCCGACGTTCCGATTCCGATGATGTATGTCAGTCTGATCTATCAAGGCATTTCACCGGAGGATTCCGAGCGTCTTCTGCTGCGGCCGATGGAAAGCAAGTTGAAAAGCCTGAAGGGCCTCAAGGAGATGCGTTCGGCCGCCTTCCAGGGCGGCGGCTACGTTCTGGTCGAGTTCCAGCCGCAGACGAACCTTGCGACGGCGCTGCAGGATACGCGCTCCAAGGTGCAGGACGGCAAGGCCGACCTGCCGCAGGCGGCCGAGGAGCCTGTCGTCACCGAGGTCAACATCTCGGAATTCCCGGTGCTCGTCGTCACGCTTTCCGGCGAATTGCCGGAGCGCGTTTTGACGGCCGCGGCCCGTGAACTGCGTGATCGCATCGAGGAAGTGCCCGGCGTGCTCGAAGGCTCGTTGCAGGGCTCGCGCGACGATCTGGTCGAAGTCGTCATCGATCCGATGAAGCTGTCGTCCTATGGCCTGCAGCTCGACCAGCTGATCGGCGCTGTCGGTGCTTCCAACAGCCTGGTCGCCGCCGGCAATATCGAGGGCTCGGAAGGCAAATATGCCGTCAAGGTGCCGTCGCTGATCGAGACACCGGAGGATGTGGCGGCACTGCCCGTGGTCGCCGGGCCCAATGCCGTGGTGCAGGCCAAGGACATCGCGACGATACGCTCGACCTTCGCCGACGCGACGACAATCACG
Source organism: Mesorhizobium sp. LNHC229A00 (assembly GCF_000502415.1). Classification (NCBI taxonomy): domain Bacteria; kingdom Pseudomonadati; phylum Pseudomonadota; class Alphaproteobacteria; order Hyphomicrobiales; family Phyllobacteriaceae; genus Mesorhizobium; species Mesorhizobium sp. LNHC229A00. Next base: position 28,215 of record NZ_AYWQ01000013.1, read on the forward strand.
CGCCTCAACGGCAAGCCGGCCATCGCCATCGAAGTCAAGAAGCGCATCGGCGCCAATCTGATCGACACGCTAACCAAGGTCAGGGAGGTGTCCGACGCTTTCGTCAAGACGATGCCCGAGGGCATGCACGTCACCTACACGCAGGACAAGTCCGTCTTCGTCAACCAGCTGTTGGGCGACTTGCAGAACCACGTGATGATCGCCGTCATCCTGGTGTTCATCGTCATCCTCTACGCGCTGTCCGGCCGGGCCTCGCTGCTGATTGGCCTTGCCATTCCGTCGTCCTTCCTGATCGGTATCCTGCTGCTTGCCATGATGGGCTACACGATCAACATGATCGTGTTGTTCAGCCTTATTCTGGCGGTCGGCATGCTGGTCGACGACGCCATCATCGTCACCGAGTTCGCCGAACGACGGATGAGCGAGGGCATGCCGAAGCAGGAAGCCTTCGCGCTCGCCGCCAAGCGCATGGCCGGCCCGGTCATCGCAGCCACGATGACGCGTATCGCCGCCTTCTCGCCGCTCCTGTTCTGGCCCGGGATCATCGGCGATTTCATGAAGTACATGCCGATCACGCTAATCGTCACGCTGTCGGCCTCGATGCTCTATGCGCTGGTTTTCGCGCCGACGCTGGGCGCCATATTCGCCAAGGCGCCGCAGCATCACGAGGATGGCAATCGCGACGGCTGGTACATGGCTGTCGTCAAGCAAGCGGTGCGCTTTCCCATCACCGTGATCGTGCTCACCGTCGTCTTGCTGACGGGTATTTTCGTGGGCTATTCAAAGTACGGTGCCGGCGTCGAATTCTTCCCTAGCGTCGAACCCGACTATGGCCTGCTTTACGTGCATGCCCGCGGCAACCTTTCGCTGGCCGAAATGGATACGGCGACCAAGATCGCCGAAAACCGATTGCTCGGCTGGCCCGGCGTGAAGTCGGTCTACACCCGCGTCGGCAAGACGCAGGGCGGCGGCCAGGATGTGCCCGAGGACGTCGTCGGCGTCATCCAGTACGAATTCATCGACTGGCGCGAACGCAAGTCCGCGAACCAGATACTAAGCGATCTGCGCGGCGTGATGGCTGGCATTCCCGGGGTCGACGTCGAGGTGCGCGTGCCGGAAGCCGGTCCGCCAACCGGCAAGCCGATCCAGATCAGGCTCTCGGCCGTCGATCCAACCGGCCTCGACGACAAGGCGCGCGCCGTGGCTGCGCGTATCGCCAAGGTGCCGGGCGTCATCGATATTTCCGATGGCCTGCCGCCGCCTGGCGTCGACTGGGCTCTCGAGGTCGACCGCGCCAAGGCCGCGCAATACGGTATCAGCCCGACTTCCGTCGGCACCGTGGTGCAGCTGGTGACGAACGGACTGAAGCTTTCCGAATACCGGCCCGCTGGCGCCGACGATGCCGTCGACATCCGCCTGCGTCTTCCGGAAGACCGGCGCACGCTGTCGACGCTGGACGAGCTCAGGGTGCAGACCTCGCAAGGGTCGGTGCCGATCTCGAACTTCGTCGTGCGCAAACCCGAGCCGACGGTCGGCATCCTCAACCGCATCGACGGCGCCCGCACCGTGGTGGTGCAGGCCAACGTCACGGCCGGCAGCCAAGTCGCTGTCGTGCAGCAGGAGGTCACCCAGGCCGTCACCGATATGAATCTGGGCAGCGGAATACGCTGGAAGCTCGCCGGATCGAATGAGGACAGCGCGGAAGCCAGCGCCTTCCTCAGCAAGGCCTTCGGCGCGGCGATCTTCCTGATCTTCCTGGTGCTGCTCGCGCAGTTCAACAAATTCACCAGCGTATGGCTGGTGCTGTCCTGCGTGGTCATGGCGACAATCGGCGTGTTCCTCGGACTGCTTATCACAGGCGAGACGTTCGGCATTGTCATGTCCGGCATTGGCGTCATCGCGCTGGCCGGCGTGGTGGTGAACAACAACATCGTGTTAATCGACACCTACGACCGGCTGCGCGAGGAGGGCTGGGACAAGATGGACGCGGTGCTGCAGACCTGCCGCGAGCGTGCGCGACCGGTTGTGCTGACGGCGGTGTCGGCGATTCTCGGCGTGCTGCCGATCGCCTTCGGCCTTGGGCTCGAAATCTTCCATCACGAGACGACGATCAATGCGCCGTCGACGCAATGGTGGATTTCGCTGTCCTCGGCGATCGTCTTCGGCCTGTCCTTCGCCACCATTCTGACGCTGGTGGTGACGCCGTCGATGCTGATGGTTTTCACCCGCGCCAAGGTCAAGCCCGGCGCGCGGCGCGGCTTAATCAGCCGTCTCTTCCGGCGCGGCAAGGGCGAGATCTCGTCCCAAGGACCTTTGGCAGATGTCGGCGCCGAGCCGGCGGTCAGCTTCCCGAAGGCCGCGGAATAGAGCGTTTCGCAAGCCCGAGCAACAAAGGCCGTCCGGGAACAACCGGACGGCCTTTCGCATTGTTCCCTGGAATGCAACCAGACGGCGAGGGCTCAAAATGGCCATCAGCACACTTCTCGTTATCATCCTGATCCTGATCCTGATCGGCGCGGTGCCGGCATGGCCGCATTCCCGCTCCTGGGGCTACGGACCATCGGGCATTGTCGGCGTCATCCTGGTCGTGGTGCTGATCCTGCTTGTGCTGGGAAGGATCTGACGACAACTATCACCGCCGGACCCTTACTGAGCCCAGCCGTTCTCATCTGGCGAGCAAGCTCGATCAGGCGGCCTGGCGACGGGCGGGCGCGACGGCGATGCCGATATCCTGCAAGGCTTTGTTCACGGCCTGATCGAGCGGCGTATGCGGGATTTCGCCGATGATGCCTTCCAGCCGCGTCGAAGCCAGCTGGTGCGGTTCGAAGCGCAGGTAGGACATCGAAACGATCTCGCGCCACATCGCCACGAACGGGCTGCCGGCACGCAGCACCCACCAGGGCATCGAAGTCATCTTGAGCTGATAGCCAACCGCCTTCTCGGCGGCCGCCTTGATCTGCAGGTCGGTGACCGCGTGGCCGGGAAAGTTCAGCGCTTCATAGGAGCCGAGTTTGTCCAGGGTCCTGGCCAGCGCCACGAAACCTACGGCGAAATCGGGCAGATAGGCCCATTCATGCACGAGGTCGGCCGGGCCGGGCGCGGTGTAGATGCCCTTGTTGATCTTGGCGGCGACGACAAGGTCGAACCAGGAGCCACTGCCAGTGCCGCCGAAGAAGTCGCCGGCCCGCAGAACAATGGTGCGCACCCGACCGGCCTCGGCCTCACGGCGGAACAGATCCTCCATGGCACAGCGAATGCGACCCTTCTCGGTCGTCGGATGGAACGGCGTGTCTTCCGATATCACCGCCGGCATGGGCGAGCCGTAATTATAGACCGTGCCGGGGAAGAGATGCAGCGCGTTGTTGGCGTGGCAGGCGGCCATGACATTTTCAGCCATCGGCAGGCATTTGCCCCAATCGGTGTAGATCGGGTTCAGGCCGTTGAAGATGATATCCACCCCTTCGGTGGCCTGGATCAGCGATTGACGGTCCAGCGCATCGCCGGCAACCGCCGTGGCGCCCTTGAGTTCGGCCGGTACGTTGCCGGTGCGGGTAACGGCGCGGACATCGAAGCCGGCATCGATGAAAGCCTTGGCGACCACGCGGCCGAGCCGGCCATTGGCGCCGAGAATTGCGATCCTGGTCATTTCTGAGATCTCCTGGTTAGTGGTTGCAATTCGTATTGCTGTTGCAGGGTGAATATGCGTGCCTCACGCATGAATTGAAATTGACTATGGATGCACTCTTGATATTCACTATTGAATGACTGACATCGATTGGAACCTGATCAAGAGCTTCGTCACGGTCGCGGAAACCGGCAGCTTGTCGGCCGCCGCGCGAAAGCTGTCGGCCAGCCAGCCGACGCTTGGCCGTCACATCACCGAACTGGAACATGCGCTCGGCGTTACCCTGTTCCGGCGTGGGCGAAGCGGTTATGCGCTGACGGAAGCAGGGGCCACGTTGTTCGAGCGCGGAAAAACGGTCAGCGAACAGGCCAGTGCCTTTTCACGGCTGGCGCTGGGTTCGGTCGAGGCCATCGAAGGCACTGTGCGCATCGCCGCCAGCGAAGTGGTGGCTGCCTATGTGCTGCCCGAAATGATGGCGCGACTCGGCATCGAGGAACCCGGCATCGAGGTCGAGATCGTTGCCTCGAACCAGGTCGAAAACCTGCTGCGCCGGGATGCCGACATTGCCATCCGCATGGTCAAGCCGGCGCAGAACGAACTGGTGGCGCGCAAGGTCTGCGATATCGCACTCTGCGCCTGCGCGGCCATTGCCTATCTCGACCGGCGCGGCCGTCCGCTCGGGCCGGCCGATCTCGTCGATCATCCCTTGATCGGCTTCGATCGCAGCGACGAGATGATCCGGGGCTTTACGCAATTAGGCATTCCGGTCAGCCGAAGCAGCTTCCGCTTCAGGGCCGACAGCCAAATGGTCCTGTGGGAGGCGGTGCGGACGGGAAACGGCATTGGTCTTGGCCAGGAGCCGCTGGCCGATCGCGATCCGCTGGTGGAGAAGGTGCTGCCCGGCCTGACGCTGCCCGAGCTGCCGGTATGGCTGGCGATGCATCGCGACGTGCGCAGCAGCGTGCGCATCCGCCGCGTGGCCGACTTTCTCCATGAGGAATTGAAACGTTATTCGGCTGGTGCGACGTCGGGAGCGAATTCGGCGCGGTGAGCGAGACCCGCCATCAGCAAGACGACGATCAGCAGCACCGACATGGCGATGAAGATCGGCCCGAAGCTGGAATGTTCGGCGACGAAGCCGATCGCCGACGGCGCCACCAGAATGCCGGAATAGCCCATGGTGGTGACGACGCTCATGCCGGTGCCCGACGACATGCCCTCCTGGTTGCCGCCGGCGGAAAAGATGATCGGCACCATGTTGGCGATGCCGAAGCCGCAAAGCGCAAAGGCTGCGATGGCGAGCCAAGGCGAGGGCGACAGGCCGGCGATCAGCATTCCGGCGGCCGCGACGATGGCCGAGCCGCGCAGTGTCATCACCGCGCCGAAGCGGTTGCGGACGCCATCCCCGAAAAAGCGCATGATCGCCATGACCCCGGAAAAGGCGGCGTAGGCAAGACCGGCGACGGCGAGGTCGGCGCCGAGTTCCTGCCGCAGGTACAGCGCCGCCCAATCGAGCACCGCGCCCTCTGAAATCATCGTCAGCAGGGCCATCAGGCCGATCAGGTAGACCAATGGATTTGCCGGCAGAGCGAATTTATGATGCTCGGTCGCCTGCGGTTTGTTTTCGGCCACGATGTGGGGCACCGCCGCCGCGATTGCCGCGAAGGCAAGCGCGGTCACCACCGCGGCATGGGCGAGGTGGCCATAAGTCTGGATGGCGTAGCCGCCAAGGGCGCCGCCGGCGAAACCGCCGAGGCTCCAGAAGCCGTGCGACGATGACATGATGGCGCGCCCTAGCCGCCGTTCCACCACCACCGCATTGGCATTCATGGCGACATCCATGCCGCCGATGGAGCCGCCGAAGATGAACATGGCGATGGCTGCCAGCGGCACGTTGGGGGCCAGCGCCACGACCAGCAGGCCGAGGCTGCCGCAGAGGCCGAACCAGCGCAGCACGGTGCGCGAGCCATGTTTGGAGATCAGGTGGCCGCACCATGTCATGGCGGTGACCGCGCCGGCGCCGAACAATAGGATCAGCAGGCCGAGCGTGAATTTCGAGATGTCCAACCGGGTCAGGAAGACAGGAATCTGCGGCGCCCAGCTGCCGGTCAGGAAACCATTGGCGAGGAAAATGGCCGCCACGGCCCATCGCCCGCGAATGGCAGTCTGCATGGGGTTCGAAGCGTTCATGGGACGAATCCGGTCAGAAAATGGCTATGCGCGGCAAATTAGATCGATTCAATTTTCAGTCAAGCGCTGTTAATGGGAAAGCATTTGGGCCAAACGGACTCAGTGATCCTTGGGGCGCCGCGCTTCGAATTCCGCCTTCTTGGCATCCGAAGCCTCTGTCTGGTTGAGCGCCTGCCACTGCGCATAGGGCATCCCGTAGACGATCTCGCGCGATTGGTCCTTGCCGAGCTCGACGCCTTCGGCATTGGCTGCTTCGCGGTACCAGTTCGAGAGGCAGTTGCGGCAGAAGCCGGCGAGGTTCATCAGATCGATGTTCTGCACGTCGCCCCGTTCACGCAAGTGCTCGACCAGTCGCCGAAAGGCGGCGGCCTCGAAGTCGCGCTTCTGTTCGTCGCTGAGTTCGGTCATCCGAAACCTCCGTCATAGCGGCCCGGTGCGCGAGCCGAACATCTTCACCGCATGTATATCGGGACGGTGGTCGATCGCGTCAACGATCGGTGAGAGCCGCCCGGCCCAGGCGAGAATGCCCTTCTGGTCCGCTATCAGATCCTGGCGGATTTCGATCAGCGCGTGGGCATAGCCATTGACAATGGCGTGCCTGAACATGGTGTCGCCGCGCAAAGCGCCGTCATAGGGCTCATTGTCGCCGACGACGAGTTCCTTGTCCTCAGCCAGCATATCGATCAGCGGTCGCGCCACCCGATCGTCCTTGTCCCAAAGGATACCGACATGCCACGGACGTTGCTTGCCCTGCATGGCAGGGGTGAAGGAATGCACCGAGAAGATGAAAGGTGCTTGCCCGGAAGCTTGCGCGACCGACGCAATCACGGCGCCGACCGCGTCGTGATAAGGGCGGTAGAAGCGATCGAGCCGCCTTTCGCGTTCCTCCTGCGCCAGGGGATAATTTCCCGGAATGAGGGTGCCGTCGTAAAGCTGGCGAATGAGTGTTGGATCGTCCTCGCCTCGGTTGGGATCGATCAGCAGCCGCGAGAAATTGGCAAGCACCGCCGGCGCACCGAGCAGGGCGGCTAGTTCACGCGTCACCGCTTCGACGCCAATGTCATAGGCGATATGGCGGTCGAATTCGGCCGCGGGCAGCCCCAGGCTGCCATACTCTTCCGGCAGGTCGCGGCGGGCATGATCGGCCAGAAGCACGATGCCTCGCTTGCGGTCGCCCTCGACAATGTCGAAGGGCGCGAAAACTGTGGATCGGGTCATTGGCGGAAAATGGTCGTTCGCTGGCCTTCGGGGAGGATGCTATCGTCATTCCATGAAGACGACCTCTGCGCAATGCCGTTGTTTAGCCAAGGTTTCCCGGAAAATCTGGCACCGGGCGACGGTCGCGCGCCGGGAGCCTTCCTAAATCGATTGGAATTGGTCAAAACGGCGCGTTGACATGCGCCCGGACTTTTCCGAAAAGGGGCGCAGAGAGATGCTGATGTGGTTCTTGAGGGGTTTTAGGATGGCTTCCGCCGGCGGGCAGCGCGCGCGCCTTGCCTTAGCCATGCCGCTCCTGACGCTCGCCGTGGGATTGTCCGCGATGGTCACAGCTTCGCCGGCGCGCGCCGACTTCCGCGTCTGCAACGCCACGCAGAACCTGGTCGGCGTCGGAATCGGCTACCGGGCCAAGGCCGGCTGGATCACCGAGGGCTGGTGGCACATCGAGGGATCGAGCTGCAAGACGTTGATCGAAGGGCCGCTGTCATCAAGGTTTTACTATCTTTATGCAGAAGACGCCGAGCGCGGTGGACGCTGGGACGGCCCGATCAACATGTGCGTGGCTGAAAAAGAGTTCAGGATTGCCGGCGTAAGCGACTGCGTCGCCCGGGGCTTCCAGCGCGCCGGATTCCAGGAATATGACACGGGCGAGCAGGCAAGCTGGATGGTCCAGCTCACCGACGAGCCCGCAACGGGAGGCGCTCCAGCCGCCCCGGGAACGAACAGTCAATGAGACGTAGCCGCAAGGTCAAGATCCTAGCCACAATCGGTCCGGCATCTTCCTCCGAGGAGATGCTGAAGAAGCTGTTCGAAGCCGGCGCCGATGTGTTCCGCATCAATATGAGCCATACCGATCATGAGTTGATGCGCACGCTGGTCGCCCGCATCCGCGCCGTCGAGGAAAAAGTCGGCAGGCCGATCGGCATCCTTGCCGACCTGCAAGGCCCGAAGCTGCGCGTCGGCAAGTTCGCCAATGGCAAGGAAGTCTTGACGCTGGGCCAGACATTCACGCTCGACGACAATCCCGAGCCCGGCACCTCGACAAGGGTCTACCTGCCGCATCCCGAAATCCTGAGCTCGGTCGAGGCTGGCCATCGCCTCCTGATCGACGACGGCAAGCTCGAACTGAAGGCGGTAAAGAGCGACGGCAAGTCGATCGTCTGCACTGTCATTGCCGGCACTACTATTTCCGACAAGAAGGGCGTCAGCCTGCCCGATACCGACCTGCCGGTCGGCGCGCTGACCGAGAAGGATCGCAAGGATCTCGACGCGGTGCTCGCCACGGGCGTCGACTGGGTCGCGCTATCCTTCGTGCAGCGGCCGGAAGATCTGGCCGAAGCGCGCAAGATCGCCCGCGGCCGGGCGCTGATCATGGCCAAGATCGAAAAGCCGCAGGCCGTGGCCCGGCTGGCCGAGATCATCGAACTGTCCGACGCGCTGATGGTCGCCCGCGGCGATCTCGGCGTCGAAATGCCGTTGGAAGCGGTGCCCGGCATCCAGAAGCAGATCACGCGCGCCGCGCGCCGCGCCGGCAAGCCGGTGGTGGTCGCCACGCAGATGCTGGAATCGATGATAACGGCCCCTGTGCCGACCCGCGCCGAAGTGTCCGACGTTTCGATCGCCGTCTTCGAAGGCGCCGACGCGATCATGCTGTCGGCGGAATCGGCGGCGGGCGCCTATCCGGTCGAAGCGGTGGCGATGATGAACCGCATCGCCGCCAAGGTCGAAACCGATCCAACCTATGCCGGCATCATCAACGCGCAACGCTCCGAGCCGGAAGCGACGGGCGCCGATGCCATTTCGCTGGCCGCACGCGAAATCGCCGAAACGCTGAAACTTTCTGCGATCATCACCTACACGGCATCGGGCACAACCGGCCTGCGCGCCGCGCGTGAACGTCCGCAGGTGCCGATCATCGCGCTGTCGCCGATCCTCAACACGGCGCGACGGCTGTCGCTTTTGTGGGGCACGCATTGCGTCGTCTCGCCCGATGCCACCGATCTCGACGACATGGTCAACCGCGCCTGCCGCATTGCGCTGGAAGAAGACTTCGGCAAGCCGGGCGACCGGGTCATCATCACCGCCGGTGTGCCGCTGCGGACTCCGGGATCGACCAACATGCTGCGCATCGCCTATGTCGGATCGGAAACAGCCGGCCGGTAGTCGGCCGCCAACCTCGTTGCAGCCCTGAGCGCTCTTGCCGCGGCTTCCGCGTGGTTTCTTCGCTGGAGAAACTGTCGCGCGCGAGGAATGGGGTCATGCGGATACTGATCCGGGCCGAGCATCTTTCGCCGGTTGAGTTCGGTCTTATCGAGCAGATCGAAATCCACTTTCGCAATCGTGCAATGCCATCCGGCGTTGCGCGAAGCCCAGCTTCTTTCATGGTGTTCGAGCAACCGCTCTCGGGCGCAATAGCCGTGATAGTCGAAAGCGATCAGGCCGTTCGTCACATAGATATGGTTTCCTGAAAAACCTACGTCAGGAATGATCCGTTCGCCGTAAAATCCCTCCAATGGCGGATGCCTGAGGAAGGTGCCGGCGAGAATGGCGCATGCGCCGTGACCGAAGAAGATGCGATCCGGCAGCGCCCATCGCTTTTGCGGATTTCTCTTTATGCCGTGTTTCAGGACGTACATTCCGCTCTGATCCCAATGGCGGCCTGCGATGGCCGTTTTCGGACGGCACGCATCAGGTCGGCGCGAGTTCCGCTTCAGGTTCTTTGATGTCGGAGCATTTGCCCGCGCCATACGTGTCGCCGGCAATCCGTAGCTCCACCGTCCTGGCGATTGCTTCCAGATCGATATCCTCGCCGCCGACTTTCTCGATGGCGCCGACGACGAGGTCGGATGCGATCCAGTCCGGCTTATGACCGAGATTATGCACCCAGACGAGCTCGGCGCCGGGGATGTCGCGCACCAGGCCGAGGGAGTGGATCCGGGCATAGACGACCTTGTCGCGGTCGCCGGAGATGACCACGGTCGGGGCCGTGATCTCTTTGTAGTGCGGTGCGGCGCCGAGCGCATAGCGATAGAGGCCGGCAACGTCTGTGGCGTTGGCGCGAAAAGCCGACGGCCGCAGCACCAGCGGGATCGAGGTTGCGGCGAGATAATTGTCCGGCACCTTGTTGGGTGAGAAGACGCAGATCGTGGCGTCCGCCATCCGCAGCGTCCCGGCCGGATAGGTCAGCGTCTCGGAAAACAGCCGGCCGATCACCGGAATGGTCGTCAGGTCGTAGTACCAGGACGTCGCGCCGCCCGGCCAGGGATGGGTCGCCGGCGCCAGGAAGACCAGGCCGAGCGTCTTGTCCGCATGCTCGCGGCCGAAAGCCGCCGTCACCACGCCGCCGAAGGAATGGCCGACGATGATTGCCTTCGTGATGCCGAGACGGTCCATCAGGGCGGCGATGGTTGCGGCTTGCGCCGATGGGTCCTCATTGTTGCCTGGACCGCGGCCGGACCAGCCAAAACCAGGCCGGTCGAAGAACAGCATTTCGGCGCGGCCTTCAAGCAGCGGCCTGAGTGGCAGCATCTGGTCCTTCAAATTGGCGCTGGCGCCATGGATGAAGACGATCGGCGGCAGATCCGCATTGGCTGGGGCGGGGATGTGGACATAGTGGATGCGGGCACCGTTGATGTCGGCGAACGCGCCGACCGACGGACCGCGGCGCTCGATCAGCCACGAGCCGGCGCGGGTGACGCCGACAAGGGCAAGGACAAGCGCCATCAGGAAGGCGAGCGTGGCATAGATCAGGTTCATGTGGGGATATACGGGAATGCAGGGGGATAAGTTGTGAGGCAGTAGCGCTGGCTCCAGCGCCGGCGCCTAATCTATCAAATGCCTTCGCCGGCAAGCTCTTCCGACAGGGTCGCGACCTGGTTCTGGGCGCTGCGCATCATCGGGTAGATGGCCAGCACCTTCTGCCAGGCCTCGAGCGCCGATTGCTTGTGGCCGGTTTCGGCCATGATCTGGGCCAGGCCCGACAGCGCGCCGAAATGGCGTGGCTCGAGCTGCAGCGTGCGGTCGATGTCGGCCATCGACTTGCCGTAGTTCTTCATCATGAAATGAACGGTGGCGCGACGGTTCCAGCCTTCGGCGTAGCTTGGCTGCAACGTCACCACCTGGTCCAGGAAATCGAGCGCGACGTCGAACTTCTGCTCGTTCATCGCCTTTTGCGACCACTGCATCATCAGGTCGATCGAGGCGCTGCCGGACTGGAACCATTCGTTCCAGATGTTGCCGGCAATGCGCTCGGCGGACTTTTCGTTGCGCTCGCGCTTCAGTTCGGAGAACAGTTTGTCGAGCCGGGCCTGTTTCGTCATCGGCGTGGCCGGAGTGTCCGGAGCCGCTGGCTGGGCATCGGCGGGCGCCGGCTGACCATCCGCGGCCGCCAGCGCGATCGGCCGATCACCGGCTTGGGTCGGCAGGGAGATGACGCCGGAAACCAGCAAAGTCGTCAAGAATACAAAAATAATCCGCATCGCCCGAGTTTAATCCCGGGCGGCGGAACATCAAAGTGATTTTAGCATGGGAAGGCCGGCTGGCCGACAAGCATCATGGGCGGAGGCGAAAAAAGCCTCCGGCCGAAAACTCAACCCTGGCGCGCCTTGTAGCGCGGGGCGGTCTTGTTGATGATGTAAACGCGGCCCTTGCGGCGAACCAGCTGGTTGTCGCGGTGACGCGCCTTCAACGCCTTGAGCGAATTCTTGATCTTCATGGTCTTGCCTGTCGGTCTGGACCCGGTCCGGGTCGAATTTTTAAGGCGCGCCAGAAGACGCGCCTTTTGAACGGTGGGTGGCTCATAAACGAGGAGACTTGCCCATGTCAACCGTAAGTCAACCGCAAGCGTGCTCCATGTCCTGATATCATCAAATATCCGCCATGTCCGCCCCGTGGCATTGCGCGGCCATGAGCCGGCTGGGATGATGCAGTTTATCTCAAGTGATTTGGGGACGACCATGCGCCGAATATCCCTCTCCGCCTGCCTCGTCATCCTGGCGGCGAGCTCGGCTGTCCGAGCGCAGGAATGCGACCGCTCCGACGACAGCCAGCAGATGATGAATATCTGTGCCGGCGAGGAATATCAGGCGGCCGACGCCAGGCTCAATGCGACCTATCAGGCGCTGATCGGCTCCGATGATGCCGACGGCAAGAGATTGCTTCAGGTGGCACAACGCGCCTGGATCAGCTTCCGGGATGCGGAATGCGCGCATAACACCGCCGCCAGCCAGGGCGGGTCCATCCATGCGATGGAGGTCTCGCAATGCCTGACCAGGCTGACCGATGATCGCATCAAGCAGCTCGCCGCCTCCGCCAATTGCGAGGAAGGCGATGTAAGTTGCGCCAGCCCCGACGCGGACAGCGACGAGGTGCAATAGGCGTGTCCGGTATCAGCCCCGGCGGCTGATGCGGGTGAAATGACCCATCTTGCGACCGGGCCGGGCCTCGGCCTTGCCGTAGAGATGCAGCATCAGGTCGGGCTCGGCGAGCAAGGCGGGAACGCGCAGCACGTCGTCGCCGATCAGGTTCTGCATCACGCAATCGGAATGACGGTTCGAGCTTCCCAATGGCAGGCCAGCAATGGCGCGGATATGCTGCTCGAACTGCGAAACGATGCAGGCGGCTTCGGTCCAATGGCCGGAATTGTGGACGCGGGGGGCGATCTCGTTGGCCAGCAGCGAGCCGTCGGCCAGTACGAAGAACTCGACACCGAGGACGCCGACATAGTCGAGCGCCGACAGGATTTTCGTCGCCGCGTCTTTCGCGTCCCGCCCGGTTGCCGGCGCAACGCCGGCCGGCAAGGTCGATGTGTGCAGAATGCCGTCGCGGTGCACATTCCAGGCTGGATCGTAGGCGGCGACAGTGCCGTCCAGCCCTCGCGCGGCGATGACGGAAATCTCGCGCTCGAACCGCACGAAGCTTTCCAGGATCAGCGGCACATTGCCCATCGCCTCGCAGATGCCGGCGAAACCGCCGGCTTCCATGTTGCGGAAGACGCGCTGGCCCTTGCCATCGTAGCCCATTCGCCGCGTCTTCAGGATGCCGCTGCCGCCGAATGCCTTCAGCGCCGCCGCCAACTCCTCGTCGGTGTCGACTTGATGGAACGCGGCGGTGGCGATGCCGATGCCGTTGAGGAATGTCTTTTCGCTCACCCGGTCTTGCGCCACGTCAAGCGCGCGCGGCGGCGGATAGACCGGCACTTTGGCGGCAAGCGCGGTTGCGGCGGCGACCGGCACGTTCTCGAACTCATAGGTGACGACGGCGCTTGCCGCCGCCAGTTGGGCAAGCGCGGACGGGTCGTCATAGGCGGCCGTGATCTGCCGGTTGGCGACCTGTGCCGCCGGGCAATCCGGTTGAGGCTCCAGCACGATGGTGCGGTAGCCTAGCCGGGCGGCGGCCATTGCCAGCATGCGGCCAAGCTGGCCGCCGCCAATCATGCCGATGGTCGATCCGGCGGGCAGGCTCACGGCGTATCCGTCGGTTCGGCCGCGACCTTGGCGGTCTGCGAGGCGCGCCAGGCATCCAGGCGCTGGGCAAGCTTGTCGTCGTTGAGCGCCAGCACGGCGGCGGCCAGCAGGGCCGCGTTGGCCGCACCAGCCTTGCCGATGGCCAGCGTTCCCACAGGAATGCCGGCTGGCATCTGGACGATCGACAGCAGCGAATCCTGGCCCGACAGCGCCTTCGATTCCACCGGCACGCCGAACACCGGCAGTGGCGTCATCGCCGCCGTCATGCCGGGCAGATGCGCGGCACCGCCGGCGCCGGCGATGATGACCTTGTAGCCGGCGGCCTTGGCGCCCTTGGCGAACTCATAGAGCCGGTCGGGCGTGCGGTGCGCCGAAATGATCAGCCGTTTGTGGGGCACACCAAGCGCCTCCAGCGTCTCCGCTGCCTGACGCATCGTCGCCCAGTCGGATTGGCTGCCCATGATGATGGCGACGTCGGCGCGTTGATCGTCCAAGCTTCTGCTCCCCGGCGACAAAGGCGCGCCTTAGCGGAATTCGCGCGGGGCCGCAAGGATTTCAGGCCATCGACGAGATGCCGACGGCCACGTTCCGACTCATACCGCCGCCTTGCGGAAGCGAGCGACGAAGTCGTCGAGTTCGGGGCGCTCCATGTCGGAGATCGCCCAGTAGGAGAAGGCGCCGTCGCTCCAGTGCACCATCGAAAAGCCGCCGGAGGAAAGATCGTCCGGCTGGGTGGTCTTGCCGCCCTGCTGCGGCTCGGCGACCAGCGTGATCAGGTGCTCGCGGTGGCGGTAGACCAGTGCCGGCACCGGCCGGCCCGACATCACCTCGACCCGGCCGCCGATGAGGGCGAAACCGTCCTGGGCAAGGTCCGGCGCCGGCGGCGAGACGCCGATGCGGGCGTCGAGCCACGGTTTGACCGTATGGCGGTCGGAGGAAACGATGTCGATCGGGCTCGCGGCGAGCAGGCTGCGACGATGGCCGCTGGCGACGGCCGCCGCCAAGCCGTCTTCGGCGCCGTTGAACATCACCCATTGCGTCGCGCCGCTGGCCAGCACCGCGCTGATCATGATCGACGCCGCCATGGCGCGCCAGTCGAACGAGCCGAAGCGGCTTGCCCTCGGCGATCTCCGCGCCAGCGAAGGACGCGTCCCGGCTTCACGCCGCTGGCCTGCGCCAGCGCCCGCAATCAAGCCCGGCAGCGCCGGCGGCGTGCCGCGCTGCGGCTGCGCCACCTCTGCGTGATCCTGCCGTTCGGTATCCGCCACGCCGATCGCCGCGATGCGGGCCCGAAAGGCGTCGCTCACGTCGAGGCGCGGCAAGCGGCTGACCGCGCCTCGCAAGGCAAGGATGCGGGCATGCTCGGCGGCAAGCCGGGGATCGACGGCGATGCGACGCTCCACGGCAAGGGCCGCCGCCGCATCAAGCTCGCCATCAACAAGGGCGTGGATCATCAGTCTGATACCTTCGGGATCATTGGGCAGTCCGTCGTCATGGCTGGTCATGGCGCGATCCCCAGTTCGGATGCCAGCAGGCCGCGGGCGCGGGCCAGCCTGGACATCACCGTACCCATCGGCACGTCGAGCATGGCCGCTATCTCGCGATAGCTGAGGCCGTTAATGTCGCGCAGCACCAGCGTTTCGCGAAACGGCTGCGGCAGGGCGGCGATCGCGGCCTCCAGTGCCGCCGTGTCGGCCCTGGCGATCAGGCTCGCTTCCGGACCGTCCTCGTCCGGTAGGCTGGTGCCGTGGGCCGCCGCCATGTCGTCGAGATCGCCGAGGTCGCCGACGGCCATCATGGCGCGCGGCCGATTGCGCGCCATCCAGGTGTAGGAGGTGTTGCGCACGATGGTCAGCAGCCAGGCGCGGGCATTGCCGCCAGCGTAGCCTGATATGCCGGCATGAGCCTTGATGCAGGCGTCCTGAACGACATCCTCGGCGTCGGCGGCATTGCCGGTCAGCCAGCGGGCAAGCGCCAGCGCATCGCCGAGATGCGGCAGCACTACGTCGCTGAAACGCTCCGCCAGGGCCCTGTCGCTCAAAGCAGCACCATGATCCCCTCCGGAGCGGACAGACCGTGCCGCCTCAAGATGCGACAGCGATTTCGCCTGGCTTGCAGGAGCAAAGCCTCCGGAAACGCGCAAAGTCGTCTGCCTTGCTGAAAGTGAATTCATCCGCGTCACCAGTGTCAAGCGCAATGAAAAAGAAGGGCGCCATAGACGAGGGACTGATGACGATCATGCTCGGCAGCGCATGACGGCAGCGCATGACGGCAGCGCATGACGGCAGCTGATGTCGCAGCCGTGTCCGCTGTGCTCGCGATGATGGGGCATGCCAGTCTCCTCGACGCCAGCCGTGGCGTATGTCGAGGAGACTTGTTGAAGAGACGATTTATTCCCGCGTCGGCAAATCCGGTTGTTCACAGTCGCGTGATCAGCCGGGTGCCTTCGGCATGGCCGGTTCAACGATCAATCCGGCCAGCGCAAGACGCCTGACGAATCCTTGCGAGCGACCTTCATCGCGTCGGCCGGGCGCTCCTTTGCGGTCAGCACGGCGCGCAGCCGTTCGGCGACGATCTCCGCCTCGCCGGGGTGAAGGTTGCAGGGGTCTAGGAAGAAATGGCCGCGCTCGACCTCGTGGTTGCGCACGATGATCGGCGGCGAGCCGGCGGCAAGGACAGAGGCAAGACCGGCGGCGGTGAAGCGGCTTTCGGGCGATATGAAGATTTGCAGGCGGTCGAGCGGATTGGCGGTGGGGTCGGGAATGATGATGGCGGCGATGCCGGGCAATCCCTGCAGCGCGTCCTTCCACAGATTGAGTGCTGCCTCCTCGCGCCGGCGGATGCCGGCATGATCGCGCTTCTCCCAGGCTTCGAGTGCCGCCATGGTGCCGGCGATGCTTTCCTTGCCGACCTTCATGGCGCGCGCGACGCCGCGGTTCTGCAGATAGGCGGCCCGCACCAGATCCTTGCGGCCGGTGACGATGCCGCTGGTCGGCCCGCTCAGGAATTTATGGCCGCTGTAGATGACGACATCGGCGCCGCGCGCCAGAAAACCGCGCAGTTCATACTCGGACGCGGCGTCGACGATCACCGGCACGCCCTTGGCGTGGCAGATCTCGCAAAATTCCTCCAGCGACAGCATGCCGTATTGCACGGTATGGTGGGCGACGACATAGAGGCCTGCGGCAGTACGCTCGTTGATCGCCTCGCGTACATGATAGTCCTGGGTCACGCTGACCGTGCCGGCTGGCACCACCCTGGCGCCGGCGACGCGGACCGACTGGTCGATCGGGGCGCCGTAATTGACGATGTGGCCGAGCTGGATGACGACCTCCGATTTGAGATCGCCGGTGTCGTCGGGCAGGCGCTCGATGGCGAGCAGGTTGGTTCCGGTCATCGCACCGGCGATCGCCATGGTGATGCCGCTGGCGCAGCAGGCGGTGATGAAGCCGGCCTCGCCGCCGGTGAGGCGTGCGACGACCGTGCTCGCGGCGCGCTGCAGATCGTCCATTTCCACCCATTGCGAGGCCATTTCGGCCATGGCGGAGATCGCTTCCGGGACGATAATGGAGGCGCCGAGCGCGGTCATGGTGCCGGAGACGTTGATGATCGGCCGCAAGCCCAGCCGCTCGCGGATGGTGGTGTTGGAGCCGGTATCGGAAGAGGTTTTCATGTGAGCTAATCCCGTGGGTGGCAGGTCAGGCGGCGATCTCGACGACCGCTTCGATTTCGACGGTGATGTTTCCAGGCAGCGAGCCGGCGCCGATCGCCGAGCGGGCATGGCCGCCGATCTTGTCGAAGACATCGGCGAATAGGTCCGAGCAGCCATTGACCACTTTCGGGTGGTCGCTGAAGGTCGGCGTCGCGTTGACGAAGCCGAGCAGCTTGACGACGCGCACGATACGGCCGAGATCGCCGGCGGCGGCATGCATGACGGCAAGCAGGTTGAGCCCGGTCAGCCGTGCATGCTGATAAGCCTGCTCGACCGTCACGTCCTCGCCCACCTTGCCGGTGCAGAGCGTGCCGTCGGCGCGCAGCGGCCCCTGGCCGGAGAGGAAGATCAGCCGCCCGCTCTCGGCATGGGTGACGAAGTTGGCGATGGGCGTCGGCGGCTCGGGCAGCGTCAGGCCGAGTTCGGCGAGCCTGATATAAGGCGTCATGGATGAAGGCTCCTTGGGCGGCTTTGGCCGCCTGAGTTTAGAAATGCGAGGCGCGGAAGCGCGCCAGGAAAGTGCGGAGGCGCTCGTTGCTGGTCTCCGCCGCGAGGATCTCCTTCGGCGGCCCGACGGCGCTGACGCCGCCATCGGCCATGAAGACGATGCGGCTCGAAGCGTCGCGGGCAAAGGCCATTTCGTGGGTCACCATCAGCATGGTCATGCCGTCCTCGGCGAGGCTCCGCACCACTGCCAGCACCTCGCCGACGAGTTCGGGATCGAGCGCGGAGGTGATCTCGTCGAGCAGCAGGATCTTCGGCTCCATGGCCACGGCGCGGGCTATGCCGACGCGCTGCTGCTGGCCGCCGGAGAGTTCGGCCGGCAGGCTGTCAGCCTTGTGGCCAAGGCCGACGCGCCCGAGCCAGTGCTCGGCGATCGATCGCGCCTCGGCGTCCCTTTTTCCGCGCACCTTGGTCAGACCCAGCATGATGTTGCCGGCCGCCGTCAGGTGAGGGAAGAGGTTGAAGCTCTGGAACACCATGCCGGTCTCGGCGCGCATGGCGGCAAGATCGCGCTCGCTGCGGCGCTGGCGCGTTCCGGCCTCGCGAAAACCGACCTCCTTGCCGTCGATGCGGATCGAGCCGCTGTCGTAGCTCTCCAGGAAGTTGACGCAGCGCAGGAGCGTGGTCTTGCCGCTGCCGGAAGGACCGATGACGGTCACCACCTCGCCGCGCTTCACCTGAAGGCTGACGGAGCGCAACACCTCGACGGCGCCGAAGGCTTTGGAGACATCGCGCACGTCGAGCAGCGCGGGACTGGCGTTTGGGGCTTCGGACATCGTTGCTATTCCCGGATGAAGGAGAAACGCCGCTCGAGCCGCCGGCTGGCGAGCGAGAGTGCGTAGTTGACCGCGAAATAGAGGAGCGCGCCCAGTATATAGAGCGGCATCGCTTCGTAGGTGCGGCCGATAACTTGGTTGATGGCCTGCATCAAATCGGTGATGCCGAGCAGCGACACCAGCGCGCTGCCCTTGACCGCGTCGGTGACGCCATTGATCCAGGGCGGCAGGAAGCGCCTGAAGGCCTGCGGAAAGATGACGTAGGTGAGCCTCTGGCGAAAGGTCAACCCGATCGCCATCGCGGCCTCGGACTGTCCCTTCGGGATCGAGCCGACCGCGCCCCTGAGGTATTCGATGACCTGCGCCGTCTTGAACAGGGTGAGCGCGGACACCGCGGCCCAGAACGACGGCAGATGCAGCCCGATTGCAGGCAGGCCGTAATAGACGAAGAACATCAGCACCAGGATCGGAATACCGCGAATGGTGTCCGAGAAGATGCGCACTGCCCAGCGCAAAGGAGCGGGACCATAGACCAGGCCGACGCCCAGCAGGACGCCGGCGATGAGCGACAGCACCACGACCAGCAGCGACACCCACAAGGTCACGGCGAAGCCTTCGGCAAGGAAGGGCAGTGCGTAGAGGATCTGGCTCAGCATGTCAGCGCGCCGCCCTGAATCGGCGCTCGACGAGCCGCAGCCCGAAAAGCAGCGCATAGCCGGTTACCAGATACATCGCCGTCGTGACCAGGTAGACCTCGACGATGCGGAATGTGTTGAAGTTGATCCACTGGGCGCCGAAGGTGAGTTCGGGCACCGAGATGACCGAGGCGATCGAGGTGTCCTTGAACAGCGAGATGAAAGTGTTGGAGAGCGCCGGCAGCGTGATGCGCAGCATGGTCGGCAGACGCACGTGCAACAGCCTTTGCCACGGCGTCAGGCCGATCGCCTTGCCGGCGTCGAGCTGGCCGCGCGGGACAGCCTCGAGCCCGGAGCGAAACACCTCGACCAGATAGGCGCCGCTATAGACCGACAGGGTCAATACAAACGAGGTTGGTGCGCTGTAAGCTAGGTCGACCACGGTCGGCAGGCCGTAGAAGACGAGATAGACCAGCAGGATCAGCGGCACATTGCGGATGAATTCGACATAAGCGGCGATCACCGCCCGCACCACTCGTCCGGCCGAGACGTACCAGACCGCCAGCACCAGCCCGATGACGACGCCGATGGCGATCGAGATCACGGCAAGCTCGAGGCTGAGCAGCAGGCCGCCCCAGAGCTTGTCGAAGTGCCGCCAGATCAGGTTGAAGTTAAGGGCATAGCCCATGCATCCGCCTCGGTGTGAAGGACCTCGAGTCGATTGCGGAAGGGCGACAACGCCACCCTTCCGCAATCCGGGATCAGATGACCGGGAAGCCCGGGTGACGCGCCGGCGGCTCCTGGCCGAAATAGTCCTTGAAGGCGGCGTCATAGAGCGCCGATTCATGGCCGAACATGGCGATGGTGAAAGTCTGGTTGACGAAGGTCAGCCAGTCCAAATCGCCTTGCCGCAGTGCGGCGCCGTAAAGCATCGAATACCAGCTCTTGCCGGCATCGAAATACTTGTCGGGATTGCGCGAGGCGAGCCAGCGCACGGTGGACAAGTCGACCGCGGCGGCGTCGGCGCGCTTGGATTCCAGCGCCTGCAGCACGTTCGCCTGGGTGTCGATCTGCAACACCTGGGCCTGCGGCAGAGCGTAGTGGACCGAGCTTTCGGCGTCGACATTCTGCAGGATGGAAATGCGTGTCGCCGAACCACCGGCCAGCAGCTTGTCGAAGGTCTTGTTCTCGGCGGTCGGCAGGGTCAGCAAGGCAACGCCTTCGACATAGTAGGGCCGGGAGAAATTGATCAACTGCGAGCGCTGCGCCGTCATGGTCATGAACTGAATAGTAATGTCGACCTTGTTGGTGGTCACGTTGGGAATGCGCTGGGCCGGATCCTGCATGACGAACTCGACCTTGGTCGGGTCGTCGAAAAGGCCCTTGGCGAGAATGCGGCCCATGGTGATGTCCATGCCGACCAGTTCGCCGGCATCGTTCTCGAAATGCCAGGGTGCGTTGGTGCTGCCGGTCCCGACAATCAGCTTGCCTCTGTCGAGCACGGTGCGCAACAGGCTGTCGGATGCGGCCTGTGCGGCGGCCTTCCGCGCATCGACGGCTGTCAGGACGCCGGCCGTGGCAAGTCCCGCCATTCCCAATTTCAGAAAATCACGTCTTCCGGATGTGTCGTTCACGGCGACCTCCTTTCGTGTTGTGTTCCCCTATGCACAGGCCATACACGCGGCAATGATTATCACAGGTTGTCTATTACAAGAGACACATGTATCCTGTACAAGACAGATACTAGCACCGGGAATCGACAATGCAAGATGGGAGTGTTTTGGCTGCTTCGGCCGACGAGAAGGTACCGGGCTCTCGTGAAAAGGGCCTCAACCGGGTCCTGGAGATCCTGGAGTTCCTTCACACTACGCAGCGTGCGATCGGCATTGGTGATCTCGCCAAGGGCGTCAATGCGCCGCGTTCGACCACCTACACGCTGGTGCGGTCGCTGGTCGATGCCGGCCTCCTGGAAATGGCCGGTGATGGCAATCGCGTCTATTTCGGCAAGAAGCTCTACCTCTACGGAATGGACTATGTGCGCGGCAACGATTTGTTGCGGCGCGGGCGCCAGGAGGTCGATCATCTGTCGCGCGAGACGGGCGAGACCTCGGAATTGTGCATGCTGCAGAGCGGCCGCTATACGATCGTCCATTCCAGCCCTGGTAGCAGGCCGTTCCGCATCAGTTCGGCCACTGGCTTGCAGATACCGCTGCCCTGGACCGCGTCTGGCCGGCTATTGCTTGCGGGGCAGGATAGAGCCGCGGTCGAAGCCATGGTGTCTGATGACGATCTCGTGCTGCCTGACGGGCGCAAGCTGCGGCTCGACGATTTCATCGCCGACATCGCAAAGGCAGGGGTAACCGGCTACTGCGTCACCTCGGGCCTGGTCGACGCCTATACGAAATGCCTCGCCGTGCCGGTTTTTTCAGCGCCAGGCAAGGTCGAGGCGACGATGTGCCTGGTGGTTCCGATCGATACGTCGGAGGAGCGCACCGCCGATCTCATCGGCCTGCTGCGCGGCCGCGCCGCTGGGCTCTCGATCGGCGCATAGGCGGAAAGCGCCGGCGGCGCGGGCGCTCGCGTCTCAGGCGATGATGTCTGGAATGATCCTGTCTTCCAGCTTCATCAGCCGGTCCTTGAGGAACAGCTTCTTCTTTTTCATGCGCTGGATCTGCAGCGGGTCGCAATTCATGGCGATCATCGCGTTGATCGCGGCGTCGAAATCGGCGTGTTCCTGCTTCAGCCGGGAAAATTCGAGGCGAGTATCGGCCTGTTCCTGATCGGACATTCTCTACCGTCTGCACGTCTGCGGCGCCCAAAACTGGGCCTGGTTGGGCGGGGGCGGCAATTTCTGCCACCGGCGCGCAGCCCATATCACATTTCACGTTGTCGTGGAATGCTACCACGCAGCATTCGACATCGCCGCTCGATGGTGGCACACTGTCATTGTGCCGTCACAGATACGACCTGCGGTGGACGTGCCTAGGCGGCTGCAATCGAGGAAACCATGAAAGGGAGAACCAATCATGTCTCTTGCATCCCATCTTGATGAGTTGCAGCGGAAACACGGCGACATCGAACGCGAAATCGATGACGCGATGAACCACCCGTCGGTTGACGACCTCGAAATCGGAAATCTCAAGCGACGCAAGCTGGCACTCAAGGATGCGATTGAGAAACTGAGGGCGCAACCAACCACGCATTGATCCTCACCTGACATAGCCGCTCACCACTGGCGGTCTTCCTTACCGGCGGCGCCAGCCGCCGGTGCAGTGATTTCGATTTTCAGCGCTGCACCATAAGCGGAAACTAATATCCTTCGGACCTATTTTGCCCACCTGGCCGCCGCCAGGTCGTGTGCTGTTCAGGTCCCGGCCGTGACCAATTGCTGCCAGTGGCGACCTGTCGCCATTGACAAGCCATCCTTGCTCCTCCACCTCATGCCGGACTTCAGCGCATCGGCCCGGCTTGTGCGTCCAGGTGGACGCATGCGCTTCAAGAGAGACGCATAGCGCTCAGAGACAAAGGCTGCCGGCATGACCGGATATTTTTCTTCTCCCTTCCCCCGCCGCACCTCGGTCGGCGTCGATGTCGGCGGCGTGGTCGTCGGCGGCGGCGCGCCGGTGGTCGTTCAGTCGATGACCAACACCGACACTGCCGATATCGACCAGACAGTCGCGCAGGTCGCGGCGCTGCACCGCGCCGGCTCCGAGATCGTGCGCATCACCGTCGACCGCGACGAGAGCGCGGCCGCCGTGCCGCGCATTCACGAGCGCTTGCTGCGGCTTGGCATCAACGTGCCGCTGGTCGGCGACTTCCACTATATCGGCCACAAGTTGCTCGCCGATCATCCGGCCTGCGCCGAGGCGCTGGCCAAATACCGCATCAATCCGGGCAATGTCGGCTTCAAGGACAAGAAGGACCGGCAGTTCACCGATATCGTCGAAATGGCAATCAAGCACGACAAGCCGGTGCGTATCGGCGTCAACTGGGGTTCGCTCGACCAGGAGCTTCTGACGCGGCTGATGGACGACAACCAGGACAAGGGTTTCCCGCTGACGGCGCAGGAAGTGACGCGCGAGGCGATCGTGCAGTCGGCGATCCTGTCGGCCGAGATGGCCGAAGAGATCGGCCTTGGCCGCGAAAAGATCATCCTGTCGGCCAAGGTCAGCGGCGTGCAGGACCTGATCGCCGTCTACACCGAGCTTGCGACGCGTTCCAACCATGCGCTGCATCTCGGCCTCACCGAGGCCGGCATGGGCTCCAAAGGCATCGTCGCGTCCTCCGCGGCCATGGGCATCCTCTTGCAACAAGGCATCGGCGACACCATCCGCATCTCGCTTACGCCGGAGCCGAATGGTGATCGCACCCGCGAGGTGCAGGTGTCGCAGGAACTGCTGCAGACCATGGGATTCCGGCAGTTCGTGCCGATCGTCGCGGCCTGCCCCGGCTGCGGCCGCACCACCTCCACCGTGTTCCAGGAACTGGCGCAGAACATCCAGGCGGACCTGCGCAAGAACATGCCGGTGTGGCGGGAGAAATACCCGGGCGTCGAGAACCTCAAGGTCGCGGTGATGGGCTGCATCGTCAACGGTCCCGGTGAATCCAAGCATGCCGATATCGGCATTTCGCTGCCCGGCACCGGAGAAACGCCGACCGCGCCGGTCTTCGTCGACGGCAAGAAGGCGGCGACGCTGCGCGGGCCGTCGATCGCGGCGGATTTCGAGAAAATGGTCGCTGACTATATCGAGCAACGGTTTGGTCGCGGCAAGGCCGCGGCAGAGTAGGCCAGATGCGGCGTTTCCCCTGGGTGGCGCTGATTGTCCTGTGTGGTATGGCCTGGTCGACGCTTGCCCAGGCGGATCCACCGCAATCGGCCAAGCAGCGGCTGATCGACNCGTCGACGGCAAGAAGGCGGCGACGCTGCGCGGGCCGTCGATCGCGGCGGATTTCGAGAAAATGGTCGCCGACTATATTGACCAGCGCTTCGGTCGGGGCGGCAAGGCTGCGGCAGAGTAAGCCAGATGCGGCGTTTCCTGTGGGCGGCGCTGATCTTCCTGTGTGGTATGGCCTGGTCGACGCTTGCCCAGGCGGATCCACCGCAATCGGCCAAGCAGCGGCTGATCGANCTTCCTGTGTGGTATGGCCTGGTCGACGCTTGCCCAGGCGGATCCACCGCAATCGGCCAAGCAGCGGCTGATCGACAAGGTCTGTAACCTGATCCAGGCGCATGCCGACCAGAACGGCCTGCCCCGGGATTTCTTCGCCCGCCTGATCTGGAAGGAAAGCCGGTTCGATCCCAACGCGGTGAGCCCTGTCGGCGCCGAAGGCATCGCCCAGTTCATGCCGGGCACCGCCAAGATGCGGGGGCTGGAAAATTCCTTCGACATCAACCAGGCGATTCCGGCGTCGGCTAGATATCTCGCGGAAATGAAGGCCGGCTATGGCAATCTCGGTCTGGCGGCCGCTGCCTACAATGCCGGCGAGAGCCGGGTGTCGCGCTGGCTGAATTCTGGTGGCTTCCTGCCGATGGAGACGGAAAGCTATGTCTTCGACGTGATGGGCGAGCCGGTCGACAAGTTCACCGACCGGGCCTATGCCGGCAAAGTCGAGCCACTCGATGCCAAGCTGGATTTCGCGGTCGCCTGCCGCAAGCTGCCGGTGATCATGTCCAGAACCGTGGCGATGGCCTCGATCAATATCAAGCCATGGGGCATCCAGGTGGCGGGCAATTTCCGNCTGCTTGCCGGGCATGATCCGGTGGTCAGCCGAGTGCGTACGCCGATCGGCCGGCGCGGCATCTACGCGGTCCGCATCGGCATCGACGACCGCGCCGCCGCCAATGTCATCTGCCAGAAACTGCAAAGCATCGGTGGCGCCTGCGTGGTGGTGCGCAACCGGTAGCCTAGGAGGGTTGGGCTGCACGGGCTCACGCCGCTTGAATGCGCCATCGTATCCAGCAACGATTTCAGCGATAGCGGCGCCGGGCCGGTGGGCTGGCCCGCCTTCGACAGCTACAGGGACAGCGATGTTCGACGCGTACATTATCTGCGGCACGCCTAGAACCGGCAGTACCTTGCTGTGCAAACTGCTGGCGGCCACCAGAACGACCGGCGATCCACACTCATTCTATCGGCGGCAGGATGTGTCGGAGTGGGCCGAAGAATGGAACCTGCCCCCTCGCGACCTGATGGGCGAGCCTGAATTCCAGCTTGCGTATCTCAATGCGGCGATCGATGCCGGCAAGGGTGGTACGGAAATCTTCGGTCTGCGCCTGATGCGAGAAAACCTGGACGAGCTTTCAGCGATCCTCGACCGGATCTTTCCGGGGCTTGCGTCGGACAAGGCGCGTTTCGAAAGGGCTTTCGGTCGCGTTCTCTATGTGCATCTGTCGCGTGAGAACAAGCTTGCGCAGGCTGTCTCCCTGGTCAAGGCGGAGCAGACCGGCCTTTGGCACGTCGCTTCCGATGGAACGGAGATCGAAAGGGTCGGATCGCCAGGAGAACCACGGTACGACTTCCAGCGTATCAGGGATGAAGTCGCCAAGCTCGAAGCATATGACGCAGCGTGGAACACATGGTTCGCCGAGCAAGACATAACGCCGCTGCGGATTGGCTACGAGTGGCTTTCAAGCAGCCCGGCGGCAACGCTGATTTCCATCTGTCAGGCCTTGGGCCTACAGCCGCCGAACGCCGGCGATGTGAAACCGGCTGTCGCGAAGCTCGCCGACGCGACAAGCCTCGACTGGATGGGCCGCTACCATCTGGACGCAACCGTCTGACGCCGGACGGAGTTCAGGCCGTCTTGGCCACCACCGTCTCGCTGAGCCAGGTGCCGATCTTGGCGCCGAGTCGATCGGGCGAAACGGGCTTGGGCAGATAGTCGTCCATGCCGGCCTCGATGCACTTGTCGCGGTCGCCCTTCAGCGCATGCGCGGTGACGCCGATGATGGGGATGTGGCCACCCGACGATGCCTCGATCGCCCGGATGGCGCGTGTCGCCTCGTAGCCGTTCATTTCCGGCATCGAGACGTCCATCAGAACCAGCCTCGGATGCAGCGACCGGTACATCTCGACCGCCGTGCGGCCATTGCCGGCGATGCGGTAGCTCAAGCCCAGCCCATTGAGGATCTGGCCGAACACCATCTGGTTCACGTCATTGTCCTCGGCGATGAGGATGTCGATCGGGATGTTCGGCGCGGCATTCGATTCCGGCATTGCCGCGATCGGCATGGCGGGGCCGCGGATAACCGTGAAGGCCGGCGGCGCCGGCTGAGGCANGAGTTCAGACGTGTGCTCTTCCGATCTATGCCGAAGTCGATGATCATCTTGCCGAAATCGACCTGGTCGACCGAGGTCAGGATAACGACCGGGATGGTGGACAGCCGGCTGTCGGCGGCGATGGCCCGGGCGACATCGGCGCCGTTCATGCCGGGCATCTGATAATCGAGGATGATGCAGTCGACGCTGGCGCCGAGCTGGCAGGCGCGATCGAGGAAGGCGAGACCAACCGCGCCGCTTTCGGCGGCGGCGCAGTCGAAGCTCCAGCTTCTGAGCTGTTCGAGCAGGATCTCGCGGTTGACCGGATTGTCATCGATGACCAGCACACGCGCACCGGTGACGTCGACCGGCACGATGGCGTCGCGCGCCTCGGCGCGGTGGACCGGCAGCGGCACGGCGAACCAGAAGACGGAGCCGCGGCCGATCTCGCTCTCGACGCCGATCTTGCCGGCCATCAGGTCGACGAGACGGGCGGCGATGGCGAGCCCAAGGCCGGTGCCTTCGTGACGGCGGGTCGACGAGCCATCGACCTGGGCGAACTTCTCGAACACGTTCTGCAATTTCTCGGCCGGGATGCCGATGCCGGTGTCCTCGACGCGCAGCTTGAGCTGGACGACGTCGTTGACGGTTTCGCCGCCGACATCGATCAGCACATGGCCCTTCTCGGTGAATTTCACCGCATTGCCGACCAGGTTGGTGACGATTTGCCGGAAGCGGCCGGCGTCGCCGACCACATAGGCCGGCAGCCTGGGGTCGACGCGCACGATAAGTTCCAGGTTCTTCTCGGCGACACGCGCCGAGACAAGCGTCGCCACATCCTCCACCGCTTCCGAGAGGCGGAAGGGGGCTGGGTCGAGCGTCAACTGCCCGGCATTGATCTTCGAGAAGTCGAGGATGTCGTTGATGATGGTGAGCAGCGCGTTGCCCGACTTGACGATAACGTCGGTGAACGTCTTCTGGCGCGGGTTGAGCTCGGTCTTGGCCAGCAATTCGGCCATGCCGAGCACGCCGTTCATCGGTGTGCGGATCTCGTGGCTCATATTGGCCAGGAATTCCGACTTGGCACGATCGGCGGCCTCTGCCTTGAACAAGGATTCGGCAGACTGGGCGAAGGCGCGACGGATTGCCTGTTCCATCGGCCGGAAGATCCAGAAAGCGACGATGCCCAGGACGGCAAACAACAGGCCGCTGGCCCACAAAAGCAGCCGGTCGCTAGAGGCATCCGCCTGATGGCGTTCGTCGTCCATCGCGGTGCGGACACGCACCAGCATGGGCTGAACGAACAGGTCGTTCTGGTTGCGGATCTCGCGAGGGCTCCATTCATCGGTCTTTTGCGCCACCGACATCAGGTTGAAGTTGCGGACCATGTCTCGCGGCGACCAGAACAGGTCGCCATTGACCGAAGCGGCTGCGAGCTCGCTGACGGTCTTGGCCGACAGGCGCGGGCGGATCGCGGCGAGCTGGGCGGTCAACGTCTCGATCTCGCCGGTCAGCCGCTCGGAATGGTCTCGCGCCGAAGCCGTCAGCGCATCGCGCGTCTCGATCCGCCAGGCGGAACTGGTTGTCTCGGCGAAGCTGGTGGCGTTGCGCAGATCGCGGGTAAAAATGACGAGATTGCTGCTCAGCGCATCGATTTCATGGCGCAAGGAATTGACGCGATTGAGCGAAACCATGATGGCGGCTGAAGCCAGCGCGAAAACCAACAATCCTGAAAGATAACGTATCCGGACGGACCGGATGAAGGAAGAATATTCCGGCATGCGCAACCCCAACACATACGCATCATTCTAAGGATCGGGATTACGCTTCAGTTACATTAAGATTTCGTTGGCACAACCGCAGGTGCACCGCGCAACCCATATGAGCCTGCCGTCAGCTGTTACGGGTTGCGACGAAGATCGCCGCGGCCTTTAGCAGGGCGGCATTTTCGCCATAGGGTTCGAGCAGCGCGTGCGCCTGGCCGACGAGGCCGTCGAGCTGCTTGCGTGCCCAATCCGCGCCGTGCAAGGCCACCAGCGTACCCTTGCCCGCGGCGGCATCCTTGCCGGTCGCCTTGCCCATCTGCTTGGCGTCGGCCGTCAGATCCAGCAAGTCGTCGGCCAGTTGGAAGGCTAGGCCGATCGCCGAACCGAACTCGGCAAGCCTTTCCAGGTCATCCGGCTGTGCGCCGGCCAGGATCGCACCCGCCTCGCAGGCGAAGCGGATCAGTGCGCCGGTCTTCATCGCCTGCAACGTTATGATGCCGGCCTCGTCCGGTCGCACCTGTTCGGCTTCGAGGTCCAGTTTCTGGCCGCCGACCATGCCACCGGCCCCGGCGGCGCGGGCGAGCGCCAGCACCAGGGCCGCGCGGCGCCCCGCCGGCAGCGTCGTCGCTTCGCCGGCGATGATGTCGAAGGCCAGAGTCAATAAGGCGTCGCCGGCCAGGATGGCAGTGGCTTCGTCAAAGGCCTTGTGCACGGTCGGCTGGCCGCGGCGCAGGTCATCATCGTCCATGGCCGGCAGGTCATCGTGGATCAGCGAATAGCAATGCACGCATTCGAGCGCCGCCGCGACACGCAACGCCGCTTCGCCATCGGCGGAAAACAGGGCGGCACTTTCCATGACCAGGAAGGGGCGCAGGCGCTTGCCGCCGTTCAACACGCCATGGCGCATCGCCGCCATCAGACGATCGGGCCGCGCGATCTCGCCCGAAAGCGGTCGGTCGTCGAGCAAGCGGCGCAGCATCACCTCGACGGCGGCCGCGCGCCTAATGAGCGCCATTTCGAACGCCATTTCGTCGTCATTCGTCATGGCCGGGACCGGTAGCCGACACTCAGACGTTGCGCAAGAAGGCAAGCGCCATTATGCCGGGGCAGTAAGAGCCCGTTTGGAAACTCATCTCCTGCGGTCATCTGAAGGTGTTTCCGCGCTTCCGGTGTTCACGTACTCGAATGTACGCTCCGCTCCGGTTCTCGAAAACAGCGTCACATGACCGTCACATGACTGACAGGAGCCAGTTTCAAAACGAGTTCTCTGGCATGGGTTGGGCGGCTTGGCGGAACCGATCGTCGATCATGAGACCGAAAAGCTGGACATGGCGACGAGATCGCGAGGCGTGAGCCGCCGCAGTCTCAGGCGCTGGGTCCGGCGCGGCATCGTCGTGGCCGCCGTGCTGGCGCTTATCCCGGTGGTGCTGACCTTTCTCTACCTACCGTTCTTCGTGCATCCTGTGTCGACGCTGATGCTGAAGGACCTTGCGACATTCTCCGGCTACGACCGGCGCTGGGTGTCGATCGATGACGTCGCGCCTGTGCTCGCCCATTCCGTCATCATGTCGGAGGACGGGCAGTTCTGCTTTCACCGCGGCGTCGACCTCGGCGAACTCAGGGGGGTCGTCGACGATGCGCTGGCCGGCGAGGCGACGCGTGGTGCCTCGACCATCACCATGCAGACGGTGAAGAACCTCTTCCTGTGGTCGCGGCCGCTGGGCTCTGTGCGCAAGGTCATCGAACTGCCGCTGGCCGTCTATTTCGACGCGGTGATGTCGAAGCGGCGCATTATGGAGATCTACCTCAACATCGCCGAGTGGGGACCCGGCATCTACGGCATCGAGGCGGCGGCGCAGCACCATTTCGGCATTTCGGCAAAGCAGCTGTCCAGACGGCAGGCGGCCCTTCTCGCCGTCACGCTGCCCAATCCGATCGCCCGCAATCCCGCAAAACCAGGGCCGGGTTTGAGAAGGCTCGCCAATCTGATCGAGCGGCGCGCCGGCCGCTCCGGCGCCTATGTCGGCTGCCTAGACTAGCCGGTATAAAAAAGATTCACCGCGGTGCTGGCCAAAACGGTGTCAGGCGTGTATAGGCACCCGACTTTCTCAGATTTAGGCCCCGACATGGCCCTTTCACGAGGGCGGGCGGGGCTTTTGACCATGTAGTGGAGCACATCCATGGCCGTTCCGAAACGCAAAACCTCTCCGTCCAAGCGCGGCATGCGCCGCTCGGCCGACGCCCTCAAGGCCCCGACCTATGTCGAGGACAAGAACTCCGGCGAAATGCGCCGCCCGCACCACATCGACCTGAAGACCGGCATGTATCGCGGTCGCCAGGTGCTGACGCCCAAGGAAAGCTGAGACCAGCTTTTCCGAAGGCTAGACTATGTACAAAAGACCGGCGTTTGGCCGGTCTTTTGCGTTTGGCCTCGCCGTGCGCGCCGGCTACTTCAAGCGCTGAGTTTTCGTCTCTCGTTTTTCATGTCGGCCGGGCAACCGGCTGACATGGTTATTGCATCCGGTATTCGACCGTGTTTGCGGCCGTGCACGAAAAATCTTGACGCCGTGCCTGTGGGGCATTCTACAGAAGGTGCCCCCATATGGAGACGCCAGATGTTCGGTGCCGTCCCGCTTTTGATCGTGCCTTTCGTGCTCTACAATCTCGGCCTGCTCGGTATATTCGGCGGCGGCGACGATCCGTGGGCGAGCGAGATGTTCTCGTTCCGCATGATGTCGGGCGGGGTGTTCTCGATGACGCTCGGCGACCTGATCGTGCTGATCGGGCTGATTTTTCTCTTCCTTGAAATGGTGAAGTCGGCGCGCACAACCACCGCCTCGATCATGGACCATCTGTTGTCGACGCTTGTCTTCGTTGCCTTCCTGGTCGAGTTCCTGCTGGTGAAGGGTGCCGCGCACTCCATCTTCTTCACGCTGATGATCATCGCGCTGTTCGACGTGCTGGCCGGGTTCGCGGTGTCGATGCGGTCGGCCAGCCGCGACATCAATTTGAATTAGACCGGAGCCTCAGCCCGGATCGGCGGTGAAGCCGGCGGCTTCGATGCCGGCAATCGCGGCCGCCTCGTCATTGTCCGACGTGTCGCCGGAAATGCCTACAGCGCCGACGACACTCCCTGCCTTGTCGCGGATCAGCACGCCGCCGACGACCGGCAGCACGCGTCCCCCCGAAACGTCGGAAATGCCGGCAACCAGATGCGGGCGCTCCTTGGCGAAGGCCTCGACCTTGCGCGAGCCCATGCCGATCGCCAGCGCGCCATAAGCCTTGCCGGCCGACATTTGCGGGCGCAGGAACGAGGCTCCGTCCTGGCGCTGGAAGGCGACCAGGTGCCCGCCAGCGTCGAGCACCGAGACGCCGAGCGGCTTGAGGTTGAGATCGGCGCCCCTGGCGAAGGCGGCATTTATGATCTCGACGGCTTTTTCGAGCGACAGCGCGGTCATGGCAATCTCCTGTTGAACAGCCCAATCATCTGCCAGCCGGACCAGGCAATCCCGCTTTCGGTTGAAATTGCTTCCTGCGAAGCAGCGGGATTAAAGGCGCGCCTGTCGGATGCGTCACGACCGCTCGATCCAGGACGAGGCATTGGCAGAGAGACGGGGTTATTTTTTCTTGGCGCGAGCCGGCTTCTTGGCAGGTGCAGCAGGCGCGTTGGCTAGATCTTCGGCTTCCTTCGCCAGCCGCAGCGCCCGCAGCTTGTCGGTCTTGGCCTTGCGGGCATCGCTCTCAGCGACGTATTCGGCCATGGCTTTCTGCCGGACCGTCGCCGCCTCTTCCTGCTTCTTGAAGCGCAGATCGGCACGCGCGCGGGCAGTGTCCCTAGAGTTCTCAACCAAGAGTCTATCCTATCCCGTGAAGTGTGATTTCCATCCTTTGTAGCAGAGCCGGCCTTTCAACGGGGAAAATAGTTGGTCAGGCAGCCGGGCTGGTGTTGCGGGCCTTTTCGGTAACCACCGCTTCATAGGCGGCCTGCAGCGTCGCGCGGACGGAGGAGCCGGGCGCAGTATCGAGGGGTGTGCCGAGATGCTCATGGCGCAATTCGTCCATGAATTTCTCCCACATTGGAGGGCCGCCCTTTTCCAGGAGTTCGGCACGGATCGAGAGTTCCTCGCTGGTCGGCAGCCAGACGCGGCCCCAGGCGCCGAGATGGGCGAGGATGGGCACCAGCGTGATGGCCATCTCGGTCAGGCTGTAGATCGCCTTCTGCTTGTGGCTGGGGTCGTCCGCCTTGGTCAGCATGCCGAGCTCCATCAGCCGCTTCAAACGGTCGGCGAGGATGTTGGAGGCAATGCCTTCCATCGACCCGTTGAGCAGCTCGCGAAAATGGCGCCTGCCGCCAAAAATCATGTCGCGCAGGATGATCAGGCTCCAGCGGTCGCCGAACACCTCGAGCGAAAGGTTGATCGGGCAGCCGGACCGGCGATCGAGGGTCATCCGATTTTCTCCNCAAAACCGGTTGCATTATCGTATCGGTTTTAATATCGTGCAACCGATTGCAAAATGCAATCAGTTTAGGAGGCCATGAAATGACGAGCAATGATCGTCCCGAGATCGTATCCGAAGCCTTTGGCGATCGGGCCGATCCCGCCCTGCTGCTGATCATGGGCGCGATGGCCTCGATGCTGTGGTGGCCGGAGGCGTTTTGCCGGAAGCTCGCGGATGCCGGCCTTTACGTGATCCGCTACGACAATCGCGATACCGGCCGGTCGACCAAATATCCGGTGGGACAGCCGCCCTACACTTTCGACGACATGGCTGACGACGCGATAGCCGTTCTCGACAGCCATGGCATCGGCAATGCGCATGTCGCGGGCATGTCGATGGGCGGCATGATCGCGCAGCTTGTCGCGCTCCGGCACCCTTCGCGCGTCGCTTCGCTGACCGTGATCAGCAGTTCGCCCCTGGGCACCGACACTTCGCATCTGCCGCAAACGACCGACGCCTATATGGAGCATTCGGCCTATGGGGCCAAAGTCGACTGGGCGGACCGCCGCCAAGTCATCGACTTCATGGTCAGCGATGCACGCGCGATCGCCAGCACCGCGCATCTGTTCGACGAGACCGGGATGAGGGCATTCATCGAGCGGGATTATACCAGGTCCGGCGGCTTGCTCAGCGCCACCAATCATTTCATGCTCAACGGCAATGACCGATGGAAGGGTCGTCTGCACGAACTGGCGGCGCCGCTTCTTGTCATCCACGGCACGTCGGATCCGATCTTTCCGGTCGAGCATGGCGAGGCCTTGGCCCAAGCTGTTGCCGGCGCGAAACTCATTCGTGTCGAAGGCGGCGGTCACGAACTGCATCCGGATGACTGGCCTGATTTTGAAGCTGCCATCATCGAGCATGTTCGATCCAGCTGAGACCTCGCGGGCGGGCCTTGACGAGCGAGGCCTGCCGCAATAGTTAAGTAGATGCTTCAGTGTTGCCGCGGAACAGATGAGCACAAGAATGTCCCTGACGCTGCATTTCCATCCGCTGGCCTCCTTCTGCTGGAAGCCGCTGATCGCACTCTATGAGAACGCCACGCCATTTGCGTCTGTCATCGTCGATCTAGGCGATGAGCAATCGCGCGCGGCCTTTCTGAAGGTTTCGCCGACCGGCAAGATGCCGGCGCTGCGCGACGACGCGCGTGACCGGACGGTGCTGGAATCGACCATCGTCGTGGAATATCTGGCCGCGCACTATCCGGGACCGGCCGAACTCATTCCAGCCGACGTCGACCTGGCGCTGGCCGTCCGCCAGGCCGACCGCTTCTATGATTTCTATGTGCAGGAGCCGATGCAGAAGATCGTCGGTGACAGGTTGCGGCCCCTCGACAACACCGATCCATTCGGTGTCGAACAGGCGCGGAGCCAGTTGCGCAATTCCTACGCCATCATCGAACGGGAGATGCAGTCGAGCGAATGGGCTGTGGGCGATGCCTTCACCATGGCCGATTGCGCGGCGTCTCCGGCGCTCTTCTATGCCAACAAGGTCGAACCGTTCGGCGATAGGTATCCCGCCGTGAAGCGCTATCACGACCGCCTGCTGCGGCGCGCCGCCTTCGCCAGGGTGATCGAGGAGGCGCAGCCTTACTTCAAGTTCTTTCCCTACAACAACGGCTGATCGCAATGTTGCACGATCCCGCCCAACTCGACCTGATGTTCCAGGCGCTCGCCGATCCGGCGCGGCGGCAGATGGTCGACCGGCTATCACGCGGCCCGGCGTCGGTGAGCCAGTTGGCCGAGCCGCTGGCGATGTCGCTGTCGGCGGTGATCCAGCACCTCAATCTCCTGGAGGCGAGCGGCCTCGTGCGCACGCAAAAAGTGGGACGGGTGCGCACCTGCCAGATCGAGCCGAAGGCACTGCGCGCGGCCGAGCACTGGATCAACGAGCGGCGTCTCTCATGGGAACGCCGGCTGGATAGGCTCGGCGACTTTCTTGCGGAGAAATGAAGAGGAGCATGCCATGTCAAAGAGAAAATCCGATCTGGTCCGCGGCTATTTCGCGGCCTTTCAGGCCGGCGACCGCGCCGTCATGGAGGCGGCCCTGGCCGACGATTTCACCTTCACCAGCCCCTATGACGACGCCATCGATCGCAAGGCCTATTTCGCGCGCTGCTGGCCGAACGGCAAGCTGTTCCGGTCGATGACGATCGAGCGGATCTGCGAAGACGGCAATGACGTATTCGTTCGATACAGCTACGAGACGCTTGAAGGAAAGACCTTTCGCAACACCGAACTGCATTCGTTTCGGGGCGACGAGTTGCGCAGCGTCGAGGTCTATTTCGGCGCCAGCTATCGCGGTGGCACCTTCATTCCGCAGAATCCATCAAGCTGACCAACGAGGACCCAACCGTGACCGAACGTTCCGTCGTTCATTCCACTTTTGTCATCGAGCGCTTCTATCCGGCCGCGCCGGCGAAAGTCTTCTTCGCGCTTAGCAACCCTGACGCCAAGCGACAATGGTTCACCGATCCAGACAATCCCATGCCTGGCCGCTTCGAGATGGACTTTCGCGTCGGCGGCAAGGAGATCAACGCTGGTGGACCAAAGGATGGGCCGATCCATGTCTACACCGCCACCTATCAGGACATCGTGCAGGATCAGCGCATCGTCTACAGCTACGACATGCTGTTCGGCGATGTCAGAATTTCGGTGTCGCTGGCCACGATCGAACTTTTTGCCGAGGACAAGGGCACGCGCCTGGTGCTGACCGAGCAGGGCGCTTTCCTCGATGGCCATGACACGTCCGACACACGCGAGCATGGGACCAGGGTGTTGCTCGATCTGCTCGGCAAGTTTTTGCGGATGGAACCCTAAGTACTGTGGCTGCCGATCGAAGAGGATCAGGCTTCCCAGAATTGATCGAGCCAGATGTTGAGTCTGAGGAAGCCGGCATTGCTCACCGTATAGACACGGCGCGTGCCTTCAGCCTTGGCATTGACCAGTCCGGCGTCGAGCAACACTTTCAGATGCTGTGATACCGCCGGGCGGGAGACTGGCAGCCCGGCCGCCAATTCGTTGACGGTCTTCGGACCGCGTCGAAGTTCTTCCAGAAGATGGCGCCGATTGGGGTCGGCGATCGCCATGAAGGCGTCGGAAAACATCATGCCTCATTTGTGAGGCAAAGTTTTTCAAATCTCAACTGTTTGCTTCTGCTTTTCTTCTCGGATCGAGCCGCAATGCTTCGGGGGTCACCGAACGGTCGGCCGGCTGCGTCTTGAAGGCATCGCGATCTCCGATCGGCACCGGCGCGCGGCGGCTGATGCGCAGCAGCGTGTAGCCGGCCAGCGACAGATGCGCGAAGGCTGTCGCCAGGAACAGGCCCTCCGGGCGCATCCAGCCCATCAGGGCGGCGGCCAGCAATGGCCCGATCATGGTGCCGAAGCCGTAAAGCAGCAGCAGCCCGCCCGATACCTTGACGAAATCTTCCGACCGGGCGTGGTCGTTGGCATGCGCCACGGCGATCGAATAGAGCGTGTAGGCGAAAGCGCCATAGGCGGCGGTGAAGACGAGGACGAAGACCGCCGAGCGCGGCTCGAACAGGAAGATGAGAAGCGCAAACAGCGCCGCGCCGAAGGCGGCACCGGCCAGCACGAAACGGCGGTCGGTCTTGTCGGAGAGGCGCCCGGCCGGAAGTTGCATGGCAGCACCGGCGACGACCACCAGGCTCATCATCAAGGCGATTTCGGCCGTGGAGATACCGATGCGCGCGCCGTAGACGGCGCCGAGCGTGCCCCAGGCGCCATTGGCGATGCCGATCAAAAGGCAAGCGATCGCCGACACGGGCGAGTTGGCGTAGAGTCCCTTGACGTCGAGCTTGACGTCCTGCAGCGGCTTGGGATGCGAGGCGGTCGACACCGCGGTCGGGATCAGTGACAGGCAAAACAGGATGCCGGTGATCATGAACAACGACGCCGATTTCACGTCGCCGCCGGCGACGATCATCTGGCCGCCCATGATCGAGGCATAGGTGACCATCATGTAAAGGCCGAAGACGGTGCCGCGGTTCTCGTTGGTGGCCTTTTCGTTCAGCCAGCTCTCGATGACCATGAAGGCGCCGGCCATGGTAAAACCGGTGAAGGCACGCAGCAGGATCCAGATATATTCGTCGATGACCAGGCCCGTCAGCAGTGCCACGATGGCGCCGGACGCGGCAAAGGCGCCGAAGGCGCGCACATGTCCGGCGCGGCGCACTATGCGCGGCGCAAAGAAACAGCCGGTGACGAAGCCGCCGGCCCAGGCCGTGCCCATCAGGCCGAGCGAAGCGGTCGAGAACCCTTCCACCTGGCCGCGCAAGGGCAACAGCAGCCCGTGCAGTCCCGATGCAGCCAGAAGAAAGGCAGTGCCGCGAAGCAGGGAAAGGATCGGTCTGTAGGCTGCGAGCATTTTTTGATCCGGCTGGGGACTGGGCGGGACGCGATTTGAAGACAGTCGCATTCGGGCTTTTCGGCGGCGACCTAGGGATTTTTTATCCGCGGCGGAACAGCGCCTCGGCAGCCGATTTGGTGGTGTCCTTGGTCTTGAGTTCGGCCTCCAGCCGGGAGATCTCGTCACGCAGGATGCCGATGCGCTCGGACAGTTCACCGACGGAAAGCAGCGACAGGTCTTGCCCGATCTCGTGCGGACGTGCCTTCTTCTTGGGTTCGTCGTCGAAGATCGCCATGGTTGCTCCTCCTCCGCCAGACCAGATTGGCCATTTGCCTGATTTGGCAATGAGCATACATAGGGCAAGGACGTCGATGCAAACAGCCGGTAAGAGTGCGGCGAGGAAAGACGGAAAACTTCATGGCGAGCGGACAGAAAATTCCGGCACGGATGACGGCGATCGCTATCTCGGAGCCGGGTGGCCCACGGGTGCTGAAACCGGAAACGCGCGACGTACCGCAGCCCGGCCCCGGCGAAATCCTGATCAAGGTGCATGCCGCCGGCGTCAACCGGCCGGACGTGCAACAGCGCAAGGGGGCCTACCCGCCTCCGCCCGGTGCATCGGACCTGCCGGGCCTCGAGGTGTCGGGAGAAGTGGCGGCCCTTGGTGACCAGATATCGCGCTGGCGCATCGGGGACAGGGTCTGCGCGCTCACGCCCGGCGGCGGCTATGCCGAATATGTCAGGGTTCATGCAGGCAGCGTTCTGCCACTGCCGGCGGGCTTCACCCACACGGAAGCGGCGGCGGTGCCGGAAAACTATTTCACCGTCTGGCACAATGTGTTCGAACGGGGCGGTCTGAAGAAGGGTGAGACACTGCTCGTCCATGGCGGCTCGTCCGGCATCGGCACCACCGCGATCCAGCTCGCCTCGGCCTTCGGCGCTTATGTGATCACCACCGCCGGATCCCAGGAGAAATGCGACGCCTGCCTGAAGATCGGCGCCGACCGTGCGATCAATTACCGCGAGCAGGATTTCGTCACCGCGGTCAGGGAGGCGACCGAAGGCCGAGGCGCCAACGTCATCCTCGATATGGTCGGTGGCGATTATGTCCAGCGAAACTACGAGGCCGCCGCTGTCGAGGGCCGGATCGTGCAGATCGCGGTTCAGGCAGGTGCTGTCGCCAGTGCCGATTTTTCCAAGATCATGGTCAAGCGACTGACCCATACGGGCTCCACGCTCAGGCCGCGCACCGTCGAATTCAAGGCGGCGATCGCGGCGACGCTGGAGGCACAGGTGTGGCCTCTGCTGGGCACGCGCAAGGTGGCACCGGTGATGGACATGATCTACCCGCTCACCGACGCCTGGCGCGCGCATGAGCGGATGGAGGAGGGCGAACATATCGGCAAGATCGTGCTCGACGTCGGCTAACACGCCAGCATTTTCGGCTCGGCCTGACCGGATATCGACACGGTCCGGCCAACGTCCTTCGCCCCTGCTTACAAGATGAACAGAAACTTAATGGTGCAATGCAGCATTTGCATCATTGCTATGCAAAATCGGCTGTTCAAGTCCCGCTCGATGATCACTATTTGAGCATCATCGAAACGAACCCAATTCAGGAGGACCACCATGAACCCGATCCGTGCTTTCCGTAACTGGCGCATGTACAACGAGACCGTTCGCGAACTGAACCGCCTCAACGCACGTCAGCTCAGCGACCTGGGCATCAACCGCAGCGACATCGAGCGGATCGCCCGTCAGGCGATCTGATTGCAAGCGCGACCCGCCGAATGGCAGGGTCGCAATGCAGAGCCGCCGCAGACGCTTGTCGTCGCCGGTTCCAAACCCGCCGGACCCTGTCCGGCGGGTTTTGTCTTTTGGAGCTTTGGATTCATCTCGGCTCCGGCGTGATTTGCCATGGCGCTCCGCAGCAAGTGCCATGGCAGGGTTTGGACCGCCGTGGCAAACGTTAGCGCTACCGCTGCGTTGGCTGGTTAGGTCGTTTCCAGCTCTTCCAAAAACGTTGCGAAAGCAGTCTGGAACGGTTATACAGGCCGCGAATTTCCGATTTTGGTGGCTCTAAAACCACCGCCCGCGCGGGAACGCGGGCGAACGAGAAGGATTTTGCACATGGCCAATACGCTGCTGATGCCCAAGGCGACCGCCGTCTGGCTGGTCGACAACACCGCGCTTTCCTTCGAGCAGATCGCGCAGTTCTGCGGGCTGCATCCGCTCGAGGTAAAGGCGATCGCCGACGGTGAATCAGCGCAAGGCATCAAGGGCATGGATCCGATCATGACCGGCCAGCTGACCCGCGACGAGATCGCGCGCGCCGAGAAGGATCCGAACCAGCGCCTGAAGCTTTCCGATCCCAAGGTGCGGGTGCCTGAATCCAAGCGCAAGGGCCCGCGCTATACGCCGCTGTCGAAGCGCCAGGACCGGCCGAACGCCATTCTGTGGCTGGTGCGCAATCATCCCGAACTGAAGGACGCGCAGATTTCGCGCCTCGTGGGCACCACCAAGTCGACAATCGAGCAGATCCGCGAACGCAAACACTGGAATTCGGCCAATCTGCAGCCGATGGACCCGGTGACGCTGGGTCTCGCCTCGCAGATCGACCTCGACATGGAAGTCAACCGCGCCTCGCGCGGCCGCGAGCAGGCGCAGCCGGTCGGCGACACGCTGCTGCCGGCGGCATTGACCGAGCGGTTGGTGCCTGCACCGGAGAAGCCGAAGGACGAGGATGCGGAGCTCGACGCAAACGCCGTCTTCGCCAAGCTGTCGGCGCTGAAGTCGAAGGACACCGATACCGACGAGGAATAGGCTTTTCGCCAACGCAACAAAATAGCCCGCTTCGAGCGGGCTTTTTTGTGCGGTCCGGCAAGTCTCAGCTTCGCGCCGCGCGGTCGGGCGCCATGCCGTAGTCCTCGCTGCGCTCCACCGCCCGGTAGAAATCGGCAAGCTGCTTGCCGCGCTCCGGCTTGAAGATTCGGCCGGCGATGACCACGGAGGCAATGCGGTCGATGCGGAAGGCGCGGAAATCATCGCGCATCTCGCACCAGGCGACCAGCGTCCACACCTTGCCCCAGAACCACAGGCCGAGCGGCCTGATATCGCGCGCGGTGCCGCGGCCGGCTTCGTCCGAATAGTCGATGGTCAGCACCTGGCGCTTTTCGACCGCGCGCTCGATCAGGTCGATCGCCTCGCGGGCGGCATCGCTGACCACCCACATCGGCGTGTGGATCTCGGTGCGGGCAATGCGGTCCTTCTCGGCATCGGGCAGCACGGCACCGATCTTGACCAGTGCCTCGTCGGCGGCCCGCGCCATGGCGGCGCCGCCAAAGGCGCGCACCATGCGTGCGCCGGCCACCAGCGCCACGATCTCGTCACGCGTGAACATCAGCGGCGGAAGGTCGAAACCCTCCCTCATCATGTAGCCAACGCCAGCCTCGCCGTCGATCGGCACCCCGGTCGACTGCAGGTCGGCTATGTCGCGGTAGATGGTTCGCTCGGAAACCTCGAGCCATGTGCCGAGCTTCTGAGCGGTGACCAGACGGCCACCACGCAGATGCTGCACAATCTGAAAGAGCCTGTCGGCGCGGCGCATCGTTTGCTTCCCCAGTGTTTTTCCCATGCATGCCGTGGCTCCCTGACCGGATCCACTTCCACATGACATGCATTACGGTTTCAGCCCTTCGCGCTTGCGCTGCGCGGCGACGAATTCCGCGCCGAAGGACAGTTTCCTCGTTGTCGGCGTCTTCGCATCGAGCACGCGCCAGAAGGGAGCGACGTCGCTGAGCATCATGCCGCGCTCGAGATCCTCCTTGGCAGCCTCGGCGACCGTACGCAGATGATAGCCCATGGTGACCGGGCATGTCACTTCGGCGCCATGCTCGATGGCAAGGGCCGTGCGCAGCGCGCGAACGTCCATCTCGACGCCTTCGGGGATGGAGCGGATGAAATCGTCGACCTGGCGCGCGGTCGGCACCAGCATGGGCTGGCCTTCGATAATGTCCCCTACGGTGCGCGGCGTTGGCTTCACACCGTTGCTACCAGGCGCGTTCAGCCTGTCGGTCCAGTTTTTCATCGATCGTCCTCTCGGCCGGCCATGCGCATTATCCCACCATCGCACGCACCTCCTGACAGCATACTGTCAGGAGGCTTCAGTATACTCCTTGGCGAACATGGTCCGCATCTGCGCGAGTTCGCTGCCTTTTTCCGGATAGAGCGTCTGCAGGAAGGCAAGGGCGAAAGTGCCGGGCGCCGAACCTGGCGCGGACACGATTTTGCCGTCGGCGACGGCATGTGGCACATCCTGATAATTGCCGTGGCCGGCATAGCCGGGCTCGTGACCGCTGATCCAGTCACGGCCATTGCTGGTATGCCTGGCGTTCTCGAACATGCCGGCTCGGGCCAGCGCCAGCGTTCCCGCACAGATGCCACCAACGACACCGCCGCGCGATGCGACAGCCATCAGCAGTTCGGCAGCATCCGGCGGTGCCTTGCTCGCCCAGTGGTCGGAACCGATAACGGCCACGGCATCGACATCGGTATTCTCATCGATGCTGGCCGAGCGGTCTGGCGTCAGCTTAAAACCGCTGATTCCGGTCACCGGCTTGCCGTCGGGCGTCAGCGATACGGCGCGAGCGCCGAACCAATCGACCGCCGAGGCCGCCAGCAGCCCATACTCCCAGTCGGCAAAACCTTCGATAAACAGAAAGCCGATTGTCTTCTGATCGGGCATGAGCTCGCTCCATCCCTCGCGCGCCGGACTTGATATCTGGGTGCTGACGCGTGAGCATCCAGATGCTGCGTTGAAAATTTCGTCTCAATTGCCGTGATGTCGACGCTCGGCATACATGTCTGGCCAGCCGATATCCTTGCGAATGTCGGCGGGAAGCGCGTTCATGAACCGCTGGGTCCGGATCTCGTTTCGCATCGTGCGGATCTTGCCGACATAATGCTGCATGCCGCGCAGAATGGTAAAACCGTTCATGACCAATCTCCTCTCTCTAACCGGAGACACTATCGCACACCCCTCCTGACAGCAGTCTGTCAGGAGGATGGCAGGTCGTGCGGCGACTGTTCCGTTCTTGTCGTGACGGGTCACGCGAGCGCGGATTGTTCATTAAAATAGAGCTAATCGGGGCGGTATTGTTCATAATTTGGTGACGGACTGTCGGGATAGGTGGCCTTCAGCGAAGTGACCGGAGTTCTGATATGAAAGTGGAAAATTCTTCCCCAAAAACAGGGAGACCACCATGAGCTTGCAACTGAGAGGAATTCACCACCTGACCGCCATCACCGCCAATGCGCCCGGTAATCTTCACTTCTACACGAAGGTGCTGGGGCTGCGGCTGGTCAAGAAGACAGTGAACCAAGACGATACCTCGGCCTACCATCTCTTTTACGCCGACGGCGAGGCAACGCCGGGTACCGACCTCACCTTCTTCGACTGGCCGATCGGCCGCGAACGGCGCGGCACCCACAGCATCGCAAGGACCAGCCTCAGGGTCGGCAGCCAGGAGAGCCTTGGCTGGTGGAAGCAGTACCTTGCCAGCGAAGGCATCGTGACAGGAGAGACTGCCGATGTCGGCGGCTACAAGTCGCTGGATTTCGAGGACCCCGAAGGCCAGCGCCTGAGGCTCGTCAGCGATGGCGGCAAGGGCGGCAGCCATCCCTGGGCGAAAAGCCCGGTACCGGCCGAGCATCAGATCCGCGGACTTGGGCCGATCGTTATCAGTGTTCCCGACATCACCAACACCGAGGCGGTGCTGACCGGGGTGATGAACATGCGCAAGGTCCGCGACTATGCTTCGCCCGACGGCGAGGGCCAGGTCCACGTCTTCGAAATGGGCGCGGGCGGGCCGGCGGCGGAGCTTCATGTGGCCGTGCAACCTGGGCTGGCACCCGCAAGGCAGGGCGCCGGTGCGGTTCACCATGTCGCCTTCAGGGCGCCAGACGAGGAGACGTTGCATCAGTGGACAGGGCGCCTGGCCGAATTTCGGCTGCCGTCAAGCGGCGAGGTCGAGCGCTATTACTTCCGCTCGCTCTATTTCCGTGAGCCGAACGGCATCCTGTTCGAGATTGCCACCGACGGGCCAGGGTTCACCGCCGACGAGCCGCTGGAGACGTTGGGCGAAAGCCTTGCCCTGCCACCGTTCCTGGAGGCAAAACGCGCATCGATCGAGGCTGGCCTCAAGCCGCTGAAGTAGATTGCTGCGCGGTCAAGGCGTGCGTCGCGTTCCAGTTCGGGTTCGCGGCGCCTTTTCTTTCCCGGAGACCGAACGAACCGCTTTGACAGGCGCAAGCGTTGCTGGTCAAAGGCAGCATGACGAAACTCCTCGCCCTTGTCATCGTCGGGTTCATGGTCATCCAGCTCATCAAGCCGCTCGGCTGGCCGGGGCTCAGGCGCCGCGGCGACTTCTGGAAATTGGCATTGCTCGCCATGGCGGCGATCTCGCTGGCGGCCGTTCTCGGGCACTTGACATAGGGCCTGGTGACAGCGCGGTCGCTCTTCAGTCGGCAAGCACTGGGCCGACGAGATGTTCCGCCCAGGCCCGGTAGCCGGCCTCCGAGGCATGAAACCCGTCGGAAGCAA
Organism: Mesorhizobium sp. LNHC229A00; assembly: GCF_000502415.1. NCBI lineage: Bacteria > Pseudomonadati > Pseudomonadota > Alphaproteobacteria > Hyphomicrobiales > Phyllobacteriaceae > Mesorhizobium > Mesorhizobium sp. LNHC229A00. The sequence continues at coordinate 71,835 of NZ_AYWQ01000013.1, forward strand.
AACCGGCCTCGGGGTTGGTGATCGGCAGGCGCGGCGCCGGCACCGCGCCGCGCTCCAGGCAGAGCCGTTCGCCCATCCGGTTCACCGCGGTGGCGCGGATCTCGAGGATCTTGCCGAGCGGCGACGGCATGGCAGGCGCACGCGTGAACTCCAGCACCGGCGACCATACCACGCGCGACTCCGGCCATTTGGCGCGCAGCGCGTAAAGCAGGCCGCCGAACTCCTTCTCGAAGCGCGGCACGGAATGAAAGTTCTTGGTGTCGTTGGTGCCGATGGCGAGCACGATATGCGTCCACGGATCAGCCGACAGATTGGGCAGGACATGGTCGCGGATCTGACCGGATGTCGCCGAATTGAAGCCGGCGGCACGCCAGCGCACAGCGCTGCCGGTGCGCTGCGCAATCATGACCGCAAGCTGCGCGGCAAGTCCGTTTTCGGAATTGCCGATGCCGACCGAGGCGGCGGAGGAATCGCCCAGCACCAACAGCGAGATTGCCGGAGGCTGGCCCGAGATCTCGTGCATGACCGGTCCCCGCGCCGGCAGCATGCGCGAGGTGCGGCGGCGGACACCCAATCCCTGCCAGACATAGATCGGGAAGGCGAGCCAGGTGAGGAAGGTCGGAAAGCGTCGCATCTGGTCCAACTGGTTTTCGACCAGCATTTAACGCATGTCGCGAGAGAGGTGAACGAGCATTTCCGGCGAAAACAGGATCGCCTCGAACGCTCTACCCCCTTGTCTTACGCAATTCCGGAGGCGCTCCGCACTTTTGCTGGTCAGCCATCGTGGCAATCGCGCTCCGCTTGCGGCTCGCCTGCATATTCGTCATGCAGCCGCACCCAATCCATCAGATTGCGGTAGAGGCCGGTCTCATCGCGGCCCTTCGGCGTCAGGTCCAGATAGTGGTAGGCGCCGATCAGTTGTTCGCCGCCGCGGGCACGCGAAACGAAGGTCAGGAAAATGTCGCCGTTCTCGTCCCTATAGAAAACGCTGGCGCCCGGAAGCTCCTTCGATGTCCGGGGTCGGGTTTCGAAATTGTAGGTGGTGTCGCCAGCCGCGATCTGCCTGTCGGTGAAGGAAACCTGCATATCGAAGTTGAAATCAGACGCATAGGACGACACCCAGTCGAACTTCCAGCCCATGCGCTGCTTGTAGGCTAGAAGCTCTTCCAGCGGCGCGCGCGAGATCACGACCAGCGATACGTCGTGGTGCATGAGGTGGTGGTTGGCACCGTCGATATGATCGGCAAGAAAGGAGCAGCCTTCGCAATGATTGACGCAGCCCGGCCCGAACATGAAATGGTAGACGATCAGCTGGCTGTTGGCGCCAAACAGATCGGCAAGTTTCTTCGGCCCCCGTTCGGTCTCGAAGACGTAGTCCTTGCGGATTTTCAACCAGGGCAGTTCGCGCCGCTCGGCCGCGACGCGCTCGCGAAGCCGCGTCAGTTCCTTCTCGCGGGCCAGATGTGCCTTATGAGCCTCGAACCATTCTTCGCGCGAAACGACCTTGTTGCGATGCATGAACTTCTCCCTGTCTGCACCCCAAGGACGTACGGGATGGGCTCGCCCCGACATCGCCGCTGTCAGGAATGCCCAGAGAAAATAAGAATTCGGATGCCTTGACCCAAGGCCGGTGCGCCAAAACAAAACCCGGGCATGTCGGCCCGGGTTTGAAGGGAAGGATAGCAGGGGCTTCAGGCAGCCTGTTCCAGGCTCGCCTTCCATTTCCCAAGTGCCGCCAGGTGGTTCATGTGGGCGCGGTGGGTGAAGGCGGCCTGGCCGGCGGCGATGTTCGAGGGCTTGCCGCTCCATGCCTTCTGCGGCGCGGCCTGCAGCGCGCGGCCATAGGAGAAAGTCAGCTTCCACGGATGCTGGCCGATGGCGTTGATGGCATTGAGGTTGGCGGTCGCCTCCTCGTCCTCCTGGCCGCCCGAGAGGAAGGCAATGCCCGGCACCGCGGCCGGCACCGTCTCGCGGAACAGTTTTATCGTCTTCTCCGCGACTTGCTCAGGACTGTCCACCGTGCCGGACTTCTTGCCAGAAAGCACCATGTTGGGCTTCAGGATCGTGCCTTCGAGGACGACACCGGCAGCGTGGAGCTCGTCATAGAGTTTTATCAGCGTCGCCTTGGAGACCTCAAAACAAGTGTCGATGTCGTGAGCGCCGTCCATCAGCACTTCGGGCTCGACGATCGGCACGATGCCGGCCTCCTGGCAAAGTGCCGCATAGCGGGCAAGCGCATGGGTGTTCGAGTTGATCGAAGTGACCGAAGGCACGCCCTTGCCGGTATCGATGTCGATCACCGCGCGCCATTTGGCGAAGCGGGCCCCGAGCTTGTAATAGTCGGCAAGCCGCTCGCGCAGGCCGTCGAGGCCCTCGGTAATGGTGTCGCCGGGAAAGCCGGCCAGCGGCTTGGCGCCGGCATCGACCTTGATGCCTGGAATGGCGCCTGCCGCCTTGATGATATCGACCAGCGGCGTGCCGTCGGCGGCCTTCTGGCGAATGGTTTCGTCATAGAGGATAACGCCGGAAATGTATTTGGCCATCGCGTCCTTGGCGCGGAACATCATCTCGCGGTAATCGCGGCGGCTGTCGGGGGTAGACTCGACGCCGATGACGTCGAAGCGCTTCTTGATCGTGCCGGAGCTTTCATCAGCGGCCAGCAGGCCCTTGCCGTCGGCCACAATCGCCGCGGCAATGTCTTCGAGACGTTCGCTCATCATGCTTCTCCTAACCGGTTGGTATCGGCCAGCACGACACTACCGCCAAAGGAATGACGCCGGAAAGCTCGAATCGAGCGAAAGTGGCCGGCGCTGCCGCCAGTTTCCTTCGAGTTGATCGAATTGCCGGTGAGCCGTGGTGCCCTCAGCGCTTCAGCACATCCACGCCGGGCAATGGCTTGCCTTCCATCCATTCCAGGAAGGCGCCGCCGGCGGTCGAGACATAGGTGAAGTCGTCAGCGACACCGGCGTGGTTCAACGCAGCCACGGTATCGCCGCCGCCGGCGACCGAAACCAGCTTGCCTGCCTTTGTGCGCGCTGCCGCATGCCTGGCCGCCGCCACCGTGGCGTGATCGAACGGCTCGATCTCGAAGGCGCCGAGCGGCCCGTTCCAGACCAGCGTCGCGGCGCGGTCGATCCACTCGCCGATCGTCGTCACGGTCCTGGCGCCGACATCGAGGATCATGCCATCGGCCGGCACGTCCGAGATGGCGACGGTCTCGCAGGCCGCACCCGCCTTGAATTCCTTGGCGACGACGCCGTCGACCGGCAGGATTATGGCGCAGCCGGCCTCTGCCGCTTCGATCATGATCTGCTTGGCGGTCGGAGCCAAGTCGTGCTCACACAGCGACTTGCCGACATCGGTGCCGCGCGCGGCGAGAAAGGTGTTGGCCATGCCGCCGCCGATGACCAGCGCATCGACCTTCTTCACCAGGTTCATCAACAGGTCGATCTTCGTCGAGACCTTGGCGCCGCCGACGATGGCAACGACCGGACGGACCGGGTTACCCAGGCCCTTTTCCAGGGCCTCGAGTTCGGCCTGCATCGTGCGGCCGGCGAAGGACGGCAAGAGGTGCGCCAGCCCTTCAGTTGACGAATGGGCACGGTGGGCGGCGGAAAAGGCATCGTTGACGAAGATGTCGCCATTGGCGGCGAGCCGTTCGGTAAAAGCGGGATCGTTCTTCTCTTCGGCCTTGTAGAAGCGGGTGTTTTCCAGGAGCAGCACGTCGCCCTTGTCCATGGCGGCGACAGCGCTGCCTGCCGTGTCGCCGATGCAGTCGGAGGCGAATGCAACGGGACGGCCGAGCACCTCGGCCGTCGCCCTGGCGATCGGCTCCAGCGAGAATTCGGGCGAGGGACCATCCTTGGGCCGACCGAAATGGGCGAGCAGGATGACCTTGGCGCCCTTGCCGGACAATTCGGCGATAGTTGGCGCGATGCGTTCGATGCGGGTGGCGTCGGAGACCTTGCCCTCGGTGACGGGAACGTTGAGGTCGACGCGCACCAGCACGCGCTTGCCGCTGATGTTGCCGATATCGTCCAGTGTCTTGAAGACAGCCATGCCGGTTCCTTTTCGTCTGAAATTCGCCGGGACCATACCTCGCATCAATGACGATGCAAGGCTTGGCTGGGGCCAGGTGCGAAATTTTGAGGCGGACGGGGACATAGTCCGTGAAGACCGCCCGGCCTATGTCGGGCGGGGCGAACGGTCGCCCGCGTCAGCTTTCGGCCGACGCTTTCTCGACCGGGGGCTCAGGGGCGTCATCCGCCTGTGTTGCCCCCAGCGCCCCAGCCGGCTTGCGCCAGTTGCGGATAAAGGCGGTGAGACGGTCGCCGATCTCGCCGGCGCTCAGGAACACAGGCACGCGCGCCACCGGCGCGGTCGGCTCGAAGGACAGGCCGAGCCCGGTGATTTTGCCCTTGTCGTCGACGTCGCGCACAATCAGCTCGATCGGACCAAGCAGCACGCGGTCGGCATATTCGGCATGGCCGCCGAGCCGCGCGGTGACCAGCGCACCGACGGTCTGTTTCTGCTCGGCCTCGCTGAGACCGGGCGCATAGGCGGCTTCCAGTTCGGCGGCGGAACGCGCCGGATCGACGGCGAAGGCGCCGAAGAAATCGGCATCCTCCGGATCGACGACGGCCCGGCTGGCGAACAGCTTGTCGAGCAGGCGGGGATAGCGATCGGGCACGAAGATGTAGACCTGATCGCCGGCGGCGAGCCGGCCCATGTCCTGGAAACGCATCGAGCGGCCGTCACGCAGCACCAGCGAGGGCCGCGCCCAGCGCGGGATGCGTTCGCCGCGCGCCACCGGACTGCCCGGCGCCACACGATAGGCAAGGAGTTCGTGATGCGCGGAGCCGGGCAGTTCAAGTTCGACCTTGTCCAGCGGTCCGAGCCGGGCCGGCACGATCAGGCCGAGGCGTCGCGCCAGCGGGCCGACGGTCCAGCCCTGGATGACCAGGGACACCAGAACGATGATGAAGGCGGCGTTGAAGATGGTGCGGCCGTTTTCCAGCCCGCCGAGCAGCGGTGTGATGGCGAGCAGGATGGATACGGCGCCGCGCAGGCCGACCCAGGAGACAAAGGCGACTTCGGGACGCGGCAGGCGGAAGGGGACAAGGCAGAGCCAGACCGCGACAGGACGGGCGACGAACATCAGGAACAGGCCAAGCGCTATCGCAGGCACCATGATCGCCGGAAATTGCGAGGGCGTCGCGAACAGGCCGAGGATGAGGAACATAATGATCTGCGCCAGCCACGACATGCCGTCCTGGAAGCGCTTCAGGATGGTGACAGCGCGGATGTCGGAATTGCCGGCGATGAGCCCGGCGATATAGACCGCCAGGAAGCCGGAGCCGCCGATGGCACCGGCGGCGGCAAAGACCATCAAGGACAAGGTCAGCACGAAGATCGGCAGCAGGCCATGGTCGAGGTTGAGCCGATCGACCAGGCGCACGATGGCGAGGCCGCCAAGCACGCCGACGATCGCGCCAAGCCCCATGTTTATGAGGAAGCCGAGGATCAGATTGGTGACCAGGACATTGGCTTCGGGGTTGGCGTGGGCGGCGATGATCTCGACCAGCGTGATGGTCAGGAAGATGGCGATCGGATCATTGGTGCCCGATTCAACCTCGAGCGTGGAGCGCACGCGCTCGCGCAGATTGATCTCGCCGGCGCGCAGCAGGAAGAACACCGCCGCCGCGTCGGTCGAAGCGACGGCTGCGCCGAGCAGGAAGGATTCCAGCCAGCTGAGGTCGAGCAGGTAGTAGGCGGCGGCGCCGAACAGGCCGGTGGTGAGAAGGACGCCGAAGGTCGCCAGCGACAGGGCTGGTCCTGCCGCCTGCCGCAGGGCGTTGAGCGGCGTGCCGAAACCCGAATCGAACAGGATGACGGCGAGCGCCAGTGAGCCGGCAAAATAAGCGATGCGGGCATTGTCGAACTGGATGCCGAGGCCGTCGGTTCCAGTGGCGAGCCCGATGCACAGAAACAGGAGCAGGAGCGGGGCGCCAAAGCGGAAGGCGATCAGGCTCGAAAACGCCGCTGCGACAACAAGCGCCGTGCCGACCAGCGTAACGAGATAGATCGCATGCTCCATCCGTGATTTGCCCCTCGAATTCCTCTGCCTCCTGGCTTCGCGGCAGAGTGGGGCGAAGGCGTGACCAGTGCAAGGCGGGAGGGTGGTTTTTTGCCCGGCGCCGCCGATTTTCGCGCTGCTGCTCCGGCAGATGAAAACGCCCGGACGAAGCCGGGCGTTTCGAGTGTCGGGAAGATCGATCTTCGATCAGGCGATGGTCTTGCCGAAAGCGACGGCGGTGTCGCCCATGCGGTTGGAAAAGCCCCATTCATTGTCGTACCAGGACAGCACCGAAACGAAGTTGCCGTCCATCACCTTGGTCTGGTCGAGCGCCATGATCGAGGAACGCGGATCGTGATTGAAGTCGATCGACACGTTCGGGTGATGGGTGACGCCGAGGATGCCCTTCAGCTTGCCGTTGGAGGCGGCGATGACCGCCTCGTTGATTTCCTGCACCGTGGTCGAGCGCTTGGCGATGAACTTGAAGTCGACGACCGAGACGTTCGGCGTCGGCACGCGGATCGAGATGCCGTCGAGCTTGCCCTTGAGGTCGGGCAGGACGAGGCCGATCGCCTTGGCGGCGCCGGTCGAGGTCGGGATCTGCGACAGGGCGGCGGCGCGGGCGCGGTAGAGATCCTTGTGCATGGTGTCCAGCGTCGGCTGGTCGCCCGTGTAGGAATGGATCGTCGTCATCATGCCCTTTTCGATGCCGACCGTCTCATGCAGGACGGCCGCCAGCGGCGCCAGGCAGTTGGTGGTGCAGGACGCATTCGAGATGACGATGTGGTCCTTGGTCAGCTTGTCGTGGTTGATGCCGTAGACGACGGTCAAGTCAGCGCCGTCGGCGGGCGCCGAGACCAGCACGCGCTTGGCGCCGGCGGTCAGGTGCGCGGCTGCCTTGTCGCGGGCGGTGAAGATGCCGGTGCATTCGAGCGCGATGTCGATGCCGAGTTCCTTCCACGGCAACTGCGTCGGATCCTTGATCGCGGTGACCTTGAACTTTTCCTTGCCGACGGTGATCTGGTCGCCGTCGACCGACACTTCATGCGGAAAGCGGCCGTGCACGCTGTCAAAGCGCAGCAGGTGGGCGTTGGTCTCGACCGGGCCGAGATCGTTGACGGCGACGACATCGATGTCCTTGCGGCCGGACTCATGGATGGCGCGCAGGATGTTGCGGCCGATGCGGCCAAATCCGTTGATGGCAACTCTGACAGTCATTTTTCTCTCCCGGGGAGCTGGAGGGCAGACGATTGGTCCGCAGCTTCATAGCGGCGGATGGGCAAAGAATCCAGCCGCGGCGGACTGGATTTAAATCGATTAGGTTGAGCCAGCCCGGCGAAACCGCTTTTCACGCGATCTCGTCGGGTATTTCGTGCATGTCGTTGTCCCAAATCGCGATACACTTTTGGGCGACATGCCAGGCCTCATCTGCCTTGCAGGCGGGCTTCCGCCGCCTTGGCAGCCGCCTCGGCTGTGATGCCGAAATGCGGATAAAGCTGTTCGATCGTACCGCTCGCACCGAAGCCGGTCATGCCGATGAAGATGCCGTCCGAGCCGATGAGATGATCCCAGCCCTGGCGGATGCCGGCCTCGATCGCCATCTTGATCGGTGCGTCGCCGATCGTCTTCTTGCGATAGGCGTCGCTCTGCTTATCGAACAGTTCGAAGCAGGGCACCGAGACGACACGGGTCGGGTGACCATGCTTTTCCAGAAGGTCGCGGGCGCCAAGCGCGATCTCGACCTCGGAACCGGTGGCGAAGATCGTCACAGCGGCCTCGCCGCTGGCGGCGGCGAGTTCATAGGCCCCCTGGCTGCTCAGGTTCTTTTCGGTGAACTCGGTGCGCACCGTCGGCAGGTTCTGGCGGGTCAGCGCCAGGGTCGACGGCGTCTTTTCGGATTCGAGCGCGATCTGCCAGCATTCGGCGGTTTCCACCGCGTCGGCCGGACGGAACACATTGTGGTTGGGAATGGCGCGCAGGGCGGCCATGTGCTCGACCGGCTGGTGGGTCGGCCCGTCTTCGCCCAGACCGATGGAATCATGGGTCATGACGAAGATCGAGCGGATGCCCATCAGCGAGGCAAGCCGCATCGAGGGGCGGGCATAGTCGGAGAAGCACATGAAGGTACCGCCATAGGCAATGAGGCCGCCATGCAGCGTCAGGCCGTTGATCGCGGCAGCCATGCCGTGTTCCCGGATGCCGTAATGGACATAGCGCTGGCCGTAATCGTCCGGCGTGATGTTCTTGGTCTGGCTGGTCTTGGTGTTGTTGGAGCCGGTCAGGTCGGCCGAGCCGCCGATGGTTTCCGGCACCGCGCCATTGATGACTTCCAGCGCCATTTCCGACGATTTGCGGGTCGCGACCTTCGGCTTGTCGGCTGAAAGCTTCTTCTTGTAGTCGGCGATGACGGAGTCGAAATTCGCCGGCAGCTTGCCACTGGTACGGCGCTCGAACTCGGCCTTCAGCTTCGGATCGGCCTTGGCCAGGCGGCCTTCCCAGTCCGTGCGCGCCTTGACGCCGGCCTTGCCGGCGGTGCGCCAGGCGTCGAGAATGTCAGCCGGGATCTCGAAGGGCGGCGAGTCCCAGTTGAAGAACTTGCGCGCGCCAGCGATCTCATCTGGGCCGAGCGGCGAGCCATGCGCCTTGTTGGTGCCGGCCTTGGTCGGGGCACCGAAGCCGATGGTCGTCTTGCAGGCGATCATCGTCGGCTTGTCGGAATGGCGGGCGGCCTCGATGGCATAGGCGATCGCTTCCGGATCGGTGCCGTCGATGTGGCTGGCGTTCCAACCGGAGGCCTGGAAGCGCGCGACCTGGTCGGTGTTGTCGGCAAGCGAGACCGGACCGTCGATCGAGATGTTGTTGTTGTCCCAGAAAACAATCAGCTTGTTGAGCTTGAGGTGACCGGCAAGGGCGATGGCTTCCTGGGAAACACCTTCCATCAGGCAGCCGTCGCCGGCCAACACATAGGTGTAGTGGTCGACAAGGTCGTTGCCGAAGGCGGCGTTCATGATGCGCTCGCCGAGCGCGAAGCCGACCGAATTGGCGAGGCCCTGGCCGAGCGGGCCGGTCGTGGTCTCGATGCCGGTGGCGTGGCCATATTCGGGATGGCCGGCGGTTTTCGAGCCCAACTGGCGGAAGTGTTTGATCTGGTCGATGGTCATGTCTTCGTAGCCGGTCAGGTGCAGCAACGAATAGAGCAGCATCGAACCATGGCCCGCCGACAGGATGAAGCGGTCACGGTCGGCCCAATGCGGGGCCTTGGGGTCGTATTTCAGGAAGCGGGTGAACAGCACCGTGGCAATGTCGGCGCAGCCCATGGGCAGGCCGGGATGGCCAGAATTCGCCTTCTCGACGGCATCCATGGAGAGAAAACGGATCGCATTGGCCATCCGGTCATGTTGTTCACGCGACGTCATGGTACCTCCAGGGTGGGGGTTTGGGGGCTTGGGAGAGCCCTTGAAAAGGGTGCGCGACACATAGCAGGCGCGGGCTTTTAGTCAACAAATCGGGTGCAGATTTGCCGGTCTTGTGATGTCGGCGGTGGACCTACTTTAGCGTTAGCGGGGGACAGTCGCGAGAGCTTTATTGACGTTGCCTTCACCCGGTGCCTAATGTTTCCGGGATAAGGCGTTCTGAACGCGAACGATTCGGTGATGGGCAGGGCACAGGACGAAGCCATGACCGGGGAAACCACGCTCAAGGAAGTAATCGCCAGGCTGAGCAAGGCCATCGAAGGGCTGGAAAACGCCGTCGCGGCCAAGCTCGAGCATGAACGCGACTATTCGGAAGCCGAGGCCGAAGTGCAGCGGATGAATGCCGACCGCTCGCGGTTGGCGCAGGAACTCGACAATTCCGAAGCGCGCGCCGAACGGCTGGAAGACGCCAACAAGGAAGTGTCGCGAAGACTGGTGACCGCGATGGAAACCATTCGCGCCGTGTTGGACAGATAGGAGCTGGCCCGATGGCACAGGTCACGGTTTCAATCGACGGCAAGCAGTACCGCATGGCCTGCGACGAGGGCCAGGAAGAGCATCTGATCGATCTCGCCGAGCGCTTCGACCGATATGTCTCGCATCTGAAGGATTCTTTCGGCGAGATCGGTGACCAGCGGCTGACCGTCATGGCCGGCATCATGGTGATGGACGAGCTTTCCGAGCTGCAGAAGCGCGTCAAGGGCATGGAAAGCGAAGTGCTGACCTTGCGCAAGACGCGCGACGAGGCGCTGACCAAGGCCGACAAGAGCGACAGCGTGCTGACCGGCGCGCTCGGCGCCCTGGCGCAGCGCATGGAAGATTTGACGGCGACGCTGGCAATCAACAAGGCCTGAGGCGTCTTTGCCGATTCCTGCCGCTTGTCCTCATGCCCGATATCAATCACGTCGTAATTTTTGGCCCTGATCCCGCGTGTGTGGAAAAATTTTTGCGCATCGAGTGAATGACCGTCATCTCCAGCGTTTAATCAGTCGCGCTGCGGTGCTACGATTAGGTGCCGGGCGCCGGGCGGCGAAGATACCGGCCACATTCACAAGGGGTAGGGATAGGTCATGAGTCTTCGTATCAACGATATCGCGCCGGACTTCACCGCCGAGACCACGCAGGGAGCCATCAAATTCCATGACTGGATCGGCGACGGCTGGGCGATCCTGTTCAGCCATCCGAAGAATTTCACGCCGGTCTGCACGACCGAGCTTGGCACGATGGCGGGGCTCGAGGGCGAGTTCAAGAAGCGCAACGTCAAGATCATCGGCATTTCGGTCGACCCGGTCGAAAGCCATGGCAAATGGCAGGATGACATCAAGACGGCGACCGGCCATTCGGTGCATTACCCGCTCATCGGCGACAAGGACCTCAAGGTCGCCAAGCTTTATGACATGCTGCCAGGCGGCGCCGGCGAAACCTCGGAAGGCCGCACACCCGCCGACAACGCCACCGTACGCTCGGTCTACGTCATCGGGCCGGACAAGAAGATAAAGCTGGTGCTGACCTACCCGATGACCACGGGGCGCAACTTCGACGAGATCCTGCGGGCGGTCGATTCCATGCAGCTTACCGCCAAGCATCAGGTGGCGACGCCGGCGAACTGGAAACAGGGTGAGGACGTCATCATCACCGCCGCCGTTTCCAACGAGGATGCGATCAAGCGCTTCGGCGCCTACGAGACGATCCTGCCCTATCTCAGGAAAACCAAGCAGCCCTCCGCCTAAGCCGGTACGTCGGAATAGTTTCCGGCTTTCCGCTCCTGCGAACCAAGTCACGCTTGACTGGTTCGTCGGGGCGGACAACGATGCTCACGGTGGGTTCCGGCGGAGAAAATCGTTTCTGCCGGCTAGGTTTGGGGAAGCCGGACGTGCAGATAGCTTTGGCGAAGCCGCAGGTCAGCGGCTTTTATGACAAGCCGACCGGGGCCATCCAGTATGTCGTCGCAGACCCGGCGACGAAGCGATGCGCCATTATCGATCCGATCCTCGACTTCGATGAAAAATCCGGCGCGACCAGTACGATGAGCGCGGATAGCTTGCTCGACTTCATTGGGGAAAACGGGCTGGAACTCGAGTGGATCCTCGATACCCATCCCCACGCCGACCATTTCTCGGCGGCGCATTACCTGAAACAGAAGACTGGAGCGCCGATGGCGATCGGCGACAAGGTCGTCGACGTCCAGGCACTGTGGAAAGTGATCTATAACTGGCCGGACTTTCCGGCTGACGGCTCACAGTGGGACAGGCTGTTCGCCGAGGGTGAGACCTTCCGGATCGGAACCCTTCCGGTCAGGGTGCTGTTCTCGCCTGGACATACATTGGCATCGATTACGTATGTGATCGGCGACGCCGGCTTCATCCACGACACGCTGTTCATGCCCGACAGCGGCACGGCAAGGACGGATTTTCCCGGTGGAAGCGCCGCGCGGTTGTGGCGCTCCGTCCAAGGCATCCTGGCCTTGCCGGAGGAAACCCGGCTGTTCGTCGGCCATGATTACCAGGCTGGCGGTCGAGAACCGATGTGGGAAAGCACGGTCGCGGCACAGAAGGCGACCAACATCCACCTGGTCGCCGCGCGTACAGAGGCCGAGTTCGTCGCGCTACGCGAGGCGCGCGATCGCACATTGCCGATGCCGCGGCTGATCCTGCATGCACTGCAGATCAACATCAATGGCGGGCGGCTGCCGGAGCCGGAAGCCAATGGCCGGCGCTACCTCAAATTCCCGCTGGACGGGCTGTGAGGTTTAGTCCCTTCTCCCCGCCACTATAAGGGGAGAAGGTGGCGGCAGCCGGATGAGGGGCGGCGCCAGCATTGATGATGATGTCCGGCATGTGCTGTTGCTCCGGCAAGAACCTGGCAACCTCAGCGCCGCCCCTCATTGTCCTGCCGGACATTTCTCCCCGTGTAGTGACGGGGAGAAAGGCGCTGCGTCGGCGGCTTCGCCAACAAAAAGGCGGCGCCAGTTTCCTGACGCCGCCCTGCTATTTCCTGCCCGAAGCCGGCTTTAAGCCGCCGGCTGTGCCTCGATGGTGCGCAGCGCCTGCATCTGGCGCTTGGCGGCGGCCTTGACCGCATCCTGCACCTTCTCGAAGGCGCGCACCTCGATCTGCCGCACGCGCTCGCGGCTGATGTCGAACTCGGTCGACAGTTCCTCGAGCGTCAGCGGCTCCTCGGCGAGGCGGCGCGCCTCGAAGATGCGCCGCTCGCGATCGTTGAGCACGGCGAGAGCGCCCGACAGCATGCCGCGCCGGTTTTCCAGCTCGTCCTGCTCGATCAGCATCTCTTCCTGGCTTTCGTGGTCGTCGACCAGCCAGTCCTGCCATTCGCCGGACTCGCCTTCCGTCGCCCGGATCGGCGCGTTGAGTGACGCGTCGCCGGACAGGCGGCGGTTCATCGACACCACTTCGGCCTCGGAAACGTTCAGCCGCGTCGCGATTTCGGCGATCTGGTCGGGCTTGAGGTCGCCATCGTCCAGCGCCTGGATCTTGCCCTTCACCTTGCGGAGATTGAAGAACAGACGCTTCTGGTTGGCGGTCGTGCCCATCTTGACCAGGCTCCACGAGCGCAGGATGTATTCCTGGATCGAGGCCTTGATCCACCACATGGCGTAGGTGGCGAGGCGGAAACCACGCTCGGGTTCGAATTTCTTGACGGCCTGCATGAGGCCGACATTGCCTTCCGAGATCACTTCGCCGATCGGCAGGCCATAGCCGCGATAGCCCATGGCGATCTTGGCGACGAGCCTCAAATGGCTGGTGACGAGCTTGTGCGCGGCCGTAGTGTCTTCATGCTCGGCGTAACGCTTGGCGAGCATATACTCTTCCTGCGGCTGAAGCATGGGAAAGCGGCGGATTTCTTCCAGATAGCGGCTGAGGCCGCCTTCACCGGAAACGATACTGGGTAATGACTGGGCCATGGTAGCGCCCCCTCTCTATTGGAGTGATGCCCCCGAAACGCGGCGGGCATGTGACGCGAACACCAAAAGGCTCGCTCGCGACAACAGATCTTATACAGGAACAAAACCAGAAAAGACAGGCATTTGTTCAACACGAAACAGTGTGTCACGTTGAAGTGAACAATGCCACTCAGGTTTTTGACGGCAGGTTCAGAGCTTGCGGAAGCCGCCGACGAGTTCCTCCATGTCCCCCGGTAACGGCGCCTCGAACCTCATCGTTAGATGGGTAGTCGGGTGCCGAAATGCAAGGAGCCGTGCATGCAAGGCTTGCCGGGAAAATGCCTGGACCTGGCTTTTCAGCGGTTCGGGCAGCCGATTGGCCTTGGTACGGAAGGCGAGGCCGTAGTCTGGGTCGCCAATCACGGGATGGCCGATATGGGCCATGTGGACGCGGATCTGGTGGGTGCGGCCGGTTTCCAGCCGGCATTCGACGAGGCTAGCGGCAGCGAATTCCCGCTGGCCCTCGCCGAAACGCTCCTGCACGGCAAAACGAGTGACGGCGTGCCGCGCGTCGTCACGGCCTTCCGGCACTACGGCGCGGCGAACCCGGTCGGAGGCGCGGCCAAGCGGCGCATCGATCGTTCCGGTCGGCCTCTGCGGTATGCCCCAGACCAGCGCCAGGTAGGCGCGCTCGAGATCACCCGTCAGGCCGTGGTCGGCGAACGCCTCCGACAGGGCCTTGTGGGCACGGTCGGTCTTGGCGACCACCATGACGCCGCTGGTCTCCTTGTCGAGGCGATGGACGATGCCCGGGCGGCGCACCCCGCCAATGCCAGACAGGCTGTCGCCGCAATGATGAATCAGCGCATTGACCAGCGTGCCGGTCCAGTTGCCGGCGCCAGGGTGCACGACAAGCCCCGCCGGCTTGTTGATGACGATCAACTCGTCGTCTTCGTGGAGCACCTCGAGCGCAATGTTCTCGCCCTCCGGCTGCGCCGGCTCCGGTTCCGGCATGGCTACCGACACATTTTCGCCCGCGCGCATCTTGCGCTTGGTTTCGTCGACCGGCTTGCCGTCGATGACGACGGCGCCTTGCCTGATCAGCATCTGCACGCGACTGCGTGACATATCCGGGCCAAGTGCTGCGGCCAGCCACTGATCTAGGCGTTGGCCGGCCGCGTCCGCGCCGGCGACCAGCAAGGTGGGCGCGGCCTCTATCAACAGGTCCTCTATCAATTCGGGGGCCTCTTCGCTATGAGCGCTCATCGAAAAACCATTCCGGAATGTTTGCCATGGCCCGGCCCGATGCCGATGAAGAGCAGGAAAAGCCTCTCGACCCCGAAGTCGACAAGCTGCGCGGCAAGCTCATCCGCTTCATGGCCATCAATCTCGGCCTGCTCTTTCTGGCTCTTATGGTGGTGATCGCGGCGATTGTCTACAAATCACGCAAAGCAACGCCGGTGAGGCCGCCGCTGGCTGGCGACGTCCAGGTACCCGCCAGCGAACCGCTCACCGGGGACATCGTTCTTCCGGTTGGCGCCAGGGTGGTCGGTCAGTCACTGTCGGGCAACCGCCTTTCGATCGACGCCGCGCTTGCCGACGGCAGCCGTGCGATCTTCATCTATGATATCGCCGAGCGCCGCCTGATCGGCCGTTTCGCGATCCGCAACAAATAGGCAGGCGCCAATGCGGCAAACACATTTGCCACGGACATGACCGGCTTCGCCGAACACCGTCGTGTCGCGACCGTGGCGCTGGTCGTCGCCAACTATGACGAGGCGATCGCCTGGTATGTAGAGCGGCTGGGCTTTACGCTGACCGAGGATGTCGATCTCGGCGGCGGCAAACGCTGGGTCACGGTCGCGCCGGCCGACGGGCCGGGCGCCAGGCTGCTGCTGGCCGAGCCGTCCGACGAGACGCAGAGGAAAAGCATCGGCAACCAGACCGGCGGCCGGGTTTTTCTCTTCCTCGAAACCCACGATTTCGCCGGCGACCATGCAGCGATGCTGACAAGGGCGTCGAATTCCGCGA
The DNA here is from genome assembly GCF_000502415.1 of Mesorhizobium sp. LNHC229A00. NCBI lineage: Bacteria > Pseudomonadati > Pseudomonadota > Alphaproteobacteria > Hyphomicrobiales > Phyllobacteriaceae > Mesorhizobium > Mesorhizobium sp. LNHC229A00. Next base: position 87,316 of record NZ_AYWQ01000013.1, read on the forward strand.
GGCGCCGCGTCACGAAGCCTATGGCACGGTGGCGGTTTTCGCCGATCTGCATGGCAATCTGTGGGACCTGATCCAGCCGAAACGCTAACGCGGGGGCGGCTTTTCATTCGATGCGGCAAAGCCGCCGAACCCCAGTTGCTTTTTCCCGGCCGTCAGCCTATATCGCCCCTTCTTGAGCGCGCCCATCGTCTAGCGGTCAGGACACCGCCCTCTCACGGCGGGAACAGGGGTTCGATTCCCCTTGGGCGTACCAATAAAATCAACCATTTAGCACTGCTTCAGCCAACATCATCGAATAACAGCCGAATAAACGCCTGCGAATTTCGGCGTACGCGAAGACGAATCGTAGGCAGTCATCGACAGTGCCGGAATGACCGCAACGAGGTCGGATCAGTCATTCATCTCCTGTACGGCTTCGAATTCGGGGACCGTGTTCTTGCTGACGGCGAGATTGCGGGTAAGCCATCGATAACTGCGCCTTCTCAATAAGTGTGTGCACCTACGGTGCTAGCCGATCTGATTAGGTCCTGAAGAACTGAGGGCGCTCTTCGATCAAGCGCCAGAACAGAGCTCTCGAAGAACTTGCGTAGGGAGATCTGCTCTGCCCAGCGATTTACGCGGAGGCGTTCATTGCGTCTGCGGCTCGACCGCTTCGATCTGGCGCATGACCTCGTACGGGTCGAAGCGAATCACCTTGGCTAGGTCGAGGAATTCAACGAGATCCAGGCGACAATCGCCGTTTTCTATGTTGGCAATGAAAGGCTGATGGCGATCGAGAGCTTTGGCGACAGCTGCCTACGTCAATCCTGCCTGCTTTCGCTTCTCGGTCAGCAGCTGAGCAAATTGCCATGGCGGTCCGAATGCAGGGTCTTGGCCATCCGCTCGTCGAGCAAATTTCGCTTCGACGTTGCGGTAATCCGATTTCGTTATCGGCAACGCCGTCCGCGTCATGCGCATTGCCACTGGTGAGGAAGCCGACGAAGCGCAGTACGACGGCAAGAGCGCCGCCGCCAAAGAGTCTTGGTTCGAAGGGCGGCAAGAAGCGCGCCGCCAACATGACGCCGGAGCGGCGGGCTGAG
>NZ_AYWQ01000014.1:0-86959 GCF_000502415.1 Mesorhizobium sp. LNHC229A00
GCCCCGCCGCCCGAGACGATGCGAGCGCCGCGCCGGGTGGCGTCGCCGGACCTGCTCGACCAGCTGATGGCGGCGAAGTCGGCTGCGCTGGAAATCCGCCCCGAACCTGCCGAGCCGCAAGTCAGCGCCGAGGACCTGGCGGAGCGGCGCGAGCGGGTGGACCGCGTGCTGCGCGCCATTCTTGCACAACCTGACGCGGGCTTCCGCGTGATCGGGGTGCTCTACCAGGAGTTTGTCGTGCGCTGCCGCATCGAGGGCCTCGCCTCGGTCGTGCCTGATCTGCCCGCCTTCCGCCGCATGTTGACGCGCGCCCGTGCCGGGCTGGGGGCCGAAACCAGCGAGGACGATGTGTGGCGCGACGTCTCGGTGCGCGCTTCGCTGCTGCCGGAGGACATGCAAGGCGTGTTCATGATGATCGCGCGCGCGGCGAAGGAGGGCTGGCCATGCCCGAGCGATGGCGCGATCGCCCGTGCCTACGGCTCGCACTCCATGCGCCGCGCCCGGCGGCTGCTCACCTATATCGAGGAGCAGGGCCTCATCGTCTGCCAGCTCGACGGCACGGGAAAGCGCACCGTGACGCTGGTCGAACTCGCCTGGGCAACGGCGCCCGGCGATCCCAATGCCGAGGGGGCGGAGCAGGGAAGCCTGGCATTGTGAGGGCATCCAACGCGGCCGTGGCTGCAGTGCGACCTCATCGGCGAACGCTGATCCGCTGGTTCTCGATGGCGGACCTAGCGGCGGTCGGCATCGCCTCGCTGGCGCTTGCGCGGTCCCCGGCAAGCGGCGGCGGGTTGCCGGTGCAGGGAACCCGCGGCTCGATCCTTGCCGGGCTCGGCGTGGCGCTGGTCAATCATCGTATCTGAAGCTTGCTTGCAGGCGGCGGTGCGAAGGCGATGCCGATGAGGTCGCTGGTCGGCGTCTGATGAGGTCAGCACCGCACGACGCCGCCGCCCTTACTGGACCGTGATGACACCGTCGACCGCCCGCCATTCCGATGGGGTGATGAGCCGGTGATGCGCGATGTGAACGGAGTGAAGCGGCCCTTCCAATTCGCGCTCCCAATAGGAGAGAAATCCCTTGAGTTCGGGGAATTCCGGCGCCAGGTCGTAGTCCTGCCAGACATAAAGCTGCAGCAGGCTCCGATGGTCAGGCAGATGGTAATGGATTTGTGCGGTGGTCAGGCCATAGCCCTCCATCTGGAGGCGGAACTCCTTGCTGACGTTTGCGATCATTCATGTCTCCTTTCGGCGGCAGCGGTGGCCGTAATGGCGAAAAAATCTTTCGGCCCATCAATGTGCGCCGTCGGCAAACAACTCCTTCAGAGGGTGAGCGGTTCCGGCGCCCGCGATGGTACTGGCCGCGGATATTTTTGCCGGATCGAGGCGGGAATTCAAGCGTCAGCTCTTAACGCAGAGCGAATAAGACCGCAATAACAGCAGGTTGGAACTCCACCAGCGTGAGTGCTAAAATTTTCTGGCCGACCTCTTGAAACCGAAAAAAGGGAAAACTAGCTCGATATGCGCGCGCGATGCCTGCCAAAGGGTCGCCGCATTCCGCAGCGGCCCGAATTGCCGGTCCGGTGTGGAGGAAGCTGAAAACCTGTTTGTCCCAAGAGGAGAACGACATGGCGTTCCGTCCATTGCATGACCGTATCCTGGTCCGCCGCATCGAGGCCGAGGAAAAGACCTCCGGCGGCATCATCATTCCCGATACCGCCAAGGAAAAACCGCAGGAAGGCGAAGTCATCGCCGTCGGTCCAGGCGCGCGCGACGACAGCGGCAAACTGGCCGAACTGGATGTCAGGGTGGGTGACCGTATCCTTTTCGGCAAATGGTCCGGCACGGAGATCAAGCTCAAGGGCGAGGATCTGCTCATCATGAAGGAAAGCGACGTGATGGGCGTGATCGAGCAGACAGCGCAAGTGAAGAAGGCCGCCTGACGGCTTCTTCGAAAAACCACCAGTCAACGAATGCTGCCTAGAGATAGAGGAGTGATCCAATGGCTGCCAAAGAGGTAAAATTCCATACCGAAGCGCGCGAGAAGATGCTGCGCGGCGTCGATATCCTGGCAAATGCGGTGAAGGTGACGCTCGGCCCCAAGGGGCGCAATGTCGTCATCGAAAAGTCGTTCGGCGCGCCGCGCATCACCAAGGATGGCGTCACCGTGGCCAAGGAAATCGAGCTCGAGGACAAGTTCGAGAACATGGGCGCGCAGATGGTGCGCGAAGTCGCTTCCAAGACCAATGACCTTGCCGGCGACGGCACCACCACCGCGACCGTCCTGGCCCAGGCGATCGTCAAGGAGGGTGCCAAGGCCGTTGCCTCGGGCATGAACCCGATGGACCTGAAGCGCGGCATCGACAAGGCGGTGGACGCTGTCGTCGCCGAGCTGAAGGCCAACGCCCGCAAGGTGACCCGCAACGACGAGATCGCGCAGGTCGGCACCATCTCCGCCAATGGCGACGCCGAGATCGGCCGCTTCCTCGCCGAAGCGATGGAGAAGGTCGGCAATGAAGGCGTCATCACGGTGGAGGAAGCCAAGACCGCCGAGACCGAGTTGGAAGTCGTCGAAGGCATGCAGTTCGATCGCGGCTACCTCTCGCCCTATTTCGTCACCAACCAGGACAAGATGCGCGTCGAACTCGACGAGCCCTACGTGCTGATCCATGAAAAGAAACTAGCCAACCTGCAGGCACTGCTTCCGGTGCTGGAAGCGGTGGTCCAGTCGGGCAAGCCGCTGCTGATCATCGCCGAGGATGTCGAGGGCGAGGCGCTGGCGACGCTGGTGGTCAACAAGCTGCGCGGCGGCCTCAAGGTCGCGGCCGTCAAGGCGCCGGGCTTCGGCGACCGCCGCAAGGCCATGCTGGAAGACATCGCCATCCTCACCGGCGGCACCGCGATCTCCGAGGATCTCGGCATCAAGCTCGAGAACGTGACGCTGGAGATGCTGGGCCGCGCCAAGAAAGTGGTGATCGAAAAGGAAAACACCACCATTGTCGACGGCGTCGGGCGCAAGGAGGAAATCCAGGGCAGAGTCGCGCAGATCAAGGCCCAGATCGAGGAGACCACCTCCGACTATGACCGCGAGAAACTGCAGGAGCGGCTGGCCAAGCTCGCCGGCGGTGTCGCGGTGATCCGCGTCGGCGGCTCGACCGAGGTCGAGGTCAAGGAACGCAAGGACCGCGTCGACGATGCCTTGCACGCCACCCGCGCGGCCGTCGAGGAAGGCGTGCTGCCCGGCGGCGGCGTCGCGCTGCTTCGGGCCGCCAAGGCGCTCGATGCGGTCCAGACGGCCAATGCCGACCAGAAGACCGGTGTCGAGATCGTGCGCCGCGCCATCGAGACGCCGGTCCGCCAGATCGCGGAAAATGCCGGCGCGGAAGGCTCGATCATCGTCGGCAAGCTGCGCGAGACCAGCGAATTCGGCTGGGGCTGGAACGCTCAGACCAACGAGTTCGGCGATCTCTATGGCCAGGGCGTGATCGACCCGGCCAAGGTGGTGCGCACCGCGCTGCAGGATGCGGCATCGGTCGCCGGCCTGCTGGTGACCACCGAGGCAATGGTGGCCGAGAAGCCGAAGAAGGAAGCCGCCAGCCCGGCAATGCCCGCCGGCGCCGGCATGGACTTCTGAGGTCCGACCAGTCCGCCCGCTCCCGGACAGGGGGCGGGCATCGGTTGAAGGGAGAGAGATATGGATGCACTTGCTGACCTTGGGGCCGTGCCCGCGCCGACACTTCAGGCAAAGGAGTTCCTGGCCTATGAAAGCGAATGCCGCGCGGCGCTGAAGCCGCTGCTGGCGGAACTGCTCGACAGAGCCGAAGCCGCCGGCTGGAAGCGGCGGACCGTTGCCGCGACGCTGATGTTCCTGGCCGCGCAACAGGTGTCGGAGGCGTCCGAGGCATCGGCCGGCGGCTGAGCGCCGACATCCAGTCCCATTAACCCTTACGCGGCGGGCCTCGCCCTTCCGGTGTTTGGCTCGCACAATCGAGAGGAGGCACAAGCCATGAATCGCTGGCAGTTTGAAGAACCGGTGACCATTCTGGTCGGAATGGGCTTTCCGAGGAAGATCGAAAGCGTGATGGAAGCCTACGTGCTGTTGCAGGAATGGCCGGCCGCCAGCCGCAACAGCGCTCATGCCGTCGCCCTCAATGCCTGCAAGGCGGGCATCGCCGGTGAGATCGACCCGGAGACGGTGCGCGCGACGCTGGTCACCTTCGCACGCCGCAACGACATATTGCTGCCGGACATGGTTTCGCCGGCCTCTGCGATGGACAATGCGCTGCAGGCGGGGGGAGGCGGCAGGTCCGTCTGATCTTTGGTGATCCGCCTCGCGGCCGCGACGGGCGCCGAGCCCGCGGGAACCAAGCGATGGCCATCGGGTTGAATCAGCCCTGGGCTCCCCAAGCGAGGCGACGTCATGAGCATCCTGCAAAGCATCAAGAAAGTGGCGGAACAGGTGACCGGTGCCGCAAGACCGGACAGTCGACAGGCGGCCGACCTTGTCAGGCCGCGAAAAGCGAACGAGTTCAGGTTTGGCGACGATGGCCTGGTGCCCAATCACCCGTCGTGGCCGCTGGTCGTCTATCGCGGCGCGGTCAGATTGCCGGAAGACTTCGATCCCGCGGCCGTGATAGAGGAGCTTTTCTCGGCCAATGGCTGGGGGAACAGCTGGCGCAACGGCATCTACGACTATGTCCACTACCATTCGCGCATCCACGAAGTGCTCGGCGTGGCCCGTGGCACGGCGAAAGTCCGGTTTGGCGGCAAGAAGGGCCGAACGCTGGCGCTGAAGGCCGGCGATGTCGCGGTCCTTCCGGCCGGCACCGGGCACCAGCGCATCTCCGCCTCCGACGACTTTCTCGTCGTTGGCGCCTATCCGCCGTCCGGCACCTATGACGAATGCACGACCACCGCCGACCACGTCAAGGCGGTGGTGACGATCCCCAAGGTCGGCCGTCCGCGCAAGGACCCCGTCTATGGAAGCAAGGGCCCGCTGTTGGCGGCGTGGAAAAAGGATTGAGTACGCCGAAAGCCAAAGAGAGCAAAGCTTGCCGACGCAAGCCCTGCCTCGCAACGATCCACCGGCGGATCCCAGCATGGTCCATCATTCCGGTGGAACGCTCTCGGGCATTGGAGGTTGGTAGCCGTCGAGTGCTTTATCAACGGACTGGAAAACGGAGAGAGCCCGTCTTCGGTTGACGCCGGGGCGGGTTCTTTTTTGTCTGAGCTTCTCGGGATTGATGCGCGCGGGATCCGGCATGCCAGGCGCGATGTTGGGAGCAAAACCTGGAGAGAGCCGGTGGTGAAGAGATCGCGCCTGCCTCGGAGGCGGACAGACGACTGCCATACCGTCTACATTCCGTAGGTCAGGGCAACATAGATCGCCGGGATAAGCGTCAGGCAGATCGCCATTCCCACGACAACCGCGATGGCCAAGCGCTCGGTTCGCCTGACAAGATCGACAATGTTGGCGTCCTCACTCAAACAGACGGGCAGGGCCGAGGGGATTTCCGGTGCCTGAACATCATTGTCATTTGCAGGGCGATTGTCGTCGCGGATGCTCGGTCTGTGGGCTGATGTCACTGCTTGCCTCGCTCTCAGAATATCCGGCGGTCGAGCTGGATTCGGCGATGATGGATGATTGGCCGCGTGCTCCCGCGCGAGACCTAACGTATCGGCAAGATTTGGGTTGCCGCATAAGACCTCAGTCTTGCCGCCTATAAGACCTAAGCCTTGCCCGGGAACGCAATGCAGCGGGAGCCGTTGCTGACCGGTGACAACTCAAAGAATAGNCTATAAGACCTAAGCCTTGCCCGGGAACGCAATGCAGCGGGAGCCGTTGCTGACCGGTGACAACTCAAAGAATAGGAGAGGAGAAAGTCATGGCTGACGGTCCAACTGTTGTTAATTCTGGAGGTGGCGGCGGCACTGCGGTCGCTATTGTTCTTGCGATAATCGCCATCGTTGTCTTGCTGATATTTACCGGCGTCATCAACATCGGTGGCGGCGGCGGGAAGGACATCAACGTGAAGGTTGAGGCGCCAAAGGTGGAAGCTCCGGCCACTTCAGCGCCCGCGAAGCCCGCCGCACCTGCCAATGGCGGCTGATTGGCTGCGGCAGAGGCCAGAATTGTTCTGGCCTCTGAGAATGTTTCTTAGTTCACAAAAGGACTTGTCATGAAAAGATATCTTGTCGGCGCTGTCGCGGCCCTCGCGCTTGCGGCTGGAATTGGTGCTTCCTTCGCGGGAGACGTCGTGATTCTGAAGCCTGAGCAGCAGACGGTTGTCCGCGAATATATCCACAAGCAAAAACTCGCATCAGTCAGCCTGCTCGGCGTCGAACTCAACGTCGGCTCCGCTCTCCCTGACACTGTCGAGCTCCATACAATCGACGTTCCCGACGTCAGATACAAATACACCGTTGTCGGGGACCATGCGGTCCTGGTGGACCCCGATACACGCAGGGTCGTGCAGATCATCGAGTGATGCTGGTAGGTGGCCCCTGGTCAACGGGGGCGGCCCGCCGTGCCGCGAATGGGCGCGGCGGGCTTTCTAAACGGAGCCACTTTAATGCCTGTGAACACCGTCGAAACCGTTCACACGGCCGTGCGATCTTCAACAGGACCCTTGCCCAACACCCGCCGGTCGTGCGGACAAACGGGCGGCGTCATCCCTTGCCGCGGGTCAGTCGCTCAAGCGCATCGACGATCAGGTCGCAGAATTTTGGATGGTCTAGTCTCATCGCCACGGTATGGCGGAAGTCGACCTGCTCGCTCGCGGTGCCGCCAAAATGGTGCATCCCGCCCATCTGCTCGAAATTGCAGACCGTCATCCCCTTGGTCCACCGCCCGGCGATTTCGACGCGGATATCGGCCTTCTCGGTGGTGAAGACGGTCGGGTCGATCATGGCCGCGACGCAGCAGGCGTCGTGGACGGCGGGATACTCGATCTGCAGGAGGCCGCCATGTGTGGTCGCTATGAATTCCCAGATATCGAGGACGAACTTGGCTATCGGGCCGCCAACGGCGCGTACCCTGTTTTGCAGGTCCGGAGTGGCCAGCGCCTGGTGCGTGAGGTCGAGGCCGACCATGGTGACGTTCCAATCAGCGCGGAACACGACGTCCGCCGCCTCCGGGTCGCCATAGACGTTGAACTCCGCCGCTGGCGTGATGTTGCCGCGCGTGTACGCTCCACCCATCGCGACGACGCCCTTCACCCGCCCGATGATGCGTGGTTCCTTGCGAATGGCGAGCGCGATGTTGGTGTAGGGACCGACCGGCACCAGCGTGATGGTTTTCGGCTCGTGTGCCATGACAGTGTCGATGATGAAGTCGACGGCATGCCGCTTATCGAGTTCGAACGAGGCAGGCGGCAGGACGGGGCCGTCGAGCCCGGTATCGCCATGGATTTCGACGGCCAGCACCTGGTCGCCGATGAGCGGGCCGGCTGAGCCCTTCGCCACCGGCACCTTGATGCCATAGGCAGTGCAGACGGCCAGAGCATTGCGCGTGGTGTTCTCGACATTGTGGTTTCCCGAAACCGTCGTGATGCCGAGAAGGTCGATAATCGGGTTTCCCGCCGCAAGCAGGATGGCAATGGCGTCGTCGTGCCCAGGATCACAGTCCAGGATGATCTTTTCCATGATTTCATCTCCCTTGTCGGCGGAGCCTGTGGCTGCCCCGCGCCAATAGTCGGCCGCGCCTACTTGTCCTCGACAATGCGCAGATATGCCGCCGTCACGAACAGGACGATCAACCCGAACAGGATCCTTCTCGCTCCCTCCGGCATTTGCAAAATCGTCAGCAGCGTCGTCAGCACCGTCAAGATCAGCGCGCCGATGACGGTGCCGGTATAGCCGCCGCGGCCGCCGAAGATAGAGGTGCCGCCGATGACGGCGGCGGCGACCGAGGGCAGCACCAGCGGTTCGGCGAGCGACAGCGATGGCGCCTTGATCAGGCCGATATAGAGCAAGCCGGTGATGCCGGCGAGCACGCTGGAGGTGACGTAAAGCGCCGTCATGACCTGCCAGTATCGCACGCCCGACAGGCGCGTCGCGCGCTCATTGTCGCCGACGGCGTAGAGCAGGCGGCCGAAGCCGGTGCGGGCGAGCGTGAAGACGATGAGGGCCGCCAGCGGCAAGAAGAGCAGCAAGGCGTTGGGCAAGGCAAAGCCGAGCATGGGGGTCACACCGGTGCCGAGCCAGGCGAGGAAATCGGGAATTTTTGCGCCCGACGCGATCACCGTCCGCTGGTAGACCTGCAGGCAGCCGGTGCCGATCAGGCTGGTGCCCAGCGTCATGATCAGCGGATGGACACGGAAGACGCCGACGCCGATGCCGTTGACGAGGCCGATCAGCACCGCCGGCATCATCGCCAGGAGGAAGGCCACCGCCGGGTCCTGGCTGACGATCTGGGTTGCCATGATGAAGGCGCTCATCGTCGCCACCGTGCCGACCGAAAGGTCGATGCCGCCGGTCAACATGGTCATGGTCTGGCAGCCGGCGAGGATCGCCAGCGGAATGGCGAATTTGATGGTGTTGGCGATCCAGCGCTCGTTGACGATGCCGGGGCGCAGGATCTGCAGGATCATCACCAGGATGACCAGCAGGATGATCAGCGGGATGAGAGGCCGATCGGCCATGAAGCGTTTTACGCGGCGGCCGAAGGGGACCGGCGCGGGCGTGATCGCGGTGGTGCTCATGGGGTGGCTCCTGCTCGCGAGGAGGTGTTCTGGAAGGATGGTGCTCTACGGCGCCGTAGAGCGCTGCGGGGGAGTTTCATAATTGGCGACCTCGCATCGTGATGAAGGCGCCGAACATCACCACGGCGACCATGATCAGGCCTTCTATGATGGCGGTGACGTTGGGGTCGATGGCGAGCAAGGTGAGATCCGTGCGCACCAGCCGCAGCACGAAGACGGCGACGATGGGGCCGAGCAGGCCGCCCTTGCCGCCGCCGAGCGCCACGCCGCCCAGCACGACCGCGGCGACGCTGGCCAGCAGATAGGGGCCGGGGATAGGCGCGCCGATGCCTGTGCTCAAGGTCAGCGCCAACCCGCCCATGGCCGCGAACAGGCCTGACAGCGCGTAGGCGATGACCCTGGTGCGGGCGACAGGCACGCCGCTGCGGAACGCCGCCAGTTCGCTGGAGCCGATGGCGTAGATGGAAAGGCCGAGGCGCGACCGCCGAAGCGGTATCCACACGATGCAGAGGCAGACGATCAGCACCAGCAGCGCCTTGGGCAGCCACGCGTCGACGGCGTCGGGCAGGCCCGGTATCGGCGCGGTGCCCGAGATCAGCGCCTTCAGCCATTCGGCCGCCGCGCCGCCCGGGGCGCCGAGCACCAGAAGGGCCGCACCTTGCAGCACGAACAGCATGGCCAGCGTGACGACGATGTCCGGCACGCGGGTGACGACGATGAGCAGGCCGTTGAGCGCGCCGAGCACGAACCCCATGGCGAGCACGAAAGGCACCACGAACAGCGCGTATTCCTCGCTCGCGCCCGCCATCATCGAGGCGGCGGTGACGCTGGTCAACGCCATCATGGCGGCGACCGAGAGGTCGATGCCGCCGGCGATGACGACGACCGTCTGCGCGGCGACGGCAAAGGCGTAGGGCAGCACGGCCCGCGCCAGCGAGCCGAAATCGCCACTGCCATAGGCCGGCTGGATGATTTTGGTGGCGATGAACAGGATGACGAGAAGGGCGAACAGGCCTGTTACCCAGCCCTGCCGGCGCAGGAAATGGCTCATGGCGTTGCCTCCGGCGCCTCGGAAGCATTCGCCGTGGGTACGGCCAAAATACCGATATCCGCCTTGACGCCGCGCGGCAGGCCGTAGGCGGCGCGCATCAGCGTCGGCTCGTCGGCCTCCTCGACGGGGAAAATATCGACCAGGCGGCCGCCGAAGATGACGATGACGCGGTCGCAGACACGCTGCACTTCTTCCAGTTCGGAGGTGTAGAACAGAACCGACTTGCCGTTGCCGGCGAGCTCGCGCAGCAGACGATAGATCTCCTGCTTGGTGCCGACATCGATGCCGCGCGTCGGGTCGAAACACAAGATTGTGCGCGCGTCGGCCGCGATCCAGCGGGCGATGGTGACCTTTTGCTGGTTGCCGCCGGACAGCCGCTGCACCTCGCCTTGCGCGCGGGTGTCGATCTGCAGGCGCTGGATGGCGCTCGCCACGGTGGCGCGCTCCTTGCGCATACGAATAGGCCCCCAGTTGCGCAAGGCGGCGCTGAAGGGGAGCGCAATATTCTCGCGCACCGAGCGCTGCATGGCGAGCGCCTCCGAACGGTCGCCCGGCACATAGGCGATCCCCGATCGGATGGCGTCGATCGGGTGGGCGAATTTCACCGGGCTGCCGTCGACCTCGATCGTGCCGCCCGATGGTTTGATCGAGCCGGCAAGGGCGGCGAACAGTTCGTCCTGGCCCTGGCCTTCCAGCGCCACGACGCCGGCCACCTCGCCATCGCGGAGATCGAAGGAGACATCGCTGAGCTTGGTCCCGACGCGCAGGTTTCTCACGGCGATGCGCGGGCGGGCAGGGGCGCGGGCCTTTTCGCTGGCGCTCCGGGCGGCGACATGGGTCTTGACGATGCGAGTGCCGAGCATCAGCTCGACGATCTTTTCCTCAACGCCCGGCACGATGTCGACGACGCCGACGGTCGCGCCGTCGCGCAGCACCGTGGCGCGGTCGCAAAGGGCCGAGATTTCGACGAAGCGGTGGGAGATGAAGATCACGGCGCGGCCGGCGTCGCCCTGGCGGCGCACCACTTCCAGCACCTTTTCGGCGAGGTTGGCGGGCAGTGCCGCCGTCATCTCGTCGAGCAGCAGCACGTCGGGCTCGACGGCCAGCGCCCGCGCCAGGTCGAGCACGCGCAGGATGGCGAGCGGGATGTCGCGCGCGGTGTCGCGCAGGTCGAGGTCCGGTATGCCGAGCTCGCGCACCCAGGCGCGGAACGGCTCGACCGGCGTGCCGGTCAGCCGCAGATTGGACAGCACGTCGAGATCGGGGATCAGCGACGGCTCCTGATAGACGGGCAGCAGCCCGGCCCGGCGCGCGGCGGCCGGCGAGCGTATGTCGCGCGCATCGCCACGGATCAGGATGCGTCCGGCATTGGCTGATATCGCGCCGGTCAGGATCTTCACAAGCGTCGACTTGCCGGCCCCATTGGCACCCATCAGCGCATGCACCTCGCCCGGCAGCACGGAGAGCGATGCGTCGCGGAGAGCCGCGACCGCGCCGTAGTTCTTGGCGACGCCTGACGCGTCGAGGAGGGGGGCGGTGGTCAAATCGGATGGTTCTCGGTTTCTGTGGTGAAATCCTGGCGAACGTCGGCGCCGCCCCTCACTGTCCTGCTGGACATCTCTCCCCGTATGACGGGGAGAGAGAAGCTGTTGCGGCGCCGTGCAGGCAGGTGAGGGACGGCGCCAACGGAGGGTCCGCTGGCGAAGCCAGCCTTACTCGCCCGGGCCCTTGCAGGCGACGATCTGCTCCTTGGTGTAGGTCGTCCACTCCGGGATCATGATCGAGACCGGCCATTCGGGGCTCAGCGACGGGTCGGCGGCGGCTTTCAGCTTGGCCTTGCCTTCCTCGGTGGCATTCTCCCACAGCTGCGGGTCGACCAGCACGGTCTGCTGCGCCGGCTTCTTGCCGTCGAGGATCTGCAGCGCCAGCGTCACGCCGGCACCGCCGATCGAGCCGGGGTTGGTGACGGCGGCACCCAAGAGGCCCTTGACCGAGCTCAGCTGGCCGACGAAGCCGGCATTGTCGGCGCCGACCACGGGCACCAGCGGCGCCTGCGATTCGACCAGCGCGTCGACGATGACGTTATCGATGCCCGACGTCCACACGCCGTTGAACGGCGTGCCGGTGGCCAGGAACGACAGCATCTGCTGCTTGGCCTGATCCTGCTGCCAGCCGGTGAAGACCTCCTGCGCCACCTTCACGTCGGGGAATTCGGCCAGTGCCTTCTTGAAGCCTTTGTCGCGATCGCTATCGGCCGAAGCGCCCGCCGCGCCGCGCATATAAAACACCTCGCCCTTGCCGCCCATCTGCTGGAACAGCCATTTGGCACCGAGATACGCATACTGCTCCTGGTTGTTGGAAATGATGTAAGCCGACGGCTCGGTGACCGCCTGGTCGACGGCGACGACGACGATGCCGGCCTTGGTGGCTTCTTCCAGGCCGGCCTTGATGCCGGCCGGGTCGGCGGGGTTGACGACGATGGCGTCGACCTTGGCGCTGATCAGGTTGCGGATGTCTTCCAACTGGCCGGCGGCATCGGTGTTGCGGTGGGCGATGTTGAGCTTGGTCACTTCGCCGGAGGCGAGCGCCTGCGCCTTCATGGCGCAAACCATTTCCTCGCGCCAGCCATTGCCCTGCACGGTGTTGGAAATGCCGATCGTGTATTTGCCGGCAGCGGACGACGCGCCCACCGAGGCCAGCAGCGCCGCGCTAGCAAGCAGCGGGACCATGGTCAGATATTTCTTCATTTCAGTCTTCCTCCACATTGTTTTTCAGTTCAGTTTCAACCCGTTAAGCCGCGCCACTCACAATCAGAGTCAAGTGGCCCGCTTTGCCGTCACTTGACGAAGGGGCGCAGCACGTCGCGGGCGAGCAGAAAGCCCCGCTTCACTTGCTCGTCGCTGCCTTCAAAGCGCCTGTCCTCGTGTTCGATGATGACCGATCCGTCATAACCAGCGCGGTAAAGACCCGAGAAGAAGCCGCTCCAGTCGACATCCCCCAGCCCCGGCATGCGAGGCACCTGCCAGCCTATCCCCGCCGAAAGGGTTCCGCGCTCGTACAAACCATCATGATCAATCATCAGGTCCTTGGCGTGGACATGCAGCATATAGGGGCCGAATTCCCGGATGAAGCGGGCCTGGTCGATCATCTGCCAGACCAGATGCGAGGGGTCGAAATTCATGCCGACCTCGCCGCCCCAGGCTTCCAGGATGCGGCGCCAGATCTGCGGCGAATAGGCGATGTTGTGCCCGCCCGGCCATTCGTCATGGCTGAAGATCATCGGGCAGTTTTCGAAGGCGAGTTTTACCCCGTGGTCGCGTGCGTGGGCGACGATTTCCGGCCAGACTTTCAGCGCGTCCTGCCAGTTGACGTCGACTGTCTTGGAGGCATCGCCGCCGCAGAAGGTGTTGACCACGGGAACGCCCATGTTGGCGGCCAGGACGATCACCTTTTTCAGGTGGCCGATGACCGCCTCGCGATGGGCGGCATCAGGGTGCAGCGGGTTGGGGTAATAACCGAGGCCGGAAACCGTGAGGTTCTTTTCCGCCAGCGAGGCAACGATTTCTTTCGCCCGCGAGGCCGAAGTGCCATCAGCATCGATATGGCTGGTGCCGGCATAGCGGCGGGTCGCGCTGGAGGTTTTCGGCCAGCAGGCGATTTCCAGTGCCTCGAAGCCGACAGAGCTTGCCCAGCCGGCGACCTCGCCAAGCGGCGTGTCCGCGAACGGTGCGGTGAGCAGTCCAAGTTTCATCATGCCTCCCTGACCGCGAACCCGCGATCGATACCTATAATGCCGATTGTTTGGATCGCTTCAACCTCGCGACCTCGTCTTGTTCGAGACTATGACGGACTGCCGCCATCGGATCGCCCGAAAGCAGTTCGCCAAGCGCCAATGTGACGGCCTGCCGGAACGTCTCGTTCGCGGCAAGGCCCGGGTCGAATATCGTGTCGATGGCCAGGATGGCGGAAGCCAGCCCCCGCGCATCGTGGCCGGTTTCGTCCGCAATCGCGGCGACCATGCCGGCATAGGGATCCGACACTGGCCAGCGCTTGCCGAAGCCTGCCGAGGACAGGATCAGATAAGCCATCCAGCCGGCGACCGGCACCGACAGCAGGCCGATGCCGGCCCCCAGGTTCAGGCGGTCGCGGATCGGGTTGAGCAGGCGCTGCACGATTTTTTGCGAGCCGTCGGTGGCGATCTGGTGGTTGCGATGGCGGATCGCGGTGTTCTTCAACCGGTCAAGGCTCTGCTCGACATACGCCGATGGGTTCATTCCAGCCACCGGCATCAGTGTCGGCAGGGTTTGCTCGACCAGCATGCGCCTGACAAAGAGCGAAAGCAGCGGGTCGGCGATGGCATCCGACGTGTGTTCGAGGCCGGCCAGTACGCCGAGCGTGGCGAGTGTCGTCTGGGCGCCGTTCAGCACTCGCATCTTGAGGTGCTCGAACGGGGTGACGTCATCGACGAAGGTAGCGCCGGCCAGGTCCCAGCCTGGCATGCGGCCGGCGAATTTTTTCTCGATCACCCATTGCCGGAAGGGTTCGCCGACGGCGACCGCGCCATCACGATAGCCATAGCGCTGTTCGACGCTGTCGAGGTCTTGCCGGGTCACCGCCGGCGCGATGCGATCGACCATGGCCGAGGGGAAGGCGGCATTGGCCGCGATCCAGTCGGCCAGGCCATTGCCGCGCCGTTCGGCAAAGCTCCGCACGACATTTTCCAGGATGCTGCCGTTGGTCGGAATATTGTCACAGGAGAGCAGCGTCAGCTTCCGGGCATGCGTGGCCCTACGTTGCTCCAGCGCCCGCGTGAGGATGCCGGGCACGCTGCGCGGCGCTTCCGGGTTAGCCAGGTCATGGACGACGTCGGGATGATCGAGGTCGAGCGCGCCAGTCGAGGGGACGTGGCAATAGCCTTTTTCGGTCACCGTCATCGTCACCAGCTCGATGTCCGCGGAGACGAGCACCTCGAGCGCCGGTGCGGCGCTGTCCTGGCTGTCGACCACCTTCACAATGCTGCCGATGACGCGTGCCTCGACATGGCCGTTCTCGCGGATCAGCCTTGTGTAGAGGCCGTCTTGCCGGCCAAGCGTCTCGGCCAGGGCGGGCGGGCGAATGTTGATGCCGACGATACCCCAGCGGTCGAACCGGCGCGAAAGCAGGTCGTCGGTGTATTCGGCCTGGTGACAGCGATGGAATGCGCCGACGCCCAGATGCGCCATGCCTGGTGAGAGCGCCGCGCGGTCGTATGACGGCTTTTGCACGGCTGCGGGGAGCCGCTCCAGCAGTCCGGGCCCGAGCCTTTCGATAGCGTTCACCGGTTCGCCCCGACCACCGACTGTTCCTGGTCGATCACCGCGCCGGTCATCGGCCCGGCCGCGTCGGAAAGCAGGAACACGGCGAGATTGGCGATATCGTCCGGCTTGAGCAGTCGACCGAAGGGCTGCGCGGCATTGGCCGCGTCGAGCCATCCCGGGCCATTGCCCAGCGTCCGCGCCTGCATGATGCGTTCGGCCGGCGTGTCGGTCCAGCCGACATTGATGCCGTTGACGCGGATGCGGTCGAAGCGGTGGGCGTTCGCGGCGTTCTTGGTCAGCGTCGCCAGCGCGCCCTTGGTGGCCGAATAGACGGCGAGTTCCGGCGAGCCGCAATGGGCGTTGATCGACAGGATGTTGACGATCGCGCCGCCCTGGCCACGCTTCTTCATGTCGGCGATCGCGGCCTGCATCAGGAAGAACGGCGCACGGGCGTTGACGGCGAACAGCGCCGACCAGTCATCGAGGGTCGCGTCTCGGAAGGAGGCACGGTCGGTCAGGCCGGCGGCGTTGACCAGGCCGTCGATGCGGCCGAAGTGGTCGATGCAAGCCTGCGCCAAAAGGGCGGGCGTTTCCGGGTCTCCGAGGTCGGCGGCGACGAAGAGCGTCGGCGTACCGAGGGCCGACAGTTCCGCAGCCACGGCCTCGCCGCGCTTGCTGTCGCGCCCGCTGATCAGCAGGCCGGCAGCGCCGCAGCGCGCCAGCGTTTCGGCGATGGCACGGCCGATACCTTGCGTCGACCCGGTGACCAGCGCCACCTTGCCTTCGAGCCTGATCTCCATTCCTCCTCCCGGAACAAAGTTTCTATTTTTGAAATATGGAATGCTAATTCCCGATAGTCAATTGTACCAGCGGCACCTCATGTGCCGCGGCGCGCCGCGACGCCTTGGACCAGCGCCATGCCCACCGCCAGCGACGCCGCCAGCGAGCGGAAGCCCGCGAAGTCGGATTCCACCACTTCCAGCCAGCTGTCCGACAGCCGGATCAGCGGCGAGAAGGTGCTATCGGTGATGGTGACGATGCGCGCCTTGCGCTCATGCGCCACGGCCACCAAGTCCGGCGTGATCGAATTGTAGGGGCTGAAGGACACCGCCAGCACCGCATCCTGCCGGCCGATGCAGCCGATCTGGTCGAGCGCGGTCGAGCCGACATTGTCTACCAGCACATTGCGCACGCCTTGCTGCGAAAGCGTGAGCGACAGATAGGTGGTGACGGGGAAGGCGCGCTTGGAGCCGATGACGTAGATCAGGTCCGCCTTGGCCAGCGTCGCCACCATCTTCTCGAAGCTCTGGATATCGAAGCCGCTTTCGATGCGGCCGAGCGAGGCCTGCGAGGCGCCGACCATGCCGCGCAGGAAATGCGTGGCGGCATTGGGCTCTGCCTCGGCGCGCTGCTCGCCGCGGCCTTCCGGCCAAGATCCCTTGATGTGGTCCTTGAACAGGCCCTGGAAGTCGGAAAAGCCGGAATAGCCGAAGATCTGGGCGAAGCGAACCAGGGTCGAGGGCTGCACGCCGGCCTGTGCCGCCACCTGGGCGATCGTGCCGAGCGCCACCTCGCTCGGGTGCTGCCACAGGAAGATCGCCACCTGGCGCAGGCGCTTGGGAAAATGCACGGTGCCTGACGACAGCACCGCGCGCAGCTCCTCATAGGTTCGCGGCTGTATATAGCCGAGTGCCGCCAGCGAACGGCCGCGTTTGCGCGTCGCTGCCTCGTCGGCACTGGATCGTCCGGATGGTTTTCTCGCCCCGCTCATGAATTCAGGCTAGCGCGATACGATCGTTTTACAATATGGAAATTGGAAATGGTGTTCGATGGGGATAGTGGCGAGGGCTCGGCGATTTCGTCATCCCAGGGCGAAGCAGCCGCGCAGCGTCCGGAGACCCTGGGATCCATGCCGCGACTTTGGTTGTAGAGTGCAACGGAGCAGAATTCTTCACCGTGGCAACGCACCGGAGTCCCCGGCATGGATCCTGGGGTCTGCGCCGCGTCGCTTCGCCCCTTGCTACGCCCCAGGATGACGACCCCGCTAGTGATCAGATCCGAGGAGAAAACATGGTCTACGCAACATCGGATGGATCGGCGCGCCAGCGTCTGCGCGTCGGCATGGTCGGCGGCGGCCGTAATGCCTTCATAGGCGCCGTGCATCGGCTGGCCATGCGCCTCGACGACCAGATCGCGCTGGTCGCCGGCGCGCTCTCGTCCGACCCCGACAATGCCGCCGCCTCGGCCGCCGAGATCGGCATCGCGCCGGAGCGCAGCTATGCCGATTACCGCGCCATGGCCAAAGCGGAGGCCGCCCGGCCTGACGGTATCGAGGCGGTCGTCATCGTCACGCCCAATCATCTGCACGCGCCGATCGCCACCGCCTTCCTCGAGGCCGGCATCGACGTGATCTGCGACAAGCCGCTGTCGACGACGCTGGCCGACGCCGAGGCACTGGTTGCACTCGCGAAGGCGAAAAACCGCCGCTTCGTCGTCACGCTCAACAACACCGGCTACGCGATGGTGCGCCAGGCGCGCGAGATGGTGATGGCGGGCGAGCTTGGGCGGATCGTGTCGGTGCACGGCGCCTACATCCAGGACTGGCTGACCAAGCCGATCGACGCCGAGGGCCAGAAGCAGGCCGAATGGCGCACCGATCCGGCGAGGGCGGGGCAGTCGGCGGTGCTGGCCGATATCGGCGTGCATGCATTCAACCTGGCAGGCTTCATTTCCGGCCGCGAGGCGGAGGCGGTGTCGGCCGACCTGTTCACCGCCGTGCCGGGGCGCCGGCTCGACGACAACGCCCATGTACTGGTGCGCTGGACCGAGGGCGCACGAGGCACGATCCTGGCCAGCCAGACCTCTCCCGGCCACTACAACGATCTCTCCGTGCGCATTTATGGCGACAGGGCGGGGCTCGAATGGTCAGGCGGGCGGCCGGAAGAATTACGCTTTTCCGTCTATGGCGAGGAAACCCGCACGCTGGTGCGCGGCGGCCACGGCTCGACCGCTGAATCCCGCCGCGTGTCGCGCATGCCGGCGGCGCATCCCGAAGGCTATATCGAGGCCTTCGCCAATTTCTACCGCGACGCCGCCGACATCATCCGCGCCCACCGTTCGGGTCGCGCGGTCGATCCGGCCCGCGCTGCGCAGGTGCCCGACGTGACCGACGGCGCGCGCGGGGTGAAGTTTGTTGCCGCGGCGGTGGAGTCGAACGCGGCTGGCGGGGCGTGGACGGCGGCAAGGTTTGCGGGATGAGCTGCAGATCTCCCTGCGAGAGGGAGATCGGCAGCTTTTGCCGTTGGCGATCATGCGATACCCAACTGTTCCGCCAAATCCGACAGCATCGGGCGCTGACCCTGCAGAATCTTCACTCCGGCTTCGGCCAAGGTGAACCAGCCGGCTCTGTCGACCTCCGGGAATTCCTTCATCGATCCGGACCGCGGCGGCCATTCCATGGTGAAGGTGTTGCTCTTGATGGCGGCCACATCGATGTCGGCCTCGACGGACCAGGCCATGACGATCTTACCGCCCGGCTGCTTGTAGTCGCCGAGGCGGACGAAGGAGCCTTCGATGGCGGTGCCGAGCTCTTCCTCGGTCTCGCGTCGTGCCGCCGCCAATTCGTCCTCATCCTCCTCGACGAGGCCCTTCGGGATCGACCAGGCGCCATCGTCCTTCTTTGCCCAGAACGGGCCGCCGGGATGAACCAGAAGGACGCTGATATCGTCATTGCTCCGGCGATAGATCAGCAGACCCGCGCTGCGTTTTGCCATGTTTGCATGTCCGTTTNCGCTGATATCGTCATTGCTCCGGCGATAGATCAGCAGACCCGCGCTGCGTTTTGCCATGTTTGCATGTCCGTTTACGGCACCGGTGCGAAGCCGGCCGATTCCGAGCGATCATGGCTGCCGATCTTGCACCTGGAAATTGCGACGCTATGTCAGATGCATCCGCATTGCACCTCATGCGCGAGTCCGGCAAACTGATAGCATCGTTTTTGGGGCGGCGTCGAAAATCAGGTGAGGCGTCCGAATGCAGCTGGGTCTGATCGGCTACTACAGCGACTTCGTGGTCTATCCCCTGGTGATCGCCATATTGGGGGTGGCCGGACTGATCGAGGCCGGAGAAGAAGGCGCTCCGGACTGGGTCGGCACGATGATGATCTGCCTTGGCCTGTGGACGCTGATCGAATATGTGCTGCACCGCTTCGTGCTGCACCACGTCCCCTGGATCCGGGACTTGCACGACCGTCACCACGTCGAGGAGCGCAGTCCGGTGGGCACGCCCACCTGGCTCAGCCTGGGCGTGCATGCACTGGTGGCGTTCCTGCCCGTCTGGATGGTCTCCGACTTCGCGACCGCCAGCGCGGTGAGTTGCGGGTTGATGCTGGGCTATCTCTGGTACATCAGCGTCCACCACATGATCCACCACTGGCATCCGGCCCATCCGAGCTATCTCTACACGCTCAAGCGCCGCCACGCGGTGCACCACCATATCGACGACAACGCCAATTTCGGCGTGACCTCGATATTCTGGGACCGGATTTTCGGCACCGCTAGGCTTTGACAGGGGATGGGTCTGTCGGCGGGCCACCGATTGTGGTCTGACGGGCGGTCGAGTGACGAGAAACGCCGAGGCTGAAATCTAGGCGAAACGATCTGGCCAGAATAACCAGATGAGCGCGGCGGCCATCAGAACCCAAATTCCGACGATGAATGCGAGACCGCCGCGGCTGGTCGGCCTCGATCGGCGAATGGCTTCCGCGCGAAACTCCGCCATCAGATCGGCGGGGATCAACTTCACCGCAAGCAGGATGCCAAGCGGTACGATGATCAGATCGTCCAAATACCCGAGTACGGGAATGAAATCGGGTATCAGATCGATAGGACTGAGCGCGTAGGCGGCGACCATGCCGGCGGCAACTTTGGCGTACCAGGGAACGCGAGGATCGCGGGCGGCCAGCCACAGGGCCATGACATCGCGCTTGATGGCTCTCGCCCATTGCTTTGCCTTGTCGAGGACAGTCACCCGGCAACTCTCCTTAGAAGGCCCCGAACATCGGCGTCTCCGCTCCTTCGCCTGGATCATTGCAGCGATGTCGACGATCTGCAAACTGACCCGCCACCCGAGGGGCGTGCGTGAAGAAGACCTATTGAAAGCCGGGTGCCGGTGACGACCACCG
This sequence comes from Mesorhizobium sp. LNHC229A00, assembly GCF_000502415.1. Lineage (NCBI taxonomy): Bacteria > Pseudomonadati > Pseudomonadota > Alphaproteobacteria > Hyphomicrobiales > Phyllobacteriaceae > Mesorhizobium > Mesorhizobium sp. LNHC229A00. The sequence continues at coordinate 20,229 of NZ_AYWQ01000014.1, forward strand.
CGCCACCTGGTTTGGGACGTCGATCCGGAAAGCGTGAGTGACGGGGGGACTACTCACTCAAAGCTCCTTTTCCGCCAGTTCCCCGAATGCGTCGGGCACCGAGCGGGCCGCTTCCAGGGCCACCGTACCGTAGCCGACCGCCTGTTTGCCGAAACGCTGNTGCGTCGGGCACCGAGCGGGCCGCTTCCAGGGCCACCGTACCGTAGCCGACCGCCTGTTTGCCGAAACGTTGACGGAGCTTGTCGATAAGGCGGCCGAGGAGGCCTGGCCGGCGATCCGCCTCCCGGTTGGCCGCCTGTTTTTCCAGGTACCCTGCCAGCGCCAGGTCGTAGCGCTGCGGCGTGACCCGGTCCCGAGACGGCGACGTCAGCCAGGGATCGCCGTAGAACAGCGGCGGCCAGTCTGTTGGGTGCGGGAGCAGCATCGTATTCTCCATGACAGTTGTCAGCAGCACCGTGCGTCACAGCCGTCGGACTCGCGTTGGTGTCAGCGTGACGAAATCGTGAAAAGCGTCGCGAGACGCAGAATGCCGGTTGAATTGGTATCGGCACCGGTAAAGGATTGCCGCTGAAGCTGTGGTGGATCCGATGGCGCGCCTCTCACTGTTGGGTGGGTTCGATTTCGCTGGCGGTGCCGTGGCCCCGTCCTTCACCCGCAAGGCGCGCGCCATGGTCGCCTATCTTGCGATCCATTCGGGGCATTCCCTCTCGCGCGAAAAGCTTGCCGCCCTGCTGTGGGGCGACACCGGCGAGCCGCAGGCACGTATGAACCTTCGGCAGGCCCTTTCTGTCGTGAGGAAGGCTATGCCCTCGGCCAATGGCGGGCGCTTCCTGATCGATGGCGACAGCATCATGCTGGAGCTGGATGATCTCGATTTCGACGTCGCCCGGTTCGAGGTGCTGGCCGCCGAGGCGGCACCCGAGCAGCTTGAGCAGGCCATCAGCCTCTATCGAGGCGATCTCCTCGATGGCTTCAGCCTGAAGGAAGAACCCTTCGAGGACTGGCTGCGGGTCGAACGCGCACGGCTGCGGGCCACGGCCGTCTTGGTGCTGGAAAAGCTCGTCGCGCATTACTTCGCACAGAACAATCTGGCGTCCTGCGTGCTGGCGGCGACACGCTTGCTAGCCTGGGAGCCGCTGCGTGAAGATATCCACCGTGCCTTGATGCGGGCCTGTGCAGCCCAAGGTCGCGTCAATTTGGCGCTGAAACAATATGAGCTCTGCCGCGATGCCTTGCAGCGCCAGCTACATGTTCAGCCGGAACCGGAAACGAGGCAGCTCTATGAACAGCTTCGCGCCCGCCGCACGGCGTCGGCTGCTCCAGCACCCGCCGGGCCGGTTGCGCCCGGCGCACGGCCTACGTCGCCGCCGACCCACTATGTCAAATCGGCCGGCAGCAACATCGCGTATCAGGTAACGGGCAACGGCCCAGTGGACCTCATCTATGTGCCAGGTTGGGTTTCCAATCTGGACCTTGCCTGGGCATCGCCCAGGCTGGCGCATGTCCTGCACCGTCTCGGCTCCTTTTGCCGGCTGATCCGGATGGACAAGCGCGGCACCGGACTGTCGGATCGCAATGTCGGCCTGCCGACGCTCGAAGAGCGTATGGAAGACGTGCGCGCGGTCCTGGACGCGGTCGGTTCGAACCGTACCGTCCTGTTCGGCAGCTCCGAGGGCGGCAGCATGTGCATGCTGTTTGCCGCGACCTATCCCGAACGCACGGCGGCCCTCGTCTTGAACGGGACCTATGCCCGAGGTGTATGGGCGCCGGACTACCCCTGGGCGAAAACCAAGGCGCAGGTGGAAAGAGAACTCATCTGCATCGAGCGCGAATGGGGAGAGCCGGCCGACCTCAGCAATGCCGCGCCCAGCCTGATGAACGATGCATTCGAGCGCGAATGGTTCGCGGCCTTCCTGCGCAATTCAGCTTCGCCCGCCGATGCGATCTCGCTGTGGTGCTGGAGCGTCGAGATCGACGTTCGGGAGATACTGGGAGCCATCCACGTTCCAACGCTGATCGTTCAGAGAACGGGCGATCGCTGGGTCAAGGCCGAGGAGGGACGCTACCTGGCGAAACACATCCCGGGCGCGAGCTACATCGANGGTGCTGGAGCGTCGAGATCGACGTTCGGGAGATACTGGGAGCCATCCACGTTCCAACGCTGATCGTTCAGAGAGCGGGCGATCGCTGGGTCAAGGCCGAGGAGGGACGCTACCTGGCGAAACACATCCCGGGCGCGAGCTACATCGAGCTCGCGGGCAACGACCATGTCATCTGGGGTGAGGGCTCGGATCGCCTGATCGATGAGATCCAGTCCTTCGTCAGCGGCACCTTGCCGGCGGCACCCGGCGAGCGTGTGCTGGTCACCATTCTCTGCGTGGACATCACCTCGCCATCTGCCTCCGCAGATGGCCTGGATTTGAGGCGGAGATATGTGGACGCGATCTGCGATCAAGTGCAGCTGGCGCAGGGCAGGGAGATCCGGCGCGACGCGAATGGCCTGCTCGCTGCCTTCCAGCGTCCGACGCGGGCGATCCAATGCGCCATGGCGATCCGCGACAGTTTGAAGCCTTCTGGCCTCGCCGTCCGTGCCGCGGTGCATATTGGCGAGTGCGAAAGGGAAGACGGTGATTTAACCGGCACCGCCATCGACCAAGCAGTGCTGATGCTCGGCCAAGCCTCGCCAGGCGAGATCATTACGTCGCGCACAATCCGCGACCTCGTGCCGGGCTCCGGCCTTGTGTTTACAGAGCGCGGCGGGACCGAAACAGGCGCCGTGCCGGGAGGCGGGCAACTCTATGGGGTCGGTGCAGCGTCGGCCTGACAGCGGCGAAGCGCGGCATGGTGTCGGTTGACGCGCCGCCGGGGACAGTCCCTTTCTCCGGTCAAAGCTCCTTTTCCGCCAGTTCCCTGAATGCGTCGGGCACCGAGCGGGCCGCTTCCAGGGCCACCGTACCGTAGCCGACCGCCTGTTTGCCGAAACGCTGGCGGATCTTATCGATGGCGCGGTCGGCGCCGAAGCGCGCGAGGCCTTTTTGGCTGCCCGGGCGGCGCCTCTCGTCGGCGAGGCCGAGTGGCAGGTCGAGCTGCAGTTCGGCGCTCTCCTCCAGGTGCGAGACCGAGATCGCCAGCAGAGAGATCGTTTTCTCCCGGGGATGCTCGGCGAGCACGCCGCGCACCAAATCCCCTGCGATCTCGGCCAGAGTGGCGGTCGCCGAGATCGGCTGTTCCAGCGTGATCGAGCGCGTGACGGCGCTGAGATCGGCAAAGCGCACGCGCACCGTTACCGTGCGGCCGGGGCGGTTCCTGGCGCGCAACCGGCTGGCGACGCGGTCGGCCAGATGCAGCAGTGTCGGCACGATCACCCGGGCCACGGCCGGCTTTTGCCCGAGGGCCGATTGCGCGCCGGCCGAGTGCGCCCGGCGCTTCGTCTCCAGTTTGCGCGGATCGCGGTTCCGTGACAGGGCCGCGAGCTTTTCGCCGGCGGCGGGGCCAAGCAGCCGGGCTAGGGCGCCGCTGTGGGTCCGGGCCAACTCGCCGATGGTCTCGACGCCGATCTCGGCCAAGCGCGCCCTGGTGGCCGGGCCGACGCCCCACATCAGCGAGACCGGCAAATCATGCAGGAAGGCAAGCTCGGTGCCGGGCTCGACCACCACCAGCCCGTCGGGCTTGGCGACTTGCGAGGCGATCTTGGCCAGATGCTTGGTGCGCGCCACGCCGATCGAGATCGGCAGGCCGAGTTCGGCCCGCACACGGCCGCGGATCGTGGTCGCGATTTCCCGCGGGGAGCCGAACAGATGCGTGCAGCCGGCGACATCGGCGAAGGCCTCGTCGATGGAGATGCGTTCGACCACCGGCGTGAAATCGTCGAGCACCTTGATCGCCGCGTCGCCCAGCCGCTGGTAGTGGCTGAAATTTCCGCCGACGAAGATCAATTGCGGGCAAAGCTCGCGCGCCTTGCGCCCCGGCATGCCGCCGCGGACGCCAAAGGCGCGCGCTTCGTAAGAGGCGGCGAGCACCACGCCGCCGCCGACCGCGATCGGCTTGCCGCGCAGCGTCGGATCGAGCAGTTGCTCGACCGAGGCATAGAAGGCGTCGAGATCGGCATGCAGGATGGTGGCCGTCGTTTCCATCCTGTTCCGCTCATCCGCGATTGCTGATAGATAGGAACATATAGTGAACAAATAGAGATCATTGTCAATTGATCTTTGGCGCATCGGTGCTCTTTAGGAATAACCGAGGCGCGCAAAGCTCCTGCTTCTCCACAGGAAGAGGGAGGCAGCGCACTTCCTAGACAACATGCTCCGCCCGCAGTGCCGCCTTCATCCGTTCCAGCGCCGGCCCGCCGCCGGCCGACAGTTCGTCTGCGATACGGGCGAGCTTGTCGTCGGACTTGCGGTGCTTGCTGCCCCAGGCGCCAAGCGTCGCCAGCACCGGCAGGAGATCGATGCCGGCTTCGGTCAGCCGATAGATCGCCTTCAGCCCGTGGCTGGGGTCGTCGCTGCGGGTGAGGATGCCTTCGTCTTGCAGCGTCTGCAGCCGCTCGGCCAATGTGCGCGAGGAGATGCCTTCATCGGATTGCAGGAACTCGCGAAAATGCTTTTTGCCGGCGAAGACCAGGTCGCGGATGATGAGCAACGTCCAGCGATCGCCGAGCAGTTCCAGCGACAGGTTGATGGGGCAGCCGGATCTTTCACGCGTTGACATCTCTATGGTTCCATTTTTAAATCACTTTACTGTTGACATCATTCTTTCCATCAGTCAAATGCTTCCAAAAGTAAATCGTTAGATCGCAACTTGGCCAGCAGGAGGACGTCATGAGCCAGGCCATCGGGAAAATCAGCACACCAAGAACCGTCGTGGTCGTCGGGGCTACCAACGAGGTTGGCAAGGCAGTCGCCCAGGTCCTGACCGGGCGGGGGCATATTGTGCGCGGCGTGGCGCGCAGCCTGGGTGTGGCGCTTGACGATAGCGACGCGCTCGCCACCGCCTTTTCCGGTGCCGACAGCGCCTATGTAATGATTCCGTTCGACATCACGGCGCCGGATCTTCATCGCTTCGAGGATGAAGTCGGTGCGCGGCTGGCGGCGGCGATCGCGAAGTCAGGCGTGCGCCGCGTCGTGCTGCTCAGCGGCCTCAACGCCCATCTCAGGATGGGAACTTCGCTCGGCGCCGCCTTGATGGAGGAACGGCTGGCGGCGCTCGGCCTCCACGAACTGGTGTTTTTGCGCGCCTCATTCTTCATGGAGAACTTCGCCAAGGGCATGGGCTTTGTCCAGCAGGCCGCTTCCGGCATCTTCATGACGCCGTTCCGGGGCGATCCGCCGATGCCTTTGATTGCTGCCAGCGATGTCGGCCAGCGCGCCGCCGCCCTGCTGGACGCCACGCGTTTTCCAAGCGAGCGGATCATCGAATTGCATGGCGGCGGCTACTATGCCTTCGAGCAGGCCACCGCGATCCTTGGCAGCGCGATGGGGAGGCAGGTCGCTTACAAGGCGGCCCCATTCACTGAGGCGCGCGCCGGGATGATCGCCAGCGGCCTGTCACCGAGCTTTGCCGATGCGCTCGGCGAAACGGCGGCGAGTTTCAACAAGGGTGAACGCTGGGCGCTTGAGGCACCGTCAATCCGCAACGCCACGCCGACCACTTTCGAAAGCTGGGCACAAGCCTTTGCCCGTTCGCAAAACGCGGCGTGATCCTTCCTGACTGGAATCCGGAAACGAGGAGAACCCCATGAAAAAGCTGATCCTTCAGATGCAGATGTCGGTCGACGGTTTCGTCGGCGGCGATGCCGACCATCCCTGGCAACTCTGGGGATGGGGCGACGACATCGGGTGGGACGAGGAGCTGAAGCGTGATTTCAACGCCGTGTTTGCCGGCATCGACACCGTGCTGCTCAGCCGCAAGATGGCTGAGGAAGGTTATCTCGCCCATTGGGGCCATGCGGCGAGCAAATATCCGGCCGATTCGTTTTATGCCTTCGCCCAGCGCATCGTCGACGCGCGCAAGGTGGTGCCGAGCGACAGGCTCGAGACCTCGCGATGGGAGCGCACGACGGTGGTGAGCGGCGACCTGCCGCGCGAGGTCAACGCATTGAAGGCGGGTGAGGGCGGCGACATGGCCGTCTTCGGCGGGGCTGGCTTTGCGTCGGCGCTGATCGCGGCCGGATTGATCGACGAGTTCCAGCTGTTCGTCAATCCGGCCGTGCTGGGCGCCGGCCGCCGCATTTTCGACCAAGGCGGGTTCCAAAACCTGCTTCTGCTTGGTTCGAAGGCTTATGCCTGCGGCATGGTGGTCAGCCGCTACGCGCCGGCAGGTTGATCGCGGGCGTGCGGGCCGCACGCCGGTAAAAGACATTTGGCCGGAATCCTTTGCCCGCTTCTCTTCGTCTTCTAGGTGGGTCGCCGGAAGGGCGGCCGCATCAATTCTGAATGGAGAGACAGATGATCCTGGTGACAGGCGCCACCGGCCTGAACGGCATGGCAATCGTGCGCGAGTTCGCGCGGCAGAGGCATCAAGTGAGGGCGCTGGTTCGCGATCTTGACCGGGCATCCGCGGCAGGGCTCGGCGGACTTGCCGGCGTCGAGCTGGCCGAGGGCGATATGCGGCGGGCGGAGACGCTNCGGCATGGCAATCGTGCGCGAGTTCGCGCGGCAGAGGCATCAAGTGAGGGCGCTGGTTCGCGATCTTGACCGGGCGTCCGCGGCAGGGCTCGGCGGACTTGCCGGCGTCGAGCTGGCCGAGGGCGATATGCGGCGGGCGGAGACGCTTGGCGCGGCCCTCGATGGTGTCGATCGCGTGCTGATGATTTCGACCGCCGCGCAAGACATGGTCGAGACGCAGTGCCGTTTTATCGACGCCTGCAAGCAGGCCGGCGTCGCGCATGTGGTGAAGTTTTCCGGTGCCGAATCCAACATCGGCTATGACGCGACGAAGTTCCGCTTCACACGCATGCATGAAGAGGTCGAGCGCTATCTCGAAGGAGCCGGCATGGCGTGGACGCATCTGCGCCCCAGCCAGTTCATGCAAGTCTATCTGCGCGACGCGCCGACCATCGCCGCCGAAGGCGCTTTCTATTTGGCGCTTGGCGGCACCGAACTGTCGCCGGTCGATGTCGAGGATACCGCCAAGGTCGCCGCCCGTCTGCTGCGCGATGGCGGCCATGAAGGCGAGAGCCTCGACATGACCGGACCCGAGGCGCTGACGATGAGCGATATCGCGGCGCGGATTTCGCAGGCGATAGGCAAGCCGGTCCGCTATGTCGACATCAGCCCGCAGGACCGCCGACGCAACCTGCTGGCCGCCGGCGTTCCCGCCGACTTCGCCGATGCACTGGACGAGCAGTTGGCCGAGCGGCTGCGGCGGCCGAAATCGCGGGTGCATCTTGCCACTCACGAGATGTTCGGCGTGCGCGCAACGCCGTTCGTCGAATTCGCCCAACGCCACGCGGCGATGTTGCGGGGCGGGGCGTAGGCCGCCGAAAAAAAGCAGGTCGGCACGTATCCTTTTTACCTGCCCGTCCGTCTCTTGCCTGAAGGTCGCGCCGGACCGCGATCGGCAGCAACGGAGAAACAGTCATGGCGAGCATGCAAAGTCAGGCAAACAGGAACCACTACGCCGCGCTCGCGGCGAATGCAGGCAAATTGACCAGCCCGCGGGCCATCATCGACCACAACGATATGCACTGGACGGCGCTGACCGGCGAGCCGGGCGGCGTCGATTACATCGAGGTCGATGCCGGCGGCGTGCCGGCGATGTGGGTCGTGCCGAAGGGCGCCGACGAGCAGCGGGTGCTGTTTTATGCGCATGGTGGCGGCTTCATCGGCGGCTCGATCTACACCCACCGCAAGCTGGTCGGCCATCTCGCCAAGGCTATCGGCTGCCGGGCGCTGCTCTACGATTATCCGCTGGCGCACCAAGCCAAGCATCCGGCCCAGCTCGAAGCCGCGACATCGGCCTGGGACTGGCTCGTCGACCAAGGCTTCGACCCCAAGCGGATCGTGATCGCCGGCGACTCCTGCGGCGCGGTGCTGACCTATGGCGTCCTGCAGCGGCTGCGCGCGCAAAGGCGGCCACTGCCCGTCGCCACGCTGATCATCTCCGGCTGGTTCGACATGGCGTTGACGGGCGCCAGCTACGAGACCAACCGCGACAGGGATCCGGCCTTCGCCAGGGAAGCCGTCGACTGGCTAGCGGCCAATTTCATCGGCGATGCCGATCGGCGCGATCCCGAAGTCAGCCCGCTCTACGCCGACCTCTCAGGCTTTCCGCCCGTCTTCCTGCAGGCCGGCGCCGACGAGGCGCTGGCCGACGAAAGCCGGATGTTCGCCGAGCGGGCGAGGCAGGCGGGGGTCGAGACGCGGCTCGACGTCTTTGACGGCATGCTCCACTCTTTCCAGATGATGGCAGGGCGGGCGCCGGAGGCCGACGACGCCATTGCCCGCTTCGCCGCGTGGGTACGGCCGAGACTGGGGCTGCCGGCCGCCGGTGAGAAGACCAGCGAAAAGGCTGCGTGAGCATGCGGCGGCTGATCGTATCGAGTTTCGTCTCCCTGGATGGCGTCATCGAGGCGCCGATGACGTGGGCCTCGCCATTCTTCGTCGGAGACAATGTGGAGCACGCCTTGCAGGCGCTTTCGAACGTCGAGTTCTTCCTGCTTGGCCGCGCCACCTACGAGATGTTCTTCGCGCGCTGGCCTGGGGCCAGGGGTCCGTACATGGACCGCATCAACGGCCTGAAGAAGCTGGTTGCCTCGACGACGCTGAAGACGGTGTCGTGGAATGCCGCGCTGATCACGGGCGACGTCGCCGAGGCGCTCGCGGCGCTGAAACGCCAGCCGGGCGGCGACATCCTGAAATATGGCGTGTCGCAACTCGACCGCACCTTGCTTTCCGCTGGGTTGGTGGATGAGTATCATCTGTCGATCGTGCCGACATGGGTCGGGCACGGCAAGCGCGCCTTCGACGACGTCGGGCCGATCGATCTCGAACTGGTCGACACGCACCGTTTTGCCAATGGCGTGGTGACGCTGACCTATGTGCCGCGATGAACCAGCAGATCCGCAAATCCCCCGACACGGCGCAAGGTATGCGGGCCTGGCCCGGGTCCGACCGCGTGTTCGACGTGCGCTACGCCGCGTTCCTGGAGACGGTTTCGCATCTGCGCGCCAGGCTGCATGGCTATTGCGCGCGCATGACCGGCTCGGCGCTGGATGGCGAGGACATCATGCAGGAGGCGCTGTTCGAGGCCTATCGCAAGATCGAGCTGCTCGACGATGCGCGGGCGCTCCGGCCGTGGCTTTTCCGCATCGCGCATAACAGGTGCATCGATTTCATCCGCAATCGCCGCACGCGGCACGCGGCCGAAGCCTTCTACGGCGGCGACGACATGGTGCAGCCGGTCGAGCCGGCCGGTCCGGGCGCCGGCCGCGCCATCGAGCGGTTGGTGGTGCATCTGCCACCGAAGGAGCGTGCCTGCGTGCTGCTCAAGGATGTCTTCGACCACTCGCTGGAGGAGATCGCGGAGCTGGTCGGCTCGACACCGGGCGGCGTCAAGTCGGCGCTCAGCCGCGGCCGCGCCAAGCTCGCCGATCTACCCGCGCAACCGGCAGCGGCACCGCCACACGATCCCGAACTGGAGCGGCTGCTTGATCGCTATGTCGCGCTCTTCAACGCCAGGGACTGGGACGGTGTGCGGGCACTGACCAGCGCCGATGCACGCCTGCAGGTGTCGGATTGCTACAGCGGGTTGCTCTCGGCTTCGCCCTACTTCGTCGAATATGAGCGCAGCGAACTGCCCTGGCGCATGCGGCCAGGCACGTTCGAAGGGGAGATGGTGCTGGTCGTCGACAGGCAATATGGCGAGGTCTGGCGGCAGGCGTATCTGGTCCGGATCGGCGCCACGGGCGGGGTGATCGACAGCATTGCCGATTACTACGCGTGTCCATGGATGCTGGAGATGGCAAACGCGGAGGGGTAATGGATTTATCCTGTCTCCTCGCCGGTATCGTTTCTCTGCCTACTTCACCCAGCGACTTCGCGGGGCTTAGCGAGCATGGCGACGTGGCTGGTCGCAAGCTCGGTCACCTCAGCGCCGATCGCCTTGGCCATCGCCGCTTCGGCAGCCGGCGGTATCATGCCATGATGACTGGTGACGATGTAGAAGCTCGGATTGGTCTCGTAGGCGGCGGCAGTGAGCTTCTCGTCAAAAATGCCGGCAAAGGGCGGACCTTGCGTGGCGGCGATCAGGTGCCGGCTGGCCCTCGCCAAGATCGTTCACCGACAGGCCCTTTGGCGGCGCGAAGGCGGCGACGTAGACCACCGCCTTGACCTTGTCGTCCACGCCCGCCTGACTGATGACGACACCGCCCCAGGAATGGCCGACCAGAATGACCGGCCCCTGCTGGGCATCGATGACGCGCTTGGTTGCGCCGACATCGGCGGCAAGCGAGCTCAGCGGATTTTGCACCGCCACCACATTGAGCCCCTTGGCCTCCAGCAAGGGAATGACCTTGCTCCAGCTCGAGCCGTCGGCGAAGGCGCCATGCACCAGGACGACCGTTTTCTTTGGAACATCGGCGGCTGACGCCGGTGCTGTCGCCGTCAGGAGAACGCGGTTCCCAGAGCGAGCCAGGAAAATGCGTTAGCGGAATAGAACGTCTCCCATCGTCGCGAAGGGCCGCACCCTTGCTGGGCGCAGTGGTCGCTGAAGCCGTGCTGTTACTTGGCGAGGAAATCTGTAATCAGCCTGACGGTGGCATCCGGGTTTTCCTCCATGATCCAATGGCCGGACGCTGGCACGATGGCGCCCGTCACGTCCGACGCAACGAACCGCAGGACGTCGGCCTGTGTCGTGCCTGCCGATTTCTCCGCGCCGGCCGCCAGCACCGGCATGGGCAGTTTGCCGCCGGTGGAAAGCATCGCCTGGTTGTCGATGGCGTCCTCGTCGAATGCCTTGAACTGCTCGAAGGCGTCATGCATGGCATGCGGCCGCGCATAGAGTTTTGCGTAGTGGACGCGCGTCGCCTCGTCGATCTTCTTCGGATCGGCCGACAGTTCATTGTAGAAGCGGTCGAGGTAGATGCGCTCGCGGCCTGCGACCAGCCGCTCCATATCGGGGCCGCGGAAGTTGAAGTGCCACAGAAGCGGGCTTTGCTTGATCTTGTCCCAATCGCCGATGCCCGGCAACGGCGCGTCAATGACAACCCATTTGGTGATGCGCTTCGCATACTGCGCGGCTAGCGCATAGCCGACCATGTTGCCGATGTCGTGTGTCACCAGATCGGCCTTGTCGACCCTCAGCGCGTCCATCACGCCGGCGATGTCGACCGCCTGGTTCTTCTTGGTGTAGCCGCTGTCCGGGTGCGCCGAAAGGCCCATGCCGCGCAGGTCCGGCACGATCACCGTGTGATCCTTCATCAGGGCTATCGCGGCCGGAGCCCACATGTCGCCGGTATCGCCGAAGCCATGCAGGAGTACAACCGCCGGACCTTTTCCGCCGACGCGGACGTGCAGGCTGGTGCCGTTGGTCTTGATCGTCTGCGTCTTGAAACTGGCAGGAAAAGCGACCACGCGGGCCGAAGCCGGGACACTCATTGCCAACAACCCGAGCACGATGACCAAAGGACGAAACATGAAATCACTCCTGGAGATTTTGTTTTGGAATCTTTGTTCTGCGCAACTTCCGGACGGAAAACCGCTACGCACTTTTCCTGGAATTGCTCTATCACCGCGGTATCGCGGTTTTGTGAACTATGACACCATGTCCTTGATTTCGTTAGGCGTCGGTCGCCTGATTGTGAATTCGGGAAAGCCGAACAATGCTGAAGCTCGAATCCGCCGCCGCCTTCGTCGCCGTCGCGGAATCCGGTTCGATCACCGAGGCGGCCAGGCGCATGAACCTGTCCAAATCCGTCATCAGCGAACGGCTGTCGGAGCTTGAACGCGGCCTCGGCACAAAGCTGCTGGACCGCACCACCCGCAAACTCTCGATCACCGAAGCGGGGCGAGGCTTTTACGAACGCGCCAAGCGCATCATGCAGGAGGTGGTCGAGGCCAAAGCCGAAATAGCCGAACAGCGCGGCGAACTCGCCGGACCGCTCAGGATATCGGCGCCGACAAGTTTCGGCATTCTCCATCTCGGCCCGGCGCTGTATGGCTTCCTCGCCAGGTACCCGGGGGTTGAGCTGACGCTCGATCTCGACGATCGTTTCGTCAGCATAGTGGCCGATGGCTACGATGCCATCGTGCGTCATGGGCCGATCGTCGATGACGGACCCGTCATCGTCAGGAAGCTGGCTTCCAGCCGTCGCTTCCTGGTCGCCTCACCGGACTATGTCGAGCGATTCGGACGGCCGGCGACCACCGACGAGCTGAAACGCCACAAGGGCATCATCTTTTCCATCCGGGGTGCAGCCGACTGGCGGTTCAAGATTTCGCGGCGGCTGGTGACGATCCGCCCGCAAACCGCGCTGCGCGTCAACAATGGGATTTTGATGCGCGACGCAGCCCTTGCCGGCCTCGGCCTGGCACTGCTCCCCGCCTATTTCATCCGGACCGAGATCGCCGACAGGCGATTGACGGTCATCGATGTCGGCGCCGAGCCTGAAGGAGCCGCCATCTATATAGCCTGTCCCGAGGACAGGCGCGGTTCCGCCAAACTGCGCGCGCTGACCGCATGGCTGCGCGATGCCTTTGGCGATCCGCCCTATTGGGAGGCTCGAGCCGGCGCTCATTTCGCATCGTGAAAAATGATGCCGATCGTGTGGCGCATGCCTGAGCGCAGGCGGCTGACNCGGTTCCGCCAAACTGCGCGCGCTGACCGCATGGCTGCGCGATGCCTTTGGCGATCCGCCCTATTGGGAGGCTTGAGCCGGCGCTCATTTCGCATCGTGAAAAATGATGCCGATCGTGTGGCGCATGCCTGAGCGCAGGCGGCTGACGCCGTGGCGCAGGTTGACGCGGTAATTGCCTTTCGTGCCCTGCACCGGCCGGTTGTGGACCGCGAAGGCCACCGCATCGCCCTGGCGCAAGGGCACCACTTCGACCCGGCTCTGCATGCGCGGCCGCTGTTCGGTCAAAGCGAATTCGCCGCCGGTGAAATCCTCGCCCGGCTCGGAAAGCAGGATCGCCACCTGCAGCGGGAAGGCGAGGTCGCCATAGAGGTCCTGGTGCAGGCAGTTGAAGTCGCCGGGCACATATTGGAGCAAAAGCGGCGTCGGCCTGACCTGGCCGGCGGCATGGCATTGGTCGAGAAACGCGGCATGCGTGGCGGGGTAGCGCGTGGCGACGCCCATGCGCTCGTTCCACCGGTTGGCGACCTCGGCCAGGCTGGGGTAGAGCGCGCCGCGCAGGCCGCCGACCAGATCGGGCAAGGGATAGCGGAAATAACGGTATTCGCCCTTGCCGAAACCATGCCTGGCCATATGGATGTGGCTCCGGAAATGCTGCTCCTGTGGATAGAGGCCGGCGAGTTGCCGGCACTCATCGGCGGAGAGCAGCTTTTCCATCACCGCGCAGCCGAAGCCGTCGAGCTCGGTGGCGAGCGCCGGCCAATCATAGGCGGCGATGCGTGTCTCGGCGGCTTCGATCAGCGATGGCGCGACCTTGGCGTCGGCGTTCATATCGCGGCCTCCCTTTCCAGCAANGAGCGCGATGGCATTGGCGGCACAGGCAGTCGCCACGGCGCGGGCGCCGTCCGGCATGCCGAGGCGCCGGGCAAGGGCGGTGTAGGTGACCGTGGCACCGCACCGGATGGCGCGCAGCGCCTCCCACACGCGCTGCTGGAAGGGCGTGCCGTGACGCATGTCGAGCGGCAGGTCGAGACCCGCGCCGGGCGTTTCGATGAAGCGCGCTATCGCCGCGAGATCATCGCGCAGGCAGGCCGCGTCTTCGAGCAGCACCCTGCCGGGGAAGCGGTTGGCGAGGTCCTGCCGCAACGTGCCGGCGTCGGAGCCGATGAGGATGGCGCAGACGCCGATGGGGCCGCGCGCCGCCAGGATGTTCCCAAGCGCCGACTGGCCGATGGCATAGGTGATGGTGTCGAGGACGACGCTGGCGGCTGTCGCCTTGAGATCGGGTTGCATGTGGTTCATTGCCTTCACTCCTTCTGTGTGCCTGAACCCTAGCCATGTGCCTGATGTTCCTCACTCCGGTGCTTGCTTTCAAATTCAAATCCCTGGGGGCTGAACGGCGAAAGCAGGTGCCGTCGAGTGCGGTTTTTGACCACCCTCATGCGACACGGGTGACGCCGATCTCGCCCAGCAAAAAAACTTCGCCTGATATCAGCCGCAGCTCGAACTCGCCGGTCGCCATGCGGCGCCACTCGGCCTTGCCATCCTCGACAAGCTCGCCAATGGCAGCCAACACCAGCGCCTTCGCGTCCTCCAGGCTGACGGCAGCGCCGTTGGCGACCTGACCGTTCGCACCGGCGGTGGAAGACCTGGCCATCGCGCGCATTGCGGTCAGGCCCGCGAGGACCGGTGGGCATTGTCAGCAGCCTCGCCGGCCTCGCGGTCGAGCAGCGCGCGTTTGCGCTCGGCGCCCCAGGCATAGCCCGACAGGGCGCCATCCTTCCGGATCACACGATGGCAAGGGATGACGACCGCGTGGGCATTGGCGGCACAGGCGGCGGCGACGGCGCGGGTCGCCTTGGGAGCACCGACACGGCCGGCGATCTCGGCATAGGAAACCGTGCGGCCAGCCGGGATGTCCCGCAAGGCCTGCCAGACGCGCTGCTGGAACGCGGTGCCGCGCACGTCGAGCGGCAGGTCGAGACCGAGCGCCGGCGCCTCGACTAAACCGACGACGCGGGAGACCAGCGCCTCGTAGTCGCGGTCGCCACCGATCAGCCGGGCCTTGGGGAAGCGGTCCTGTAGGTCGCGCACCAGCGCGTCGGGATCGTCGCCGAGCAGAATCGAAGCGACGCCTTTTCGGCTCGACGCGACCAGGATGGCACCGAGCGAGGATTCGCCGACGGCGAAGCGGATGTCCTCGTTGGTGCCGCCGGAACGGTAGCGCGTCGGCGTCATGCCGAGCATGCCGGTGGACTTTTCATAGAAACGCCCGCTCGAATTGAAGCCGGCGTCATAGATTGCCGCCGTCACGCTGGCGCCGTCCTCGAGACCCTGGCGGACGCGGGCGGCCCGCCGTGCCGCGGCATAGTCCTTCGGTGTCAGCCCGGTGATCGCCTTGAAGACGCGGTGGAAATAGCCGGGGCTGCGGCCGGCGGCGGCAGCCAGTTCGGCAAGTGGCGGTTCGTCCTCGCTCTCTTCGATCCTGCGGCAGGCATCGGCGACCATGGCGGCGTTGGCGGCCTCGAGCGAAGGGCCGTCCGGATTGCAGCGCCGGCATGGGCGAAAGCCTGTCGCCTTCGCCGCCTGCAAAGTGTCGTGCAACTGGACATTGGCGGGGTTGGCGCGCCGCGACGGACAGGAGGGCCGGCAATAGACGCCGGTTGTCGCCACCGAATACCAGAACGCGCCATCGGCCGACTTGTCGCGCGCGACGATGCGGGTCCAGCGCGGATCGTGGGCGACCGGCAGCGGCGCGGGTTGCAGATGTTTGGCCAGGGCGATGAACATGGCCGGCATTGAAGCCGCCAAAAGCCGGCCTCGCCACCCGTTTCCTGACAGGGCCCGCGCGTTCCTACGCCGCGCGTTTGGGTTCCACCGCGAACGGGCTCAGCCCCAGCCAGGCCTGCATTTTCCTGCCGATGGCCTGGTCGCCGGTCAGGGTGACCTTCGCACCGGCCTTCTCGACGGTGAGCACTCCCATCCAGATCGCCGTCATCGTGTGCAGGTCGGTCGAGACATAGAGGTCGACGTCGAAGCCCGGATCGTACCAGCACAGGTCGACTTCGCCGTGCTTTTCGACGATCAGCCACCAGGAGCGTTTGGAGGCGGGGAGTTCCTGATACAGAAATTGTATCACCGTGCGTCCCTCGGGCAGCGGCGAGGGGTTTAAATTGCGCCGCATGTCCCACATCAGCAGCGACGGATCGAGGTTTTTGAGCGACAGCCTGGATTCGACCCATTTCTGGCCCCAGAAGCCCATCGCCTCGACCACCGGGCGCAAATCGCGGCCGGCTTCCGTCAGCCGATAGTCGAAGATTCCTTTTTCTCCCAGGACCTCCTTGCGCTCGACGATTCCTGCCAGCTCAAGCTCCTTAAGCCGTTGCGACAGAAGGGTCGGCGACATTTTGGGCACGCCCCGGCGCAAGTCATTGAAACGGGTCGAACCGGCCACAAGCTCTCGCATCAGCACCATCGTCCAGCGGGTGCACAGCACCTCGGCGGCCATCGATAGCGGGCAGAACTGTTTGTATCCGTGCTGGGTCATGACCGTGCCTCTCCCTCGAACCTTGGGAGAACATTAGTCCTTCGTGATTGAAGCGGCGAGTACAGAAACTGTACCGGCCCAGTACAGATCGCGGACTGGTCGGCTCGGGCCCCGCCATGCGAACCCATTGGACGGTTGCACGGGATATCCCTGTGCGCCGCAACCAGGAGACGACAATGACTGCTTACGTTATCGCCGATATCAAGATGAAGGACCCGAAATGGGTGCCGGCCTATGCCGCCTCGGTGCACGACCTCGTCCACAAGCATGGCGGCAAATATCTGTCGCGCAGCGGCAATGTGAAGACGCTCGAAGGCAAGCCGCTCGACACCACGCTGATCGCCCTGATGGCGTTCCCGTCGGAAGCGGCGGCGCGCGCCTTCACCGACGATCCGGCCTACGCGCCTTTCGTTTCGGCCCGCCAGGGCGGCAGCGACAGCCGTTTCCAGCTGATCGACGACACCGATCTGGCAGGAACGATCCCGTATCTGCCGAAGGGATGATCTCTCCCGGCATTCCTTGCACCGTATCCGGGGTCACCAGGCAACAACAGTCACAGCGCTTGCCTGCCGGGCCTCCGTATTTTCGGCGGCCGGCCCGCTGTGCTTTTTCAAGAAGAATGGAACAAACATGATACGCGATTTTCGCAACGGGCTTTTCGTGGCAGGGGCCATTCTGGCCGTCTGCACCACCTTTGCCCAGGCGCATCAGGAGGCGGCCGAAACCGCGTCCGGTGCCAATCCGCTGGCCGAAAAGGTGCGGGCCGCCAACAGCCGGTTTCTCGACGTCAACGCCGCGACGGCGGAAGGCTATGCGCCCATTCCCTGCGCCAGCGGTATCACCGGCGGCGCCATGGGCATCCACTATGTCAATGGCGGGTACCTGAAGGACGACAAGATCGACATCGCCCGTCCCGAAGCGGTGATGTACGAGCCGATGGCCGACGGCACGCTGAAGCTGGTGGCGGTCGAATACATCACCTCGAAGGGGCCGGCGTCGCTCGAGGGACAGCTGTTCAACTTCAACAGCGCGCCCAATCGCTATGGCCTGGGTGAGTTCTACGAACTGCATGTCTGGGCCTGGAAAGGCAACCCGACCGGCACGTTCGCCGACATGAACCCGAAAGTGTCGTGCGAACACGCGATGGCGCCGAGCCAGTAAGCGGCATAGCCAGGCGGCGCCAATGCCGCCTGGCCGAAGTCTCGATTCTGGGTGAAGTTTCTCAGGCGGTCTTGATCAGCCCGAGCTGGGTGAGGGCGGCGACGCCGTCGTCGAGGCCGATTTCCTCGACGATCCTGCCGTCGATCACCTTGAGCACCGTGGTGCCGGTGAAGCGCATCGTGCGGCCCGTCGCGGCGGGCAGCGAACCGATGAGAAAATCGCCGAAGGCCGGGCCGGTATGCGTGCCGCCCCCTTCCCACTGGCCGACGACGTAGTCGCCCTCGGCGATGAGATCGGCGGTGGCCCAGAAGTTGAGATCCGGGAAGGCTGCACGAAAATCGGTCATGAATGCCTTGATGTCGGCGCGCCCGCGGCGCGGCTCGTGCAGCGAGTATTTGAGCAGCATATCGGGGGCGGCGACGGCATCGACGACGGAGAGGTCGCAGGTTTCACCCCAGAAGTCGGTGAACCATCTGATTACGACGGCCTTGTTGTCTTCCTGCTTGGTCATTGGGAGGTCCTTTTTGTCTTGCTTCGCGATCACCGGACTGGCTGGTGAACACGGCCATTCCTATGATCAATCGAGGCGCGCCAAACTCCGGTTCTTGCCCGCCAATCAAAAGGCTGATGCCAAGATCGTCGCCGGGAGGGTGGACATTCCGCCCTTCCGCGGCCCGGTAACGGTTTCTTCTCTGGTTTTGCCGCAGATTGCCCAGGGGCGGGGGTGGCGGAACGGACGATGGCGGGTCAGGGTAAGAAAAGTCGCAGCGGAGCGTTTTGGGCCAAGGCCCTGGAGCGGGCCCATCTTGGCGTCTGGGACTGGGATCTCAGCACCGGCGACTGCTTCTATTCGGCGACCTGGGCGCGAATGCTGGGTTACGAGGAGGGCGAACTCGCCAATACCAGTGACCTGTGGCTGCAGCTTACCCATCCCGACGATCGGGAACGGGCGCAGGCCAGTGGCGACCGCCACATTGCCGGGCTGACCGACGCCATCGAGACCGAACTCAGGCTCAAGCACAAGCAGGGCCATTGGGTTTGGGTGCTCGACCGAGGCAGATCGGAAGAGCGTCGTGTAGGGANGACCGACATCTCCAAGCAGAAGGCGGCCGAAGCCGCGCTCGAACAGGTCAATATCCGCTTTCGCCTGGCGCTCGCCGCCAGCGGCACCGGTATCTGGCACTACGACATTGCTACCAACAAGAGCTATTGGGACGCGCGCACAAGAGAGATATTCGGCCTCGTCGCAGTGACCGACGAGGTGACGGCCGATCTCTGGCACAGCTACCTGCATCCCGACGACAAGGACGCCGCCGAACGCGCCCACAGGGTGCCGTTGGAAAGCGACGGCGTCATCGCCGCGCAGTACCGCATTATCAAGCGCGACGGCCAGATCCGCCATGTCGATTCGCTGCTGCGCTTCATCGCCGCCGCCGGTGCCGCGGGCCAGGTCCTGGGCACCGTGCGCGACATCACCGAGGACAAGTTGCGCGAACAGGAGCTTGCCTTCGCCGCCCGACACGACGCACTGACCGGCCTTTGGAACCGCGCCGCCTTCGACCGGCTGCTCGCCCACCACATCACCACTGGCGTGCCGCTGGCGGTGTTCTATGTCGACCTCGACTACTTCAAGGCCCTCAACGATTTCGCCGGCCATGCCGCGGGCGATCTGGCGCTGAAGAGCGTCGCGGCGGGTATCGGCCGCTGCCTGCCGCCATCGGCGCATGCGGCGCGGCTCGGCGGCGACGAGTTTGCCCTGATGGTGCCCGATTGCGACGCCGTGCAAGCAGAAGGTCTGGCCGCCGCCATCCTGGCGGCCGTGCGCGACGCCGATCTTGGCCTTGCCGCGACGTCGCGCCGGCTGGCGGCCAGCATCGGCATCACCATCGTCCGCGACCGTGCCACCACGGTTGCCGACGCGCTGGCCTGCGCCGACGATGCCTGCTACGCGGCCAAGGCCGCCGGGCGCGATCGCTTCGCGCTGTTTTCGACCGATGCCGTCTCCGGTTCGGTCGGCCTCAACGCGGCTCGGCTCGCAGCCGACACGGTCGACGCCATGGATGACGGCAGGCTGAAATTGTTCGGCCAGCAGATCCACCTGCTGGGCAGGCCCTGGGAAGAGAGCCGCCATGTCGAGGTGCTGGCGCGGCTTGCCGGACAGGGTGGCCGGCTGATCCCGCCTGGCGAGTTCATTCCGGCGGCGGAGCGCTTCGGCGTTGCCGCGCGGCTCGACCGCTGGATCATCCGCACCGCGCTGTCTCGGCACGGCGCGGCGATGAAGTCCGGCGCGATCACGCTCGGCTTCAACCTGTCGGCGCAGACGCTGAGCGACCCGGGACTATGGGATTTTGTCGACCGGGTCATCGAGGAAACCGGGACGCCGCATTTCGGTATCGGCTTCGAGATCACCGAAACCGCCGCCGTCACCAATTTCGATGCGGCCGAGGCGTTCGTGCGCAAGGCGCGCGAGCGGCGCTGCCGGGTCAGCCTCGACGATTTCGGCGCCGGCATGAGTTCGTTCGAATATCTCAGGCGCTTTCCGGTCGACGCGATCAAGATCGATGGCTCCTTCATCGAACACGTCACCGAAAGCCGCTTCGATCGCGAGATCGTGCTGGCCATCACCAGCATTGCCCGCAGCCTCGGTTGCACCGTGGTGGGCGAAAAGATCGAGCGGCAGGACACGGTGGCCATGCTGGGCGATATGGGCGTCGAGTTCGGTCAGGGTTTTCTGCTGCACCGGCCCGAACCGCTGGAGCGGGTCGTGGCGCAGGCGGCTCGAATGGCCGGCGCCGCATCGAGACGCAGGGCGTCCTGACGGATCAGATGCACTTCGCTCCAAAACGGCCTGGAGCGCCAAGCGTGAAGACGAAGACTTGATGCGCAGGCTGAACCAATTCCACGCGTGCTGTTCAGCCGAGTCGGCGCGCCGACGCTCGCGGAAATTCCAGCACTCCGGGTTCCGGCTTCCTGTGTTGTGCTTCCGCCACCATCTCGATCAACAGGTCGAGGGCCTCGCATGTGGCGCGGCTCGTCTCGTCATTGCCGCGCAGATAGTGGTAGGCGCGTTCGAGATGGAGACGGGCGGCTGAAAAATCGCTGGTCAATGGTCCCTCCATGATCCCGCCCTGATGGATATTGGCCGGCCTGGCGCAAAGTGGCGTAAATATCCCCAGGCGCCTTTTATTCAAATGCCGGCGAATGCCGTGAGAGGCGCCCTGGCGGCGGCGCCGCCGTGTCAGGGCGCCATGGCTTTGCACGGTTTGGCGGCGCGGCTAGAGTCATAAGACAAGCAATCCCAGGAAAGTGTGTAACCGGTTCCCGTCCGGAATTGCGTAAAAGGCACAGAGCTGGAGTGCGCTCTTTAGTCCGAGGTGAAATCGATGATCGTTCAAGCCTGCATCAACGGCGCGCGTCCGCGCGATTTCCATCCCACGCTGCCGCTGACCGCACAGGCAATGGCCAGCGATGCCGCTTCCTGCGTCGCCGCGGGTGCCGCCGAACTGCACATCCATCCGCGCGGCGCCGACGGGCGCGAAAGCTTGGCGTCGGTGGATGCGACGGTCCTTGCCGTGCGCCAAGCCTGCCCGGGCACATTGATCGGCGTCTCGACCGGCGCCTGGATCGAGAACGATGTGGCGCGCACCCGCGCGGCGATCGCCGCCTGGCGGGAACTGCCCGATTATGCCTCGGTCAATCTTTCGGAAGCCGACGCGCCCGCCGTGATGGAGCTGTTGCGCAAGCAGGGCGTCGGCATCGAGGCGGGGCTGGCCACGACGGAAGATGCCGAGCGCTTCGTGGCGCTCGCCGATCACGGCCGCGTACTGCGCATCCTGATCGAGATCGACATACCGGACCTGCCTGGAGCCCTCGACGAGGCGCATGACATCGCCGCCGTGCTCGACCGCGCAGGCGTGCGGCGGCAGATCCTGCTGCACGGCGTCGACGGCACGGTCTGGCCGTTCGTGCACCTTGCGCGGCAAAAGCGCTGGTCGACACGAGTCGGGCTGGAGGACGGCAAGACGCTCGCCGATGGAACGGTGGCTAGGGACAATGCCGAGATGGTGGCTGGCGCCGCCACAATCTTCCGCTCCACGAGTTAAGCTGAACCTTGTCGGGCTGCGCCGCCAGCGAACTCGGCGATGCCATTCGCGCAGCAAGGCGATTGAGGAACAGCTGAAATAAGGCCACATTCACGAGCGAGGGGAGATGTCCAACCGTTTCGGAGCTCTCGCATGTCGCTGTCCGGCACGACAACCCGCTATGGGCGCCTCGCCCAGGCATTTCATTGGCTGACGGCACTGCTGGTGCTCATTGCCTTCCTGGTCTCGGCGGGCGGTCCGCCGGAGCGGGTCTATTCGGCGGCCAGGGCGTCGACGCTGCTGCTGCACGAGTCGCTCGGCTTCACCGTTTTCTGCTTGCTGGTCGTTCGCCTGATCTGGCGCCGGTTCGATCGCATTCCCGATGCCCCGGCCATGCCGTCCTGGATGGAGGTCGCCTCGAAGGCAACGCATTGGGCACTCTATGCGCTGCTGTTCGCGGTTCCGGCGACAGCCATGGTCGGCGCCTTGTTCGGCGGCCACCCGGTCACTGTCTATGGATTGTGAGCGATCGGTCCATTTTCGGGCAGCTGGGGCGCGCCGCTGGCGGAGATTCACGGCACGCTCGGCGACGTCATGATGTGGCTCGCCGGCCTGCACGCGGCCGCCGCCATCTTCCACCATTTCTTCCTTCGCGACCGGGTGCTGAGCCAGATGCTGCCGGGCCTGCCCGATCCGTCGTTACGGCAGGGCGGCTGAAAACGATCAGTCGAGAATGATACGGATCGCCTGATCGACGACCCCGTGCAGGCCACTGGCCTGGAAGGAGAGGCGATTGCCGGAGCCGACATTGCTGGTCATGGCGATGGTGAGGTCCGTCTCGGGGTCGTGCAGCATGACGGCGACGTAGCCCGGAATGCTGCCCTGGTGGCCGTAGAAGGCGCGGCCGGCATAGGCGCTCCGGAACATCCCCGCGCCCGTCTCGCGCATGCGGGTGCCGGGGAAACTCGCCGGTACGCGGTGTTCGAACATCTCGGCGAAGAAGGAGGGCGACAGCAGCTTGCCGGAGAACAGGCCACGCATGAAGCCGACCATGTCTGACGGGGTCGACACCATGTCGCCGCAGCCATAGGCGGCGGCGAACGGGAAGGAGTCGGACGAATCCTGCAGTTCATCGCGGTAGGGCAGCACGCCGTCCATGCGCCACATCTCGCCGCCCGAGGCTATATCGGTGGGCGCGTTCGGCGCCGGCGGTGGCCGATGGTAATAGCCGCGCACCATCGATTTTTCCGGAAAGGTTTCGGTCGCCGGCGACCAGGTATTTTTCAGGCCGAGCGGCTGCAGTATCGCGGTCCTGACATAACCGCCCAGAGAGTCTTTCGCGACCGCCTCGATCAGAAGGCCGGCCAGCACATAGCCGGTGTTGTTGTAAACGGCAGGTCCGCCCGGCGCCTTCTGCTTGTCGGAGGCGAACGCGATGTCGACCAGCTGTTGCGGCGTCCATTGCCGGCTCGGGTCCATCGGGATGTAATATTCGAATTCCGGCAGGCCGCTGCGATGGTTGATCAGCTGGCGTACCGAAATGGTTTTGGCGCCAGGCAGGTCCGGGAACCAGGAGGCGATCGGCGCGCCGAGGTCGAGCTCGCCGGTCTCGGCGAGCTTGACGAGGGCCGCTGCGACGAAGGTCTTGGTGCAGCTGCCGATCTTGAACAGATGGTCCGACGTGACGGGCGTGCCCTGCGCGCGATCGGCGAGTCCCGCGGTGAGGGCGGTCGGTGTGGTGTCACCCCTGGCATAGGCGAGCGACGCACCCACCGCGCCATCGCCGAGGTAGGCATCGAGGAGAGCGTTCAGGTCTTTTGGCACGGTGGTCTCGCTTTTTTTTGGATCGCGGGATCTTCGCAAATCGGCTGGCGTTTTGCCTTTGATGAGGGGGCACCCGGCGTGACAAGCCTCACTCCGCCATGTCGACGGCGGCGAAATTCTGCCGGCCGAAGGGGTCGAGCACGTAGTTTAGGACGCTCTTGCGGATCGGGATCGCCACCATCGAATGGGCGATCGGCGCCACCGGCACCTCGGCCTTCAGGATGGCCTGCGCCTTTCCATAGATCGCGGCGCGCTCTTTCGGGTCGGCGGCAACGCGGCCCTCATCGAGCAGCTTCTCGAAACCCTTGTCGCACCAGCGCGAGCGGTTGGAGCCGCCCTTCACGCCGTCGCAGGAGAGCAGATAGCTCAGCATGTTGTCGGGATCGCCATTGTCGCTGCTGCCGCCGAGCAGGAAGGCGTCCTGTTCGCCCGCAGCGGTGCGCTTGAGGTATTCGCCCCATTCGAAGCTGACGATCTCCGTGTGCACGCCGACCTTCGCCCAGTCGGCCTGGATCATCTCGGCCATGCGCTTGGCGTTGGGGTTGTAGGGGCGCGACACCGGCATCGCCCACAGGCTGATCTTGAAGCCGCTTTCGTGGCCCGATTCCTTGAGCAGTTTCTTGGCGCCATCGGGATCGTAGTCGATGCCGGCATCGGTGACGGCGCCAAGCTGCGCCGGCGGCACGACGCTGCCGGCCACCGTGCCGGCGCCGGCGTAGACCGCATCGACGATCGCCTTGCGGTCGATGGCCTTGGCCAGTGCCGTGCGCACGCGCACGTCGCCCAGTGGCGGATGCTCGACATTGAAGCCGAGGATGCCGATGTTCTGGCCCTTGAGGTCGAGGACCGTGATGTCGGGATCGCTGCGCAGGTCGGCGACAGCACTTGGCGGCGGCGGGGCGGCGACCTGGCATTCATTGGCCTTGATGCGCTCGACACGGGTCGTCGGCTCGGGCGTGACGGCGAAGACCAGCGTGTCGATCTTCGGCGCGCCGCGCCAGTAATCCTTGTTGGCGGCGTAGCGGACCTGGCTGTCGGGCACATAGGCCTCAAGCACGAACGGGCCGGTGCCGACCGGCATGCTATCGATCAATTCCGGCGTGCCGGCCGCGACCATCTTTTCGGTCTGTTCCAGCGACAGGATGGAGAGATAGTCGAGTGCCAGCCCGGCCAGGAAGGTGACGTTGGGAGCCGTCAGGGTGAAGCGCACGGTGTAATCGTCGACCTTGTCTATTTTCCCGATCAGCGTGCCCATGCCCAACGCGTTGAAGTACTCGTAAGAGCCGCCGCCAAGCTTGTGATAGGGATTGTTGGCGTCGCGCTGGCGGTTGAAGGTGTAGAGCACGTCGTCGGCATCGAAGTTGCGCGTGGGCGAAAAATGCTCGTTCGACTGAAACTTCACGTCGTGCCTGAGATGGAAAGTGTAGGTCTTGCCATCCGACGAGACGTCCCAGCTTTCGGCCAGCGCCGGTCCGACCTCGGTCGTGCCCGGCTTGAACTCGACCAGCCGGTTGAAGATCGTCTTTGCGGCGGCGTCCATGGTGGAATCGGCGATGCCGATCGCCGGGTTGAAGGTCTCGGGATTGGCTTCCGAGCAATAGACCAGCGTCTTGGCGTAGGCCTGCCCGCCGAGAAGGACGGATGAGGCCAGAAGGGACGTGGCAAGAAGGGACGTGACAAGCACCGCGCGCATAGATTTCATCGCAAACGCTCCTGATGACGCATTCGGGGTTGAGGGAAGGAACTTCATGGCGTCGCCGCCGAGGTAAGGAAGCGATCGGGCGCCAGCGCCCCAGCGGTGATGCCGAGCGCGATTACATCTTCGGGCAGCGGCTCGCCCCGCATCAGCGCCGCGCTCAGCCTGGCCAGCGTCAGCGACACCTGAAAACCGTAGCCACCCTGGCCGCCGAGCCAGAAGAAACCGGACAGGCGCGGGTCGAAGCCGGTGACCGGCGTGCGGTCGGGCGCGAAGGTGCGCAGGCCCGCCCATGGCGTCGACGGGCGGCCGATGCGCATCGACGTTGCCTGTTCGATGCGGTCAACGGCGATGGCGACGTCGATATCCTCGGGATACGCATCGCAGGGCTCGGAGTCTGTCTCGTCGGCGAGCGAACCGATCAATCTGCCGGCATCGGGCTTGAAGTAGAACTGCTCGTGCAGGTCGACCACCAGCGGCCAGCCCGCGATGTCCAACCCGACGGGCGGATCGAACAGGAAGGCGGTGCGCCGTTTCGGCTGGAAGCCGAGGCCCGCGAGCCCCGCCATGCCGGCGACAACATCCACCCAGGCGCCGGCGGCGTTGACGACGATGTCAGCCGAGTAGACGCCGGCGCTTGTTTCAACCCGAAAAGCGCTGCCGTCGCGTGATATGGCGCGGACCTCCTCGCCGGTGCGGATGGTACCGCCGCTGGCTTTGAGCTTGGACGCGCAGGTCGCCAGCATCTTGTCCGTGTCGACATCCACCGCGTCCGGCTCATAGACGCCGCCGCAGGTGGCTTGCCGGGCAACGACCGGAACCAGCGCGTGGAGCTCGGCCGCCGAGAGGCGGCGCACCGATGGCACCAGCGCCTGCAAATCACGAGCCAGCTTGTCGATGGCGGCATCGTCACCGGTCCATCCGACATGCAGCGCGCCACGCCGGTGGGCGACGAAACCGCCCTCGACGATCGCCTGCCGGCTCGCCAGCGTCAGCCCGCGCACGAGGCGGTTGCCGTAAGTCTCGGTGAACAGAGCGGCGGAGCGTCCGCTGGCGTGGTAGCCGAGATGCGGTTCGCGCTCGATGACGGTGACTTCGGCCCAGGCCGCCACCTCGGCGGCAAGCGAGAGGCCGGCAATGCCTCCGCCGATCACGATGATCTTTCTGAGGGAGCTCGACTGCATTCATCAGTCGTAAAAATAATTTCGTATCCAGTCAATATTTAGCGTATAAGAAAATTGTTGATGTTGTTGATGGCAGGGGGGAGTTCGACTACCTAGGGTGGAGCGGCGCGATCCCGCGCCTTGGAGCTGGCGATGTCGGAGCAACCGAACCTCGGTGACTGTCTGCGCTCTTTGAGAAAGACGCATGGCTGGACGTTGCAGGAGGTCAGCGCGCTCACTGGCGTGGCGGTGTCGACGCTGTCCAAGGTCGAGAACGACCAGATGTCGCTGAGCTACGACAAGCTCTTGCAGATCTGCGAGGGGCTCGGCATCCATGTGACGGAACTGCTCAGCGGCGACCGCAAGCAGCCGGCGACGCGCACCCGCCGCTCGGTGACCTCGCAGTCCAACACGCTGCGCCAGCTGACCCGAAACTACGACTACCGGTATCTCGCCACCGACTTGGTGCGCAAGCGCATGGTGCCGATCCACGCCTATGCGCGCGCCCGCACGCCGCAAGAGTTCGGCCCGCTGACCAGGCATGCCGGCGAGGAATTCCTGATCGTGCTCAAGGGCGAGATCGAGCTGCACACCGACCAGTACGCGCCGGTGCGGCTGAAAGCGGGCGAGAGCGTCTACATCGATTCCACCATGGGCCACGCCTATCTGTCGGTGGGCGAGGGCGACGCCGAGATGCTGTGCGTCTGTTCCGGCGACGAACCGGACATGGAAGGCACGCTGCTGAGTGAGTTGGAGACGGTGGAAGGATAGGGCGCAGCTCACCGCAAGTTTTCTGCAGCTCAATTCAGGCTTTCTCGTTCGAACTGCGCGGCGTAACCGGCTATAGGACCGCTGAAACCGTAGCTCCCGCCAATCTGAAAAGGAAATTCGATGAGTGTAGAAAAGACAGCTGTCATCGTGGCCGGCGGCAGCGGCATGGGGGCGGCGGCGGCCAAGCGGCTGGCGGCGGATGGCTTCAAGGTCGCGATCCTATCCTCGTCCGGCAAGGGCGAGGCGCTGGCCAAGGAGCTGGGCGGCATCGGCGTCACCGGCTCCAACCAATCTAACGAGGATCTGCGGCGGCTCGCGGACCTGACTCTGGAGCGCTATGGCCGCATCGACGTGCTGGTCAACAGCGGCGGCCACGGGCCGCGCGCGCCGATCCTGGAGATCACCGACGAGCAGTGGCACACCGGCATGGACGTCTACCTGATGAACGTCATCCGGCCGGTGCGCATCGTGGCCCCGCAGATGGTCAAGCAGAAGGCCGGCGCCATCATCAACATCTCGACGGCCTGGGTGGCAGAACCGAACGCGATGTTCCCGACATCGGCCGTGTTCCGCGCCGGCCTTGCCGCCTACACCAAGATTTTCGCCAACACCTACGCGGCCGACAATGTGCGCATGAATAATGTGCTGCCCGGCTGGATCGACAGCCTGCCGGCGACCGAAGAGCGCCGCGACTCCGTGCCGATGCAGCGATATGGGACGTCGGAAGAGATCGCCGCGACGATTGCGTTTTTGGCGTCGGAAGGGGCCGGCTACATCACCGGCCAGAATATACGCGTCGATGGCGGGATTATCCGGGCGATTTGAGGCGGGCCGCAGCGCTACGCGGTCAAGACTTCCGGCTGTTCGAAAAGCGCATGGAGTTCGGAAACCGGCATCGGGCGGCCAAAGAACCAGCCCTGGACGTCCGTGCAGCCATTCTCCCTGACCAGGCGATACTGGGCCTCGGTCTCGACGCCTTCGGCGGTCGTCGTCATGCCGAGCGTGGTGCCAAGGTCGGCGACGGCCTTGACGATCGCCCGGCTTTCGCTGCTCTCGCACATCAGGCTGACGAAGCTGCGGTCGATCTTGATGCGGTTGAACGGGAACGACCTGAGATAGCTCAGCGAGGAATAGCCGGTGCCGAAATCGTCCATGGCGATGCTGATGCCAAGGTCGCGCAGGCTGTGTAGCGTTCTGACCGTGTTTTCATTGTTCGCCAGCAGCACCGACTCGGTGATCTCCAGCTCGAGCCGTGACGGCAGCAGGCCCGAAGCCGCGAGCGCCGAGGCAATCTGGAGCGACAAACCCGGTTGCTTGAACTGGGCCGGCGAGAGATTAACCGCGATCTTGACGGGCAGCGGCCATTTCGCGGCATCGCTGCAGGCACGCTGCATGATCCACTCGCCAAGCGCGTCGATGGCGCCGGTCTCCTCGGCCATCTGGATGAACTCCGATGGCGGCAGCAGGCCGAGGCGTGGATGGTTCCATCGCACCAATGCTTCGAAGCCGGTGAGTGTCGAGGTCTTTGCGTCGTGCAGCGGTTGATAGTACAGGACGAATTCGTCGTTGGTCACGCCGAGGGCAAGTTCGGATTCCAGCTGGCGCCGCTCCTGCAGTTTTGCATCCATTCCCGGCTCGAACGACCGGGCGGTGCCACGACCCTCCATTTTGGCTTTGTACAAGGCAAGGTCGGCATTGCGGATCAGCGCTTCCGAGCTTTGCCCGTCGTCGGGGAAGACGGCGATGCCAATACTGCTGCCGATGTTGACCTTGTGGCCCTGGATCGAGAATTCGTCGGACAAGGCATGAATGACACGGCTTGCCAGCACGCCGGCCTCGTCGTTGCCGTCGAGCAGGAGCTGGAGGATGACGAACTCGTCGCCGCCCACTCTTGCTACCATGGCGGTTTCGCCGGCCTGCTGTTTCAGGCGCTTCGCCACTGCCCCGAGAAGCTCGTCGCCGACCGGATGTCCCAACGTGTCGTTGACCGGCTTGAACCGGTCGAGGTCGATGCAGTGGACGGCCAGCTTCTCATCCTCCCTGAGGCTTCTAAGCGCCTCGTCCATCGTGTCGGCCAGCAGGCCCCGGTTGGGCAGGCCGGTGAGAATGTCGTGCGTGGCGAGGTGCTGGATCTGAGCGGTGCGCTCCTCGACCCGTCGCTCCAAAGTCTCGGCGGCATTGACCTGCATCGTCATGGCCCGCCCGATCGCATACCAGCAGGCCAGCGCCAGCAGGGTGCCCACCGCGACCGCGGCATAACCGGCCAACTCGAATTGCCGCACGGACCGGGTGTCCGTATCGCTGTCGAACCTGCTGTTGGGAAAACCGGCCCAGAGGCGCCAGGCGCTTCTAGGATCGTTGAGTGAGAGCGGGAGGACCTCGGAGTAGATCAGATTGGGGTCCGCCGCCGTGAAGGCTCGGGAATCCGCCGCCAGGGCCGTCGCCATCTTGTGCTGGTCGGATTCGAAACCGTAGCCTGAATTGACGATGACATAGTCGCTGCTCGGCAACAGTTTGCGCAGCGCCGAGGTGAGCATGATCGCCGAGACGGAGCCGCGCAGGCTGCCGTCCCCGCCGTAGACCGGGACCGACAGGATAAAGCCGGAGCGATCGGCGTCATTGCCGGTGTGGATGAAATCGGTGTTATCGCAAGTGATGAGCTCCTTCGTGCCGATGATCGGCACATCCAGCCCGTCAATGGCGCTCGAATTCGGATAGTTCGCCTTCAGCCAGGCAAGCTGCTTTGCCAGTTCGTGGTATTCATAGGTCTCGACTTCTTCCGGCGGGCGGGTCAGCGCACTGGCGTCCAGTTTTACCCGCTTTGCGCCGCCAGCGGCATCGGACCTCGCCTTTGCATTCACGATCAGCTGGTCGAACTGGAGGATCGGTTCCTCGAGCTTTCCGGTCACGGCATCGAAGCCGTCGGGGTCGAAATCCAGCGGCAGAAAGTAGACCTCGGAAATGGAGACGTTGTTGGCGAGGTTGTTGTAGATCTGCTGGATTGTCGCGCGACCCTCGTCGCCAAGGTTCGTGCCATGCCGATCGAGGTTTCTCACGCTTGGCAGGTAGCTCAGAGTCCGGACATTTTCGTAGACGGCCCGCAGGGCGTCTTCGACGGTCTTGGCCGTTGCCCGGGCCGCGGCCTGGGAGTTTTCGACATACCGTTGTCTTGCCAGCGCGAAGTTCCGCTGGGCGTCGATGTGCAGCGCAGCCAGCATCGCCGCGCCGGTCACAAGGATCATGATAAATCCGACTGCTCGCCTGAATGCGTTCATCAGCGTTCCGCCATCGATTGGCAAAGGGATACGACAGAGCGGTTTAGGAAGCGCTAATGGGACATGTCATTCCTTACGGCTTCAGGGCGTTGCCACGCATTAAATCCTGCAGGGATGGAGCCCCCCGTTCTTCGCGGGTGGGAAGGCCCGGGACTGGGCAGGGCGCGTCAGGGTTCAGTTCGCCGGCACTGCCCGGTGGTCGGCGTCGTTGAGCGTGGCGAGAAACGCGACGATGTCGTCGATCTCGGCCTCGTTGAGCGCCGGTTTGTCGCCGGGCTTCTTGCCGTTGAAGGGCGGATCCTGATTCAAGTTCGGCCAGTAAGCCTTTGGCAGATCGTCATATTGCCTGATCGTGCCGTCGGCATTGCTGGGGTACCAGCGGCCAGGGTCGGTGTCGCGGCTGGCGTAGAAGGCGACCACGTCGCGGAGCGTGTGGAAGTGTCCGTTGTGGAAGAAACTCTTGCGCAGCGCGACGTTGCGCAGGGTCGGTGTCTTGAACAGGCCGCAATACTCCGTCCGGCCCTTGAAGTCGGTGCGCAGCGGGCCGCACAGGCCGAGATCGACATAGGCCGGATCGGCGTTGGCCGGGATGGTCGGGTTGCGCGGCACGGCGATGGCGATGAGGCCGAAATCGGTGAATTGCGGCGGCTCGCCGTCACTGGCCGGTTCGCTGAGGTGGCAGGAGGCGCAATTGCCTTTCGCCTCGTCCTCGAACAGTTCGCGGCCATGCAGTTCCTGCGCCGACAGCGTTGCCTTGCCGGCGAGGAAGGCNGACGTGTGCTCTTCCGATCTAAGGCATCGCCCGGGCGGTCGAAGACATCGTTGCCGAAGGTTGCCTTGAACTCGTCGGCATAGGCTGACTTGCGCAAGACAGCAGTGACCGCCAGGGCATCCTTGTTGCCCATCTCGAAGGGCGAGAGCAGGGGGATTTTCGCCTGGTCCTCGCCATGGTCGACGCGACCGTCCCAGGTCAGGCCGCCGGTCGGGCCATTGTCGACGCTCTCGTCGCCCTCGTCCTCGGAATCGTGGAAATGCTCGGTGAAGGCGGGCGCCGCCTCGAGGTAGCGCAGCGACGGCACCGCGCGCACGCCGGACTGGTCGAGGTTCGGGCCGCCCCTCTCGACGGGAGATGCGGAGGCCGGACCGAAGGCGTGGCGCGGATCGTGGCAGGAGGAACAGGCCTGTTTTCCCGAAGCCGAGAGCGCCGGGTCGAAGAACATTTTTCGCCCCAAGGCAGTCAGCGCCTCGGCGCGTGCGAAGGCTTGCCCACGCGACAGCGGACCGGGATGGACGCCGTCCGGCCCCGCCGTATTCGCGGGCGCGGCAAAGCCAAATGCCGAGATCGCGGCGCTCGCGATCATCAGGCTTTTCCATCGTCTCATCATCATGGGCCACGGTCCGCTTTGGCCCGGAAATAAGAACGCAGTGCAACGGATTGATGACCGGTCCCAGTGCTCACGAAACCGTGTTCGCCGAGGCGGCCGATGTCACAAAGGTGACAAGGCAGCCACGTTAGCTGCCTATGGTTGCCGCGCCATAGCCCCATAGCCCCATTAGCCACAGTCAAGCCACGAGGTCTTTCCATGACGAGGCTCAAGTTCCTCACTTCCTTCTGTCTGGCCGGTTCGGCCTGGTTTCCCTTTGCGGCCGCCGATGCCGCCCCTCCCGACTTCGACAAGATCGACACCGTCGTCGTCATCTATGCAGAGAACCGCAGCTTCGATAATCTTTATGGCGGCTTCCCCGGCGCCAATGGGCTGGCCAATGTCTCGGCCGACCAGGCGCGCCAGCTCGACCGCGATGGCAAGCCGCTCACCGAACTGCCGCCGGCCTGGGGTGGGCTGACCGGAAAAGGCGTCACGCCCGTGGTGACGGAGGCGCAGACCGCGCATCTCGCCAACGCCGCCTTCGCCATCGACGATCCCAAGGGCTTCAACGAAGGAACCAATGTCATCACCCACGATTTGTGGCACCGTTTCTATCAGGAGCAGATGCAGATCGACGGCGGCAAGAACGACAAATTCGTCGCCTGGGCCGATTCCGGCGGCCTGGTCATGGGCCATTATGACGGCTCGATCCTGCCGATGTGGCGGATAGCCAAGAAGTACGTGCTGGCGGACAATTTCTTCCAGGGCGCCTTCGGCGGTTCCTTCCTCAACCATTTCCAACTCGCCTGCGCCTGTACGCCGGTCTATCCGCATGCCGACACCAGTCCGATCAAGGGCCAGATCGCCGTGGTCGAGGCCGACGGCACGACCTTGAAGGTGGCCGACAATTCGCCGCCGTCGGCGCTGGGCGGCGTGCCGAAATTCGCCAATGACGGCGCCATCACGCCCGATTTTTACGCCGTCAACACCATGCAGCCGCCCTATCAGCCGAGCGCCAACAAGCCGGCGGAGGGCGGCGACAAGGCGCTGGCCGATCCGGCCGCGCCCACCACGCTGCCGCCGCAGCACGACATCACCATCGGCGATCTCCTGTCGCTGAAGGGGATCGATTGGGCCTGGTACGCCGGCGCCTGGCAGGCGACCCTCGACGGTAAGAACGCCACGCCGGTGCCGAACTTCCAGTTCCACCACCAGCCGTTCAACTATTTCGCCGCCTACGCGCCCAGCACCGCCGCGCGCACCGAGCATCTCAGGGATGGCGGCCTGAATGGCGCCGAATTCATCAAGGAGATCGACGACGGCAAGCTGCCGCAGGTCGCCTTCTACAAGCCGCAGGGCAACCTCAACGAGCACTCAGGCTATGCCGACGTGACATCGGGCGACCAGCATCTGGCCGACCTCGTCGCGCATCTGGAGAAGAGCCCGCAATGGAGCCACATGCTGGTCGTCATCACCTATGACGAGAATGGCGGCTTCTGGGATCACGTCGCACCGCCCAAGGCCGACCGCTGGGGCCCGGGCAACCGCATCCCGGCCTTCGTCATCTCGCCCTACGCCAGGATGGGCACGGTCGACCACACGCAATACGACACGACGTCGATCCTGCGCTTCATCACCGCGCGCTACGATCTGCCGGTGCTGACGGGCATCGTCGCCCGCGACAAGGCGCTGGCCGCCAATGGCGAGCCGCCGATGGGGGATCTGAGCGCGGCGCTGGATCTTAGCCGGTAGACCGGAGCGAACCGCGGATATGCCACCGCGCCGCGAGGCGCGGTGGCTCAGCCGCCATTGACCAGGGCAAGAATGAGTTTTTGCAGATTGCCGCCCTGGCCGAGTTCGACGCGGTCGAAATCGCGGCTTGCCTGCCGCTGCGCCTGCGAAAGGGCGGACAGGCGTTTGGTCATCTCGACCCGGATCTTGCTGCATTTGGGATCGTCGGGAACGGTGAGGCCGACTGTCGCCGCCTCGATCCTGCGCGCCATGTCGACAATGGTCGCGCCATGCACCTTTTCGTGGGCGCTGACGCCGGCGAGGAAAACCTCCCAGTTCTTCTGGATGGCGGACGGCAGCGGCGAGGAGGNAAAACACAGGCGACCAAAGGCCCTCAACACCGGTCTCTCCAAGGCGCGCGGCACGTGCAATGCCATTCAACGGCTTTTCCTATATGCTGCCGGCGGGTGCTGCAAATGGTCGGAGGGGGAAAGTCATGAGAAGATGTCTCGTTGCCGGTGCCTTTGCGGCATTGCTCGGTGCGCAACCGGCTTTTGCCGCGTCCTGCGGCTGGAGCGCCAAGATGGAAGAAGACGAGGGCGGCAGCGTGCTGACGGCTTCCGTCTGCGGCGGGCCGAAAGGCGATGCGCATCTGACGCTGACCTGTTTCGACAATCCGGTGCTGAGCTACGACCTCGGCAATGCGGGCCAGCAGCTGGAACCGGGCATCAGCGGCGCGTTCGACTTCAAGGCCGACGGCAAGACGGTGACCAAGACGCTGCAGCTGGAGGCCATGTACAATTATTTCGTGGTCGACCTGGCGAAAGCCGATCCGTTGCTGGACCTGCTGCGCGGCAAAGGCGACGTGTCGGTCAGCGGGGCTAAATATGGCGCGAACAGTTTTCCGCTGAAGGGCTCGAGCGCGGCCATCGGCAAAGTGCTGGCGCAGTGCGGCAAGGCCAAGCCGGCAGGGGACGGGGATTGAACCTCGAAAGGTTGCGCCGCCCACTGATCCGTTCCATTAGCGGCTTGCCGCCGGCGGCGGCCAGCCGTATTTCACGCCTCATGCCCGACATCCAATTCCGCAAGGCGCAAGCCTCTGATCTGCCAGCCATCGTCGCCATGCTCGCGGACGATCCGCTGGGTGCGGCCCGCGAAGATGCCTCGCTGCCGTTGGCGCGGGGCTATTTCGACGCCTTCGACGCCATCGATGCCGATCCCAATCAGCTGCTTGCCGTGGCCGTGGATGGCGCGGAGGTAATCGGCACCTTGCAGATCAGCTTCCTTGCCGGCATTTCGCGCAAGGGCGGCTGGCGTGGACAGATCGAGGCGGTTCGCGTCGTCAGCGGCAGGCGCTCCGACGGCGTCGGCAAGAAGATGTTCGAATGGGCGATCGGCGAGTGCCGGGCGCGGGGCTGCGGCCTTGTGCAGCTCACCACCGACAAGGGGCGAGCGGATGCGCACCGCTTCTATGAAGGGCTCGGCTTCAGTGCCAGCCATATTGGTTACAAGAAGGGCCTTTAGCGGAAACCGCGCCGTTGCCCGTCCGGCCTGTCGGTGACTGGAGTATAGCGGAAGCCCTTCAGGCCCTATTCAAATCGCCTGGCAAAGCGGATATAGGTCAGTTAGGTTGACCTATTGTAAAAACGTCCGGGGAGGCGTGCCGTGACCCTTTTGAACCTCCTGGCCTCGCGCTCATCGCGCATGAAGGCCTCCGAAATCCGCGAGCTGTTGAAGCTGCTCGACCAGCCCGACATCCTCTCCTTCGCCGGCGGCATTCCCGATCCGTCGCTGTTTCCGGCAGACGCCATCCGCGATGCCTATGCCGACGTGCTCGGCGGGCCGGAAGCCGCGGCAGCACTGCAATACCAGGTTTCGGAAGGCTATCTGCCGCTGCGGCGCTGGCTCGCCGGGCAAATGGGCAAGCTCGGCGTGGCCTGCGACGAGGCCAACATCTTCATCACCTCCGGCTCGCAGCAGGCGCTGGATTACCTCGGCAAGCTGTTCCTCTCGCCAAGCGATACCGCGCTGGTGACGTGGCCGACCTATCTCGGCGCGCTGCAGGCCTTCAACGCCTACGAGCCGCGCTATGACCGGCTGCGGCCCGAGGGCGGGAACATGACGCCCGATGCCTACCACACTGCTGCCGCCGCTAGTGGCGGCAAGGTGAAATTCGCCTATCTGGTGCCCGATTTCGCCAATCCGACCGGCAACACGCTAGGCCGAAAGCAGCGCGAGGCCGTGCTCGACCTTGCCGGCGAGCTCGACATCGCCGTCATCGAGGATGCCGCCTACCGGGCGCTGCGATATGACGGCGAGGGTGTGCCGCCGATCCTGGCGCTCGACTGCATCAGGTCCGGCGGCATCGACAAGGCGCGCACGCTCTATTGCGGCTCGTTCTCGAAAATCCTGTCGCCGGGCATGCGTGTCGGCTGGGTCTGCGCGCCGCGTCACGTTGTGGAAAAACTGGTGCTGATGAAGCAGGCGTCCGACCTGCACAGCCCGTCGGTCAACCAGATGGTGATGCACCGCGTCGCCGAAGCCGTGTTCGACGACCAGGTGGAAAAACTCATCGACGCCTATCGCGAGCGCCGCGACGGCCTGCTCGGCGCGCTTGAAGCCAACATGCCGGAGGGGGTGACCTGGAGCCGTCCGGAAGGCGGCATGTTCGTCTGGGTGACGCTGCCGGAAGGCACCGACGCCACGGAACTCCTGGCACGGTCGGTGAAGGAGGCGCGGGTAGCCTTCGTGCCCGGCAACGCCTTTTACGCCGACGGCACCGGGCGCAACACGCTGCGGCTGTCGTTCACGCTGGCCACCCGCCGCGCGGTGAGCGAGGGCATTCCGCGGCTGGCGGCGCTGCTCAAGGGTTAGGGCATTCCAGGGAAAGCGTGAAATGGTTTCCCGGGAAAGCGCGCAGCGCTTTCCCCAGATATTGAGTAAAAGCAAAGAGCGGGCATCGCCTAAGCCGGCACGTTCACCAGCTGCTTGAGCTTCGCAAGCCTAGCACGGGCGAGCTTGCGGACCGGCTTTTGGAAATTTTCTTCGCCGGCTTCGACGACGAAGACCAATGTCTTGAAGTCCAGCATGAACTCGTCGATGGCCCGCGTCGTCTGTTCGGGCCTGTCGCTGAACCGGCGCAGCAATGCGTTCGCTTCCTCGATGGCTTCGGCATTGGCGCCGTCGACCAGCGCTTCAAGCTTCTGAAAACAATCCAACCGAAATTCTCCCGCCGCGCCTGCAAACTAGCCATCGGCCCAAAAGTTCCATCGGGCCCGAAAAATTGTCGCTGGTTGTCAGCAGAGGCTCACGCCCCGCGTTGACGCCCTGCCGACCTCGCCTAAATTCCAGGTCTTGCGAGGAGGAGCTTTCATGGAAACCCGGGAATTGCATCGCGGCCGGCTCATCGACCACCTCCAACTCGTGGTGCGGGATCTCCCCGCCAGCCGGCGTTTCTACGAGGCGGTTTTCCAAGTCCTTGGTGTCCCGATCGGCGGCACCGGCGAGGATTATTTCTGGGCTGACGAATTGTTCATTTCCAGCGCCGACAGCCGAGCCGCGCTGGGAAAGCTGACCGGCCGCCATCATCTGGCCTTCCAGGCCAGGGATCACGCCATGGTCGATGCCTTCTACAAGGCCGGGCTCGAAGCCGGCGGCACGGACAATGGCGCGCCTGGCGAGCGGTCCTATCATCCCGGATACTATGCCGCCTTCCTGCTCGACCCGGATGGCAACAACATCGAGGCCGTCCATCACGGCCCGGCCAACCGC
This sequence comes from Mesorhizobium sp. LNHC229A00, assembly GCF_000502415.1. Classification (NCBI taxonomy): domain Bacteria; kingdom Pseudomonadati; phylum Pseudomonadota; class Alphaproteobacteria; order Hyphomicrobiales; family Phyllobacteriaceae; genus Mesorhizobium; species Mesorhizobium sp. LNHC229A00. Next base: position 57,407 of record NZ_AYWQ01000014.1, read on the forward strand.
AGCGCCGCGTCGGTGAAGATCACGTTCTAGGAGCAATCGATCGACCGCGTCGAGGCGAGGTGATTCCGGTGCCGCATTCCGGGGTATTTTGGAGACTCGGACGCCAGACCGGCGAATCCGATCGGATTCTTGACCTGGGCGGCACTGCAATTGTCCTGCGAGGCATGGATGGCGCCGTCTCTGGACAACAGGCAAAATCGGTCCCATACGGTGCGGCTTCAGGGAAGACGCGTGCGCGGGAAAGGCCGGTTGCTCGTTGAAAAAGAACGTCGCATCTGGCTGGTTTTTGGCTGGACGAAGGTCGAGTAGACGCCGCGCGCCTCGACAGGTCCGAGCGGCTTTCCTTCAATCTCGTAACTTGTATACGAGATTGACTCCCGAGGAGTCCGCATGAGTCCATTGCCTGAAACCGTGCCGTTTTTCAGTCAATGGGAGACGCCTGACATGACGCTGGCGGTGCTCGCCGACGGCGTCGAAGCCGCGTTGCGGCGGGATCCGCTGTGGCAGGGATCAGGCGCTGCCACGCTCGACGAATACGCGATCTGGGCCGCCAATGTCTGCGGCATGGCGTGTCTCAAGATGATCCTGGCGGCGCGCGGCGAGATCGTGCCGACGATCGAACTGGCCAGGCGATGCACTCCATATGGCGGCTATGTCGTCGATGAAGGCTCGATCAAGGGGTTGATCTATGCGCCCTTCGTCACCTTCGTGAAGGCGGAATTTGGCCTCGATGCCGAGGTAATGACCAATGTCGCGACGGCTGACATTCCGTCGATCCTCGGCCGGTCGCGGTTCTTCATCGCTTCGGTCAGCAGTTCGATCCGCTGGCCCGAGCGCAAGCCGCCTTCGAAGGGCGGACATTTGGTTCTGGTCACCGCCGCCTCGGATGAAGGGTTCCGCTTTCACAACCCATCCGGCCATACCAGTGCCACACAGGCCAACGCAGTGTTGGCGCCAGCCGCTTTCGATCGCTTCTTTGCCAATCGCGGCATTGCCGTCGTCATTTGATTTCGACAGTCGAGGGATTTCGATGACCGGAAAGATCAGGGTTGCGATCCTCTATGGCGGGCGCTCGGCCGAGCATGACGTGTCGCGGCTTTCGGCCGCCAACGTGCTGAAGGCCATCGACCGGACGCGCTACGAGGTGGTGCCGATCGCCATTTCCAGGGAGGGCAGATGGCTGCTGCAGCCGACGTCCGAGGCCGTCGGCGAAGGGGCGGGAGCTCCAGTGTCGAAGGATGGTGTGGAGGTGGCCTTGGTGCCCGGCGGCAAGGGCCGGCTGGTCTCAGCATCGCATAAGGGAACGCGGGCTGACCTGGCGCCGGTCGATGTCGTCTTCCCCGTGCTGCACGGTCCTTTCGGGGAGGACGGCTCGGTGCAGGGCTATGCGGAGGTTGCCGACGTCGCCTATGTCGGCTGCGGCATCCTCGCCTCGGCCGCCGCCATGGACAAGGATGTCGCCAAGCGGCTCATGCACGGGGCCGGGCTTGCCGTCGCCCGCTCGGTCACCGTCCACCGTAACGACGTCGGTTCCTTTCAGGAGATCGCCGGGGCGCTTGGGCTGCCATTCTTCGCCAAGCCGGCGCGCCAGGGCTCGTCCTTCGGAGTGAGCAAGGTGAACGACAGGGATGGTTTCGATCAGGCCGTCGAAACAGCTTTCCGCTATGACGGCAAGGCGTTGATCGAGGAGTTCGTCGAAGCCCGCGAGATCGAGTGCTCGGTGCTGCAACGGGGCGACGGCTCGCTCATTGTGTCGCTGCCCGGCGAGATCATCCCGGCCGGCAAGCACGGCTTCTACACCTATGAGGCCAAATATCTCGACGCCGACGGCGCGGTGGTCAAAGTGCCCGCCGATGTGCCGGCAGTGGTGATCAACCGGGCGAGGGAAATGGCTGGGCAAGCCTTCAAGGCGCTCGGCTGCGAGGCGCTGGCGCGCGTAGACTTCTTCCTGCGCGCCGACGGCTCCCTCGTTGTCAACGAGGTCAACACGCTGCCCGGTTTCACCGACATCTCGATGTACGCCAAGGCGCTGGCCGCGATCGGCATCGGCTATAGCGAGGTCATCGATATCTTGATCGAGCATGCGCTGGCGCGGCACGGCGCGCGCTGATCCGAGTCAGCGGTCGCCGCACCGGATAACCCGTCCTTTGGACAGCGTATCCTTCACCTCTGGCTAATGTTGCTCCCCGGCTCTATATGCCCGATCATGGGACTGGCAGGGGGAGGCATGGAATGGCGGCCAATCGTCGAAATGGGATGGCGTCGCCCGCGCGTGGCTTGGAGGATATTCTTTCGCCCGCCGCCCCGCACCCACGAACATCGTTGCCCAATGTAGCCACCATCGTCACCACGGTGGCGGCGCTGTATTTCGGCCGTGAGGTCTTCCTGCCGATAGCGATCGCGCTGTTGCTGACTTTCGCGCTCGCCCCCCTTGTGTCCGCGCTCAAACGGGCCGGTATTCCCCGGATTGCCGCCGTCATCGTCAGCGTATTGGGGGCCTTCGCCGCCCTTGCCCTGTTCAGCTTCATTGTCGCCACGCAGGTCAGCGAACTGGCGCAAAACATCCCGGTCTACCAGACCAACATCCTGACCAAGGTCCGCTCGCTCAAGGAGACTGGCGTTGGGGGAGGGATCATTGCCAGGTTGAGCAAGGTGATCGAACGTGTCGGCCAGGAGATCGACAGGCAGGAGACGCCGCCGCCGGCCGCTACCCCGGAAAAGCCGCCGCGTGACCCGGTGCCGGTCGAGATCGTCTCGCGCGAAAGGCCCTTGGAGGTTCTGCAGAACATAGTCGGGCCGCTGATCAGCCCGCTCGGATCGGCCGGGCTGATCATCGTCGTCGTCATCTTCATGCTGCTGGAGCGGGAGGATTTGCGCGATCGCTTCATCCGCCTTGTCGGGTACGGCGACCTTCACCGTACCACCGAGGCGCTTCAGGATGCCGGCAAGCGTGTCGGCCGGTACCTGCTGATGCAATTGGTCGTCAACATCGTGTACGCCGTACCAATTGCGGTCGGCCTGTGGATCCTGGGCATCCCGAATGCCTTGCTGTGGGGGCTGCTGGCACTCGGCCTGCGCTTCGTCCCCTATATCGGCCCGGCGATCGGCATGCTGCTGCCGCTGTTCCTGGCGCTGGCCGTGGCGCCGGGCTGGTCGCTCGTGCTGTGGACAGCCGCCCTGTTCGTGGGGATGGAACTGATCACCGGCAATGTCGTGGAACCTTGGCTTTATGGCTCCCGAACCGGGCTGTCATCCCTGGCGATCATCGTTGCGGCCATCTTCTGGACGTGGCTCTGGGGCCCGCTCGGGCTGGTTTTGTCAACACCGCTCACCGTTTGCCTGGTGGTGCTGGGCAGGCATGTGCCACAATTTGAGTTCCTCGACGTCCTGTTTGGCAACGAGCCCGTGCTGGAACCCCATGCACGCCTCTACCAGCGTCTGCTGGCCGGTGACCCTGACGAAGCCACGGACCACGCCGAGGAGATGCTGGATGAGAAATATCTGGTCGAGTTCTACGACAAGGTCGCCATTCCCGCCCTCCTGCTGGGCGAGCAGGACCGTGCGCGCGGTGTCATGGGCGACCAGCAAAGGCGTCAGGTGGCCGAGAGCGCCCTGGTGATGGTGGCAAACCTCGACGACAGCGCGCATGAGGAAGCAGAGGAAGAGGATGGCCCGCCGGCGGCCGAAGAGGAGACGGATGACAAGGATCCTTCCGGCGAAGACGAGACCGAACTGCCCGACGGCACGGATTTGTCGGTGCTTTGCACAGGCGGGCGCGGTGAACTGGACGATGCCGCCGCCGCTATGCTGGCACAGGTGCTGGAAGTCCAAGGCACGACGGTCTCGAAGGCCGGCTTTGCCGATATGGAACCCGCGAACATCCGCCGTCTCGAACTCGAAACCATCGATACCGTGGTGGTCGGCTTCCTGAACCGGGATTCCATCAAGCACGCCCGGTTTCTGGTTCGCCGGCTGAAGCGGGCGAAAGCGGCTTTGCGGGTGGGAATCGTGTTCTGGTCGCCAGCCGCCAATGAGGACAAGGACGCGGCCGCGAAGCTCGCCCGTGACATCAACGCGGATTTCGTGGCGCATGGCATGGTGGACGCGGTGGTGGGCGCGCTGTCGAACGAGCCGCCAATCGCCCTCAAGCTCGTCGCCAAACGCCGGATGCGGCGACAGCGGGCCACCTCCCGAAAGGCCCCGGCGGCCGCGACCTAGGTCCCGGTTGATCCGGTCAATTTCGGTCGTTCACATATTGGAAGCGACATCGCGGGAGGAGGGCGGCCTTGGCTTGTGCTCCGGCCGGATCCTCGCGGCCTGGTGGGCAACGCGGGGCACGGGTTTGACTGGATTTCCAGCGAATGGCTTTTGCGCCTTGCGGCGCTGGAGCCAGCTGGACGACAGTTCGGCAAGCAGACTGCGCAGGGCCTTCACGACATCCTCCTCTGCTTGACGATGCGGTAATCTCCGTAGGCCGGACTGGTTCCATGGCGCATGGAGCCGTCGCACCCTGGCGCTTTGACTATTGCATCGAGCCTGATCGATGCAGACCGAGAGGGATCATCGAGCTCTCATCACGGTTCTCGACGAGTCCGGTTCCAGGCGGGGCCAATCCGTTGCCCAAGGCGTCGAATTCGATCGCAGCGCCAACCAGTTGGGCAGCCTGCAGGACCAGATGTTCAATGTCCTCGAGGGCGACGTTCTCGGCCAGGTTCCTGACCCTGATCCTTTCCGCCACCAACGACACGTTGATGATGCCCGCGGTCTTCAACGCTGCGCGGACGCTCGCATAGACGTCTTCACGCAGCCATGTGGAATAGTCGTATCGCATCGAAACCTCCCGAAGCGAGTTGGTTTCCTCAAGTTGGCACGATGCGCCCCATGTCGGCTCATGGCAAGTGAAAAACGAAAAAAATACGAATTAAATCAGTCAGTTAGCATAATGATACGAACGCGCAACCTTCGTTCGATGATCATCATTGGTACGGCGCTGCATTCACCCACTGACCGCGCTTGACGCAGGATGCGGAAATTCCTAACTGTAAGTAGAATGAGGCGGTTACTAACTCGCCTGATCTTTGGCGCTAGGAGGCGCGCATGGCTGACCTGGAACGCCCGGAACGACTCCAGATCATGTTGACCCAGGATGAGCTGGCCGCGCTGGAAAACTGGCGTTTCGACAAACGCATGCCCAGCCGCTCGGCGGCGGTACGCGAATTGCTGCGCCGTGGCCTTGCCTCCGATGGCTTCCTGACGGCCGAGGTCGGCGCCAAGTCGCAGGAGTTCGGCGTGATCCTGCCCCATGGCGACGGCAAGACCCCGCCGGAACAGGCGGAGTGAAAATTTCGCGGTAAGTCTTCCATTCTCGCGCCGGCGATTGCCTTGATCCGTTTGCGCCTTATCTGATCGGGAAAGATGCAAATTGCGGGTGGCGATGAACGATATCGACGGCAGCGACAGACAGGGGGCGACCGCCGACGCCCGGCTCGCGGCAATTGTCGATTCCTCCTTCGATGCCATCATCAGCAAGGACCTGAACAGCGTCATCCAAAGCTGGAACCATGCGGCGGAACGGATGTTCGGCTATACCGCCCAGGAGGCGGTCGGCCAATCCGTCCTCATGCTCATTCCCGATCACCTCAAGAACGAGGAGACCGAGATCATCAGCAAGATTCGCAGCGGCGACCGCGTCGCGAGCTATGAGACAACGCGCAAGCGCAAGGACGGAGCGCTGATTTCGGTCTCACTGACGATTTCGCCGATCAAGAACGGCAATGGCGACATCATCGGCGCCTCGAAAATCGCCCGCGATATTTCCGCCGCCAAGGAGAGCGAGCGCCGGATCAGGCTGCTGATGCGGGAGGTCAACCATCGGGTCAAGAACCAGTTCGCGGTCATCCTGTCGATGGTCAGGGAGACCAGCAAGCGCTCGAACGGTCCAGGCGAGTTCGAGGAATTGATCCGCGCCCGCATCATGGCACTGTCGCGGTCGCACGATCTGCTCGTCACATCGGAGTGGGCGGGGGCGAGCCTGTTCGACCTTATCCAGGAACATCTCAAGCCCTTCGGCCTCGAGGAGCAGATAATGCTCTCCGGCCCGGTCCTGACGCTGCAGTCGAACGCGGTGCAGAACCTCGGTATGGCCTTTCACGAACTGGGCACCAACTCCTCCAAGTATGGCGCGCTGGGCAGCGAAGGCGGCCGGGTCGAGATTACCTGGACCATCGGCTCCGGAGCGCATGCTCCCGGCTCCGCGGGCGAACGGGAATTCCAGCTGACCTGGGAGGAAAACTGCGAACCGCGTCCCGGCGACCGGCGCGATCAGACCACGCGCAAGGGGTTCGGCACTGTCGTGCTGCAGCGTGTGGCGCCGCAGTCGCTGGATGGCTCCGCCATTCTGGAACGGTCGCCCGGCCATCTCAAATGGCACTTGAGCGCGCCCCTGGCATCAATCATCGTGGCGCAGGCCGGCAGCGAGGCCGATAGCGTTTCGCCGGGTTTCGGCATCTAGGGCGATCGGCCGGTCCGGACGCTGTCCCCCATTCCCTGTCGGGCTGCGATATGCGCCTCGCGCGTGGCCTCCAAATAGGCCTCCCTGGCGGTTTCGGGGGGCAAGTCGCCGCTCGTTGCCCTGCAGGCGCGCAGTGCGGACCGCTGTTTCCGGCTCTCGGCATCGCGCCAATGTGTCGCCAGGAGTCCGATCGCCTGGTGTGTGTTGGAGAGGTTGCGGATGGCTCCGGCAACGCCTACCGAAACGACAGACCTGGAGAACCATGCAGTTTGCATTGGAACCTAGACGATGTTTTAGCCCGTGGAACGCGTTGAGCGGCATGAGGTTTCATCGCCGCCGATCACTGTAGCATGGGGCTTTCCGGGCATCTCCGCGCGAACCAATCCCTAGAGGATGTTGGTCGTGACTTCGACGATGATCGCGGCGCCTTCCAGTCCACCGTTGGGAACGTGCACGACGCGCGAGACCCGCAGATCCTGTGGGTTTCCGTCGACCGACAGGGACACGCTCTCGCCAATGCGCGGCACCGCCTGGAAAGTAACATTGGTGGCGTCAGGCCTGTTGTCGATGGATATGCGGCAATTGACGGTCATGGACTCTCTCCAGTGTCTGGCGGTGCCCCGGTCGTCAACGCGGGGTCCATGAAATGGTTTCAGGAGGTTCGGTTCAACACCTACCGATGTCCCGGGCGAAGTCTTCAAGCGCCCGGTAGCCCCGGTGTGCAGCCCTCTGATTCAGTCGTCGGCTCTCGGAACGAAATAGTTGGTGGTGACCGCATTGCCGCCGATTCCACGCGTGACTTGAACCGAGGCATAGCCTTCCGGGGCAATCGAGCCGGTCGCCATGCGGTCAATCTGCTTGCACCGGGCGACCATTTCGCCGCTCGGCCACGGTGCCAATCTGATTTCAAGCGCCGCTTGGCACTCCGCCATCGATGAATAGACGACCGGGCGCGACTCCATGGGCCGACAGAGCGATGCGTTGCACGACAGCATGATCATCACCGCGGCGGTTGCCGGATCCATGAAACTCTCCTGTTGGACGTCATTGAACGTCCGACAGGCCGCAAGGTTTCATGCTGACGCAGGAAGCGACCCCAATCAGATGGTCTGATTGTCGAGAAGCTCAGGACCTGCGGGAACAGGCCAGGGACGAGATCTGACAGCGCTCACGCCTTACCGAAGGCCCGGCGGCTTCGGTCTCAGCGCCTCTGGGCAGCCAAAATTCCGGGAACATCAAAGGCCAAACGAGGACATGGTCCAAGGGTTTTGGTACCCAAGGCGCGGCTTGGCATTCGCTGCGTCGGTCGGGGTCGATGTTGCTGTTCCGGTTGCTGTGCAGTCCAATTTTGCTGCCACCGCCGCCTTGATCGACAGACCAGCACACGCGTTCGCGGTGGTGACGGTCGCCTTCTTTTGGTGCGCCGCAGCGACATTTGAACCGGCGAGGACAAGCGCCAGGCAAATGAATGTCAACTTCATTAAATCCCCCTATTTTAGCTTAACCTGAATTAAAGTTAACGTAACGTTACCTGGCCGTCAATCGCGACCGAGGTTCAAGGCGGAAGCCACCTTTCCTCCTGCCCGGCAGGATCATCGGGCGGTTCTCTACCTGTCCCGGATCACGGCATGATTGATCGGAGAGGATCGGGCGCTACCCGAGCTGGTTCCGTTTACATCGTTGGCTTTGCAATTGCCTGGTTCCCGCTCATGGGCTCGAACCACGATTCACGCCTTCAAAGGGCGCTGTCCTACCATTAGACGAAGCGGGAAAGCCGGTACGTTATGGCGCCCAGGCAGCTTGCGGTCAATTCGGGAAATTGTTGACCGGCTCTTCGCAGCGATAGACCGGACAGTCCCCGTCGCGGGACGGGACATAGGCTGACATCGGCACTTCAGGCCAGTCGCACTCGTTGCCGAACTGCCTGACATAGCGATCGTAGGTGTTGGGGCCGGTGGTCAGCACCACGGCGCGGTGGTTCTGGATCATGGCCCGGATCTGAGCGCATACCATGGAGCGGCTGTCGGGCCGGGCGTCGGCCAGACCGGTCGCCGCGAGCACGACGCCCATGGCCGTCAACAGGGTCGGAACGCGAGCGGACATGATGGTTTCTCTTCGGTTTGACAGAATTGCGAACGCGGCTGTCCGGATTCGCCGGGAATGGGCCGCATGCATTGTCGCACATAACCGCCTATCGTGTCCGTTGGTTCCGCGACGGGCTTTGCCGGGCGCGCGGTGGCGCGCCGCGCAACTAAATCGTGCGTCGCGCATTGCTGGGCATGGACGGCAGGAAACCTTACGAAATACCGCAATGGCGGCCCGGAAACGAGGGCCGTGAGGCGATGTGCTGTTCCTTCTGCGGGGGCCGCGACCATCGGTTCGAGGAATGTCCGCGAATGCCCGATCCTTTCCGGCCCGGCGAGCCCGAGGGCGAGGATATAGCGGAGGAACCAGCCGGTTGATCCGAGGTGCCCGGTGGAGGTGGCTAACCGGTACCCGACTTGAGCCCGACGAAGAAATCGATCAGCGCACCTGCCGTTTGCGCGGGCGCCTCCTCCGGGAAGAAATGTCCGCCCGACATCGCTCGGCCTCGCACGTCGTCAGCCCAGTTCCGCCAGAGCGCCAACGGCCCACCTTCGCCGGCATACCATTCGGCGAGCGCGCCTTGCCCGCTCCACAAGGCAAGCACCGGGCAGGCGATGCGCCGGCCGGCGGCTTTGTCCGCCCGGTCGTGGTCTCGGTCGAGCGTTGCCGCGGCCCGGTATTCCTCGCAGATCGCGTGGATGTGGGCGGGGTCGCGCAAAGCTTCGACATAGGCCTGGCGGATGCCGGCTGGAAAGACATCGGGCGACGATCCCCAGCCACCCAACGCATTGTCGACGATGGCGTCGGCGGCGCCCGCCAGGATGTTTTCCGGCAAGGGTTCGGGCTGTGCCAGCAAGGACCACGGCCAGAAGCCGAGGGCCAGCCGGGCGTCGGCCCGGTCCCAGGCGTCGGCCGTGGGGACGATGTCGAGCACGGCGAGTTTTTCGATACGGTCGGGATGGTCGAGCGCCATGCGGTAGGCGACACGCCCGCCGCGATCATGGCCGGCGACCATGAAGCTGGCAAAGCCGAGCTTGGCCATCATCGCCACCATCTCCGATGCCATGGCCCGCTTGGCATAAGGAGCATGATCGGCGCTCGAGGCCGGGCAAGCGCTGCGCCCATAGCCACGCAGGTCGGCGCAGATGACGGTGAAACGGTCGGCAAGCAGGGGCGCAATATCGCGCCACATCAGATGGGTTTGCGGAAAGCCGTGCAGCAAAAGCACCGCCGGTCCGGCTCCGGCGCGGCGCACGAAGATGCCGGCGTCCTCGATATCGACGTCGATAGATTGGAAATGCTCCAACATGGCTGGCCTCCGGCACAGGCAACGGCTGGGGAACGGGATTGGTTGCGGGGCCTTCGCAAGCGCCGGCCTTTGCGCCGACCACGGCGATCCCGGGGGAACCACGGTCCGCCGCCCACGTTGGAAAGTCTCATCGCCACAGGGACATCATGGAACAGCTCGTCGAGGAATTCGGCCATCCCACTTACGCCTCGTTTCCGGTCATCGCGGCGCGGCTGTTGCTGGCGACGCTTTACGGGGCGATCATCGGCTTCGAGCGCGAATGGCGCAATCGCCCCGCCGGGCTTCGCACGCACATCCTCGTCTGTGTGGCCGCGGCCACTTTCGGCATTCTGACGATCGAGATCATCCACGCACCGATGTTCGCGCAAGGGTCGGTCAAGGTCGATCCGATCCGCGTCGTGGAAGCGGTTACGGCAGGCGTTGCCTTTCTCGCCGCCGGCTCGATCCTGTTTTCGCGCGGCGAGGTCCACGGGCTGACGACCGGCGCCGGGATGTGGCTGGCGGGCGCGATCGGCGTCGCCTGCGGTCTTGGCCTGTGGCAGGTGGCCGGGTTCGCCACGCTGATCGTGCTGATCGTGGCGGGGCTTCTTCACCGGCTCGAGCCCAAGGCCGGCCCTGCACGGGAGGGCTACAGGAAAGCCACTCCGGCCGCAACGGACCGGTCCAGCGAATAAGCCTTGTTCCCAATCGTTTGGGCCAACCTTTTGCGCCGGCGGGCGTTGTCCCCGGTGAAGGGAATGCCGCCGTGGGGCGGCTTCAACGAAGGAGGCCGAGATGAAATCCCTCGCCATTGCGTCATGCGCCGCGATGCTGGCCCTGGCACTGCCGGCAGCGGCACAGACGGCTCAGCAGTCGCCGAACCAGCAGGCCGACAAATGCCGGGCACAAACGGATCAGGGCGGCAAGCAACAGCCCGGCAACGGCGATCTGAGCGAGAAGCTCAGCGATTGCGGCGGCGTGCTGAAACCGCCGCCCACTGGCGACCAGGGCATGGCCGCGCCGGCGCCCGACGAAGGCAAGACGCCGATCATCAAGCCGGGCGAAGTGCCGCCCCAGCCGCCGAAACAGTAGAGATCATTCGGCAGCATTGTCATGACGGCAGAGGAACTTTGCAGACCAGGAAACGTTTCTGTGACAAAACCGGACCTGGAAAGGATGGATCCGTGAGAGATGTTGCCAGTACCGCCGCGTTGCTTGCCTCTATTGCCATTGTCATAGTCCTGATGCTGATGGCGCCGAAGAGCTTCGGCTTCGAGGCTTCCCACCCGATCGTGGACGGCGATCTGCCAGTAGAATGACCGAAAAGCGGTTCCGCAACAAAAAAGCAGGCGAGTTCGCCTGCTTTTTCGTTCCTACGGTGCCTTTACTTACCTGACCAGAAGGCCGGCATGATCGCAGAGCGCGGTGAAGGCTTCCTGCGCCTGTGCCGCGCCCTCATTGTTAGCCAGCGCCGACTCGATTTTTTCGCGCGCGGTCTGATAGAAGGGGCCGCGCCTGGCTTGTGGCCAGTCGATCAGGATTTCACTGGCGTCCTGAAGCGTGGCCACCTCGCGGATGGTGGCCGAGCCATGGGGCCTGACCCGCAGCGGTGTCGACAGCATCAAACGGGCCATTGGTTTCTCCCGCTACTGGGTCCTCATTGGAGGATGCGCGCCTCGCGCGCGGCGTCGATCATCGCCCGCATGGCCTTTTCCGCCGGCGTCCAACCGTCCAGCGCATCGCGGCAGGTGCGCAGCGCCGCGCGGTATCGGCGGCCTTGGCCGGCCGGCCAGTCACCAAGGCATTCCAGCCCCTCCCAGGCGCTGCGCACCACGCGCTCCCGCTCGGGGGCGAATTTCAGGCGGATCGGTCGGGGAAACATCTTGTCGTTCAACGGTCGTCTCCATGAATCACGCACATCGGCCGACATGCACCGAGGAAGCGCCGGATAACGTCGACGACAGGGGAGGGTTCCAGGCCCGGAGGATCAATTTCTAACCATGCTTAGTCGCGCGCGACGGCATCCGACAAGGGCCTGGGCGCCGGCAGGTCGACATCCTGTGCTTGCGGCCGGTCATGCTCGAACTGCTCGGCGTCGGGCAAGGCATGCAGCCAGGTTTCGCGCCGGCCGGTCCACAATTCATATTGCGGTGCCAAATCCGTCGGTGCGACGTCGAGGCTGCCGAGCATAACCTCGGCCTCGTTGTCGTCGACCCAGGCGACGCGGCTGCCGCAGGTCGGGCAAAAGCTGCGTGTGCCGTAGCTGGCGACCTCGCCCGATGTCTCGAACGCATCGCGCGGCCAGATGGCAAAGGCCGAATAGGCCGAACCACCCGCCTTGCGGCAATCCTTGCAATGGCAAAGGCCAACCCGCGACGGCTGGCCGGTCACGACGAAATGCACGCCGCCGCAAAGGCAACTGCCGGTCCTGCGTGTTGTATCGGACATGGTTGCGCCCTTCGTTTCGCCGGCCTGGCTTTGCCTGCCATACGGCTGCTCCAGCCCTGGCAGGCTCCGTCAGTTTGGCATGCCGCGGGCCGGGCGGGACAGATGCTCGTCCGCCATTTCGTTGGCCAGGATGAGAAACCGGGAAAAAGACATCCTGTTCACCGTACCGCCGAGCCCGGTTGACNACGGCTGCTCCAGCCCTGGCAGGCTCCGTCAGTTTGGCATGCCGCGGGCCGGGCGGGACAGATGCTCGTCTGCCATTTCGTTGGCCAGGATGAGAAACCGGGAAAAAGACATCCTGTTCACCGTACCGCCGAGCCCGGTTGACGCGGCCCGCAGCATTCTTCAACGCCATGCCGGCGAATTGGTTGCCGCCTTGCGGCCGCTACTTTTTTATCCGCGCGCGGCCATGTGGTTGTCGAGCTTCTTGCGGGAAGGTCCGTAGCGCTTGATGATGGTCTGGGCCTCGCTCTGCGGAATGCCGTATTTGCGCGCGAAGGCCGCGACCTCGTAAGTTTCCTCGCTCGAGACCAGCTTGCGGTCCTGTTTGGTCTTGGATTTGTCGTCGGGCATGTCGGGTCTCACTTTCTGTAAGCCGCATGGTCGCGCGGACGCCTATATGTCGCGGTCACACATAACACGGATCGGCGATGCTGGTTCCATCGCCGGGCAATGCCAGTGCAGCCTAGGCCAATGAAGACGTCGGGTCGGCGCTGTCGGTGTCGCTGCATTGGGCGCAGCGCGCGCTGGCGCCGGGACAGCCGCGGCGATGCGTGCCGGCGGGGCAGCAAAGGCCGTTGGAACTCGTCCAGCGCGGGCATTGGAAAACCTGGCCGGTGCCGCCGCAGCCCTCACACCCCAGAACCGGTGTCCGGACCAGATAGGACTTCGTCCCCAGCCTGATGCTTGCGCCCAAAACCTGCCCACCCCTATCTGCACCAGACACAGCCGTGCATTAGCCCCGGCTAATAATATCACGATCAAGGTTACAGACAAGTTTCAGGACGATTAAGGATTCTAAACCTCAGCCGGTCGGGCGAGCCGTGTGCTTCCCCATCAGCCGCAGAAGCGGCAGCGGCGAAAAATCTCTGACGTGTAGGAATGACGCGTGCCGGTGCGTCCTTGGGGCTGATGAAGCTGGAGAACAACCATGTCGACTCAAATCGCACAATCGCCGTGGCAGACCGCGGCCCTTCTCGTCGCCCGCCTGATCTTCGCCGCCGTCTTCCTGATGGCGGTCACCTTCAAGTTCATGGGCATGGAGGCCACGGCGGGCTATATCGCGGCCGCGGGCTTTCCGTTCCCGCTCTTCCTGGCATGGTGCGCGGCAATCCTGGAGGTGGCCCTGGTGCTGTGTTTCCTCAGCGGCGCCTTCTTTACCCAAGCCGCCCTGGTTGCCGCGGCCTATGTGCTGTTCCTGGCCTTTGCCTTCCACGGACCCAGCCACTGGGCCGGCAACCAGGCCGAGTTCGGCTTCTTCGTCGACCATTTTTCGTTCCTGGCCGGACTGCTGTTCGCGGCGGTCCATGGACCGGGAAGAATTCTGGCGCTGAGCCTGGGATGGCCGGGCAGGGCGTAAGAAGCCCGCCCGGGGCAGGGCGTAGGAAGGCCGCCCGGGGCTAGGCGAAGAGGTCCGCCCGGGGCAGGGCGTAAGAAGCCCGCCCGGGGCAGGGCATAGAGAGCTCGTCCTTGGGGCGGAAGCCTCACATCTGATCGTTGTAGGGCTCCTTCATCTGGCCGACCATGCGGGCCAGCTTCGAGAAAGACGGCATGTCGGCCTCCGGCTGGCACTGATTGGCGAGTTCCAGCAGCCGGATCGGAAAATTGACGGCGTCGCGGTTCGACGCCGACATGCCGTCGGATCGCTCCTCGCCGGTTTCCGACGCCTCGGCCTTGCGGAGCGCGATATCGATCTCCTCCGACGTCAGCACTCCCTTTTTGACCAGGACGTGGTTGATCGAGGCGACGGCCATCAGCAGGCCCTCGAGTTGCAGGTTGGCGACGTTCATGAATTTCTCCCTCCGTTGATCGCAGTGGAACGCATCAGTAGCGTTTCCGATCCGGCCGGCGTGCAGGAACCAGCGCGCCGATCGTCAGCGGTAAGGCGCTACTCCTGCGTCAAGCGCTCGCCATACTCGCGCCAAAGCGCCCTGACTTCCAGGCTGCCGAGGCGCGGGATCGAAGGGTCGCCGCAGTCTATGGCGACAGTGCCGATGTCGTAGTTGGGGTAAGCGTTGGCGACGAAGCGGATCGCTTCGCCAAGCGAGTGCACCCGGATGGCTGGATCCGCCTGGCCTTGGCCGGTGCTGCGCACACCGGAAACCGTGGCCGGGGCGTGCCGCATCCTGAAGACGGATGCCATGACCGGTCTGTCCATCGTCCTCTCCTACAAGGCCGTGCGACGGGAATCATTCCATGAGCTGGCACTGATGATTTCACAGGAGCCGGTTCATGGAAAGCCGGATAAATGTCAGCGGTCGGGATCATGCGTTCCCGGAAGATGTGAATTTTTTCCTATTTGGCATTGACCTGGTGAGGGCAGCGATGCTATAAATCCATCCATGGTGCTGATTTGCGCCACCGACCCGCCGCCGAGGCGGGTTTTGTGTTTCTGACCCCTGGTCGGGTTGCCTACCGGTGCGGTGGCGCCGTAGAGCGCTGCTTCCGCGAGATGCGAGAAATCCCATGCCCCGCTATGCCAGCATCATCACCGGCGATGACGGCCGCGAGATCGTCAGCGCCATCGGTGAATTCGAGGGCGGCCCGGTGGCGCGCCTCGGCCAGGTCGAGGAGGTTCCCGCCGGCGTGCTGATCGGCATGGTACGGGAGGCGGGCGGTGGCTTCTGCTTTCCGCAGGCCGGTATCGACAGCCGCGCTGTCGGCCTCGCCATGGCGAAGCTCAAGGCGCGGGCCGGTGCGGCAAAACCCGTCGGAAGGCCGAAGCGTGCCAAACGGGCCGGGAAGAAGCCCGTTCGGTCGAAAAAGGCGGTCCGGCGAACCAGAGCGGCGGCGCCGAAGGCGGCGGCGGGGGATGCCTTGGGGGAGGCCGATGGCTGAGGAAACCGATCCCGGGCCGGCGCGCCGCAAGGCCAGGGCGGCAAGGCGCAAGCCTGCTGCCAGTCCGGTAGCCGCGAAGACGCCCCGGCCGAAGCGGACCAAGAAAACACTGGGCGATGATTTCCTCGCCGCCGTACGGGCCGATTTTCGGGCGCATGGCGCCGGCGTCCTCGCCGAGGTGCGCGCCGACAAGCCGGATCAGTATCTGAAGATCGTGCTGTCGGTGCTGCCCAAGGATTTCGATGTCGCCGTCAACCAACTGGACGCCCTGAGCGATGACGAGATCCGCAGCCGCATCCGCGCCCTTGAAAACGTCGTCAAACCGTTCCTCGAGGAGCCGTCTGATCTCGGCCCGAACCGACTATCTGACGCTGCTGGCGGAGCTTGACCGCCGGCGTCGCTCAAATCTGCTGGCGGCTTACATGCCGTATCAGCGCCAGGCCGAATTTCACACGGCTGGAGCCGCCCATCGGGAGCGGCTGTTCATGGCCGGCAACCAGCTCGGCAAGACAAAAGCCGGCGGCGCCGAGTGGGCGATGCACCTCACCGGCCGCTACCCCGCGTGGTGGCAAGGCAAGGTGTTCGACACGCCGGTACGGCTGTGGGCCGCCGGCGTCACCGGCGAGGGCACGCGCGACAACCCGCAGCGCGTGCTGATCGGCCCGCCGCAGCAGCAGGCGGCATGGGGCACCGGCATGATACCGGCAGACGCCATTTTGGACACCATCATGGGGCGCGGCGCGCCCGGTGCGCTCGACAGCGTCGTGGTGCGCCATGGCGGCGGCGGCGATGTGCAGGCCGGCGAGAGCGTGCTGTCGTTCAAGAGCTACGAAAAGGGTCGAGAGAAATGGCAGGGCGAGACGCTGCATGGCGTCTGGTTCGACGAGGAGCCGCCGCTCGACATCTATTCCGAAGGCCTGACGCGCACCAACGCCACCGGCGGCATCACCATCGTCACCTTCACGCCGCTGCTGGGAATGAGCGACGTGGTAATGTTGTTCCTGTCGGCGGGGGAAGTGGAGCGGATGGGTGAAACCGCTCCGAAACCATGATTTGCAACACCGCTTGGCGGCAACTGAAGGTCGAGTAGCTTGTGGCGCGACGTTCGGGAGCCGACATGCGCCACCTCATAAAATTGTTCTTCCTGCCTGCACTGCTTTCAGCCTGCAGCGGCAGCGGCGATTGGCGCGCCGACGCGATCGCCGGCGCCGAAGGCAAGATGCGTGGCCTGATAAGCGATGCTTCGGCCACCTTCTCGCATGTCCAGCTTACCGGGGACAGTTCGACCGGCCAGACCTGCGGCGTCATCACCGCCAAGGTTGGCGCCTTCACCAAGGAGGCGCGCTTCATCGTCTATATCGACAACACCGCCGGTCCGTTTGTCGAGCCGGGCATGGGCCAGTCCATGTCGCGGGCCGACTTCGACTGGGCCTGGCGGAACGACTGCCTGAACGAAGGGTACAAGTCCTGAGGGGGACCCGATCCCCGCGCGGGGTTACTCGCCATGGGGGAAGTGGCCGCCGGCGACGGCCGCCAGAACCAAGTGCGAACAACACCATACGATCGGCGCCTCGCAAGATGATTCAAGGACAGCGCAATGAGCCGTCACGTCACCTTCATGACCATCGACGATGCGCCGCACTATTCGCCCGGGGAACGCGCGGCGATCGTCGCCGCCTATCCCGAACATGAGCGCGATGCCCGCGCCCGCGGCATTCCGGTGCTGGGCTCGGGCCGCATCTTCCCGGTGGCCGAGGCGCTGCTCGCCTGCGAGCCGTTCCGGCTGCCGCGCTACTGGCCGCGCCTCGGGGCGCTCGATTTCGGCTGGGACCATCCTTCGGCCGCCGTCGAGCTTGCCTGGGATACGGAGGCCGATGTCGTCTATGTCACCAAAGCCGCCCGCGCCTCGCAACAGACGCCGGCGATGCAGGCGCTGACGCTGAAACCCTGGGGCGAGTGGCTGCCCTGGGCATGGCCGCGCGACGGCCGCCGCGAGACGCTGGAAGGGGCGGGCACGGCGCTCGCCAAGCAATATGCCGCGCATGGGCTGAACATGCTGCCCGGCCACGCGCGCTTTGCCGACGGTTCGGTTTCGGTCGAGGCCGGGCTGATGGAGATGCTCGACCGCATGCAGAGCGGCCGCTTCAAGGTGTTTTCGACGCTCTTGTCCTGGTTCGAGGAGTTCAGGCTGTACCATCGCAAGGACGGCCAAGTGGTGAAGCTGCGCGACGATTTGATGGCCGCGACCCGCTACGGCGTGATGATGCTGCGCGAAGCGGTGATCGATTCCTCGGAGTTCAAGGCGGCGCGGCGCAAGGGGCAGAGCGATCCGCTGGCGGCGTTTCGGTAGGGTGCAAACATTGCTTCGTCCTCCCAGGGCGAAGCAGGAGCGAAGCTCCGTCGCCTAGGATCCATACCGTTACCTCTGCCGTGGAGTGCAGCGGAGCGAATTCTGCAGCGCTCGAGAGTCCCGGCATGGATCCCTTGGGCTGCGGAGCAACTCCAGGGGTCTGCGCCGCGTCGCTACGCTCCTCGCTCCGCCCGTGGATGACGAAAGTCGTTCGGGACGTCTCATACACCGGCACGCCTCTCGAAGACCCTTCGATCCGACAAACCGCAAAACGCGCGCCTGCCAGCGTGCGATCCGGCCATGCCGCGATCGCCGGCGCCGCACGCCTTTGTTCGAAGTCAGCCAGGCAGGGAACACCTAGATGGTCCACGTCATCCCGCTTTCCATTGCCCAGCGCCGGCAAGATACCGGCAACGCGCCGCAATACCTGCAGAGATCGCCAATCGGCGGCGGCATGCAGGGGCTGGGCGATCACCTTTCCGCTGTCGCCGAGCGCTACCAGCAGATGAGGGACCAGCAGGAGGAGTTCGACGCCGAGCTGGCACGTCGCCGGTTCAACGGCCAGATCGCGCAGGCGGAAGACGAGGTGACGGCCAACGCCCCGGCCGACGGTGCCGGCCTGCATGAGGCCATGTATGGCCAGGTCGATCCTTATAGCGGCCGGGTGGTCAAGACCGGGCTGTTCGACAAGCTGTTTGCCGCCGCTCTGCCCGGCATGCCTCAGAGCCAGCGCGCCGCTTTCGCCCGGCAGGAGGAAGCGCTGCGTCTAACCGGTGGGCGACGCATGGCGGCACGGCAGCTCCAGCGGCGCAAGGATTATGAACAGGCCGAGGTCGACACGGCACTGAAGACCAGCGCCATCGCTATCGGCAACGCCAATCCCGACGACCCCGTCACCTTCGAAGCGGCGCGCCAGCAAGGGCTCGACCTGATCGACAAGATGGGGGTCGATCCCGCCATCCGGCAGCAAATGGTCAAGGACTGGTACAGCACCGCCGCCAAGGCTCGGTTCGAGGCGCTGATCGCCAGGGACCCGCAGCGGGCATTGGAGATTTTCGGTGTCCGGACCGCCGCCGGCAGCGATGCAATCGGCGATGCGGCGCAAACCGACGGCAGTTCCGGGAAAAGCAATCGCGTCGGCAAGCAGATGCCTGACGAATACGTTGCGGGGGCGTTCGAGGCCAGTGCGGCTTCGGTGCCTGATCCAACGGCAATCAAGCCGGTAACCGACGATCTCGCCGACCTATCTCTCCGTGAAGTGCAGCGGCTGATCAGCCAAGCCCACGCCGCGAATGCGGCCCAACTGATCGAGGCGCGCACCAACATCGCTCTCGCTTCGCAGAACGCCCCGGACGCAATCGCCGAAACGGGCAACTATTCCGGCAAAGTGCCCAGTGCCCCGGACTTCGCCGCTGTTTATGGCGCCGAGGAGGGCGGCAAGCAATACCACGACTTTAGCTTGAAGATGGATGTCGGCCGTCAAGCCTTCGGCATGCGAGTCATGCCCAACCAGGCGATCCGCGCAGCGCTGCGCGATGCTGAGCCAGGGCCGGACAGTTCGCAGGACGAGCAGACACGGTATCAGGTCACGGCTGCTGCGGCGCTCAAGACACTAGGCACGAGGCAGGCGGACCCTGCTGGCTATGTCCGCGCGGTCTTTCCCAATGTCGGCGCCGCGTGGAAAGCGGCAACGAGTTCAGACGGCAAGTCAGCAAGCAGCGACCCGGAAGCCTACAGACGGGCCATCGCCGTCTCTGTAGCAGCTCAGAGGCAATTGGGCGTCGAGACCCCTCAACCCCTGCCCAGAGCCACCGTCCAAATCTTTGCCGATACCTTCAGCGCCGACGACAAGTCGCAGGCTGAGAAGGACATCATCCTGCGTGATCTTCTGGCAGCAGCGCCCGATCCGGGCGCCCGCGAGGCTTTATCTCAGCAGTTGAAACGAGCCGGCCTTTCTCGTGCGGCGCAAATCGATCCGATCACCACTGCGTCGACGGAGCAAGGACAGCTCCCAACGGGGCACCGAGGCGAATCCCGGTCTGCATTCCAACAGGCCGTCGACGACTTCGGCAACTATCTTAGCGAGGGTTTCGAGGCCTTGGGCAGGGCTCCGGCTGGCCTCGGGGAGATTCTCCGGGATGTGCGTGACGATCCGTTGGACGCCATTGACAAAATGCCGGTTACTCCTGGCTCGGGATTGGCCGCCGAAGGGGCTGCAGGCCTTCGATGGATAGGCGCCAATCTCCTCAAGGGCGGGAAGATCGCCGACGAAGTGATCGAGCCGGCTCTAAAGGTTTTCTCCAAAAATTATCGAAAGGCTTTCTTTAAAGCATATCCCGAGTTGGCGGGAGCCGTCATTGTCCACCACCGAGTCGAGCAGAAAGTGCTTACGACATACATTGCAGTTATAACCAAAGAGATGATGCACTCGCTTGAAAATCTCCGCGGGATACCAAAGGAGTTGAATTCCACGTTGCATCTGAGTACCATCCGGCGTGAATGGGATGCATTCTACAGGCGGAATCCAACGACCACTTTACGGAAATTGCTTGAGAAAGCTGACGAAATAGATGATAAATATGGTCACCTTTTCAATCCACCAATAGGTAAGAAATGAAATATTATTATCTGGAACCAGAGGTTTCTGGTGGCTTCGGTGACAATATCATTATCGACCCAAGCGTCCATCCTCCTCTCATAAGTCGTTTACATTTTGAATTTGATGGTTGGTTGGGCGATAGCATGGTGGCGTCGTTTC
The DNA here is from genome assembly GCF_000502415.1 of Mesorhizobium sp. LNHC229A00. Lineage (NCBI taxonomy): Bacteria > Pseudomonadati > Pseudomonadota > Alphaproteobacteria > Hyphomicrobiales > Phyllobacteriaceae > Mesorhizobium > Mesorhizobium sp. LNHC229A00. Next base: position 77,904 of record NZ_AYWQ01000014.1, read on the forward strand.
CATGCTTCCTCGTCACTGAAGACGTCAAAGCGGTGATCCTAAAAGGTAGTTTTTCTGGTGTAACATTCGACGATGTCGAAGTGACTACATCTGAGCTATTCGATGAGATGCAACCGGATCAGAAGCTCCCGCCGTTCGTATGGCTGAAACCGAACGGAGACGCCGGCCGTGATGACTTCGGAATCGCGGAAGACTTACGCCTTGTCGTTTCCGAGCGCGTTCTCGATGCTCTCAAGCCATTCGGGATCTCGAACGCATTGATTGAACCTTTCGAAGGGTCTTGATGCCCTTGGTCTTGGAGTTCTGACGCTTATAGGCGCTGAAACCCTAGGGCGAATGGCTGCCTTTCGCCCGGCCGCCGTGAGACGCTGGAAGGCGCCGGTGTGGCGCTCGCCAAGCAATCTGCCGCGCATGGGCTGAATATGCTGCCCGGCCACGCGCGCTTTGCCGACCTAAAGCCCGATGTCGCAGGTGGAATAGGTCGTGGCACCATCATGGACACGAGCGTTCATCCCCCTGATGGAAGCAAACTCATCTACCAGATGGAAGGATGGTTCGGCGATGTTATCATAACCACCTTCCCGTGCTTTCTTGTCGTGTCTCAAGCCAAACAGGCCCTGCAGAACATCGGCTCTTCGGGTGCGAGCTTCGCCCATGTCGAAATCACGAAGTCAGATGACTTTCTGGAACTGCAACCCGCCGTGGAACTCCCGCAGTTCGTATGGTTGAAGGTGAGTGGAAAGGCAGGTCATGATGATTTCGGCATTGCTGGCGATCTGCGCCTGGTTATATCGGAACGTGTACTAGATATACTCGACCACCTTGGTATTCCATCCGCAACGGTTGAGCCCTACGACGGCCGGTGGACGCTTTAGTTCGCGCCGAAGTAATTGCGCTTTCGACGCGAGTATCGAATGGAGTGTATGGCTGAAGGTGAACGGGAAGGCTGGCCACGATTTCGGAATAGCCAAGGACTATCAGCTTGTCGTTTCCGAACGGGTTCTCGATCCCGTTCGTCGCCATGCATCGCTCTAAACGTGCACCGAAATGCCCATCCTCTTGATGAATTCAAAGACAGAGTCAGCAGACACCAGGGCTATCGCTACGATCAGCGAGATCCAGAAAAAAGTCATGAGGAACGCCGCGGTTATCCGAGCGTCCTGTGTTCCCTTGCGGGGAAACACTGCTCTCCAGGTCCAAAGAAATATCCGCCACAAATCCAGCAGAGCGGGGGCGGTCTCGTCACGAGGACTATTGAGACGAAAATTCTAAACCCGTGGTCAAATGCAGTCCGCGGATTCTCCAGTCTTCGCCAGACGATCGCGCCGGTCATTGCCAACAGCACCATCCGTACCGACAACGACAGTAGTGCTCTGCAGAGGCTAAGAAGCCGCTGCCTCCGGTCGCTGTGCCATTGTACGTTGTCAGGAAATCTTGAAAACACTCTCTCCCCCTGGCTCGACTGTTAGCAGGTTGCGGAGCGAGTAGAAATGAAGCAGCGCGATGACGGTTCGAATTATCGGAGCCACGCTGCGCGATCTCTCCTATATCGCCGCCAATCTGCGCCCCGAGGACCGCGACGAGATCGACTGCCAGCTTGACCAGTGGTCGCCGGCGCTGCTGGCGCTGACCGCTTTGCAGGGCTTTGCCTATGTCGCCGAGCTCGACGGCAATCCGGAGGCAGGCTTTGGCGCGGCCGAGCAGCGCGGCGGGCTATGGGTCGCCTGGAGCTGGGGCACGCGCCGCATGAAGCGCTGCGTGCCCGGCATTACCGCACACTTTCATGCCGTGCTTGGGCCGCAAGTTGCGGCGCGCGGCGCCTGGCGGGTCGAGGCGCGGGCACTGGCCGCAAATCAGCTGGCGCTGCGCTGGCTTGGCCGGCTTGGTGCCGAGCAACGCTGCCTGCTGCCGGGTTACGGCAAGAACGGCGAAGATTTCTTCCTCTACGACTGGACAAGAGAAGGCTGGAACCATGTGTCTGTTTCAAAAACCACCGGAACTGAAGCCGCTGCCGCCGGCGCCGACCGTGCAGGACAAGGATATGCAGGCGCGAGAGGCGGCCCTGCGGGCTGAACTCGAGCAGCGCCAGGGCACCGCCGGCACCATCAAGACCGACCTTTCGCCGAGCGATCTCGGCGGCCAGCGCCGCGTGCTCCTGGGGGTATGACATGACCGCGATGAAGCGCAGTTTCCGCAAGCGCGTGCTGGACTGGTGGTACTGGCGCCGGCGCGCAAGGCTGGCGAAGCGGCGGTGATGCAACCGCTATCCCCGTGGGGAGACCGGCTAGTTGGCCTTCCTCGCGAACGCCCACACCATCACCGGATATTCCTCGTCGTTGCTGAGATCGCGCCACAGGCCATAGGCGCGCACGGGGCCGCCTATGTGGGCGCGGGCGCAAGCCTTGTTGCCCCAGCCGTGGACCTTGACATTGGCTTCGGGGAAGCCGCCCTCGACCATCAATTGCTTCAGGCCGGCGGGGGTCCATCTGTTGTAGTCGTGCGGCCGCGCGTGGACCCGAAACAGGAAGGGCGTCGCCACCATCGCCCAGCCGCCGGGACGGGTCATGGCATGGATGTTGCGCACCGCGGCTTGCGGGCGCTTGACATGTTCCAGTACCTGGTCGGCGATGACGATGGAATATTCTTCCTCCGTGCGATCCTTGCAGATGTCGAAGGCGGGGAAATCGACCGAGCGGTAGTTCGGGCACATCGCCCGCCAGTATCGGTTCCAGCCGGGCGAAATCTCGATCACGTCCGAGGCCTTGCGGTTTCCCGCTTCGAGGAAAAGGCTGAACGCCTCGATCTGGCGGATGCGCAGCCAGTTGCGGCTGTCATAGCCAAGCAGCCGCTTGGCCGCCTGCTTGCCGCGGTTTTTCAGGGTGCCGGCAAGGCTCGTCGTCGTCACATCGACCTCCTTCTGCCCGCCGCGAAACGCTCGTAGCACCACCAAGTGGGCAAAAGATGACATGAGTTTTTAAAGGGGAGGTTGGCGCGAGCTACCCCTCTCCGCCCTGCCGGGCATCTCCCCTCAAGGGGGGAGATCGAATGTCACCACCGCTTTCTCAAATCGCAGATGTCAGGATGTGCACGCTGCGAAGCGGCTGATCTCCCCGCTTGAGGGGGAGATGGCGCTGATCTCTCCAACCATCTTTTCCAGATATGCCGGAGGCACTCATGACCGATTCCCGCGCCCGCGATATTCTTTCGCGCCAATCCGAGCTCGAGACCGAACGCAGCCAGTACGAGGCGGTGTGGGAGCAGGTGGCGGAGTTCTGCGATCCCGATGCCCCCGACATCTGGAACGGCCGGCGCGGTGGCGGGCTGGATTCGCAAGCCGAGCGGCAGGAGCGGCGTGGTAGCCGCGTCTACGCCAACACCATCAACTCGGCCGCCAACCGGCTGGCCGCGGGGCTCGAAAGCCTGATCATCCCGCAATCGGAAAAATGGCATGGCCTGTCGACCGCCGCCATGAACGACGAGGAGACCGACGAGGAAAAGGAATGGGCCGAAAGCCTTCGCGATTTCCTGTTCTCGCTGCGCTACTCCGCCAATTCCAATTTCGTGCCGGCCACGCAGGCCTGCCTGCGCAATGTCGTGCGCTATGGCCCGGCCTATCTCTATGCCGAGGAAGGGTTCGGCGGCACGCTGATCCGCTATGCCTCGATCCCCGTGGTCGAAGGCTATCTCTCGCGCAACCGCTGGGGCCAGGTCGACATCTTTCATCGCCGCTACGAGCGCACGGCGCGGCAGGCCGCACAGCTGCTCGGCTACGAAAAACTGCCGGCGCGCATCAAGGTGCTGGTCGACGATCCGGCCAAGTGCGAGGAAAAGATCTCGCTGATCCAGTGCATCCAGCCGCGCGAGGAGCGCAAGATGTACGGCCAGGGCGGCGGTTCCCGGTATCTCGAGATGGCGTTTGCCTCCTACCATGTCATCGAGGACAAGGAGGAGATCGTCAGGGAAAGCGGCTTCCGCAGTTTCCCTATCTCAACCTTCAACTGGCGCCGCTACGAGGGCGATCCCTATGGCGTCTCGCCGGCCATCGAGGCGCTGACGACTGTGCGTGAGGAAAACGCCGTGCGCCGCTCCGGCCTGCGCGCGCTGCAGCAGATCACCGATCCGGCGACCGCCTCGAAGGCCAGGCTCGACTATGTCCCGGTGCTCAACCCCGGCGAGAATTATCCGGGCCTGATCGACGACAATGGCAGGCCGCTGATCCAGCCGATCGCCACCGGGCAGAACCCGACCTACGCCTTCAACTACGCCCAGAGCCGCGCCGACGAGATCCGCGACATGATGTTCGTCAATCTGTTTCAGACGCTGGTGCAGAACCCGCAGATGACGGCGACCGAGGCGTTGATCCGCCAGGAGGAGAAGGGCGCGCTGCTCGGTCCCTCCGGCTCGATCATCCAGGCTGGCTTCGCCAGCAATCTCGACCGCGAGCTCGGCATTCTCGAAGACAAGGGCCTCTATGACGAGGACAGCCGCTTCGTGCCGCCGGAGAGCCTGGCCGGCAAGGCGGTGCGGCCGACCTTCACCGGCCCCCTCGACGTGCTGCGCCGCTCGGCCGAGGCGCGCGACACCATCCAGTTGGTGACCACGGCCATGCAGATGGCGCAGTTCGACCCGGGCGTGATGGACAACATCGACAGCGACGAGGCGATCAAGATCGTGCAGAGCGCGGGCCGCAGCCCGCAACGCATCTTCCGCCGCAAGGAGGAGGTCGACGGTCTGCGCGATGCCCGCGCCAAGGCACAGACAGCGCAGGCCGGCGTGGCTGCGATCGCCACCGCCGGCAAGGCCGCCAAGGATGCTGTGCCGGCCACCGTACAGGCGCGCGACAGCGGCCTGCTCGATGGGCTGCAGGCGATGATGCAAGGCGGTGGTCATGCCGCGCCGGCTGCCGACGCCTCCGTCCAGGACGCGATGCCGGCGGGTGGCCGCGCATGAGCCGCAAGCGTTTCGCCCACGCGGCGCAAAATGGCGGCCCCTCCAGGGCGCGCGAAGCGTTGGCCAAGGCCTATCTCCGGGTCTTTTCCGGCGAGGACGGCGAGATGGTGCTGGCCGATCTCGCGGCGACGGTCGGCTATTACAGGCGCCCGTCCTACGGCGAGTGGATGGCGCGGACAAGGACACCCGCCGGCTTCGAACTCCACAGCGCGCTCAGCAATGCGCGCGCCGAAGTGGTGCAGCATATCATGGGCTTCCTGACGCTGGACGAAGCGCAGCTCGCGGCCCTGGAGAAGGCGGCGCGGGCGGAAGGGTAGGCGGCGTCCGCCAAGCTGCCAATCCCCCCTCTTGGGGAGATGTCCGGCAGGACAGTGGGGCGCTGCCCCGCCGACTGTATCACGCGAGCACCCTAACAGCAGTCCGAATACTCCGTACGCGACCCTCCGTCGTCCAGGCTCCAGCCGAAAACCCACCACCCGCGCTCCCGAACAGACTGCCGTCCCGGCGGTCCGTCGCTGCGTGCGCGCCTCTCAAAGCCAGCCGAGCAGGGAACAGCCAATGGTCCACATCATCCCCCTTTCGGTTGGCCAGCGCCGGCTCGATACCGGCAATGCGCCGCAATATCCGCAGGGGTCGCCAGTCGGCGGCGCCATGCAGGGTCAGGGCGATGGCCTCTCCGCTCTCGCCGAGCACTACCGGCAAATGACGGAGCGGCAGGAGGCGTTCGACGCCGAACTGGCGCGCCGCCGCTTCAACGGCCAGATCGCGCAGGCGGAAGACGAGGCGACGGCCAACGCGCCGCCCGACGGTGGCGGGTTGCACGAGNGAGTTCGACGCCGAGCTGGCACGTCGCCGGTTCAACGGCCAGATCGCGCAGGCGGAAGACGAGGCGACGGCCAACGCGCCGCCCGACGGTGGCGGGTTGCACGAGGCCATGTACGGCCTGGTCGACCCGCGCAATGGACGGGCGGTCAAATCAGGCCTGTTCGACACGCTGTTCGACGCTGCCTTGCCTGGTATGCCCGAGACCCAGCGTGCCACCTTCGCCGGGCAGAAGGAGGCGATGCGGGCGACAGGTTCGCTGCGCATGGCGCGGCGGCAGCTTCAGCGGCGCGACGACTACGAGCTGGCCGAGTGGACCAAGGTCGACACCATGTCGACCGCCGCCATCGCAAATGGCGACCCGAACGACACCGCGAACTTCGAGGCGATTCGGCAGAGCGGCTTCGACCTGATCGCCAAGATCGGCAATCCGCTTATCAGGCAAACGGCTGAAGCGGCGTGGCGCACCAACACAGCCAAGGCGCTGGTCCAGGCCATGATCGCCCAGGACCCGAAGCGTGCCGCCGAGATGTTGGGTCAGACGCTAGCTGGAAGCCGGACCAAGGACGATACGGTGGGGGCGGTCGCCTCCGCGTCCACCGCGATGGCCGCGAAGGGCGTTGGCAAATTCACGCCGGATGCAGAGGAAGCGGTTGGCGCAGCGAGCGAGCCAGATCGCGATACGGCCCTCGAAGTCATCACCTACCTAAAACCTGGCGATATCGCTGCGCTGAAGGACCAGGCCAACATCGCCACCGCAGCCCGAATGGTCGATGCTCGTGCGAAGGTGCAGCTCGAGGAGCAAAATGCGCCGGCTGTCATCGCTGCCACCGGCAGATACCCCGAGGAGCAGCCGACCGCGCAGGACTTCGTCGATGTCTACGGCGCGGACGAAGGCGCCAAGCATTTCGAGGATTTCACGACAACGGCTGGCGTCGCCAGTGCGGTCTTCGATATGCGCGGTGCGCCGAACCAAGCGATACACGCTCAGCTCCGGGACTTTGAGCCCGGTCCCAGCGGCTCGCAGGAAGAGCGGGCGCGATATGAAACAAAGGCTGGCGCTGCACAATTCGTTTTGGGCGCTAGGCGGGCCGACCCCGCCGCCTATGTCAGTCAAATGTTCCCGGGCCGGCATTCCGACTGGAACAATATCACAACTCCCGAGGACTATTCGGCTGCGATCACCTGGGTGGTTGCAGCCCAGCAGGAGATGGGCTTCGACAAGATACTGCCGTTGCCTTGGTCCGCCGCCGAAAGCCTTGCTGCGAAATTCATCGACCCAAGCGTGCCGTGGCCGCAGCGCCAGACAGATCTAAGCGCGATTTTCCTGGCAGTCCGCGATCAGCCCTTGCGGGATGAGATGGCCAGGCAATTGTACAAGTCCGGCTTGCCTCGGCTTCGGCAGAATGCGGCAACCGATCCTGACCTGACTCCGGCAGACATCGAGGCCCGAAAGGACGCTCTGGCGGTCGGTCTCTTGACCGTCGCGTCGCATCCGGCTCAGGCACAGTACAACGCTGCTCCGTTCTGGCTGCAACCTCTTCAGGCCACCGATGACGTGGTCCGGCTGATGGCCAAAGGCATCTCTTTTGGTCACGCAGACAAAGCCGCAGCCGGCCTCAATTCGCTTTTCTCGGACAAGAGCTATGAGGAATTGCTCGCCGCCGAACGGACGGCGACGGAAGATGCCGAAGACCGGGCAGGCTCGGCAGCCCTGCCGGCGGAACTTCTGGGTGGCGCCATCGCCGGACATGGTCTGGTGGATTCCGGTATTACGCTCACCGGTAGGCTGGGCACCGCCGCCTTGGATGGGCTGACCGGTCTGGCCGCTCGAACCGCCGTGGCTAGCGGTGAGGGCGCCTTATACGGCGCAGCGTACGCGCACGGTGCGGACGAGGACATGCTGAGCGCCGCCGCCGCCGGTGCGCTTTGGGGTGCCGGCGGCAATATCCTTGGCGAAGGGCTCAGCGCGATCCGCAGGCAGGTGACGGCAAGGCTCACCGGCTCGTTGGAACGCTCGACGGCATCCGAACTGGCGGGCAGCGGACCCGCTAGCGAGGCAGCCGACGTACCACAAAATGGAGGCGCTCCGACAGCGACAGAAGCCGGGCCGTTCGAGAGTTCTGCCACTCCAGAAAAACCACCCGCCAAGATTACTGACGAGGACGATCTAAAGCTTGTTCCGACCAAGCGCACCATGACGAGCAGAGCTCTTCGCAAGGAATGGGAAGTTTTGCATCGTCGACCGTGGCCTAAAGATCCCAAGACGGGTCGAAATATGGACGTCTCCCATGAGAAAGCTCTGGCCGACGGTGGGCTTGACCACGTATCGAATATCAGGCCTCGTACCAGGGAAGATCACATAAGGCACCACACGGAAGCCGGTGATTTTAAACGTTGGGCTAAGAGACGATGGCTGAAGCAGAAAATGAGTAGTGGAGGCATAATGTGAACGAAATTACGCCGGATCTCAGTAAAGTAAGCCGCTTGCCCCTTGCGGCTGGCGATCCCGACGCGGATGACAATCTTGACGCAGCTCATCTTGAGGCTCGTCAATATCTTATGTCTTTTGGCTGGGGGAAGAACATAAAGGCCGAGTATTTCGGGTATGGTGTTGAAGGGATAGTCTACATTTTTCTCTTCGAGATTGCATCCGGAAAACCAGACGTGCCCCAATGGGTATGGGTGATCGTCGGTGATGTACCTCCAGCCTACATGCCCGGCGACGACATCGGAACCCCGTTTGAAGCGCTAGATGGATATATAGGCGCGATGGAGGATTGGGTTGAAGCCGCGCGCCAGGGGAAGTCGGTTGCGGATCTGATCCCTGTTAATGTTCCGGCTACTCCCGCCAACGCGGAAATGCTGGGTAGTCGCCTCAAATTTCTCGACGAGAGAGTTTTGCCATTACTTGAAGAGTGATGCTTCGCCTTTGTGAGCCAGATCGTCCAGCTTCACCGCCGCGGCTGCCGCGGTTTATCAACAGGCATGCCGTTCCTCATCTTGCGAAAAAATGTCGCCGGGATTTGAAGTGGGGCCTTCTAGTCTAGGCGGCCCGGCAAAGTGTCAACCCTGCCGGGGCGCCGCGTTCAATAATTGCCGTTGTAATAGCGGTCGTCGCAAGGCGCGGTGTAGATGCGGCCGTAGCGGTCCTGGTAGCGGCAGAGCTGGTCCTCGCGGCGCTGAGGCGTAGTGGCGGAGCCAACGACGGCGCCCAGCAGCGCGCCGCTGGCCGCGCCGATGACCGTGCTCTTGGTGTTGCCGCCGATCGCCTGGCCGACGAG
>NZ_AYWQ01000015.1:0-106385 GCF_000502415.1 Mesorhizobium sp. LNHC229A00
GTCAGCCTATATCGCCGGTTCTTGAACGCGCCCATCGTCTAGCGGTCAGGACACCGCCCTCTCACGGCGGGAACAGGGGTTCGATTCCCCTTGGGCGTACCAAGCAACGGTCCTGTCGTTGACCTCCAGACAATCCTGCAGTTTCGGACCCTTTCCGCATGGGCTCCGCATACCTCGAAAGAGCACGCAAAGCCTGCGATAGCGGGGGCTTCCCATACCCCGAATCCAACCCAATTTAAGTCAAGCCGCGACGCTTGAAAGTAGTGCGTTCTTGAGACTTGGGGCGCGGGGATAGCTTTCGCGGCAACCCGGGTCTTGGGTCGGGTAGAGTTTGGAATGGCCTCTGTTAGGACGACATGCACGCACTGTCATGGCGGTGGAAAGGTTTTCGATTGCTCGAGATGGCGTGCTTCAAAAGGGTATTGCTGCCCGCACTGGACACATCAAAGCGGTTGCCCGGGAAAGACCATGATATGCGCGCAGTGTGCCGGGCTTGGAACGATACCAGAAACCGAGTTCAGGGCCGTCGCATAGGCCGTTCTATCGCGACAATCGTGGGCTTCGCGGCCATCCATTCCTGGCATTGTGGGCAGGGGCGGCGGGCAGGTTAAGGTTTGGTTCACCAATAGCCTGTCTACTGGGGACAATTCGCTTTGGGCCTGCGACCACGGATGTACTGGCGCAGCTGTCGAGGCGGAAAGGAAAGGTCGGCTCTGTGCCGGCCTTTTTGTTTTCGGGCTACATCGCTCGCATCGGCCAGGCGCCAGGGCGGCTCCGGAGTCGGCTCTCTTCGAACAACTTTTTGGCAGGGATATTGTCATTGCCCGTGTCGGCTCTACCATCGATCCCAGCAGTCCGGCGCGGGTTGCCGGACTGTTCGTGACGATGAGGGCTTGCGGTGAAACATGTTGCAAAACTGGCGATTGCGGGTGTGATATCGGTGGGTATCGCATGCGCATGGGCCGCAACGCTCAACACCATGGACGATGTCGGGACCGCGATCCAGTCCTGCTGGACACCGCCTGCCGGTGCCGGAGATTCGACTGTAACCCTGAGTTTCAGTTTCAAGCGCGACGGTACTCTGATAGGGCCGCCGCGACCAACCGCCGCCAAGGTGGCTGGCGACGACAAGGCGCGTAAGGCGTTCATCGATGCGGCAATAGCGGCGGTGAAGAATTGCACGCCGCTGAGTCTATCGCCGCAGCTATCGCAAGGAATTGCCGGCAACGTGTTTACGCAGCAATTCGTTTCGCCCAAGCACTAGCGGTATGCCCAAAAAACGCCTGCCATGGAATGGGCATCGGCACGGGTGGTTCGTCGGACCGGAGAACCTGGTCGGGCGTCTTTCCCGCGCCGCGGATCAATGGCTCAGGCGCCGTGCTTCGGCATGCCGTGCCAAATCCGGAGTCTCGAAGACGTAGTCGCTCCAGGCGGATTCCGGGATTTGCCCGGCCAGATAGCACTCCAGCAACAGGCTTTCCTCGGGACTGAGCGGCCGTGGGGCACGCCCGTGATCCAGCCCGAGAGAGTGAAAAAGATTTCTTGTTAGCTCCGATACGGTGAAATGCATCGACATCCCGCGTTCTCCTTTGCGCTTCAACGCAGCAGCACGGGCAAAGGTTTCAGCACCAGACACCGTAATGCCTGATTGATCGCAGGCTCGACGGTGCGTGTGGTCGGCCCCGCCTTTTTCCCGGCTGAATGACCCACGAGTGTTTTCGCGGGAACGTTCGTCTTCGGAACGGGGTCCGCCTCCCGGCGTTGTGGTCGATATCAGGCAGGGAGAACGCCATGGCCACGTTCAGGGAAATGCGGGTACTGGAGATCGTCGAAGACGCCTCACTGACTACCGACCAGAAGATCGCCGAATTGCGCAAGATCGAATCCGAGGCGCGCGGGCTGCAACGGGCGGCGTCGGAGAGCCCGATGGGCGACGATGACGGCTGGCAGGACGATCTGCGCCAGGTTCGGCTTGCGCTCGACAAGCTCGGCGCCAAGGAACCGAGGAAGGGCGCGGCATCGCTATAGACCGTTCTAAAGCACGTCGCGTCGAAGCGGATTCAGGCCTTTGTTTTATGCATTAATCGCAAACCATGCGAACTCTTTGACCGGGAGCGCTTACGTTCCTGCATGCCAATTGTTTTTCGGGGCCCGATGACGGAGGAGAGGGCGGTGACACCCTGGCCTGAGACCGTCTGTGGGGCGCAGGCTTAACCACCCTGCGCTCGTAAAACCGCCCGGGAGGCTGGGGTGGACCCGGGAAGGCGCCGTTGTCGACCGGCGGCTGGTAATCGACATTGGGCGGCGGCCGGTCCCAGATCCGCCTGGCGTCGAGCGGCCGCGGGATAACCACCGTGCCGTCATAGCTGCGAGAGCAGCCGCCGCCGAAAAGCAGCGCCACGCCCAGCAAGAAAGGCCCTATCCGTCCGTACATTAGCAACACCCCTGCGCATGCTTATAGCGCGGCCTTGCTCCGCGCCACAACCGGACGGAATAACGCAGCAGGAACAGGCCGGTTGCGCCGTTAAGGTTAGCGGATCGTTAATGCTTCTGCGGCACATTCCGCCGACGAACCGCGGAGGGAGGGTTCGGCCTTGATTTTCGGGGTGGGGACAGCATGGCGGAAACGGACGAAGCAATCGGCGCGCGGGGCAAGCGCAAGCCCGGCAAGGCAGCCGCGCATGGCGGCGATGGGTCATCCGGCGTCGACATGGATTGCGTCGACGCGCTGCGCCAACTCGTCGAAGCGGGCTCGGACTGGATTTGGGAAACCGACGCGGAACTGCGCTTTTCCTGGCTTTCCCAAGATTATCAGGCGGCAACCGGTATCGATCCGGCAATCGTGCTAGGCCGGTTCCGCTTCGACTTTCTCAACCAGGTCCTGCAGGGCAACCGCGGTGCGGCGGCGCATCTGGAGGATTTGCAGGCGCACCGGCCGTTCCGCGACTTCGTCTACGAACTGAAGGGAGGCCGCCCCGACTGCCGCTGGGTGCTGACGTCAGGCGTCCCGCGTTTCGACAGCGAAGGAAAATTCGTCGGCTATCGCGGCCTTGGCCGCAACGTCACCGCGCTGGTGGCCAGCGCCTTCGAGTCCATGCAGCCGGCGGCTGGCGGCGACACCGTCCAGCATCTCGCCGATCTCGAGCGGACGATGGATGCCATGCATATGGGCGTCGTGCTTCTAGACGCCAGGCTCGATACGCTCATCGTCAATAAGGCCTATCGCGATCTCTCCAGGATTCCGGATGGGGCCGTGACGGTAGGCGCGCCGTTCAGCCTGCTGATGGAACTCAATCGCCGCAACGGCATCTATGGCGACATCGACGAAGAGCAATGGCAGCGCTACCTCGCCACGCGTATCGAAGAGATCAAGAACGGTACCGTCGCGCCTCGGGAGTTTGTCCACACCGACGGGCGCACCATGATGTTCTCCGTCACGGCTCTGTCGGGAGGCAAACGCCTGCTGACCTACTATGAGGTCACCGAGGTCAAGCGGCGCGACGCCGAGATCGAGAACGCCAACGCAAAGATAGCCGAGACTTTCGCCAATCTCCGCACCATGGTCGATCAGATGCCGATCGGTGTTCTCGTCCTCGATGCCGACATGCGCGCCGAGGTCATCAACCGCGCCTTTTACGATTTCTGGCAGATCGACGCCCGGCGCGCCGAGACCGGCTGCAGCTTCCGCGATCTGATGGAAGCCAGCCGCGACATCGACCCGTATGGTTCGGACGACGCGACATGGCAGCGGCATGTCGCCGAACGCGAGGCTGAAATCAGGGCCGGCACAGCTGGAGCGAGGCAGTTCCCGCGCAATGACGGCAGGACGCTGATCTCGTCGATGGCGCCGCTGGCCGGCGGGAAGCGGTTCATTTCCTATGTCGATGTCACCGACATGAAGGATCGCGAGGCCGAACTTGCCGAAGCGCTCGAAAAGGCGCGGCTGGCGGAATCAGTAATCAACGGGGTCAAGGATCCGATCTTCGTCAAGGACGACAATCTGCGCTTCGTGTTCGTCAACAAGGCCTTCGCGGCGCTGTTCAAGCAGGCGCCGCAAGCCATGCTTGGCAGGCCGGGAAGCGATTTCCTCGGGCCGGACGAGGTCGCGCTGTTCGAAAGCAGCGAACGCGAGGTGCTGGCCGGGGGACAGCAATACGAAGTGGAAGAAAGCTTCGAGGCCGGCGGCGGCACCCGTTCGCGTATCGTCAGGAAGAACCGCGTCCGCATGGCAAGCGGCCGCGACTATGTCGCCGGCTTTCTCTTCGACATCTCCGACATGAAGCGGCGCGAGACCGAAGCCGAAGACGCGCGCAAGCATCTCGCCAGCGTGCTGGAATCGCTGCCGGCGGGGGTCATCATCTACGACCGCGACGACAAGTTCGTCTTCGCCAACCACAGACTGCAGGATACGTTGCCGGCGCTGAAGCCCTTCTGGCAGCCCGGCCGCACCTTCCGCGAAGCGCTGGAGTTCGGCCATTCGGTGGGTTATTTCCGTTCGAGTGGCGATCCTGAGATCGACAGCCTGTACGAAGCCGATTCCGAACGCTGGCTTGACGGCATCCTGGCGCGTTACCGTCTGCCGAATTCCTCCTATGAGCGCCTCAACGCGGATGGCCGCTGGTACCAGGTCTACGATATGCGCACAGGCGACGGCACGTTCATCGGCGTGCGCGTCGACATCACCGACCTCAAGAGCCGCGAGGCGGCGCTTCATGACTCGATGCGCCAGATCGATCTCTTCCGTCATGTCATGGACGAGTTGCCGGTGGCCGCCTTCATCAAGGCGCAGGACCTGAGCATCGAATTCGTCAACAAGGCCTGGTGCGCGCTGACCGGTCTCGCCAAGGACGATGTCATCGGCCGAACCGACCGTCAGCTGTTCAGCGGCGAGGAAGCGGAAGGCTTCAGCCAGGACGACACCGATGTCGTGACGAACGGGAATGTGCGCGAGGTCGAGGAGCCCGTCACTCATCGTGACGGAACGGTGCGGCAGTTGATGACGCGCAAGAGCCGCCTGGTGGCCACGGACGGATCGGTGCATCTGGTCGGATCCAGCACCGACATCACCGACGTCAAGGCGCGCGAGCAAGCTCTGGAAGAGAGCATGCGCGAGAACGAGGTGTTCCGCAGCCTGATCGACAACGTGCCGGTGTCGATCTACGCCAAGCGCTCCGATCTCAGGCAATTCTATGTCAACAAGGGCTGGTGCGATCTCACCGGCTTCAGCAAGCAGGAGGCGATCGGCAAGACCGACGTCGAGATCTTCGGGCCGGATGGCGAGGCCTTCGTGGCCAGCGATCTCGCTGTACTGCGTACAGGCGAGACCCAGGAGATCGAGGAGACGGTGCGCCTTGCAGACGGCAGCGTCAGGCATCAGTTCGCGCGCAAGGGCGCAATGATCGCCTCCGACGGTTCGCTCTACCTGATCGGTTCGACCACCGATATCACGGAACTCAAGCAGCGCGAGGCGGAGCTCAGCGAGGCGCGCCAGCGCGCCGTGCTCGCCGACCGCGCCAAGTCGGAGTTCCTCGCCAATATGAGCCACGAGATCCGCACGCCGATGAACGGCGTACTGGGCATGGCTGAACTCCTGGCCAAATCCAATCTCGATCCGAAGCAGAAGACATTCACCGACATCATCGTCAAATCGGGCAACGCGCTCTTGACCATCATCAACGACATCCTGGATTTCTCCAAGATCGATGCCGGCCAGCTGGTGCTCGACCCGGCGCCTTTCAATCTGGCCGAGGCGATCGAGGACGTGGCGACGCTGGTTTCGACACGGGCCAAGGAAAAGGATCTCGAGCTCATCGTGCGCATCGAACCACGGCTCGAAAGCCTATTCATCGGCGATGTCGGCCGCATCCGGCAAATCGTCACCAACCTGCTCGGCAATGCGGTGAAGTTCACCGATGAAGGCCACGTGCTGGTCGACGTGACCGGCGAACGGGTTCCGACGGGAACCAGGCTGACGATCTCGGTCACCGACACCGGCATAGGCATCCCCGAGGAAAAACTGAAACTGGTGTTCGAGAAATTCAGCCAGGTCGATACGTCCTCGACAAGGCGCCACGAGGGCACCGGCCTTGGCCTTGCCATCACCTCGCGCCTGGTCGACCTGATGGGCGGCGACATTGGCGTCGAGAGCGCCGAAGGCAAGGGGTCGACCTTCTGGTTCACCGTAACGTTGCCGGGGGCCGGGCAGCAGAGCGGGCAGCGCATCACGCCGGTGGACGTGACGGGCGCACGCGTGCTGATCGTCGACGACAACGCCGTCAACCGCGCCATCCTGACCGAGCAGATGATCTCGTGGACGTTCGATTCCTGCGCGGCCGAAAGCGGCGCCGAAGGTCTCAAGGTGCTGATCGCGGCCGCCGCCTATGGCGTGCCTGTCGATTGCGTCGTGCTCGATTACCAGATGCCCGAGATGAGCGGCGCCGAAATGGCGCGCATCGTGCGCAACACCGAAGGCCTCGCCGACACGCCGATCATCATGCTGACATCGGTCGACCAATCGCTTGCCAACACCAGCTACCGCGATCTCGGCATCGATGCCCAGCTGATCAAGCCGGCGCGTTCCTCGGTGCTCCTGGAAACGCTGGTCGCGACCATCCAGCGCCATCGCCACACCACCAGCGGCCACGCCGTTCAAACGCTCGCGGAAGAGGCGCCCGAGGCTTCCTGGCCGCCGCCCCTGGCGCCATCGGAGCAGCGCGCGCAATTGCAGCCGCCACAGGTTCGCCCGAGGCTGCCTGCGACGGCCGGCGGGCACAGGCTGGATATACTGGTGGCCGAGGACAATGAGGTGAACCAGATGGTGTTCACGCAAATCCTCGGCGAGACCGGCTATGGTTTCGAGATCGTCGGCAACGGCCGCAAGGCGCTCGACGCCTTCGGCACGCTCAATCCGTGCATGATCCTGATGGATGTCTCGATGCCGGAGATGAGCGGTCTCGAAGCGACGGCCGCGATCCGCCGGCTGGAGCAGGAGACCGGCACGCATGTGCCGATCGTCGGCGTCACAGCGCATGCGCTGAAAGGCGACCGCGAGCGCTGCCTGGAGGCGGGCATGGACGACTATCTGCCCAAGCCGATCAGCCCCAGGGCCCTGCTCGAGAAGGTCGAGCGCTGGGTCGGCGCCGGCCGTCAGGTCCACCGCAACGCGGGATAGAGCCCGCGTCGCCTCGATTGCAGGATCAGGCGAGGCAATCAAGGAATCAGCGGGAGATTCGCTGCTACCGCTGCGTGCAATGGCTATGGTGCGATCGCGCCATATCAAAGGCCGTGTCCAGCCGGAACAATAGCGAAATCGAATTCCGCTCTTCTCAGTTACGGGCGGGAGCAGCGACCGCCTGCAAGAAACAGTGTCACTCTACCCCAACGGACCTGTTTTTGGCGATGGCCCGGCCATGACACGCTCTGGCTGCGAGCAACGCGCTCCCGTCCGGATTTTCTTCATTTGGGAAAAGCCTGGTCGAGTACGGGGTGATTCCAGCCGTCGGTCGGCTCAAGCCCCTGATTCCGGCGGTAAACTCGGACCGCGCCGCGAGCGCCCGAGATCAGCGTCTTTCGCGTTGCCGGCAACGCGTTACCGGGCTGACATGAAACTGTCATGCGACTGTTATAATCGAAGGCTATTGGCCTCAGCGGGCGCCGGCTAGAAGTGGCGCCGAGAGACCATCTTCCGAACAGGAGCAGGCCACATGAGACATTTCATCCGCTCGGCGGCCGTTGCGATTGCAATGGCTGCGGCGTCCACCCTCACCCTTTCCGCAGCAATGGCAGCTGACCTTTCCGGCGCCGGCTCGACCTTCATCTATCCGGTGTTCGCCAAATGGGCCGACACCTACAAGAAGGATACCGGCATCGGCCTCAACTATCAGTCGATCGGCTCGGGCGGCGGCATCAAGCAGGTCATCGCCAAGACCGTGACCTTCGGCGCCACCGACAAGCCGATGTCCGACGCTGATCTGCAAAAGAACGGCCTCGTGCAGTTCCCGATGGTGATGGGCGGTATCGTGCCGATCGTCAACCTCACGGGCATCAAGCCGGGCGAACTCGTCCTCGACGGGAAGACGATTGCCCAAATCTATCTCGGCGCCATCACCACCTGGGATGACGCCGCGATCAAGGCGCTGAACCCCTCCCTCACCCTGCCGTCGACCGCTATCGCCGTCGTGCATCGTTCGGACGGCTCGGGCACGACGTTCAACTTCACCAACTACCTGGTGAAACTGTCACCCGACTGGAAGGACAAGGTTGGTTCGGACACGGCCGTCGAATGGCCGACCGGCGTCGGCGCCAAGGGCAGCGAAGGCGTTGCCAACACCGTCAAGCAGACCGACGGCGGCATCGGCTACGTCGAATATGCCTATGCCAAGCAGAACAATCTCTCCTACTCCAAGATGCTGAACGCCGCCGGCAAGGTCGTCGAGCCGTCGCTCGAATCCTTCGGCGCGGCTGCTTCGAACGCCGACTTCAAGGGCGCCAAGAACTTCAACGTCATCATCACCAACGAGCCCGGCGACGCCAGCTGGCCGATCGCTGCCTCGACCTGGGTGCTGATCCACAAGGCCCCGGACGATGCCGCGGCCACCGGCGAAGCGCTCAAGTTCTTCGCCTGGGCCTACAAGGACGGCAAGGAAACCGCCAAGGCGCTCGACTACGTGTCGATCCCCGACAGCGTCGTCGACCTGATCAAGGCTTCGTGGAAGGCCGACATCCAGGCCGACGGCAAGCCCGTCTACGCCGGCGAGTAACATCTCTCTGGAGGAGCGCCGCCCCGCGGCGCTCCTTTTCAATCAACACAAAGAGCCGAGCTTGACATGAGCGCTGCCCAGGAAGCCTTGCCAGCCGTTCGAGGTTCACGTGACGCCACCGTCAGACGGTTCGCGTTGACCGATTCGATCTTCCATGGGCTGACCCGCGCCGCCGCCATTCTCGTGTTGGTGCTGCTCGGCGGCGTCGCCATCTCATTGTTCGCCGGTTCCTGGCAGGCCCTGTCGACCTTCGGCTTCTCCTTTCTGACCACCGAGAGCTGGAACCCCGTCACCGAGAAATTCGGCGCCCTGGCGCCCATTTATGGCACCATCGTAACCTCGGCCATCGCCATCCTGATCGCCGTGCCGCTCGGCATCGGCATCGCCATTTTTCTCACCGAGCTTTGCCCGCGTCCGCTCCGGCGCCCGATCGGCATGGCGGTGGAACTGCTCGCCGGCATCCCTTCGATCATCTACGGCATCTGGGGCCTGTTCGTGTTGGCGCCGTTCCTGCAGACGACAGTGCAACCATTCATCATCAGCGTGTTCCATGGCATTCCCGGCCTTAGCAGTCTGTTTGCCGGCCCGCCCTACGGCATCGGCCTGCTGACCTCGTCGCTGCTCCTCGCCATCATGGTGCTGCCCTTCATCACCTCGATCACCAAGGACGTGTTCGACACGGTGCCGCCGGTGCTGAAGGAGTCCGCCTACGGCATTGGCTGCACGACCTGGGAAGTGACGCGCCGCGTCGTCATCCCCTACACCCGCATCGGCATCATGGGCGGCGTCATGCTCGGCCTCGGCCGCGCGCTTGGCGAAACCATGGCGGTAACCTTCGTCATCGGAAACGCGCATCGCATCTCTACCTCGCTGTTCGCGCCGGCAACGACAATCTCCGCGACCATCGCCAATGAATTCACCGAAGCCGTCGGCGATCTCTACACGTCGTCGCTGGTGGCGCTCGGCCTGATCCTGTTCGTCATCACCTTCCTCATCCTTGCCATCGCACGCTACATGCTGATGCGCATCGACGCCCGCACCGGAGCCTGACCGATGTCGACAGCCTCGTCGCTTCACAGCCGCCGCAAGACCAGAAACTCGGTGATGATGACGCTGTGCGTCGTCGCCGCGGGCATCGGGCTTGCCTGGCTGGCACTGATCCTCGGCGCACTGGTCTACAAAGGCGCCGCCGGGCTGTCCCTTGACGTCTTCACGCGGATGACGCCGCCCCCCGGCGATGCGGGCGGCCTGCTCAACGCCATCTATGGCAGCGTGGTGATGACCGTCATCGCCGTCATCGTCGGCACGCCGATCGGTGTCCTCGCCGGCACCTACATGGCCGAATATGGCCGTTTCTCCAAGCTCACCACCGTGGTGCGGTTCATCAACGACATCCTGCTGTCAGCGCCGTCGATCATCATCGGCCTTTTCGTCTACGAATTGATGGTGCGGCCGATGGGGCATTTCTCGGCCATCGCCGGCGCCGTCGCGCTGGCTATCCTGGTCATCCCCGTGGTCGTGCGCACCACCGAGGACATGCTCAACCTGGTGCCGAACGCCTTGCGCGAAGCCGGCACCGCGATCGGCGCGCCGCGCTGGGTGGTCATCAAGTCGGTCGCTTACCGCGCGGCACTGTCCGGCATCGTCACCGGCATATTGCTGTCGATCGCCCGCATCTCCGGCGAGACCGCGCCACTTCTTTTCACGGCACTGAACAACCAGTTCTGGTCGAGCAACCTCAACGCGCCGATGGCCAGCCTGCCGGTCACCATTTTCCAGTTCGCTCTCAGCCCCTACGAAGAATGGCAGCAACTGGCCTGGACCGGCGCACTCATAATCACATTGACGGTTCTCGCGCTCAGCATCTTTGCGCGCAGCCTGACCGGACGCAGAGAGGACAAATGAGCCAGATGTTGTCTCCAGACATGACGATTGCCGCCGAGGCAGCCGCCAAGGCGAAGATCGAGGTCAAGAACCTCAATTTCTACTACGGCCAGTCGAAGGCGCTGAAGGACATCACCTTGTCGCTGCCCGAGCGCAGCGTGACTGCCTTCATCGGACCGTCGGGTTGCGGAAAGTCGACGCTGCTGCGCGTCTTCAACCGCATCTACGAGCTCTACCCCAAGCAGACCGCCGAGGGTCAGGTGCTGCTCGACGGCCAGAACGTTCTCGACCGCTCGCAGGACCTCAACCTGTTGCGCACCAAGATCGGCATGGTGTTCCAGAAGCCGACGCCGTTCCCGATGTCGATCTATGAGAACATCGCCTTCGGCGTCCGGCTCTATGAGAAGATCGGCAAGGCCGAGATGGACGGCCGTGTCGAGCAGGCGTTGAAACGCGCCGCGCTCTGGAACGAGGTCAAGGACAAGCTCAATGCCAGCGGCCTCAGCCTGTCCGGCGGCCAGCAGCAGCGGCTTTGCATCGCCCGCACGGTGGCGGTGAAGCCGGAGGTCATCCTGCTCGATGAGCCGGCGTCGGCGCTCGACCCATTGTCGACCGCGAAGATCGAGGAATTGATCGACGAGTTGCAGGCCGACTACACAATCGTCATCGTCACCCACAACATGCAGCAGGCCGCGCGCGTCTCGAAGCAGACGGCTTTCATGTATCTGGGCGAGCTGGTCGAATTCGACAAGACCGAGAAGATCTTCACGTCGCCTCGCGAGAAGCGCACGCAGGACTATATCACCGGCCGCTTCGGCTGATCTCACGCATACGAGGACCAGGATCATGGCCGAACACACAGTCGCAGCCTTCGACGAGGATCTCGGACAGATCAGCAGGCTGATCAGCGACATGGGCGATCTCGCCGGCATTATGGTCGGCGGCGCCACCAAGGCGCTGCTGAATTCCGACAACGCGCTGGCACAGCGCGTCGTCTCCGACGACGCCATCATGGACGCGCGCCAGCGCGAACTCGATGATCGCGCCATCACCCTGATCGCCAAGCGCCAGCCGATGGCCGACGATCTGCGTCATGTGGTCGGCTCGATCCGCATGGCGGGCGATCTCGAACGCATCGGCGACCTTGCCAAGAACATCGCCAAGCGCGTCGGCTCCGTCGGCCTCACCGCCACGCCGCGCGACCTGTCGCATTCCATAGACTCCATGGCGCAGCTGGTGCTGATCCAGGTGCAGGGCGTGGTCGAGGAATATGCGGCCGGCGATGCCGCCGCCCTCGCCAAGCTCAGGAATGACGACGAACGCATCGATGTCAAATACACTTCGGTCTTCCGCGAACTCCTGACCTACATGATGGAGGATCCCCGCAACATCACGGCTTGCACGCATCTTTTGTTCTGCGCCAAGAATCTCGAACGCATCGGCGATCATGTGACCAACATTGCCGAGAATGCGTATTATGTGCTGACCGGCACGCAACTGCCCGCCAACCGTCCGAAGCAGGACGAGACGGCGATGTCGGTGCCGGCGGCTTGACGGCAGGGATGATCAATCGATGATCGCGCCACGCATCATGGTGGTGGAGGACGAGGAGCCGCTGGGCGTGCTCCTCCGCTACAATCTGGAGTCCGAGGGTTACCAGGTCGAGGTGGTGACACGCGGCGACGAAGCCGAGATCCGCCTCCAGGAAAACGTGCCCGACCTCCTGGTGCTCGACTGGATGGTGCCGGCGGTTTCCGGCATCGAACTCTGTCGGCGCCTGCGTATGCGGCCCGAGACGGAGCGGTTGCCGATCATCATGCTGACGGCGCGCGGCGAGGAGAGCGACCGCGTGCGCGGCCTCTCGACCGGCGCCGACGACTATCTGGTCAAGCCGTTCTCGACGCCGGAATTCATGGCCCGGGTCAAGGCACTGCTGCGCCGCGCCAAGCCGGAAGTGTTGTCCAGCGTGCTCAAGGTCGGCGACATCGTGCTCGACCGCGAATCGCACCGGGTCTATCGCAAGAAGAGCGAGATCCGGCTCGGACCGACCGAGTTCCGCCTGCTCGAATTCATGATGCGCCATCCCGGCCGCGTATTCTCGCGCAGCCAGTTGCTCGACAATGTCTGGGGCGAGACGATCTACATCGACGAGCGCACCGTGGATGTGCATGTCGGCCGCCTGCGCAAGGCGGTAAACAATGGCCGCATGCCCGATGTGATACGCACCATCCGTGGCGCAGGCTACGCGATCCGCGAGGATTGAGATCAGGCCACGTTCTTGCCGGATCTCACCTGCACGCCCGGCGCGAAGATCTCCTGGTCGACGAAGGTGAGCGCGCGCATGGCGCAGCCCTCGCGGATCAGCGGCAATTCGTTCGGCTCTGTATCGAAGGAAATCGACGTCGAATGCTGGCCGCCGGCGGTCTGGGCGATGGCCTCGCGCAAGGCCGGCTCGATCAGATCGAAGGCGGCGGCGCTGACGCCGACCATCGCAACGGGCGCCGGATCGATCAGCGCGAACAGGCTGCCAAGCCCATAGCCCAGCGCCTCCCCGGCCTTGCGATAGGCCTCGCGTTCCGGTCCGTCTCTTTCGCGCGCCGTGGCCGCCAATGCACGCATGTCGGCGTCGCTGACGTCGACCGGTTTGGCGTCCTCACCCATCTGTCCTGCATTGCGCCAGATGGCATAGTTGCCGGCATAGGCCTCGACGCAGCCGCGCCGCCCGCAGCGGCAGAGCGCGCCGCCCGGGCGATGGATCATGTGGCCGAACTCGCCGCCCGAGGAATGGGTGCCTGTGAACAGCTCGCCCTTCAGCACTAGGCCCATGCCGATGCCGTGCGAGAGCAGGATGGCGATGAAGTCGTCGCGGTAGCGCTCGGGGTCGCGCCAGCGCAGCGCCACCGCCATCATGTTGCAGTCGTTCTCCATGGTGGCGGGGATGCCGAATTCGGCTTCGAGTATATCGGCGAAGGCAATGTCCGTCTGGGGCGTGATCGGCGACCACAGCATGGCGCGCGCCTCGGTGTCGGTGATGCCCTGGATCGCCAGCGCGATGCGGGCGATGCTGGCGACGTCGAGGTCGGGATCCTCGAGGCGGCGCCGGACGATGGCCACGCATTCGCCGATCAGCGCCTCGCGCGACATGGTCAGCGTGTCCAGCCGGCGCTGCTCCTCCGATATCACCTGGCCGGCGTAGTCGATGACGGCGACGGAGAGGAAATTCAGCGACAGCACCACGGTCATGACCGCCGCGGCCTCGGGGTTGAGGCCAAGGCCAACCTGCGGCCGGCCGCGTTTCAGTGAGCCGGCCTCGTTCGGCTTGCCTTCGCTCAGGATACCTTCGCCGATCAGGTCGGCTGATATCGCCGATATAGTCGAGTGGCTGAGGGCGGTGGTGGCGGCGATCTCGGTGCGCGAGGGCTGGCCACCCCGGCGCACGGCTCCAATCACCATTGCTCGATTGCGCCGGCGCAGATCGTCGTGGCGGATTCCGACCGACATGATTTCCCTCCCCGTCGCCGCGGTTCTTGACGCCTCCTCGAACACCCTCGGCAACAGGTCGAATACTGGCAGAAGCGGCTGGGGCTGTCATTTATTTATTGCGAGGCTCGAAAAAAGGCTTCCGGCACCTCAAAATCCGTCATAATCGATGTTGACAGGGTTCCGGCGATGGACCAGTGTTTTTTCGAGGCTCGAAAAAATAGGGCCTTCGTGCCGGCCTTGGGGCCAGTTTGGTCGCGCCACACGCGGGCGCAGGGAGGATATCATGAAGAGATTCACAGTCGCCATTCTGGCGGGTGTCGCCATGTCGCTGACGCTCGCGTCGGTCGCTCAGGGGAAGGACAAAGTGATCGGCGTGTCGTGGTCGAACTTCCAGGAAGAGCGCTGGAAGACCGACGAGGCGGCCATGAAGAAGGCCATCGAGGCCGCGGGCGACAAGTACATTTCCGCCGATGCGCAGTCCAATCCCGGCAAGCAGCTGACCGATGTCGAGAGCCTGATTTCGCAGGGCGCCAGTTCGCTGATCATCCTGGCGCAGGACGCGTCGGCCATCGGCCCGGCGGTACAGAAAGCGCTCGACGAGGGCATTCCGGTCGTCGGCTATGACCGGCTGATCGAGAACAAGGACGTCTTCTACCTGACCTTCGACAACAAGGAAGTCGGCCGCATGCAGGCCCGCGAAGTGTTCAAGGCGAAGCCTGAGGGCAATTACGTCTTCATCAAGGGCTCGGGCGCCGATCCGAATGCCGACTTCCTGTTCTCGGGCTCGATGGAAGTGCTGAAGGCAGCCATGGACAGCGGCAAGATCAAGAATGTCGGCGAAGCCTATACGGACGGCTGGCTACCCGCCAACGCCCAGAAGAACATGGAACAGTTCCTCACCGCCAACGACAACAAGGTCGACGCCGTGGTCGCCGCCAATGATGGCACCGCCGGCGGCGTGGTCGCGGCGCTGACGGCGCAGGGGCTCGCCGGCACCGTGCCGGTCTCTGGCCAGGACGGCGACCACGCCGCGCTCAACCGCATCGCGCTCGGCACCCAGACCGTGTCGGTGTGGAAGGACGCGCGCGAACTCGGCAAGAACGCCGCCGAGATCGCCTCGCAACTCGCCGACGGCAAGAAGATGACCGACATCGCCGGCGTGAAGGACTTCACGACGCCTGGCGGCAACACCGTCAAGTCGCTGTTCCTGACCCCGGTGGCCATCACCAAGGACAATCTCAACCTCGTTATCGACGCCGGCTGGATCAAGAAGGACGAAGTCTGCACGGGTGTCGCCGCCGGCAGCGTCGCGGCCTGCAACTAAGCTTGATCGCCTGAAAAGTCGGAAGCGCCGCGGCTCATGAGTCGCGGCGTTTTCTCAACGAGATTTGTGTTTCGCTAACTTCTGGGCTCTGGTCCGGCTCCGCGTCAGACGGCAAGCCGCTGGGAGGACATCATGACCGACACGACCTCAACCTCGCGGGCCGATACGGCGCGTGCGTCGGAACTCGGCGCGGTCGCCCGGTTCCTCAAGGCGACCGAGATCGATACCCGTATGCTTGGCATGATCGGCGCGCTGCTGTTGATCTGGGTCGCGCTGCATGTGATTTCGAGCCTGCGTCTTGGCGTCGATCCGCTCGATTTCGACAGCCGCACGTTCCTCACGCCACGCAATCTGTGGAACCTGTCGGTGCAGACGTCCGCGGTCGCCATCATGGCCTGCGGCATGGTCCTGGTCATCGTCATGCGCAACATCGATCTGTCCGTCGGTTCCGCCGAGGGCCTGATCGGCATGGTCATGGGCTTTGCCCAGGTGCATTTCCTGGTTCGCTTCGTGGGACTTGAACTTGGCGACCCATGGATCTGGGTCCTGGCACTGGTCATCGGTCTGGCGCTCGGGCTTTTGATCGGCGCGTTCCAGGGCTTCGTCATCGCCTATCTGGAAGTGCCGGCCTTCATCGTCACACTGGGTGGCCTGCTGGTCTGGCGCGGGGCAGCCTGGTGGGTCACGTCAGGCCAGACGGTGGCACCGCTCGACGCCACTTTCCAGTTGATGGGCGGCGGACCGACCGGATCGATCGGTGCCACCTGGAGCTGGGTCGTGGGCATCGTCGCCTGCCTGGCCGTCGTGTTCGCGCTGTTCAACGGGCGGGTTCAGCGCAAGCGCTTCCGCTTCCCCCTGCGGCCGATCTGGGCCGAGACGCTGCANCTGATGGCGGTCGCCGTCGGTCTGGTCATGACCTTCATCACCAACCGCACCCGTTTCGGCCGCTATGTCTTTGCCATTGGCGGCAATCCGGAAGCGGCCAATCTCGCCGGCATCAACACGCGCTGGATCACCATGAAGGTGTTCATGATCATGGGCGTGCTGGCCACGATCGCCGCCGCCATTTCGTCGGCCCGGCAGAACTCGTCGACCAATGTGCTGGGAACATTGGATGAGCTGCTCGTCATTGCCGCGGCCGTCATCGGTGGCACCTCGCTTGCCGGCGGATCGGGAACCATCATCGGTGCCATGCTCGGTGCATTGCTGATGCAGTCGCTGCAGTCGGGCATGGTGCTGCTCGGCGTCGACTCGCCGTTGCAGAGCATCGTCGTCGGCGCCGTGCTGGTCATCGCCGTCTGGCTCGACACCGTCTATCGCAAGCGGGTTTAGGGGTACGACCATGGCTGACAAAACCGCTCCCGTAACGGCCCTCACAACTGCGCCTACTGGCACGCCGCTGGTCGACATGCGCAACATCTCGATCGCCTTCGGCGGCATCCGTGCCGTCGACGACGCCTCGATCGATCTTTTCCCCGGGGAGGTCGTGGCGCTGCTCGGCCATAACGGCGCCGGCAAGTCGACGCTGATCAAGATCCTGTCCGGCGCTTACAAGCGCGATGCGGGGCAGATCTTCGTCAATGGCGAGGAGGCAGCGATCTCCAACCCGCGCGACGCGAAGAAATACGGCATCGAGACAATCTACCAGACGCTGGCGCTGGCCGACAACGTCGATGCCGCCGCCAACCTGTTCCTCGGCCGCGAGCTGATGACCGCCTGGGGCACGCTCGACGACGTCGCCATGGAGGCCGAGGCGCGCAAGGTGATGGGGCGGCTCAATCCCCGCTTCCAGCGTTTCAAGGAGCCGGTGATCAAGCTGTCGGGCGGTCAGCGGCAGTCGGTGGCGATCGCACGCGCGATCCTGTTCAACGCCCGTATCCTGATCATGGACGAGCCGACGGCGGCACTCGGCCCCCAGGAAACGGCACAGGTCGGCGAATTGGTCAGGCAGCTCAAATCCGACGGTATCGGCATCTTCCTGATCAGCCACGACATCCACGACGTGTTCGAGCTGGCCGACCGTGTCTGCGTGATGAAGAACGGCCAGGTGGTCGGCACCGCCCGCACGACTGACGTCACGCAGGACGAGGTGCTTGGGATGATCATCCTGGGCAAATGCCCTCCAGGTGCTATTCCGGGGCCGGGTGCGCTGAGGATCGCCGCCTGAGGCCGGCCAGGCCGTCTCGGGCAACGCCGTTGCCGCTCACGTGATATGCCAGTGATGACGATGGTTTGGCCTGACCATTGTGTTGGCCCGGCGACTTCCCCATAAAAGGTCTGTTTTGCTCATGGACCGCATCATCCGTTGAAGAAGCTTTTTCCAATCGTCGCCTTCATTGCCGTTGCACTGATCAGCATGACCATGGCGGGGTTCGCTTATTTCGCGACCCAGGAAGCCGCCCGCATCAAGTTCGAAGGGGCGGCCGATGACGCCCTCAACCGGATCGAGAGCCGTATCGACCTGCACCGGTCGCTGCTGCGCTCGACCCAGGCCCTGTTCGACGCGCGCAATGGGGATATTTCCCAAAACGAGTTCAAGGCATTCTTCAAGGCGCTGGATGTCGACAACAATTTCGCCGGCCTGCGAGGCATCGGCTTCCTGCGGCTGGTCAGGACGGGCGACGAGGCTGCGGTGGAACGCGACATCCTCCACGATTTCGGCGCCAGTCATCCGGTCTATCCGGAAACGACGCAGGCCTGGCGCGCGCCGATCGCGCTTTTCGAGCCGCTCGATCCGTCCAACCAGACCATCATCGGGTACGACATGTTCAGCGAGCCGGTGCGGCGTGCGGCGATCGAAAAAGCCATGGCCGACGACCAGCAGCATGCGAGCGGGCTGGTGCAACTCGGCCAGGGCACGGGCGTGGCGCAGACGTTCACGGGCTTCCTGGTTTATGTGCGGCTCAACGTCGAGACGGCACCGGAGGTCATCAACGCATCGCGGTCCTCGACCGCCGGCTTTCTCTATGCGGCCTTTCGGGCCCGGGACCTGTTCCAGATCGCGCTTAGCCGTACGCCGCTGCTGCCAGTCAACACCGAGATCTATGATGGAGCGGTGAACGGCGACAATCTGTTGTTCCGCTCGGAGACGCCACCGGCTTCGTCCTTGGGAGACCGGCTGCTGGTCACCCGCAAGATGACCGTGGCGGGACGCCCTTGGACCGTGTTGTTCAGGCCAACCAGCGCCTTCTCGCAGCCCTCTTCGCGCGCCATCCCCGTAATGCTGGGGCTGTTCGGCCTGCTCCTGGCAGGCGCCATCGCGCTGGTGGCGCGCTATCAGGAGCGAGCCTATGACGCAGTGTCGGCCTTGCACGAGACGATGGAAAAAAGCCTGCTCGAAAAGGACCTGATGCTGCAGGAGATGAAGCATCGCATCAAGAACTCCATCACCAGGGTGCTGGCGATCGCGCGGCAGACGGCTTCGCGGGCAACCGACGTCAATGAGTTTTCCGCTTCCTTCTCGGCCAGACTGCAGGCGATGGCCGCCTCGCAGGACATGTTGACGCGCTCGCGCTGGCAGAAAGCCGACCTTGCCGATCTGCTGCGCATCGAGCTTGGCCAGGTGTTCGGCAAGGAACTGCCGGACGGGCTCCTGTCAGGCCCGGAGGTGCTGCTCGATGAAACCACGACGCAGGCGCTTGGCCTGACCTTTCATGAACTCGCCACCAATGCGCTGAAATATGGCGAAGCCGGCAATTTCGTTGGCGCTCTCAAGGTGAACTGGTCGCTGGAAGGGCGCGGGCGCGAGCGGACGTTGGCGCTGAACTGGCGGGAGGCGGGGAAGAAGAGGGTAGAGGCGCCGTCGCGGACGGGATTCGGCACCAAGCTGATCGATCTCAATGTCACGCGCGAGTTGCGCGGCACGATTAGACGCGATTTTCGGTCCGATGGCCTCAAGGTGGAAATCAAAATTCCACTGACCGGCTGAAACCCACCCGTCAGCGGGCCTAGCGGCAGACTCCCAGCCACGAAAATCCGGAGGCCGTTGAGCCTCCGGATTTTGTCTTGTTATCGCTGAATTAGTTACAGCGTGCCGTGTAGATCCGGCCGCGATGGTCGCGATACTGGCAGTAGCCGTTGCGCAGGTTGCGAACCAGCAGGCCGGAGCCGGCACCGACGGCCGCGCCGATCAGGGCACCCTTGCCGCCGCCGACCAACCCACCCACACCCGCGCCGATCAAGCCGCCGCCGACGACGTCCTGCTCGGTCGAGGTACAGCCGCTGACGGCGACCACCGCAACCATGGCAATAAGTATTTTCCGCATAGAGTCACTCCTCACTTGTGTCCACACTTTGGTAAGCTCCAACAGCCATTTAGCACGAAATGACGGCCTTTGCTGCTGCATTTATTGTTGGCTAAGGTAGTCCTTTTCTGGGCGGATCGTGTTCGATGCCATGACGAAGTTGGATATGGCCAACGAAGCGTCAAGACTACCATCTGGCCGCACCTTCCAGACAATCTGATCGTAGTCATCCTCCAAGGCGGGATCGACCGCGAGGCATTTGGCGACGACATGCTGCGCCTGCCCCTGCACGTCGCCCAGTGCGAAAGGGCGCTCAGCGGTGCATTCGTCAGCAGTCGCAAAAACACTGACAGGGACCTGCAATTCCCGACATTCGGCCATCGTGTTCGAGCAACCGATCACCAGTAACAACGCGGCTATGTGTTCCATGACGAATGTTCCTCTGGCCGCATTAACGGCCGGCATCGTCAAAAAGTTCCTGTCATTCCAACAGCGTTACGCGAATAGTTAGCAGAAAGCCGCGGCTCCTCACGGTTGGAGGTGCCGCGCTTTTTGACCCGCCCGGCGACTTCGACTGGCGCGAACAGTGAGGAGGGCTGATTTTATCAGGTCAAGTGCCAGAAAAGGGCCAGCACCATGATCGCGGCCGCGGCAAGAACGATCCCTTTCATCAATCCCCTACCTGCAGGGAGTGCCTCCACGGAGGGTTCGGAATCAAGAAATTCACCCATCGAAATGCGGGCGGCTTGTTCCAATCTGTTGATATCGGCAACCGTCAAGACATTCCTCCCGTACCGTGCTTCAAGCCTGCCAACAATCTCCGAAGGCAGGGCAAGGTTCCGACGGCATCTGGCAAAAACAGAGTCCCATTTATGGTGAACAGCCGGTTAAGGATCGTTGTTTGCCACGCTCTCACTGCGTCTCGAAATTGCTGTGCGGCACGACAAGGCGATATTCGAGGTGACCCTCGCCGATATCCAGGTTCGCGGTTCCGTTCAGGGATGCCGGCACCACCCGCTCCAACGCGACGCTGCCGAATCGCCGTTGACCGCCGCCACCGCGATTGGCTTCTATGGTTTCGGCCCATGTCAGCGACAGGGCAACCTCCCCCGTGGCAGCAGCGTCGAGTTGGGCGGTGACCTCGACGAAGCCACCCGGCCGGGACAGGGCGCCGTAACTCACCGAGTTGACGGCGAGCTCATGCATCGCCAGCCCGATATGCAGCGCGGCGTTGGGATTGAGGTAAGGATTGGCGCCGCGAAAACGGAGACTTTGCGACGGGTTCGCGCCATAGCGGCCGACCTGGCCCGCCACCAGTTCACGAAGGGCTGCCCCTCGCCAATTGGAGGATGTCACCAGATCCTGGGAGGAGGCCAGCGATTGCAGCCGGCCGCGGAAGCGCGTCAGGAAGTCGCCGATGCCGTCGGAATAGCGACCGGTCTGGGTCGCGATGCTCTGGATGATCGCCAGGAGGTTCTTCGAGCGATGACTGACTTCCCGCAGCAGCGTCGTCAGCGTCTGTTCGCGCCGCTTTTGCTCGGTCGTCTCGACCATGGTGGTGACGACGCCCTGGACATCGCCATCGTCGCCTCGGTCCGCGTCGACCCAAATCTGAAACCAGCGAACCCCATTCTCGACCGGGACACTGATTTCAAGGCGCTGGGGATTGCCGGTCGCGATCACATCGCGCTTGGCGGCGCCGATGCGGTCGGTCTGCGCCGTCGGCAAAATGCCGTTGCCATCGACATCGTCGGAGGCCCAAGGGGCGCGCATGTTGCGGGCCCATACGGTCTTCATCTCGCGATCCTGATAGAGGACGGAAATGCCGGCATTGTGGAGCGCGTGGAGAAGAGCCCGGCCAAGCTGCATGCCGCTCTCGGCGGGATGCATGGCGATCGCTTCATCGCCCCGTGCGCCTTCCTCTCTATTTGAAGTCCTCGAGCGCATCGGTCAACCTGTCCACCCAACTCAGACTGAACCGCTCATCTGCCACATCGGTTCCAAATGAATCTGGATAACTACCCCTTCTAAAGCGGTCCGCCGGACGGTGTCCATTAAAGGACACCGCCCGGCGGTGGCTGGAAACCGTTTGAGGGGTGCGGCTTCCAGTGTTCCTCTATTCAGCCGCCAGGCTCACGCCCGTCTGAAAAGGCCGGCCAACAGCGAAATGACCAGGAATGCGAGGAAGATGAAGAACAGAATCTGCGCGATACCGGCGGATGTGCCGGCGATGCCGCCGAAACCAAGCGCGCCGGCAATAATCGCCACGACGAGAAATACGAGCGCCCAGTAAAGCATGGTTCATCTCCTTCCTATGATACGATAAAAACGTGGGTAAATGCGGTTTGTTCCACCATTCGCCGAAAAAGGCGATGCTTGCAAACCGTTCCGCTAGCGTGGGCTGGAAATTCGCCGGCGGCCGATCCGGCTTGTCAAGAAGGCCACCGAATGCATCGCACCCAGTGGCCTTTTATGTCTTTGTCCGGCTCGCGAGGCCGCGACTTACGCAGCGGCCTTGGCCTGCCGGTCGAAGAACAGCGCCTGGCTGATCAGCGCCTTCACCATGTCGGGATTGAACGGCTTGGTCACGAGGAAGGCAGGTTCGGGACGCTCTCCGGTCAGCAGACGCTCGGGAAAAGCGGTGATGAAGATTACCGGCACCGATGTCGACGACAGGATTTCGTTCACCGCCTCGATGCCCGAGCTGCCGTCGGCGAGCTGGATATCGGCGAGCACCATCTTCGGACGGGTCTTGCCGAACATCGTCACCGCTTCGGCATGGGTACGCGCCGTGCCCACGACCCGATGGCCGAGGCTCTCGACCATCTCCTCTATATCCATGGCAATGAGCGGCTCATCCTCGATGATCAGCACGTCGGTCGCCACCTGACGGGAAATCTCGTTGCTTGCCTGGGCAAGCAGCTCGGAGAATTGCTGGTCGCCGACATCGAGGATCTCGGCCGCCTCGTCCTCGCTGAAACCTTCGACGGCAACCAGCAGGAAGGCCTGGCGGGGAAGCGGCGCGATCGCATTGAGATTGGCGGCCGCGCGCTGTTCCCAGCCCGCCTGCGTCTGCTCTTGCGGAACGCGGATGGCAACCGATGTGAAGAGCTTGGCGAAAACCTTGTATAGAGCGATCCGGTCACTCGACGCCTCCGGGAAGATGTCGACATCGGCAATGATAGCCTCCAGCATCGCGGCGACCAGCGCGTCGCCGCTCTCTTGCGATCCGGATACGGCACGCGAAAAGCGCCGCAGGAATGGCAGATGCGGAGCGATGGTGGCGGACAAGCTCATAATAGACGTCTCCCTCAGATGACGCATTGGACGGATTCGGGCTATGCCGATTGCAAGCCCCGTGGAAGACAACGCCGCTTTTCTGAAAAAGTTCCGCCGGTATGGAACGAATCAGCGGCAATGGCGTTTCAACGTCGGGATGGGCAACCAGACGAGGGTGCCGCTTGCCTTGTGTTGTGTTGTGAGCGGCTTGAGTTCTGGGAATACTAAGGGCGAAATGAAGGATATGACCAAAGATATTCTGGCTGGCGTCACGGGCAGGCGCCGGAACGGTGCTGGCGACCCGTTGGGGCCGAACTCCGAAATCGGACGCAAACTCAAACAATATTACGACGAGCTGGTCTCTGACAATGTGCCGGATCGCTTCGCCCAGTTGCTCAGCCAACTGGAACAGGCCGAACCCGCACAGAAGAAGGACTAGGACATGGCAGCGGTGTCCCAAGGCTTCAAGACCGATCTGCTTGGGGCAATCCCGAGCTTGCGGGCCTTTGCCGTGTCGCTGACGCAGAATGCCGACAAGGCCGACGACCTCGTTCAGGAAACGTTGGTCAAGGCCTGGGACAAGCATGAAAGCTTCCAGCCCGGCACCAACCTCAAGGCATGGCTTTTCACGATCCTGCGCAATGAGTTCTATTCGCAAATGCGCAAGCGCGGCCGCGAGGTGCAGGACAGCGACGGCATCATGACGGCCCGGCTTGCAGTGCACCCGGCCCAGCACGGCCAACTCGACCTCAAGGATTTTCGCGGTGCGCTCGAGCAATTGCCGGAGGACCAGCGCGAAGCCATCATCCTCATCGGCGCATCGGGCTTCTCCTACGAGGAGGCCGCCGAAATCTGCGGTTGCGCGGTCGGAACGATCAAAAGCCGCGTCAGCAGGGCTCGCACGCGCCTGCAGGAAATCCTGAAAATCTCAGGTGAGGACGAGTATGGCCCCGACGCGATCTCGGCTCAGGTCACGGGGACGGCCGCGCATTGAAATGAGGGCCGAATAACGGCGCTTCGGACGTGTCGCGTCAGTCTCGGCCAGGGGAGCCGCGACCATAGGCCAGCGCCAAGGCTTCGACGAGGTCTTCGCCCGAATAGGGCTTGGTGACCAGCCTCACCCCCGGGAAGGACGCCTTGATCTCATCCGCATCGGAGTAACCGGACGCAAACACGAACGGGACGCCGGTCTCACGAAGGCCCGCGGCAAATTCAAGCGTCGAGGCGCCACCCAGCATCAGGTCGACAATGGCCGCGTCGAAATCCTTCGCGACCTTCCGGCCGTCGACCTCGGCCAAATCGCGGGCAACCACCACCTCGCCTGCACCGTGGTCACGGCAGAGTTGCTCGACATCCATGGCGATGAGGAATTCATCCTCCAGGACAAGAATGCGCAATCCATCAAGTAATTGGGGCACAGGCAATTGCTCCTTGAAACGCCGGGAGTCATGATCGTAATTTGGTGTGTTGTCATTTAAAAAAGACATCCGCCGACAGGCCGATCTCGGCAACGCGCAAAAACAGACCTGCTCACGGCAGGCATTCGCAAGAGGGTCGAAATGCCAAGCCAGACCGGGCGCTCTTCCTCAAGCCGTCAATACCCGTGCGAGCGATGCCCGTTAAGGTCCCTGCCGGTGTTCCGGGAGTTCGAGAAGCCGGAGCTGGCCTTCATCAGCAAGCTCAAGAAGGGAGAACTCGCGGTCGACAAGGGTGCCACGGTCCTCGTGGAAGGAAGCCACAGCGCGCATCTCTACACGGTGCTGTCCGGCTGGGCGTTCCGCTACAAGCTGCTGCAGGACGGCCGGCGGCAGATCCTCAATTACCTCATGCCCGGCGATCTCATCGGTCTGCAAGGTAGCGTCATGGGGGAAATGCAGCATTCCGTCGAGGCGCTGTCGCCAATGCTGCTTTGCGTGTTCGAACGCGACAATCTGCTCGAGATCTACCGCAACCATCCGGGCCTCGCCTACGACATCACCTGGATCGCTTCGCGGGAGGAGCGAATGCTGGACGAGAACCTGCTCAGTGTCGGCCGCCGCAGCGCGATCGAACGCGCCGCCTATCTTGTCGCCTTCATCGCCAGCCGTGCCAAGGTCGTGGGCCTGAACGGCACGCAGTCCATCCAGATACCGATCACGCAGCAGCACATCGCCGACACGCTTGGCCTGTCGTTGGTTCACACCAACAAGACGATCCGCAAGCTGATGGACCGCCAGCTGATCGTCTGGCGCGACGGCGGTTGCGGGGTCGTCGATATTGAAGGCCTCAAACAGCTCGCCGGCTGGGAGGGGCTGGCCGAGGGCCGTCGGCCGCTGATCTGACCTGCACCTTGCCGGGGGCGGATCGGGTGCGCGTGACCGGGTTTTCGGGTAGTTTGTCCCGACATCGGAACCTTGAGACGCAAGGCGCGTTTGAAATCGAGCAATCACAAGGAGTTAAGCAATGGCCACCGTCGCAGGGAAGACAGCCAACGAAGCGCGGACGAATCCGGATCTGGAAGCCGACATCAGGCAGTTGAAGGCCGATATCGACAAGCTCACCAAACAATTGGCCAAGACCGGCGAACACGGCTATGGCACAGCGCGGCGCGCGGCGGCCGAAGGCGTCGACCAGTTGCGCGCCCAGGGGGAGGCCGCCTTCGACAGCTTGCGCGGTAACGCCAGGGATATCGAGGCGCAGATGGTGGCAAGCGTGCGCGAAAAGCCGGTGACGTCGCTGGCTATCGCCGCGGGCGTCGGCTTCCTGTTCGCGCTGCTCACGCGTCGCTAGTTCCGCCGAGATGGGACTGCTGGCATCGTTGCTCTCGGGTTTCGCCTCGGGCGAAACCGTGGCCGCCTTACGTCGAGCACGGACTGCGGCCATCGTCTATACGCTTGCCGCGCTGGCGGCGTTCTGTGGCATCGGCTTCCTGATTGGCGCGGCCTATATCTGGACATCGGCCCGCTACGGATCGCTGGCTGCGGCGCTTGGTTTCGGTGTCGGCTTTCTGGTCATCGCGGGCCTCGTTCTTTTGATCCATCGGCTGATGTCGGGCACGCGGATCCGCCGCGAGGCTAGGCGGCGCAAGACCGACATGAAAGCGATCGGCATTACGGCCGCGCTCGCTGTGCTGCCGTCGTTGCTCAAAGGTGGGCTCAAGGGAAAAGGTGGGCTCGGGATTATTGTGGGTCCGGCCGTGGCGCTCGCGGCCTATGCCATCTACCGCGAGAATGTGAAGTCCGACACCAACCACCACCCGGATGCCGGCGAGGGGTAGTCGCGCCAGCGGCCATGCTCACGTCATCTCGACAGATCTTCCAGCGGCATCGATATTTCGGCGAAGACCCCATCGCGCCGGAATTCGTGGGTTACTTCGCTCGAAATCACCTTGGCCAGACTGCGCCGGATGAGGATCGAGCCGAAGCCTTGCCGCTCGGGCGGCGTAACGTCAGGACCGCCGCTTTCGCGCCAGGTGAGCACCAGACGCCTGTCGCCATTCTTGCCTTGCGCTTTCCAGTCGAGATCAACCTTGCCTGACGCAACCGACAGGGACCCGTATTGCAGCGCGTTGCTGGCCAGCTCGTGCAAAATCAGCCCGAGGCCGACGGCCTGGTCGGGCGAGAGCAACAGATCGGCGCCCGAGATTGCCAGCCGCGGCTGGGCGGCGCTGTCGAAAGGTCTGATTTCGACCTGGACGAGTTCGCGGATGCCAATGCCGCGCCACTCGCGGTCGGACAGCAGACCATGGGCGATACCCAGGGCCTGAAGCCGCGCGCTGAAGGCTTCGAGGAATTCGCTCGGCTGGCGGGCATGGCGCACGGTCTGGGTCGCCAGCGCCTGGACCGTCGCCAGCGTGTTCTTGACGCGGTGGTTGAGTTCACGCAGCAGGAGCCGTTGCCGTTCGTCACCGAGCTTGCGTTCCGAAATGTCGTAGTTGACGCCGAAAATCAGCGTCGGCTTGCCCTCGCCATCGCGTTCGATGACACGGCCGCGCGTGGCCACCCATCGCGGTGGATGGAAGCCTTTCACCCGGTATTCGCCAAAATAATCGTCACTGCCGGTCAAGGCATCACGAAAGCTGGTTTCGGTCTGGTAGACGTCGCGTGGATCGATGGCCTTCAGAACGTCGCGGGCCCGCAACCGTGTCGAGCGCGGCAGGTTGAACAATTCCGGCAATCGGACGTCGCAGTCGATGACGTCGGTGCGGACGTCCCAGGCCCAACTTGCCAGCGAAGCTGCATCAAGGGCGATGGCGCGCCGCTTTTCCTCACGCGCGAGCGCGGCTTCGGCGACAGCGCCAGTGCGGGTCGCGTGCTTCAGGGTGAACAGGCTGCCGGCGAGGCCGGCGAGCGTTTTCAACTGGTCGAGCCTGGACCGGGACGGGTGGGCACACGGCTTGCGGTGCATGACGCACAGGGTTCCGATTCGCGCTCCCGCGACAATGATCGGGACGCCCGCATAGAAGCGCACATGATGCTTGCCGGTCACCAAGGGATTGGCGTCAAAACGCTGGTCGGCCCCTGCGTCCGTCACCACCATCGGCTCATCGCCAGCGGCGATGGCGTGCGCACAGAAGGAGATGGCTGTCGCAATCTGTGTTTCTTGCATGCCAGAACAGGATTTGAACCATTGCTGATCGAGATCGACAAGCGTGACCAGCGCGATCGGCGCGCGCATCACAGCGGCGGCAAAGCCGCCGATGCGGTCGAAATCCGAGTCGGGCGCCGTATCCAGCATCTCAAGCCAGTGCAGCACTGCCAGCCGGTGCTCGTCCTGCACGGCGCGCGCAACCTCGGCCGGCAGACCGGCTGCTGTTTCCACCCTGCTATTCAAACCAAGTTCCCGTGCCTTGCCTTGATGTCCTTGCCGTCGCCGACCCGAGACAGCCCTGCACCCGGAACCATCCTTGCGAGGGACCGTTACCCGAGCGTGATTTGCCGATCGCGTCAGCCGACGCGAAACCAGACGAGGACCCGCCATGGCCAGGAACATTCCCGAAAACAAAGCGCGTCAGGGGCGGTGGGGTTGGCATGGGTTCCGAATCCTGATCGCCGGACTGCTCCTGGTGCTCGTCGCCTGGGGCGTCGCCGAGATATACGGCGTGTTGATCAAGGCGCCGAACAGCGACGAGCAACATGTCCCCACGCCGCCGAGCACCAGTCCGGCGCCCTCCGGCTGAAGTCAGCACCTTGATGGCTTCACACCGCATCAGGCGGCCTTCACCTGGGCGACGCTGGCCGGTACCAGCACATTGAGCGCTCCAGGTTTGATTTCGATCGTCGTCTCGCGATCGAGCCTGACCAGTTCGCCGTCCATGACGGCACGGAACTTCCTGCCGCCGGAATGGATTTTGAGGGTCGCCCTGTCGGCCTGGTGGATTTCGACATGTTCGTTGTCACGCCACTTGCCACGCGCCACGTTGAACAAGAACTTGACCAGTTCGGCGCGTTGCTGAGCTACGGTGACGTAAATGCCGAGCACGCCACCGGCCGGATTGTCGGCATAGGGCAGGTGACCTTCACCGAAGAGATTGTTGGTCACGCCGAGGCCGGATATGCGGGCAGTCATCTCCGCTTCACCGATGCCGAGCGTGACGTTCATTGCCGGCGGGTTCTTGATCGTTGCCCAGGCTGCCTTCGCGGAAGCGCCGATCTTGCCCAGGCGTGAGCCGAATTCCATGCCCTGGCGCAGTTGCACCATCTTGGCATGCATGCCGATCGAGAACTGATGAACGAAAGGCTGGCCATTGGCCGTAGCCATGTCGACCGCGATGATTTCGCCGTCGGCGAAGGATTTCAGCGCCGCATCGAGCGACTGCGGAATACCAAGGCCCCGCGCAAACAGGTTCATGGTGCCGGCCGGCAATATGGCGAGCGCCTTTTTCCTGCCCATCAGCCTGGCGGCCGCGGCCGAGATGGTGCCGTCACCGCCTCCGGCGAGCACGACGTCGACAGCGTGGCGCGACGCCGCGCTGTCGAGGGTGTCCACAACGTCCTTGCCGCCAACAATGTCGATGCTGAGAGAGTGGCCCGCCGATTCCAGCGTCTGACGCATCCGGTCCGAAAAGGCGGCGAGATCGGTGGTACGCAAGGTGCCGCCGTCCCGGTTCAGCACCGCTGCGAACTTCATGCCCGGCTCCGCTGCTCAGTTCTAACCGGCCGGAGTACCCCAGCCAACGGCTGAAACGCGCCAAATCCGGAATGGTTCCGGCAGGCCGGAATCTCTGGCCAGCCCCAGGTTTTCGGCAACGGGCGGTCAGATCCGCTTCTTGGGATTTGGCTCGGCCACAGCGGATTTGTCGGAACAACAGCATGGTCACGACGTTGTGAACCTGCAGAGATGTCGCGTCCGATCCCCAGTGCGGGGCTCAACCGGGCGCGGCATGTACGAAATCAGGCACGAGGAGAGAGTATCATGATCCGCACCCTTTTAGCGACGACCGCCCTTGCGACAATGGTTGCAACCGGCGCCTTCGCGCAGAGCGCTGCAACCCCAGCCCCCGCGAACCCGCCCGCCGCCCAGGAGCCGGCCGCGACGGCGCCGGTACCGCGCGCTGAAGGCAGCATCGTCACCAACATCATCGGCGAAACCGTCTACAATGGCACTGGCGACAATGCCGAAAATATCGGCAAGGTCACCGACGTGGTCTTCGACAAGGACGGCATGGCGAAATCCGTCGTCATAGGCGTCGGCGGTTTCCTTGGCGTGGGAACCAAGAATGTCGCCTTCGACTACGACAAGCTGCAATGGGCCGAGAAGAACGGCGATCGCTGGCTGGTAGCGCAGACGACGAAGGACGAACTGAAGGCGCATCCGGAGTTCGACAGCAAGGCTTACGCCTCAGCCCCGGCCGCAGCGACGAACGCCCAGGCCCCGGCCACGTCGACGACCGCACAGGCGCCGGCCACGTCGACCGACACCGCACAGCAGTCCACTAACGCCGAGCCGGTCAAACCGGCTGATGGCAACCTGGCCACAAACATCATCGGTGAAAATGTCTACAACGGCACCGGCGATGACGCCCAGAAGATCGGCGATGTGAACGACATCGTGCTGACCAAGGAAGGCAAGGCGCAGTCGCTGATTATTGGCGTCGGTGGATTCCTGGGCATGGGCGAGAAGAATGTGGCCTATGATTTCGCCAAGGCGAAGTGGGCACAGAAGAACGGCGACCGCTGGTTGGTGGCGCAGACCACCAAGGAAGAGCTGCAGGCGCAGCCGGATTTCGACCGCAAGGCCTATGATCCGGCGCCCGCAACGACGGCATCCAATGAACCCGCGGCAACCGCGCCGTCCGCCACGACAGCTCCCGCCGCCGCTCCGGCGAACAAGACCGCGGCGGCGCCGGCTGACGCCACGGCTCCTGACCAGACACAGACCGCGGCCATCGACAAGTCCAAGCTTACCGAGATGCCGGTTGGAGAGATCAGGGGCGACGATCTGAAGGGCACGACGGTCTATGGCGCCAACGACGCCAAGGTCGGTGAGATCGGCGATGTGGTGCTGACCCCAGACAAGAAGACCGACGCCGTGATCGTCGATGTCGGCGGCTTCCTTGGCATTGGCGAGAAGGAGGTCGCGGTCGGCATGGACAATTTGAAGTTCATGACCGACAAGGACGGCAAGAAGTACCTTTATACGACCTTCACCAAGGAGCAGCTCGAAAAGCAAGCGGCTTACGACAAAGGCTCCTACGCTCAGAAGCGCGACGAGCAGCGTC
Organism: Mesorhizobium sp. LNHC229A00; assembly: GCF_000502415.1. Classification (NCBI taxonomy): domain Bacteria; kingdom Pseudomonadati; phylum Pseudomonadota; class Alphaproteobacteria; order Hyphomicrobiales; family Phyllobacteriaceae; genus Mesorhizobium; species Mesorhizobium sp. LNHC229A00. The sequence goes on from NZ_AYWQ01000015.1 coordinate 30,673, forward strand.
TGATCGTCCGGTAGGATACGTCGACAGGTCAGGATACTTCGATAGGCAAGGATATTCGATAGGCAAGGATAAGGGCGGTAGGGGAATCCCCTACCGCCCTTATTGCGACTTGGAATATCCAGCCACTCCGTTTTCCGTCAGTTCCAAGAGGGCAAGCGACTGGTCGAGATGTTCGGCGCGCCAGGCGAGCAGCCTTTCGGCGAATTCCAGTCGGGTGGAACGATGTGCCGGGCTGCCGGCGAGGTTCTTCGATTCGCCAGGGTCGTCCTCCATATCGAAAAGCAGCGGCGGCAGGCCGCCGCCAAAATGCACGTATTTGAATTTCTTCGTGCGGATGACAGCGAGGTTGCACTGGCGCGAGGTGATGCCGAAGTGTCGTTCGGCTTCACCGTCCGCGATCGAGCGAAAGTCGAACTCCCAGTGCGCGGCGTCGCGCCAAATGGCGGGCGTTCCACCGCTCAGGAAGGGTTTCAGCGAGCATCCGTCAAGGTGCGGTTCGGGAGACACTCCCAGCAGGTCGATGAGCGTAGGCAAAATGTCCACCGCTTCGGTGAAGCGATCGACAGCACTGCCGGCAACCTTGCGGTGGCGTGGATCGCGGATGATCAGCGGGATATGGTAGCTGCCGTCGAAATAGCCGCCCTTGCCCAGCATGAAGTGGTCGCCCATCATTTCGGCATGGTCGGAGGTGAGCACGATGATCGTGTTGTCCCACGCGGCTTCGGTCTTCAGCGCTTGCCACAGGCGACCGAGCTGCGCGTCCACCTCCGAGATCATGCCGTAATAGATCGCCCGGATGCGGCGGAAATCATCCTCGCTCCAGTCGTGCACCTTGCCCGTGGCGCCGGGGCGGAACTTTGCTCGTTTTTGGCGGTCGAGGTCATAGGCGACGTAGGGGTGGCCCTGAGATTCGGCACGCCAACTTTCCGCGCGGTGAAAAGAGGGGCCGTCCGCGGGATCGTATTGAGTGTTGTACGGTTCCGGTACGATGAAGGGCGGATGCGGGCTGATAAAGGAAAGATGCGCAAACCACGGCGTGGCCTCGTCCTGCTCGCCCAGCCAGCGGATGAACTCGCCGGCAAGGAAGGCCGTCGGCGTCTGGTCTCTGGAGTAGACGGGTGGCGCCTCGGTCACCGCACCGTCGACCTCGCCCACGGGGCGGTGGATGTCAGGACTTCCAGCGCCGGCATCGATGCCCTGCTGCTTTAGCCAGGACAGCCACTGCTTCTGATGTTCGGGCAGGAATTGGCGCACCGTGAAGCCGGGCAGCACACCCTCATAGCTGTGCAACCGTGGATCGGCTGGTGCAAGCTGGCGCGGATCGAGCGACACATCGGTATAGCCGAACAAGGTCGGATCATAGCCGACGCTGCGCGCGGCGAGCGCAATATTGCCGTGGCGGGCGTCGAGCGGCGTGCCGTTGCGGCAGACACGATTGTTCATCTGATAGAGGCCTGTGTAGAGGCAGGCACGGGCGGGTGAGCAAGGCGCCGCGCCGCCGTAATGGCGCTTGAACAGCACACCGTCGGCGGCCAGCGCATCGACATTCGGCGTTTTCAACTGGGGATGACCGGCAGCCGACAGGCAATCGCCGCGCCACTGGTCGCAGGTAATAAGGAGGACATTTGGCCGCCTGCCTTTTCCAGTCACTTGCGCTACCCCTCTCCAGTACGTTCGAATGCGCACATGGAACCGATTCCATCGACCGCGCAAGACCAGCGTTGTTTGCTAAACGGTGAACAAGAGTCTTTTGATTGTTCTCTTTTTAGGCACAGTCCATCCTGTGTTTGCCGCCTTTGCCATACTCGCTCGTATTCTCATATTTGCGAGGACAGCGGCGAGGGCCGCACAAACACCAAGGGAAGGAGCAGAGACCATGCTCGACCAGATCAAGGGCTTGCATCACGTCACCTCGATGGCCAGGGACGCAAGGCAGAACAATGATTTCTTCACCCACAAGCTCGGCCTGCGCCGGGTCAAGAAGACGGTCAATTTCGATGCGCCCGACGTCTACCATCTCTATTATGGCGACGGGGCTGGCACACCCGGCTCGGTAATGACCTATTTCCCGTTTCCCAACATCGGGAAGGGCCGCCCTGGCGTCGGCGAAGTCGGCACCACGGTCTATTCCGTGCCGGAAGGCACGCTCGCCTATTGGGAAAAACGCTTTACCGACGAAGGCGTAACCAATGTCTCCCGCGAGGAAAGCTTTGGCGAGAACCGGCTCGCATTTGCCGGCCCGGACGGCGACGGGTTTGCCCTCGTCGAGGACAAGGCCGACGGCAGAGCGCCCTGGGTTAAGGGCGGTATTGCCGCGGACGAGGCGATCCGCGGCTTTCACTCGGTTTCGCTGAGGCTGAAGGATGGCGGCGCCACCGAGGAGTTGTTGAAGTTCATGGGTTACGAGGAGGTCGACAAGTCAGGCAATATCAGGCGGCTCGCCGTCAAGAACGGCAACGGCGCCGATTTCGTCGATATCGAAGCGCTGCCGACCGCACCCTTCGCCGATCTCGGCGCCGGCTCCGTCCATCATGTGGCCTTTGCTGTCGAGAACCGCGTCAAGCAGCTTGAAGTGCGCAAAGCGCTGATGGATACGGGTTATGGCGTGACGCCGGTGATCGACCGCGACTATTTCTGGGCGATCTATTTCCGCACGCCGGGAGGCGTGCTGTTCGAAGTCGCCACCAATGAGCCGGGTTTCGACAAGGACGAGGACACCGCCCATCTCGGCGAGGCGCTGAAGCTGCCGACCCAGCATCAGCATCTGCGGCCATATCTCGAACAGCATCTGCAGAAGTTGGAGGGCTGAGACGATGAGCAAGGGCGCTTACGCCCACAAGGTGCTGCCTGGTTCGCCGGGTGGTCCGCTGCTTTTGGTCGTCCACGGCACTGGCGGCGACGAGAGCCAGCTTGTCTCGCTGGGGCGCGATCTCGCGCCCCAGGCCACCATCGTCTCGCCACGCGGCGATGTGTCGGAGCAAGGTGCCGCGCGCTTTTTCCGCCGCACCGGCGAGGGCGTCTATGACATGGACGATCTGGCGCGGGCCACGGACAAGATGGCGGGCTTCGTCCAAGCCCATGTCGAGGCGGCGAAGCCGTCGGTCGTGCTGGGCCTCGGCTACTCCAATGGCGCCAACGTTCTGGCTTCGCTGGTGTTCGAAGCACCTGACCTGTTCGACGCCACGGTGCTGATGCATCCGCTGATCCCGTTCGAGCCGCAGGTCAAGGGCAGCCTCGCCGGCCGTCACATCCTGGTGACCGCCGGCAAGCGCGATCCGATCTGCCCGCCCAACCTGACCTCGCGGCTCGAAGCCTATTTGCGCGCCGACGGTGCCGATGTCACAGTTGAGTGGCACGAAGGCGGGCACGAGGTGCGGCCAAACGAAATCGAAGCGGCGCGGCGGCTTTTCGCCACTATCGCCCAAGGAGTGTAGAGATGCCCGATCAATTGCCAGAGATCGAACTTGAGGATCGGGGCTCCAAGGGTCGCTACGTCCTGCGCGGCGCCGGCGGTGCCGAGGCGGAGATGACCTTCACCAAAATCGGCGAGCACCAACTGATCATCGATCACACCGAAGTGCCGGACGCCTTTCGCGGCCAGGGCGCCGGGCTTCGGCTCGTCACCCGTGCCGTCGAGGACGCGCGAGCAGCAGGCAAGAAGATCATCCCGCTCTGCCCGTTCGCCAACGCCCAGTTCCGCCGTCACCCGGAATGGGCGGATGTGCTGAAGCGGTAGGTCCCGCAAGCACAAAGTGGATTTGTAGAACAGAGCAAAACGGGCGGCCATTGCCTTCCCGTTGGCTTTGTAGTTTGCCCCGGCGGCACATCTTGCCTAGATATGATACATCGCCCTGCCGACAAACAGACCGAATGATCCCCCAGATGACCGAAACAGACCTCGTCCCCGTCTTTGACGGCCACAACGACACGCTGCTGCGTTTGCACCAGGCGAAAGACGCGGACGTCGAAAAGCTGTTCATCGAAGGGAAATCGGGCGGCCATGTCGACTTGCCGCGCGCCAGGGCCGGCGGATTCGCCGGCGGTATGTTCGCCATCTTCCCGCCGCCGGTCGAGAAAGCGCGGCGCAGCGCCGTCCCTTCGGCGCCAAGCGACAGCGAGCCGCTGCCGCCCGAGGTGCCTCGCGCCGATGCGCTCAACTCGACGATCGCGATGGCGTCCATCCTCTTCCGGCTGGAGCGCGCCGGAGCGTTGGCGATCTGCCGCAGTGCCGGCGATGTGCGCAATGCCATGGCGCAAGGCACGATTGCCGCGGTGTTCCACATCGAGGGCGTCGAGGCGATCGATCCCGAACTCACCATGCTCGACGTGCTGCATGCCGCGGGCCTGCGCTCGCTCGGCATCGTCTGGAGCCGGCCGAATGCGTTCGGCCACGGCGTGCCGTTTCGCTTTCCGTCCTCGCCGGATACCGGTCCCGGGCTGACCGATGCCGGCAAAGCGCTGGTCAAGACCTGCAATGAACTGAGGATCATGATCGATCTCTCGCATCTCAACGAGAAGGGTTTTCGCGACGTCGCAGCGCTTAGCGATGCACCGCTGGTCGCCACTCACTCCAACGTGCATGCGATCTGCGGCCATTCGCGCAACCTCACGGACTGGCAGCTCGGCGCGATCCGCGACTCCGGCGGCATGGTCGGGTTGAACTTCGCCACCGGCTTCCTGCGCGAGGACGGCCGCATGAATGCCGACACAAGCCTCGACATCATGGTGCGCCATATCGATTCCCTGCTGCAGGCTTTGGGCGAGGATGGCGTCGGTCTCGGTTCGGATTTCGACGGCGCCATGATCCCGGCCGTCATCGGCGACGTCGCCGGCCTGCCGAAACTCATCGATGCGCTGGCGGCGCGCGGTTTTGGCCGGGCTCTGATCGAAAAGATTGCCTACCGCAACTGGCTAAGCATGCTGGAAAGAACGATAGGTTAGGTCGCCTTATTCGAAGCCCATGCGATTCAGCCATTCCTTGCCGACGCCGCGATCGCGAATGATCGGCAGCGGGTTTTCCGCATCGAGCCGAGCGCAAATGCGATAGACCTCCAGCGTCTCGGCGCTCATCTCGCCACGCTTGTAGAAGAACATGGCGGCGGCATAGCGCGCGCGGCCAGACCATTTTTCGCCGAGCGGCGTGTTGACCAGCTCCCACTGTTCGGCGGCTTCACCTTCTTCCTGCTGCTTGCCCGCTTCCTCGGTCATGGTCAGAAATCCGCCGGCGGATTGGCGGTACGGCGGTCGAGCTTGATGAAGGGTCGCGCCACCACCTTGGCCCGTTTCATCAGCTTCTGGTACTGCAGTTCGCGCATGGCGTAGATCTCGACCCAGAGGTCTTCCACGACAGTATCACCATAGGGCCGCGCCAGCGAGGCGATGGCGATGTTGCGCTTGGCCATCGGCGACCACATGGCGGCGCTGACCAGGCCGACCTCCTGGGTTTTCCTGTGATAGACGATCGCGTGTTCGGCCGGGATGTTGCCTTCGATCTCCAGTCCGACGAGGACATGCCGAAGCTTGCGTTTGGCGCGGGCCTCGAGGATGGCGCGGCGGCCATTGAAATGGCCCTTCTCCAGATCAACCATGAAGCCGAGCCCGATCTCGTCGGGCATGCGCAAGCGGTCGGCGCGGATGGCATGTTCGGCGGTGGTGAAATCGGCATTGGCGACGATCAGCCCAGCCTCGAGACGGGCACGGTTGAGGGCGGTGTAGCCGATCGCCCTGATGCCGCGCAGTTCCCCAGCTGTCATCAGCCGGTCCCACAGGCTCAGCGCCTTTTCGGCCGGAACGAACAGTTCGTAACCGAGATCGCCGGTAAAGCCGGTCCGTGAAATGATGGCCGTGCCGCCGTCATGCGGGAATTCGGCAAGGTCGAATATTTTCAGCCTCTCGACACCGGCGAAACCGGCATCGCGCAGCACGGCGAAGCATGTGGGGCCCTGCAAGGCGAGCCCGGCGACGGCCTCGGTCTCTTCCTCGACGATGACGTCGAAACCAAGGGCGCTGTCCAGCAGCCACGGCAGATGCCGCTCCTGCGAACACAGCCGGAAGCGGTCCGGCGAGAGCCGAAACAGTGTGCCATCATCGAGGACGAAGCCCTCATCGTCGCACCACGCGGTGTAATGCACCCGGCCGGGTTTCAGCTTTGTCACATCGCGCAGCGTGACCCGATCGAGGAAGGCTTCTGCGTGCGGCCCCTCGATCCGGTATTTGGTCATGGGCGAAATATCGAACAGCGCCGCCTGACTGCGGATCGCGAAATATTCGAGCTCCTCGTCCCACAGCGAATGCGGCGCGCGGTAGCCGGCCCAATTGTACCAGTCCTGGGTCTTGGCCAGTGCGTCGATGCGCGGCTGGAATGGCGTGCCGAGGCGCAGCGTGTGGAAGTGCGATTGGGCTTCGATGCGATCGGAAACGGCTGGATCGGCTGTCTTCGAGACGGGCTTCTTCCTGGTTAGCTGGACCATGACCTACCCCTTCATCGCAATGATGCGCCGCGCGGCGTTCAATCCTGGCGCACCCGAAACACCGCCACCAGGATGCGAACCCGCGCCGGCCAGGAACAGCCCGTCGAGCGGCGTGTCGTAACCCGACCAGCCGGAGACGGGACGCGAGATCAGCATCTGATCGGCCTGTAATTCACCATGGTGCCAATGGCCGCCCGGCATGCGGTAGCGCATCTCTATATTGGCAGGCGTCAGCAGCTCGGCATGGACAACGCTCTTGCCGATACCGGGTGCGTAAGCCTCGAACTGCGCCATGATCGCTTTTAGGAATTTCGGCTTGCCGGCATCCCAGCCCTCTTTCAACCGATAGGGCGCGTATTGCACCACGGCCGACAGCACGCAGGCGCCGTCGGGCGCGAGCGAGGGGTCGGCGAGGCTGGGTAGCGTGATCTCCATCACCGGCTCGGGTGAGAACTCGCCATATTTCGATGGATTGAAGGCACGCTCGACATGATCGGGGGAGGGCGCGATCACCAGTCGGCCCTTATGGCCGGCGTCGTCGACACCGGCAAACCGCGGCGGCCGGTCGAGCGCCAGATGGAGCTTGGCGGCATCGCCCCTCATCCGGATGTTTTTCACCTTGCGCACGAAGCCGGTGTCGATCTCGCGCGGTCCGACGAGGTCGAGGAAGGTGGTCGTCGGATTGATCGCCGAGACGATCGTTCGGGCGCGAAGTTCTTCGCCATTCTCGAGGGCGACGCCGACGGCGCGGCCTTTGTCGACAATGATCCTGGCGACGGGCACCGATGCGCGGATCGTGACGCCAGCCTTTTCGGCAGCAGTGCGGATGGCGGCGACCACCGCGCCCATGCCGCCCGTTGGCAGCAATTGCGCTCCGGCCGCACCGCCGCTCGCGCCGGTCAGACGATAATAGAGGCCGAGCAGCGAGGTCGGCGAGCGCGGGCCGAGATGGCTGCCGAGCGTTGCGTCGAAGGCGAGCAGCCCTTTCAGCCTGATATCGGCGAGCTGTTCGTCAAGCAGGTCGGCAACGTTCATCAAAAGCACGCGCAGGAAGTCGCGCATGTCTTCCTTGCCAAGTTTCTTCAGCGCCACCGCGGTATGGGCGAGCGAAGCGGCCTCCTGCAGCGACATGCCGCCGAGATCGGGCGGCCGGCGCGACAGGAAGGGTTTCAGGATGCCGGCATAGCGCAGCAATTGCGCGCGCAATTCCTTCCAGGCGGACTGTTCCGACGAACTGGCGCCACTCAGCACCTCGCCATAAGCACCATGCAGGACAAGCGGCGGTCCATCTTTCGACAATGCGACCGACGGCAGGAAGTCGGAGCGAGCGATCCGCAGCCCGTGCTTTTCCAGCTCCAGCGTTTTCACCACGTCGGGATGCAGCCGGTTCAACACATGCGCGATGGATGAAGCGCGAAAACCCGGCGCAAATTCCTCGGTCCGCGCGGCGCCCCCGAGTTCGGCTCCTGCTTCCAGCACCAGCACCTTACGGCCTGACTTCGCCAGCGTGGCGGCTGCGACAAGCCCGTTGTGGCCGCCGCCGATAACGATGGCATCAAATGACGTCATGGGCCGGGCTCATATGCGAAGTGGATTTTGCGAGATCGCGCAGGATTTCGGAGGCTGCGTTGCGTCCGGGTGCACCCATGACGCCGCCGCCGGGGTGGGTCGAGGAGCCGCACATATAGAGGCCGCCGACCGGCGACCGATACTGCGCGTAACCGGGCACCGGACGGTTGAACAGCAACTGGTCGAAGGTCAGTTCGCCCTGAAAGATGTTGCCTTCGGTGAGGCCGACCTCGGCCTCGATCTCGCGTGGCGTGCGCACCTCCATATGGACGATGCGGTCGCGGAAGCCGGGTGAATAGTCCGATATCTGCGCAATCACGCTTTCAGCAAAACCGTCACGATCGGCGTCCGTCCACTCGCGACCAGCGATCTTGGGCGGAGCGTACTGCACGAAGCAACTCATGAAATGTTTCCCGGGCGGCGCCATGGTCGGGTCGAGCGTCGTCGGGATGACCATGTCGAGGAACGGATCGGCGGACCAGCGGCCGGCCTTCCAGTCGTCATAGGCGCGCTCCATGCGCTCCATCGAATCGGTGAAATGCATGTCGCCGCGATAGACCGGCGAATCCTTCGGCAGCGCCGGGAATTCCGGCAGCGAATCGAGGGCTATGTTGACCTTTCCGGAAGATCCGCGAATCTTGAAGTTCTTCACCCGGCGCAGAAAGATGTCGGGCAGTTCCTTCTCCTCGACCAGCTTCAGGAAGGTGCGCTTCACGTCGGCATTGGAGACGACCAGCTTGCCGTAAACCTCCTCGCCGCCGGCCAGCACGACGCCCCTGGCCTTGCCACGGCTCACCAGCACATGGTCGACCTCGGCGCCGGTGCGGATGGTCCCACCCGAGGCCTTGAACGAGGCGGCCAGCGCCTTGGTGACGGCGCCCATGCCGCCGCGCGCATAGCCCCAGGCGCCGACCGATCCGTCGACCTCGCCCATATAGTGATGCAGCAGCACGTAAGCGGTGCCGGGCGACATCGGCCCGAGTGCCGTGCCGATGATGCCAGACAGGGCGAAGTTCGCCTTGATGACGTCGGTCTCGAAATATTCGTCGAGGAACTCAGAGATAGACATGGTCCAGAAGCGCAGCGTCAACGCCATTTCCTCGGCGGAGAGACCCGCGAATTTCTTGCCGAGATAGAGCAGCTCGCCGAGGTCGCGCGGGCGCAGGCTGGTCGGATCCGGCGCGGTGCGCATCAAAAGCGGCTGGATGAAGCGGCACTGCCGCGTCACGTCGCGGGCGTAGCGGTCATAGGCCTCGGCATCCCTTTTGGAGAAACGAGCGAATTCCCGCCGGTGCGCGTCGTGGTCGCGGTAGTTGGCGAGGTAGTCGCCATCCCGGGTGAACACCGCGCCGCCCTCATAGGAGATGACTTGCAGGCCGAAGCGGGGGAGCTCCAGATCGCGCATGATCTCGGGCCGGAACAGCGAGCAGACGTAGGAGCAGTTGGAGTAGAGGAAGCCCGGCGTCAGCTCGCGGCTGGTGGCCGCGCCTCCGACCCAGTCGTTCTTCTCCACAACCAGCACGTCGAGACCGGCGCGCTGCAGGTAACAGGCGTTGACAAGGCCATTGTGTCCGCCGCCGATGATGATCGCATCCCAAGCTTTCATTGTGGCCCAGTGCTCATCTGCGTCCCGCTTTCACTTCTGCGTGATTTGGTGTCGAATGCGCGGAATTTGGCACGGTACCAGCCATTGTGTCCAGCCTTACTGAATGAATGTTCAACAAATGATGTTGCGTTTTTCCGGGCGTGAGTTACGCTTTGCCGGCATTCGAACCCAGTAATCCGTCCGTGAGAACCGAGGCTGATGATTGAAATGGCAGACGTCACTTCGCAGTATGACGAGGCCGCCATCATAAGCTGGGAGGCCATGCAGAAGGTGCTTGACAGCGCGAGCACCGTCCCACTCATCTTCGCTGGTGGAAGCCGGATGCAAAGGGATAGCCGGCGATGCTGGAGACCTTCACACGCATGAAAACGGCAGACGCCAGGGACGCGCTTCTTGAACCGGCGCGGAAAGCCGAATCCGAGAAGCGCGGGCGCAAGGCCTCGAAGGAGGTCAGGCAGCTTCAGCTCATCGAGGCGACGATCGATTCGCTCGCCAAGCGCGGCTATTCGGAAACGACGATGGCCGATGTCGCCGACGGCGCCGGCCTGTCGCGCGGCATTGTCAATTTCCATTTCGAGAGCAAGGAGAAGCTGCTCGTCGCGACGCTACAATATATGTACGACGAGTATTCCGCGCACTGGCGCAATGCCTTGCAAAAGGCAGGAGACGACCCCGCGCGGCAACTCCAGGTCCTCGTCGCGGCCGATTTCGACCGCTCCATCTGCAACAAGCGCAAGCTTGCCGCATGGTGCGCCTTCTGGGGAGAGGCCAAGTCGCGGCCGACCTACCAGGCGCTGAGCAGCGCGCGGGATGCCGTTTACCAGAATATTTTCATCGACCTGTGCGCGGCTCTGAAACAGAGCGGCGGCTACGCCTATGAGCCGCAGGTCATGGCGCTGGCGCTCAGCGCCATGCTGGAAGGCTTGTGGCTGCGGTTGATGATGGGAACCGAGGACACCACGCGGGAGACCTCCTTGCAGGCGGCCAATGAATTTCTGTCGGCGGCTTTTCCGAAACACTACCCGCTGAAGGCCGCCAGCCCTACGAGATCATAAGAAAGACGAAACCATAAGAAACGGCAGAGGATCAACAGCAATGAAGACACTGACAAGACGCCTGACGCTGACGCTCGCGCTAACGGGAACACTGGCGGCTTCGGCCGCGGCGCTGGCGATCGCGGCCGACAAGGATCTGATCGTGTTCGACTGGTCAGGCTATGAGGATCCGAGCTTCCACCCGAAATATGTCGAGAAAAACGGCGATTCGCCGACCTTTGCCTTCTTCGGCGACGAGGACGAGGCGTTCGAAAAGGTCCGTTCCGGCTTCAAGGCCGACCTTGGCCATCCCTGCTCGCAGAGCGTGACGAAGTGGCGCGAGGCGGGCCTGCTGCAACCGNCGACGGAGGACGGGAAAGCCTGGTTCATGCCCTGGGACTGGGGCAACACGCAGCTTACCTACAACTCCTCCAAGATCGACGAAAAGGACGTGCAGTCGCTGAAGGCGTTCGCCGACCCGAAGTTCAAGGGCCGGGTTTCGATCGGCGACAATGTCGACGATGCCTATGCGCTGGCGAGCCTTGCCATCGGCCTGAAGGACTGGACCAAGATGACCGACGACCAGTTCAAGCAGGCCTCCGACTTCCTGCGCCAGGTGCACAAGAACGTGCGCTCCTACTGGACCGATACCACCGACGTCGTCCAGCTTCTGAGCGGCGGCGAGGTCGATCTCGCCTGGGCCTGGAACGATGCGACCGTGCAGTCGGTTGCTGCCGGCGTGCCGATCAAGTCGAAGAAGGACACGGCGGAAGGCATCTCGACGTGGGTGTGCGGCTACGTGCTGTTCAAGGATGCGCCCGGCAATACCGACAAGGCCTATGACTATCTCAACGCGGTCAACGATCCTGAGACCGCCAAGGTGCTGGTCAAGGACTGGGGCTACGGCCAGGCCAACGCCAAGGGCATGGCCGGCGTCGATCAGGCCATCCTGAAGGAAAAGGGCTATGACGACGTGCAGAAATTCGTCGACAAGACACTGTTCCAGCAGCCGCTCCCGTCCGATCTCAAGCTCAAGATGATCGCCGAGTTCGAGAAGATCAAAGCCGGCTATTGAGCCGTTGTCTATCGTGCCCGTCCGTCTGCCGGCAGCATCGGCGGATGGGCTCGCCAAAGCGCTTGAATTTGCCTAACTTCGCTCTCGACATCTTTCGCGATGGGGGAGTTTTTCGCGCCATGAATTCCGTGCTTCGCCGCGTTGTCATCGCCGCTGCCTGTACGCTCGGTGCCGGCGCGGTTTACGCGCTCGCCGAAGGCGGCGGCGCCCTCGTCGTGTTCGACTGGTCGGGCTACGAGGATCCCCTGCTGCACCCGGCTTACACTGCCAAGTATGGCGCCGAGCCGACCTTTGCTTTCTTCGGCGACGAGGACGAGGCGTTCGAGAAGATGCGGGCAGGTTTCAAGGCCGATATAGCGCATCCCTGCTCGCAGAGCGTGGTCAAGTGGCGCGAGGCCGGCATGCTGCAGCCGCTCGACACGTCCAGGATCGCCGGCTGGAAGGATCTCAACTCCGGTATCATGGCGATGAAGGATCTCGCCGTCACCGCCGACGGCAAGGCATGGTTCATGTCATTCGACTGGGGCAACACCTCGCTGCTCTATCGCACCGACAAGGTGACGGCCGATCAGGCACAGTCGCTCAAGATTTTCGCCGATCCGCGTTTCAAGGGCCGCGTCACCATCGGGGAGAATGTCGACGACGCCTATGCCTTGGCGAGCCTGGTCATTGGTCTCAAGGACTGGACCAAGATGACCGACGGCCAGTTCAAGCAGGCGTCCACTTTCCTGCGCGACGTGCACAAGAACATCCGTTTCTACTGGACCGACCGCCAGGCAAGCTCGACCAGGCCTATGATTTCCTCAGCGCCGTCAATGCGCCCGGCGTGTCCGACTATATGGTCAAGACCTTCGGCTATGGCCACGGCAACGACGCCGGAATGGCTGATATCGACCACAAGGTGGTGGCCGACAGCGGCTTCGACAATCTCGAAAAATTCCTCGACAAGACCCTGTTCCAGCAGCCTGTCGCGCCCGAGTTGAAGAAGCGCATGATCGACGAGTTCGAGAAGATCAAGGCTGGCTATTGAACGACCAGACAGAAAGAACCGACGTCGTCATCGTCGGCGCCGGCTTCACCGGCCTGTCGGCGGCGCTTGAGCTGAAGAGGGCCGGCGTCGGCTTCCTGCTGCTCGAGGCACGCGACCGCGTCGGTGGGCGGGTCGAGGCCCTGTGGAACGGGCTTGGCGAGCGCATCGACAGCGGCGGCCAGTTCCTTTGCGAGGACATGCCGCAGCTGATGGAACTGGCCCAGGCTCGCGGCAGGACCTTCGTCGAGACCTACGTCGAGGGCGATTTCATCACTTACCCGTCAATGTCGGTCGGCCGGGCCGAGCGGACCTATCAAGCCTCGATGGCGATCCGCGAACGCATGAACAGCATCGAGCCCAACGATCCCGCCATTGCCGGATCGACCGTTGCCGAGTGGCTGGAGAGGCAGGATGACGTGGGCGAGGCCAAGGCGGCCTTCCGGTCGATGATCGAGGGCCTGTGGTGCCTGGCGTTGGAGAAGGTGCCGCTCTGGTATCTGATCGACAATGACCGCCGTATCACCAACGAGGTGCCGGAGCTGCAATATTCCCTACGCGAGACCATGCAGTCGTTGGCCGATGATCTGGCGGAGGACCTCGGCGACCGGGTGAGGCTCGGCGAACCTGTCATCGGCATCGAATACGGTCCGGCAGGGGTTCGTGTCGTCTCCAGCAATAGCGTGATCGAAGCGCGAGAAGTTCTGGTCGCCGTGCCGCCGGCGACAGCCGCGAAGCTCGATTTTACGCCCGCCTTGCCGGCAGCCCTGGAAACGGCGCTCGGCGCCTGGGAAAGCGGCGCGGTGATCAAGGTCCTGGTGCGCTATCCCAAGCCATTCTGGCGCGAGCGGGATTTGAGCGGGATGGTGATGTGGCGCGGTCTGCCGGGGCTGTTTGCCTGCGACGCGAGCAGGGATCCCGATCATGCGGCGCTTGTCGTCTTCGTTGGCGGACCGCTGGCGCTGCGCTGGCACGAACTCGGCGAGTCGGATCTGCGGAGACAGGTGACGAGGAAGCTTGTGGAGGCGCTGGGTGCGGAGGCGGCGGATGTTCTCGATTTCAGCCGCCGCGACTGGACGCATGACCGCTGGAGCGGGGGCGCCTATAGCGACGTGATCGTCGATGTGTCGGCGAGGGGTGCCGAGCGCACCATTCTTGCCGGCGCACCGCCGGTGCATTTCGCGTCGTCGGAATTGTCGCCCTCATTCCCGGGCTATGTCGAGGGCGCGATCGTGGCCGGGCGTATCGCGGCGCGCAGGATCATCGCCGGAGTTCAGTCGGCCATCGCGACCAGCGCTTCCGGATCATAGGCAAGGCGGATCGAGGTGCCGACTGGAATGTCATCGGCGCCGAAATCGTTGGTCTCGGTCACCGAGAGCGGCTTCTCAAGGCCAGGGATCTCGACGATCAGATGGGTGATCTCGCCGAAATAGTGGCGTTCCACCACCTTGCCGGCGACCTCGAACTTGGCTGTCGCGTTGTCCCATAGCACGCGCAGGCGCTCCGGTCGGATGCCGAGCGTCGCGCCGCCGCCATTGCGCACGAAAGCCTTCGGCTTGTCGGTCTTGACGCGGCCGAATCCGAGCGTATCGAGAACCAGCGAGGTGCCGTTCTCCTCGACGATGTCGGCCTTGACGAAATTCATGCCGCCAAGGAAGTCGGCGACCTGACGGTTGACCGGGCGCTGGTAGATTTCCTTCGGAGAGGCGACCTGCGCGATCCTGCCGCCGAACATCACGGCGATGCGGTCGGACATTGCGAGCGCTTCATACTGATCGTGGGTGACCAGGACGAAGGTGATGCCGACGGCCTGCTGGAGGCGGCGCAGTTCGACCTGCATCTGCTCGCGCAGCTTCTTGTCGAGCGCCGACAGCGGCTCGTCGAGCAGAAGCACCTTAGGTCGCATCACCAGGGCGCGGGCGAGCGCCACGCGCTGCCGCTGGCCGCCGGAAAGCTCCGTGCCAAGCCGCTTGCCGAGGCCGGTGAGCGAGACCTGCGCCAGCGCTTCCTCGACCCGGCGCTTCTCTTCGCCACCCCGCAGCTTCAACCGCTTCAGCCCGTAGGCGACGTTCTGCTCGACATTCAGGTGCGGGAAGATCGCGTAGCTCTGGAACACCATGTTGGTTGGCCGGCGGTTGGCCGGTATGCCTTCCATGGGCTGGCCGCCAACCGCGATCGAACCGCTGGTCGGATTATCGAAGCCGGCGATCATGCGCAAAAGCGTGGTCTTGCCGCAGCCCGACGGGCCGAGCAGCGAGAAGAACTCGCCTTCCCTGATGGTCAGGGAGGCGTCGTCCAGCGCCTTGAACGCCCCATAGCTGCGGGTGACATTGCGGATCTCGATCATCGATCTTTCGGAATGGATCCTGTCCGCGTGAGATAGCTCGATCCGCGGCTGCTCAGGCATAGAGGCCTCCCTCGTTCTGCGTGCGTCTGGCCGCGCGGCGACGCAGGATTTCAGCAATTGTCATCAACAGGAAAGAGGCAACCAAAAGCAGCGTGCCCAGCGCCAGGACGCCGGGCAGTTTCGAGGCGAAACGCAACTGACCCCAGATGTAGATCGGCAGCGTCGCCTCGGTGCCGGTAAGGAAGAAGGCGATGATGAATTCGTCCAGCGAGATGGTGAAGCAGACCAGCAGGCTGGAAATGATCGCCGGCGCCACCATCGGCAACGTCACGCGCCGGAAAGTGCCGACGGCGCTTTCGCCGAGATCGGCGGAGGCTTCCTCGAGGCTGCGGTCGAAACCTTCGAAGCCGGAAGTCAGCACCGTCATCGAATAGGGAATGCAGACCAGGACGTGGCCGAGCACGACGGTGAACAGCGAAAGACCGAGGCCCAACTGCAGCAACACCAGCAGCATCGAGATGGCAACGATCACTTCAGGCAGCACAAGCGGCGCCATGATCAGACCGTTGATGGCGCGGCGGCCGGGATAACGGTAGCGGGTGATCGAGCGAGCGGCGAGGATGCCGAGTACGGTGGAGAGGATGGCCGCCGAGACGCCGACGATCAGGCTGTTCCAGGCGGCATCGAGCAGCGCCGGCGTGCGCGGCAGGTCTTCGTACCACTGCAGGGTGAAGCCCGTCAGCGGGAATTTCGGCGTCGCCGCCATGTTGACCGAGAAGATCGGCAGGAAGATGACGGGCAGATAGAGGAAGACGATATAGAGGAACGCGTAGGCCGATAGCCAGCCGCCCGGCAGCAAGCGCCGCGCCTTCATCGCGCCATCCTTTGCAAGCCGCGGATGATCAACACCGTGGCGCCGGCCATCAGGGAGACGATCAGCATGGTGGTGACGGAAAGCGCGGCACCGAGCGGCCAGTTGGCGGCTTTGCCGAACTGCGCTTGGATGGCATTGGCGATCATGACCCCGTCCTTGCCGCCGACGAGCTTTGGCGTGACATAGTCGCCGACCGTCGGGATCATGACGATCAGCGCCGCGGAGATGATGCCTGGCGCCGACAGCGGCAAAGTCACGCGCAGGAACGATCGGAAGGGGCTATCGCCGAGGTCGGTGGCCGCTTCGACTAGCGTGCGGTCGACCTTCTCGAGGGACACGAAAATCGGCAGGATGGCGAAAGCCGCCCAAGCATGGGTGAGCGTGATGATGACAGCGCTCGAATTGTAGAGCAGGGCGGTCGACGGTTCGTCGATGATGCCCAGACCCATCAGGCCGGAATTCAAAACGCCGTTGTAGCCCAGGATGACCTTCCACGACATCACGCGCAAGAGATAGCTGGTCCAGAACGGGATGGTGATGAGGAAGAGCCACAGGCTCTTGTGACGGCCGCCATGGAAGGAAATGAAATAGGCGATCGGGTAGGCGAGGACGACAGTGAACAGGCTGACAGTCAGCGAGATGTAGAGCGAGCGCCACAACAGATCGCGGTAGATCGGCTCGGTCAGTGCGACGCGATAGTTTTCCAGCGTGAAGGTTCGGTCGATGGTCAGGTAGTGCTGCGTCCAGAAGGAATGGGCGATGACCACCAGGATCGGCAGGACCAGAAGGATGAGAGCATAGAGAAAGGTCGGGCTGATCAAGGCGAAGCCTTGTACAGGCTCGGATTGCAGAAAGGCATTTCTTCTGGCCCGCGTCATGCCGAACCAGGGCGACCCTTCCGCAGTCGCCGTCATTGCCAGACCCTGGGGGGACGGGCTCCGGGTGTGATCTCGATTGCTGGCCTGGATCGTCCCGCCATACGGCATCCCTTTGGGCTGGCGCCGGCTATTGTTCCGCTTGCCGGCTTTCTTTCATCATGCGCGCATCCGCGGATTGAAATCAAGCGGTAATTCTGCAATATTGATTGAACGGACATTCAAAATCACGTGAGCAGGGTGCCGATTTCGGCCATGGCGAACCGGATTGATGACCGGAAAATTCGGGGATGATGTGGAGGCGATGATGGCGGCTGTGAGGGATCTGAAGGCACGCGAAACGGCTGGCCTTGGCGGCGACGATGCGGTCGAGCTGGCCAAGCGTCATCTCATCCAGCCCTGGCCCTACGCCGGTTCCGTCGGTTCGGAGGCGCGCGCGCTGATCGGCGAGGGCGATGGCATCTACATCACCGACAGCACCGGCAAGCGGCTGATCGACGGCCCGGCCGGCATGTGGTGCGTCAATGTCGGGCATCGCCGCGAGGAACTCGCCAGGGTGATGTACGACCAGGCGATGGCGCTGTCCTACAACACGCCCTGGTACACGATGAACGCGCCGTCGGCGGAGCTCGCCAAGCGCATCGCCGGCCATGCCCCAGGCGATCTCAGCCATGTCTTCTACACCACGGGCGGTTCCTCGGCGGTCGAGACGGCGCTGCGCTTCATGCAGTTCTACAACAATGTGCGCGGCCGGCCGGAAAAGAAGCTGATCCTGAGCCGTGGCGGCGCCTATCATGGCTCAACCTACCTCTCGGCTTCGCTCAATGGCCGCCCACGCGACCGCGACTGGATGGATGGCGCCGACGAGCTGGTGGTCAAGCTCGCCTCCCCCGACCCGTTCCGCCGGCCGAAAGGCATGAGCATCGCTGCCTTCACCGATTTCCTTGTCGATCAGTTCCGCGATACGGTCGCGCGTGTCGGCGCGGACAGACTAGGCGCCTTCGTCGGCGAACCCATACAGGCGTCCGGCGGCGTCATCATTCCGCCGGACGGCTACCTCAGGCGCATCCGCGAGATCTGCCGCGACAAGGATATTCTCTATATCTCCGACGAGGTGGTGACGGGCTTCGGACGTCTGGGCCATGTCTTTGCCTCGGGCGACGTGTTTGGCATCGACCCCGACATGATCACTTTCGCGAAGGGCGTCACCTCGGGTTATTTCCCGCTTGGCGGCGTCATCATCTCGGAGCGGCTGCTGGAAGAGTTGCGGCGTTCCAATCATCCCGACGCGATGTTCGGCCATGGCCTGACCTACACCAGCCATCCGGTCGGCTGTGCCGTGGCCTTGAAGAATCTCGACCTGCTGGAAGAAAGCGTGCTTGCGCATACGCTTGAGGTCGCGCCCTATTTCCAGGCGCAGCTCAAGACGCTGGAAGAGCTGCCCCTGGTCGGCGAAGTGCGTGGCGTCGGGCTGATGGGTTGTGTCGAATGCGTCGCCGATCGCGAAAGCAAGGATCCGCTGCAGCTCGACAAGGATGTCGGCAAACGCATCGACGCCCACTGCCACGAGCTTGGCCTGCTGGTGCGGCCGCTGATCAACATGTGCGTTATGTCGCCGCCGCTCGTCATCACGCGCGAGCAGATCGACGACATGGTCGGCATTCTGCGCGAAGGCATTTCACGCACGATGGAAGATCTCAGGAAAGAGGGTGTGTGGCAGGGGTGAGTTTCCTCCTTCTCCCCATTCACCGGAGAAGGAGCCCGAACGGCGGATGAAGGGCAGCGCTGACGGTAAGAGGGGCGCTCGCATCGCGGCTTTGGCCAATCACCAGGGTTGTTACGCCCGGCTCCGCAGCGCGTCGTTCAAATTCCACATGTCCTTTTCTTCCGGCGCTGTTTCCAGGCCGAGCACCGGAACCTGCTTGCGCAGGTGGTCGTGGTGGGTGCGCACGCCATATTCGAGGTCGGAGAGATAAAAGCCCTCGAAAGCCTCGGACAGCATGGATTCGTTCGACCAGACCGAGAGCTGCACATCTTCCGACATGGTGTCGCGATCGATGCGGAAGGAGAGGTAGCGGGCGGCGGCCTGCTCTCGGCTCTCGTCGCGGTAGCGATAGATGGCGCCGCGCAGCAGCGTCTCACCCGTCGATAGCGGGAACTCCTGATAGAACTGCACCGATTCCGGCATCACCGACAGAACGGCGTTGGGGAAAATGCCGTAATAGACCCAGGCCTTCCTGAGATGGTCCGGCAGATGCGTCGGCTCCGGCGCGATCTTGACGTAGTTCTTCACGCTCCAGCGGCGGCCGGCATACGGGTTGTAGGTGGCGAAGGAGCGCGAGACGCCGTTGACGAAGGGCTCGTCGAAATAGGTGGCGCCATAGAGATCCTGCAAGGCGGGATGCGCCATGGCGACGTGATATCCTTCATTGTCGACGTCGCGCACCGACTTCCAGTTGACCGGCGTTTTCTGGGTCCAAATACCCCAGGAAGGCACCATATCGGCGGCCTTGTAATGCGCGAATTCGGGTTCGATCGGCCTCAGCAGTTCGGCAACGGAGGGCTGTGGCCCGCCATTGCGGAAGCGGATGAAGATGAAGCCCATCCAGATTTCGAGATCGAGCGGCATCAGGCCGAACTCGGTCTTGTCGAGGTCGGGGAAGGAGCGCGGGCGGGCGGCGCCGCGCAGCGTGCCGTCGAGATTGTAGACCCAGCCATGGAAAGGACAGACCAGCGCGTTCTTGCAATTGCCCTGGCTGTCGGCGACGACGCGGCTGCCGCGGTGGCGGCACATGTTGTTGAAACCGCGCACGACGCCGTCCTTGCCGCGCACGATCAGGGCGCGCTCGCCAACGACATCCATGGTGAGGTAGTCGCCGGCGTCAGGGATGTCGCAGACATGGCCGACGATCTGCCAATGATTGCGGAACACATGCTCCTTCTCGAGTTCGAGAAGGGCGTCGGAATGGTAGCTCCAGCCCGGCAGTCCCCGCCGATCCCAATCGTTCGGGATTGCCACGTCACGGAGGTGCGGGTTCATAAAACGTCTCTTCTTTTTATTGAATAAGCATTCAATATAATCATATTTTACATTGAAATGCAATGGCTTGTGGAAATACTATGATTTCGCAGCGAAAACGTCGGCGCTCCTCCACGGGAATCCCGCGCCGTTGCGGGCTTCGAAAACCCCGGAAAGTCCGGATCTTAGCCAGGGTTCCGTAACGCCATCTATCGTCGGCTCGCGCCGCCAATCGTGCCTTCCGACAAGGTCTTCCGCCGGCAATGCCTCGACGTACGTGGCCCCCGGTAGTGCACGCCTTGCAACTCGCTCCTTGGTCCAAAACATAGTCCAATGACCGACCCTGCCCGTTTTTGCCCGTATGATGTTTCAATCCGGTTACATTGCCGGGCTCTCGTCACCTTTGCGCCGTTACAAGGCGCGATTAAATTCGTTTCATCGCAAAAAGAAAATCAACGAAGGGGATGACGATGCATGCGAAAGTCCAGATCACCAGCGGCAACCGCCTTGAAGCTCCAGAGCGCGCTGACCGTCGCCCGAAGCTGGCCCTTCGCCAGCGCGCCACCGACCACCCGATGGGAATGTTCATGGCGCTGGCTGCTTGCGCCTTCGCCGGCATGGCGTTCACGCCGACGGTCGGCCCAGCCTTCGCTTCGTTGAATCCGCCCGCCAACCTCGTCGAAGGCGCGCCGACCACAACCACGACCGCCCGCCTGCCCATGCCGGCAATCGATTTCGCCTGCAGGGGGCAGGCCTGGGGCGCCGAGAGCGTGGATTGCCTGCGCGCCATTGCCGAGCAGTCCGGAACACACAAGACCCGCGCGATCCGCATGATCGCCAACGCCGCGCCGCTGACCAGCGCGCCCAACATCTTCTGATTTCTGCCTCTGCGTTTCTGCCGGGGCATGATCCCGAAACCGGTTCCCGTTTGGGGATCATGCCCTACCTCCCCGAGCGCTTCTCAGCGCTCTCTTCGGCTCCCGCCGCGATATCGGCCGGGAGCCTTTTTATGCCTTCGACGCGGCCTGCTCGGCGATGGTCGAAAGCACGCTGCGTACATCCAGCGTGCTGAACGGTTTTTCGAGGATCTGTGGCCGCTGCTGCGCCGGCAAGGCTTCGACTTCCGCCTTCGCGCCGATCAGGTCGCCGGTGACGAGCACGAAACGCCGCGCCAGGTCGGGCCGCTCGGCGAGCAGTTCGCGGTAGATCGAAATGCCTGATATACCGGGCATGCGCAGATCCGAAAAGACGATATCGGGGGGCATGTGGCCGTCCAAGGTGGCGGCGCCCGATTCCCAGAGCGGCGCGATCCTCGACTTGATGCCCATCAGTTCGAGAATATCGGACAAGGAGCCGGCGACGTCAGGCTCGTCATCGATGATCAGCGCATGGCGCAGGCCGCTCGATCGTGGCTGGCTTTCGCCGGCGGCCGCGATTCCCGCGGAGATCGCCGGCAACTGGACGACGAAACGCGCGCCTCTCGGCAACACCTCCTCGAACCAGACATTGCCATTGTGCCGTTCGATGATCGATTTCGAGATCGACAGGCCAATGCCGGTGCCTACGCCGACCGGCTTGGTGGTGAAATAGGATTCGAAAATGCGCGAACGGATGGCTTCGGGAATGCCGGGCCCGTTGTCCTCGACCGAGAAGCCGGGATTGCCACGATCGCCGCGGAAGCTCCGCACCTTGATCAGGCGGTCGCCGGCGACGCCGGCCAGGGCATGCTGGCTGTTGATGAGGAAATTGGCCGCCACCTGTGTCACGTGGTCGGCATCGGCCATGGCGAGCAGCGGACCTGGCGCGAAATCGGTATCGATGACGATGCCGCTCGAGCGCGCGCCGTAGGCGGTCACTTCGAGAGCGGCGCGGATCACCTGGTTGAGATCGGTCTCGGCCTGTGCCGACGGATGGAGGCGAACCATCGACAGGAAGCTTTTGACGATGCGCCCGCAGCGCTCGGCGGCGGCACGCACCTTCTCGGCCCGGACCTTGGTCTGCGGATCCGAGGCGAATTCATGCAGCAGCGTCGACTGGGCCACGACGACCGCCAGTGGATTGTTGAGT
The DNA here is from genome assembly GCF_000502415.1 of Mesorhizobium sp. LNHC229A00. Lineage (NCBI taxonomy): Bacteria > Pseudomonadati > Pseudomonadota > Alphaproteobacteria > Hyphomicrobiales > Phyllobacteriaceae > Mesorhizobium > Mesorhizobium sp. LNHC229A00. The sequence continues at coordinate 52,636 of NZ_AYWQ01000015.1, forward strand.
TCGTGCGAGACGCCGGCAAGCAGCGAGCCCATCGCCGCCATCTTCTCGTTCTGGTGCAGCTTCTCGCGCTGCCGGTTGATCTCTTCCTCGGCGCGCAGCCTGTCGCGCAGGTCGCGGATCGAGCCAAAGATGAGGCGGCGGTCGGCGACCCGCATCTCGGTCGCCGTCAGTTCGATCGGAAACACCTCGCCGGCTGCATTCTGTGTCACGGTCTCGAGCCGCTGTCCGACCATCGGGGCGCCACGGCCGGACATGTAGTCGGCGCCCGAGGCATAGCCCTTGCGGTAATATTCAGGAACGACGGTGTCGAGCAGGTCCTTGCCGAGGATATCGCTGCGCAGGAAGCCGAACATCTTCTCGGCGGCCGGATTGAATTCGATGATCGATCCGGCCTCGTCGATGACGATAATGGCGTCGAGCGACGCCTGCAGCATGGTGCGGCGGATCACTTCGCTGGCATGGGCGTCGGAAGGGGAGTGTTCGATGGCGTCGCCGATGGCGAGAGCGATGATGTGCAGCGTCGCCTCCTCCTCGTCGGTCCATTCCCGCTCTTCGACGCAGTCATTGACGGCCAGCGTGCCCCACAAATGGCCGTGCGCGAATACCGACACCGACAGAAACGACTTGATGTTCTGCTTCTCGAAATCGGCCCTCAGGAATCCTTCGAGATCGCGCGTATGGCCGGTGAAAATCTTGCCCTGCCGCTCATCCTCGGCCAGCCGCTCAAGCAGCGGATCCGAATTGACGATCGACTGCATGATGACGGTCGGTGAGGCCAGTTCTCCGCCGAAGTCGGGATCGATCCAGTAGGCAGCGACCGACTGGGCGAAACCCTGGCCGGGCAATTCGCGCAGGCGGAACAGGATGCCGCGCTGGCAATCCATGGCGTGGCACAGCGTTTCCAGTATGCCGTCCATTTCGCGCTGCCAGTCGCCGGCCTCGCGCAGCCGGCGCACGACACGTACGGCGGCCATCGCCGCGCCCTGCCTGAAACCTTGCATGTCCGTGTTTGCCGTGTCGCCCGTCATTGTCAGCCATTAGTCCAGAGTCACGCCAATTCGATCGGCTGGCAACGGCTGCGGAGCGGAACCCCCGTGGGTCTGACGCTCAGTTGCCGTCGCCGGCCGGCAGCGAGAAGATATAGCCTTCGCCACGCACCGTGCGCAGGAATTTCGGGTTGGCCGGGTCCGCCTCGATCTTCTTGCGCAGGCGCATGATGCGGATATCGACGGCGCGCGACGATTCCGGATCCTCGGTGAAGCCGATAGCCTCGGAGATCGCGGCCCTGGTCAGCAGCCGGTTGGCGCGGGTCAGGAAAACCTCCAGCACGTCAAATTCGCTCTTGGCCATGTCGATCACCGTGCCGTTGGCGCCGGTGACCATCCTGCCGTCGAGATCGGCCTGAAAGGGGCCGAAAGCGACGGAGCGCCGATCCGTCCTGGCTTTCCTGTCCTGCGGCTCCGTCGGCTGGGGAACACGGCGCAGCACGCTGCGCACCCTGGCCAGCACCTCGCGCAGTTCATACGGCTTGACTATATAATCGTCGGCGCCGAGTTCCAGTCCGACGATGCGGTCGAGCGCGGTGCCGGCCGCGGTCGCATAGATGATCCCGATCGGCATTTTCGAGCGCAGCCAGCGGCCAAGCGACAAGCCATCCTCGCCCGGCATGGCGATGTCGAGGATAGCCAGATGGAAGGACTGCGTCTCGATCAGGCCGCGCGCGGCGGCCGCGGTTTCAGCGGTCGAAACATCGTAGCCGGCGGCGCCGAGATATTCGGCGACCGCGTCCCTCAGGTCGGGCTCATCCTCGACGATGACAATTCTTGCCCGCACGATGCTCTCGCTCCCACTTTCAGTGGAAAGTAGATTGGGTATAAACATGATGTCCAGCACTCATATCCGGTTGCAAGGGAACGGTTGGAAAACATGGCCGCACGAGCCGTCATCGCGCTTGTTTCCGTCGCCGAGGTCGTCGCGACCGAGCTTGCCGACCATCTGGAGCGGCGCGGCCATGACGTGCGCCGGGCGCGGCAGCCCTGGGAGGCGGAATCGCTGCTGGCGAGCGGCGGCATCGACGTTGTCGTCGTCGGGGACAGCCTCAGCCAGGCGGAAGGGCGGGATCTGCTCAGGCGTTTTGGCGGCCAAGCTGGGGGTAGCGAGCATGGACCGGATTTCATCCTGATATGCCGGCCCGCCGATCTCCTCGACAAGGTGCTGGCGCTCGAGCTTGGCGCCGCCGACGTCGTCGAAAGTCCGCTCAATGTCAGGGAACTCGCCGCGCGAGTCGGCGGCCTGCTTTCGCGGCGCGGCAGGGGCACCCAGGAACTGATCGTGCTGGAGAACGCGACCGTCGACCTGAGGTCGGCGATGGTCATGCACCGCTCCGGTACGCAGGAGCAGCTCTCGGCCGGCCAGGTGGCGCTGCTCAGGCTGTTCCTGGCGAGCCCGCGCAAGGTGCTGACCCGTGACGACATTATCGCCGCGGCGCCGGCCGAGAATGCCGACGCCTTCGATCGGTCGATAGACTCGCGCATCGTGCGGCTGCGCCGCAAGCTCGACACCGACACCATCACCACCATACGCGGCGCCGGCTACAGGTTCGATCCGCCACGGCAGTTCGCCGACTGACGGCTGTGTTTTCCCGCTGGTTCGCCGGATGAACATCGGGCTTCCGTTTCCCGCGCCGATGCCCGCGAGGTTCAGCGCACCACCAGCAAGGACGGGCCCGAGGCCATTTCGCCGCTGACGGCGAACCCGCTTGCGTGAGCGCGTTCCTTGAGCAGCACGGTGGCGAGTGCGGCAAAGCCGAGTAGGCCCTGCGCATAAAGCAGTGCGGAAAGCACGGAAGCCGCGAACTTTGTTTTCATGATCTGAATTCCCCAAAAAATGACTGTGTCGCGGATCGCTTCCCGAAACTCCCGAAGTGCCCGCGCCGCCCACGGAGCCCCCCGTCGCGGCGCGGGCCTTCGGTCCTCTCGGCAGCAAGTTGCCGGAGGGGCCGCGCAATGCCAGTTGCCGAAGGCCAACCCGCCAGAGGGCCTTCAACCGGGCGATGCGCAGGCTGGAAACGATCCAGACCGTGGCGCAAACAGGGCGACGTGCAGGGTCGAAATCTCACTCGAACTCATCGCCGCCAGCCCCGCACGGGGCCGCCGGCAATGGTGACGACGCCGCCGACAGCCGCCGCCGTGATGCTGATCCTGAAGAGCCAGGAGCGTATGTTCGTTTTCGTTCCCTTGGTCGTTGCCGTCTGCTTTCGTTGCGTCAACTTTTGCATCCGGTCGGTATCCGGATCATGCCGTCCAAAACCGCACTTTGTTGCAGATTGGTTTCGAATGGAGACAAACTCTTTCATCTAGGAGGCAACTCGAACTTTCGTTTCATGGTGAATGCCTGTGTGCTTCATCCTCAGTCCCAACTGTTCGGAATGGAGCGCCATCGAACAGGGTAATTGCCCTGTTAACCAGTGGAAACAGATTCGAAACACAAACGAGCATTTCGCGAAATCTTTCCGAAACATGCCGCTGGGATAAGCCGCCTCATCGAATTGGAGCCGGCCGGACCGGCAGAGAGAGGGGACATCATGCACACCACCATTTCCGCAAAGTTCATCAACATCACCGCCGCCGCGCTCATGGGCAGTGCACTTCTGTTCGGCGCCAAGGCCGCCCATGCCGCCAACAGCATCGTTGCCCGCGTTTCGCTGTCGCAGCAGGTCATGGAAGTCTCGGTCGACGGCCGGCCGACTTTCGCCTGGAAGGTTTCCACTGGCGACAGGGCGCACGTGACGCCGACCGGCTCGTTCAAGCCGACGCGCATGCATCAGATGTGGTATTCGAAGAAATACGACAACGCGCCGATGCCACATTCGGTGTTTTTCAGCGGCGGCTACGCGGTCCATGCCACCTATGCCATCAAGCGCCTCGGCCAGCCCGCCTCGCATGGCTGCGTACGGCTGCACCCGGACAACGCCGCCGATTTCTACCAGCTCGTCGAGACCTTCGGCCCGGCCAACACCAGCATCGTCATCGTCAAGTAGCAGGCAGGTTGCCGCATTCGGCTATGTACCGGAGTTGCTGGAGCGATCGCCAAAAAAGAGGCCGGAGAAATCCCGGCTTCTTTTTGTGTCTTGCGCCCTGTGCCTCAGTTCGGCAGCGCCGGCATCAGCTTGGGATCCGGCTTTTCCGCCAGATGCGGCAGGTCCTTGCTGGCGATGAAAGTATAGAACATTGGCACGACGAACAGTGTGAACATGGTGCCGACCAGGATGCCGGTGAAGATGACAAGGCCCATCGAATAGCGGGCCGCGGCACCGGCGCCGCTGGAAACGATCAGCGGCACCACGCCCAGCGCCATCGCCGCCGTCGTCATAAGGATCGGCCGCAGGCGCACCTTGGCCGAGGCGATGATGGCGTCACGCCGCCGCATGCCATGCAGTTCTCGCTGCTGGTTGGCAAATTCGACCAGCAGGATGCCGTGCTTGGTGATCAGGCCGATCAGGGTGATCAGTCCGACCTGGGTATAGATGTTGAGGGTGCCTAGGCCCAGATTGAGCGGCACGATCGCGCCGAAGATCGACAGTGGCACCGCCATCATGATGATCAGCGGATCGCGGAAGCTTTCGAATTGCGCCGCCAGCACCAGGTAGATGACGATGACGGCCGCGCCGAAAGCGATCAGGATCGTGTTGCCCTGTTCCTTCTCCTGCCGGGACTGGCCGGAATAGTCGATGAAGAAAGTGTCGGGCAGGCTCTCCGTGGCAATGTCCTCGAGCACTTTCAAACCGTCGCCCGTGGTGACGCCGGGCAGCGGCAGCGCCGAGATCGTCGACGAATTCAGCTGGTTGAACTGCTCGATCGCCGCCGGCGAGGCATTGTTCGAAATCGTCACCACGGCCGACAGCGGCACCATCTCGCCCGTCACGCTGCGCACGAAGTACTGGCCGAGCTTTTCGGGGTTGTCGCGGAATTCCTGCGGCACCTGCGGGATGATGTCATAGCTGTTGGAGTCGCGGTCGAATTGCGCCACTTCGGCACCGCCGACCAGCAGCGTCAGCGTCCGGCCGATATCGGCGATGGGCAGGTTGAGCGCGGCGGCGCGGTCGCGATCGATGGTCACCGTCACCTGAGGTGCGTCATAGGCCATCGAATTCTGCACGACGATGAAGCGGCCCGAGGCTTGCGCCTTGTTCTTGATTTTCTCGGCTTCCTCGTAGACCTGAGCGGAATCGCCGGTCGAGCGCACCACCATGGAAATCGGCAAGCCGCCGCCGGAGCCTGGCAGAGTCGGCGGCGCGAAGACGAAGGCCTGGACACCCGCCACCTTGGCGATACGAGCCGTAATGTCGGCCTGCAGCTCCTTCGAACCGCGCTTCCGCTCCGCCCAATCCTTGAAGGCAAAACCGACGAAGGCGCTGTTGGTCGTACCACCGAAGGCGACGGCCGAGAACTGCGCCCGGGTTTCGGGAATGTCCTTCACCAGGCCCAGGATCTGATTGACGTAAGTCTCGGTATAATCGGAGGTCGCATAGCGCGGCCCCGTCACCAGCGAGAGCAGGAAGCCCTGATCCTCTTCCGGCGCCAGTTCCGTCGAGGTCTTGGTGAACATGAAGCCAGTCACGCCTACAAGTGCCAGCACGATGAGCAGCGTCAGCGGGCGATAGTTCAGAGATCCGGTGACGGCGCGCTCATAGACATGCTCGACGCGCGCGAAAGTGCCGTCGACGATGCGCTGGAAACGGCCGGCATTGCCGGGCTTCAGAAGGCGCGCCGACATCATCGGCGTGATGGTGATGGCAATGACGCCCGACAGCACCACCGATCCGGCGAGCGTCACCGCGAATTCGCGAAACAGGGCGCCGGTCAGGCCGCCGGTGAAGGCCAGCGGCGCGAACACGGCGGCCAGCGTCATGGTCATGGCGACGATGGCCGACGCGATCTCGCGCATGCCGCTGAAGGCCGCCTGCATGGGCGGCATGTGATCCTCTTCCATGTGGCGGTGGATATTTTCCACCACCACGATGGCGTCGTCGACGACAAGGCCGATCGCCAGCACCATGGCCAACAGCGACAGAAGGTTGATCGAATAGCCTACCGCGAACAAAAGGAAGCAGACGCCGATCAGCGACAGCGGGATGGTGATGATCGGCATCAGCACCGAGCGGAACGAACCGAGGAACAGGAGGATGACGACAACGACGATGGCGACCGCCTCGCCGATGGTCTTGAACACCTCGTCGATCGAGGCGCTGATCTGTCCGGTCGCGTCGTAGACGACTTCGATCGTCATGCCCTTCGGCAGTGTATCCTGAATCTGCGGCACGAGCTTGGTGAGTGCCGCCGCCGTGGTCAGCGGATTGGCTGCCGGGGTCGGGAAGATGGCGAGGAAGGTGCCGGGCTTGCCATTGAAGGAAACCCTGGTGTCGGTGTTCGCGGCGGCCAATTCGACGCGGGCCACGTCGCGCAGGCGCACGACATTGCCGTCGGTCGAGCGCAATGGCAGCGCGGCGAAGGCTTCCGGTGTCTGCAGCGTCGAGCGCACGGTGATCGACGAGACGATATATTCGTTCTGGGTGTTGCCGGGCGCCGACAGGAAATTGGAATTGTTGATCGCCGTCAGCACTTCGGCCGCCGTCACGCCGCGCGCGGCAAGCCTGACCGGGTCGATCCAGACGCGCATCGAGTATTCCTGGGCGCCGAAGATCTGCACGTCGGCGACGCCTTCGACCGTCGACATGCGGGGCCTGATGACGCGTTCGATATACTCGGTCAGCTGCTCCTTGGTCATGTTCGGATTCTGCATCGAGATGTACATCATCGCGAACTGCTGACCCGTGCCCTTGACGATGACCGGGTCCTTGGAGGCGTCCGGCAAGGTGCCGCGCACGCCTTGGACCTTCGACAGCACTTCGGTCAACGCGACGTCTGGGTTGGAACCGAGCTTCATCTGCACCGTCACGGTGCTGGAGGACGGACGGCTGGACGAGGTGACGTAGTCGATGTTCTCGGTCGAGGCGACGGCGCGCGCGATCGGGGCGGAAATGAAGCCCTGGATCAGGTCGGCGCTGGCGCCCGGATAGGCTGTCGTGATTGTGATCGCGGTCTCGTCGACCTTCGGATACTGCCGGATCGACAGGTTGAAGATGCCCTGGAAACCGAGCAGCAGGATCATGCAGGCAAGAACGGTCGAAAGGACGGGCCGGCGGATGAAGAGATCGGAAAAGCTCATTGCTGGTCGGCCTGCTTGTTCGCCGATTTGGTCGGGTCGATGGTGTTGTCGACGTTGACGGTCATGCCGTTGAAGAGGCGGTTCTGGCCCGCGGTGACGACCTCGTCGCCGGCCTTCAGCCCTTCGATGATCTCGACCATGCCTTGATTGCGGCGGCCGGGCTTGACGAAGACCTGTGACAGAACAAGCGCCGGTTTGTCGCCTTCCGCCGCCGGCTTGGCCGGATCGGCCGCTGCTGGCTTGGCGGCATCGGCAGTGGCCTCGTCCGCTGGCTTGGCTGCGTCAGCGGCCGGCTTCATGGCATCGACGGCGGGTTTCATGGCGTCTGCCGGCTTGGCGTCTGCCGTCTTGGCATCCGTAGGCTTGGCATCCGCAGGCTTGGCATCCGCAGGCTTGGCATCCGCAGGCTTGGGATCCGCAGGCTTGTCGGTGGCCGCCGCCGGCTTTTCGTCCGGCTTGGCTGGCTGCGCCGGGGCTGCCCCGGCGGGCTTCGCCGGCTCCACCATGAATATGTAGTCGCCATAGAGACTGGTGGTCAGTGCCGTCTGCGGCAGTGACAGCACGTTCTGCTCCTCGGGCAGTTCGACACGCACCTGCACGAACTGACCTGGGGTCAATTTGCCTTCGGGATTGGCAACTTCTGCTCGGATGTTCACCAGCCGGCTGGATGGGTCGATCTTGGGGTCGATGCCGCGAATGGCGCCGGCAAAGGGCATGTCGTCGCTGCCGCCAAGGCCCAGGCGAACCGTCTGGCCAATCTTGAGCAGCGGCAGCTGCTGTTCGGGAACCGAGAAGTCGACCCGCATCGTGTCGAGGTCCTGCAGCGTCACCACCGCGGTGCCGGGTGCCAGATACTGGCCGAGATCGATTCTCGGAATGCCGACCGTGCCGGCGAAAGGTGCGGTAAGCTGCTTCTGGTCGAGCACGGCCTGCAGCCTGGTGACCTGGGACGCCGAAGCGGACGCCGCCGCACGCGCTGTGTCCAGCGTCGAGTCGGAGCCAACACCACGCTTTGTCAGTTCGACGGCGCGGGTCAGCGTGGTCTGATCGAGTGCCGCCTGCGCCTTCTGCGCATCGAGATCGGCGCGCTCGACGGCGTCGTCGAGTTGCAGCAGCACTGCGTTGGCCGCCACCTTCTGGTTGGCATGGAAGGGGATTTCCTTGACGATGCCGGCGGTCTCGACCGTCAGGTCGACACCGCGCACGGCCCGCACCGTACCGATCGCCTCGACGCCCGGTGTCCAGTTCGACGGCTTGGCGACGGTTGTCGACACGGTCGCCGCCGGCGGCTTCATGGTGGCGAAATACTGTTTGATACCGTTGTCGCGCAGGAAGTTGAAACCGACGATCCCGCCGACCACGATGACGAGCACGGCAAGGACCACAATAACGATAAAGACACGGAGTATGCGCTTGAACAAGGAAGTCCCCTCAGTCGAAAATCCGGCGCGAAGCGCGGACATCGGGACACATATCGACTGCGGGTCCCGATTTCAAATAGTGGCGGTCTTACTGTACCGTCTGGACGGTCTTGTCAATTGGGCCTAAGCTTGCGATGGGAGGCGCCATGAGAGCCCAACGACCGAACTCGCGCGAGAAGATTCTCGCCGCGGCGGCTGATGTTGCCCGGGAATCCGGGCCCGGCAGCCTGTCGCTCGATGCCGTTGCCAACCGCGCCGGCGTGTCGAAGGGCGGGCTGCTCTACAATTTCCCCACCAAGGCGAAATTGATGCAAGGCCTGGTCGAAGGCTATTTGCGCGATTTCGAGCAAGCGCTGGAATCCGCGAACAGCAACGACAAGGGCAAAAATCCCCTCGCCGTCTATATCAGGCTGTCAGCCGAGGATTGCGAGGAAAAGCAGCCATCCGCATCCTGGATATTCTCGGCGATCGCCGAGGATCCCGATTTCATGATGCCGATCAAGACATTCAAGCGGCAGCTTTTCGAGCGCCTGAAGGGCGAGGCGCCGGATCTCAAATCGCTGCTGGTCTGCTATCTCGCCATCGAAGGGCTGCGCAGCATGAACCTGTTCGATTCCGACGTGCTGTCAAAGGACGAACGGGACCTGCTGGTGTCGTCACTTCTCGATATTGCCAAATAGCTTGTCCGCGCGGGAGCAGGGCGACGCTGCCACGATGGTTCAATCGACGGCGCTCACAGGGCCTTGCCCGTCGATGGATCGAACAAGCGAAGCGCGGCTTCGTCGAAGGCGAGGCTGCGCTGTTCGCCCTTGGCGAACTGGGCCCGCGGCGGCAGGCTCGCCGTCAGCCGTTGCGTGCCGATCCGCGCCGTGGTGACCAGCTCCGGGCCGGTCAGTTCGACGACCTCGATCTCCACGGGCAGTGACGGCTCCGCGGCGGCTCCGGTCGCCGCACGCAGCGCTTCCGGCCTGATGCCGACGACCATTTGTGCGCCCTCAGGCGCCGCATTAGCATAGCGTGCCGGCATGGGGATCCGTACATCGGATCCGGCGATGGCCAGCTTGCCGTCGGTGACGGTGGCCTGCAGCATGTTCATCGATGGCGCGCCGACAAAGCCGGCGACGTACAGTGTCGCCGGATCGTTGTAGATCTCCTCGGGGGTGCCGAGCTGCTCGATCCTGCCGTCGCGCATGACGGCGATGCGGCTGGCCAGCGTCATCGCCTCGATCTGGTCATGGGTGACGTAGACGACGGTCGTCCGCAGCATCTGGTGCAGGCGCTTCAATTCGGTGCGCATTTCCAGGCGCAGTTTGGCGTCGAGGTTGGACAGCGGCTCGTCGAACAGGAAGACCCGCGGCTTGCGCACCAGGGCCCTGCCGATGGCGACGCGCTGGCGCTGGCCGCCGGAAAGCTGACTCGGCTTGCGGTCGAGCAGAGCCTCGATCTGCAGCAGTCTTGCCGCTTCGTTCACCGTACCGTCGCGCTCGTCGGCCGCGACGCCGCGCATCTCCAGTCCGAAGCCGATGTTGCGGCGCACGGTCAGGTTGGGATAGAGCGCGTAGGACTGGAAGACCATGGCGATATCGCGGTTCTTGGGGTGGACGCCGAGGATCGAGCGGCCACCGATCAGGACGTCGCCGCTGGTCGCCTCGGCAAGACCGGCGATGATGTTGAGAAGCGTCGATTTTCCGCATCCCGACGAGCCGAGCAGCACAAGGAATTCACCGCTCTGCAGCGCGATGTCGATGCCTTTCAGCGTCTCGACGCTGCCGTAGCTCTTGCGGATGCCGCGAATTTCAAGCGTGCTCATGCATGGGGCCCTCGAACTGCATTGGCCCGCCATAGTCGCGGGGCAAGGTGGAAATGGCGCGCGAGGCGACGTGCGTAGCGGCGCGGAGGCAGGCGGACAGCGGCCGTTCCTGTGCCAATGCGGCCAGGAAGGCGGCATTGAAGACGTCGCCGGCACCGATCGTGTCGACCACCCTGACCTCGGGCGCGGCGGCTTCGACGAGAGCGCTGTCCGGGCCGATGGCGATGGCGCCACGTGGCCCGCGCTTGACGACGAAGGTCGCGCCTTGCCTCATCCTGGATCGGATTTCACGCGCCGCTTCCTCCGGACTTGGCAACCCCGCCAGGGTCACCGTCTCAACCTCGTTGAACAGCGCCAGCGCGCACCGCGACAGCCATGTCCTTGTCGCGGCGCAATTGGCGTTGGTCCAGCCATCGATCGGCCAGCCTGTATCGAGTGCCACGGCAATGCCGTGGCTGTCGGCCCAGTCGAAAAAAGCATTGTAGTCGCGCGTGAGGTCTTCGGTCAGGAACGAGCCGCAGAGCAGGGCGTAGCCACCGGAGAGCGCGGGGCCGTCGAGAACCGACAAGACATCGGCGAGGCCGAAGCGCGGCAAGTGCCCGCGAGTGGTGAAGAAGGTCCGTTCCCCATCGGGATGGGTCATCCCGACCGACAATGTCGTGCCTTCGGGACGGATAGCCCATTTCTCGGCGCGGACGCCAAAAGCCTCACCAAGCCAGCGGCCGAACTGGTCGTCACCGACATTGGCGGCAATCGCAAAGTCAACGCCCAGCGCTTGCCAGGCGAGCCCGGTGTTGCCGGCCTGGCCGCCGACGCGCGATTCGTCATGGTCGACAACGGTCTCGGTGCCCGCCTTCGGCCATGGCGCGACCGGGCCGACGATCAGGTCGACATTGACGTTGCCGATCACCGCCAGCGGGCGCATCACTCGCTCCTTGTGATCTTGGTGGTGCGCACCGGCGTGCCTGCATTGTCGACGCGACCGTCCGCGAAGGCGATCATCAGGCGCTGTGCCACCGGCAGCATTGCGAGGATAGCGGCCATCCCCGCGGCTGGTTTGAACGTGAGCGTGACGGCCCCGGCGACCGGCGCTTGTCCGGACGCGTCGAAGATGACCAGCGGCGCGCCGGTTTCGACCACCGAAAGTGCCATCGCGGTCACCAGCTCCGAGGTCGGGTCGGCGCCGCGAAACAAGACAACACCGATCTGAGGGCCGAGCATCTCCATCGGCCCGTGCCGCAACTGGCCGCCCTCGAGCGAAAAGCAGGGCAGCCGCGACAGTTCGGTCAGGCCAAGCGCCAGGGCTTCGGCCACGCCCTGCAGGCGGCGGCCGGAGGTGACGATCGTAGCCACCTTGCCAAGCGCGGCGAGTGCTTGGGCGATATCGCAATCCTGGGGAGCCTCGAGCATGGTAAGGGCAGGAGCCGGATCCTCGCCCAGAGCAGCGAGGATGGCCAGGTGCAAGGCCAGGGTCACGGTCAGGCTGCGGGTCGCGGCGAAAGCCAGTTCGGTGCCGCCGGCGCCGACCAGGCAAGGCGCGTTGCGGGCAAGAAAAGAACCGCCTTCGAGCGTCAGGCCGAAAACGTCCGAGCTACCGCCGGCCTGCGCAAACCATCTGACGACTTCGGCGCTCTCGCCGGATTGCGAAGTCACAAGCACCGTCCGGTCGGCCAGCGGCAATGGCTGGCCGAGCTGCTCGGACAGCGGCAGCGCCAGCGCATCGATGCCGAGTGCGCGATAGAGCGGCTCGACGGCACGGCCGACCGCATGCGAGCCGCCCATGCCAAGCAGAAGCAGGCGGCCGGTCTTCCCAATCGAAGCGGCGACGTCTGCCGCCATGGCAGCGTTGTTCTCGAACGAAGCACGCGCATCGGCGTGCTGGCGCGCCATTTCGCGGTCGATGGCGGTCAATCCGGCCGGCCGTTCTTTATCTGCAATCATGTTCATCCTTTCACACCGCCGCTGGTCAGGCCCGAGATCAGCGCCCGCTGCATGACGAGGCCGATCAGCACCGGCGGCAAGGCGGCCAGCACGCCGGCCGTGGCGATCAATCCGTAGTCGGAAACACGGCCGCCGGCCAAATCGGCGATGGCGACGGTAAGCGTCTTGGCGCGCTGGTCGGAGGTAAACAGCAGCGCGTAGAAGAATTCGTCCCAGGCCAGTAGCACGGCGAATAACGCCGATGTCGCCATCACGGGCGCGGCCAGCGGCAATGTGATGATGCGCAATGTCTGGAACAGGCCGGCGCCGTCGATCATCGCCGCTGCCTCGATCTCGCGCGGGATGGAATCGAAGCCGGATTTCATCAGCCATGTGGTGAAGGGCGCCAGTATGGTGAGATACACCAGCGCCAGGCCGAAGACATTGTTGAGCAGGCCAAGATGCGACAGGCCCATATAGAGCGGCACGGCGAGCGCCACCGGCGGCAGCATGTATGTGGCGATGACCATCGACAGCGACCAGCCGATCGCGGGTGTGCGCGAAACCGCCCAGCCGGCGGGGATTGCCAAGGCGAGTGCGGCCAGCGTCGCCATGCCGGCGATCTCAAGACTGTTGCGCAGCGACGAGGTGAAGGCGGCGCCGGCGCTGTTTTCGGCTGTCGACAGCAATTGCTGGTAGCGGGAGAAGTCGGCAGCCTGCGGCCACCAGCGCAGCGGCTTGGCTGCAAGATCGGCGGCCGGCGAAATGCTCATGATGAACAGCCAGGCGATAGGCGCCAGGATGATCGCGGCAAGCAGCAGCGCGCAGGCATAAATGAAGACGGTGAACGCGGGGCTCTTGCGTTCCATCAGGCGGCGCTCCCGGCGGTCTTTCGCACCAGGGCGGCATAGGCGACGGCGAGCAGCGTGACGAGCAAGGTGACGATCAGCGCCAGCGACGCGCCCGAGCCGGCGCGCTGGAAGGAGAACGCTTCCTGGTAGACGAGGATCGAGAGTGTTCGCGTGGTGTTTGCCGGACCGCCGCGTGTCATGACCCAGATGATGTCGAAGACCTTGAAGGCCTCGATGGTGCGCAGCACCAGCGCCACCATCAGCGGGCCGGCGAGATAGGGCAGGATGACGAAGCGGAAACGGTTGAACGGTCCCGCGCCGTCGACCAGGGAGGCGGCGGTGATGTCACGCGGTACCGCCTGGAGGGCGGCGAGCGCGATCAGCGCCACCAGCGGAAAGTTCTTCCAGCAGTCCGCAACGATGAGGGCAGCCAGCGCCGTTCCTGGCTCGCCGAGCCAGGACCGATAGGCGTCGATGAGATGCAACTGCGTCAAGGCGGCATTCAGCGCGCCATATTCGGGATTGTAGATCAGCCGCCACAGCGTGGCGTTGACCACCGTCGGCAATGCCCAGGGCAGGATCATCAGGGCGCGCAAGATTGCGCGGCCGCGAAACTCCTGGTTGAGCAGCAGGGCGGCGAGGACGCCGATCACCATTTCGGCGGCAACCGAAACAATCGCGAACACGGTCGTGGTGATCAGCGTGCGCGAGAAGTTGGTGCTCGACAGCATGTTGGAGTAATTGTCGAAGCCGACAAAATTGCCAGCCGTGCCGACCAGCTTGGCATCGGTGAAGGAGAGCCCGACCGTATCGGCCAGCGGCCAGCCGATGACGGCGACCATGACCACCAGCAAAGGCAGCATCAAAAGCCATGCGCGGGTCGTCATCCAGGTGCTCGACATCAGAGCAGCCTCTCTTCTCTCATCTGTGATCTGGACATAGCACGGGCGGCACTCGCGCATGACCCCGGAAATCGGAGGCCGATTTCCGGAAGGATCACGCGCAAGATAGAAAGTGCTACAGCGTCTTTTGCGCGTCATAAGGGACGCAACGCTGTAGTGCCGCCCGTATCGAACGACTGGCTTGTCTCAGAGGCCGCTGTTCTGCGCGGCGGTCTTCAGGGCGTCTTCCGGCGAAGATGTCCCGAGCAGCGATTCCTGGATTGCCTGCTGCAGCGCGGTCGACAACTCCTGGTATTTCGGCGTGGTCGGGCGCGGATACATGGCGGCCAGACCGAGCTTGGCGGCGGCGATCAGTTCTTCCTGGCCCTTGGTGACGGCGGGGTCGTCATAGGAGGAGGCCCAGATCGGCAAAGAGAGCTTGGCGTACTGGTTCTGCGTCGCCTGCGAGGTCATGAAGGTGATGTACTTCCAGGCTTCGTCCGGATGCTTTGAGATCGAGGTGACGCCGAGACCCATCGAGCCGTTGACGGCCGACACCTCGCTGGTGCCGGCAACGCCCGGCGCCGGCACGACGCCGACCTTGCCGGCCACCTTCGAGTCCTTCGGGTCGTTGGCCATGTTGTACATGTAGGTCCAGTTCAGCGTGAAGGCGGCATCGCCGTTTTCGAAAACCTTGCGCACGTCCTCTTCGAGGAATTCCTTGGAATTGGGATTGGTGAGACCCGACTTGTAGCTGTCGACCATGTATTTCAGAGCCAGCAGGCCGCCGCCATTCTGGAAGTCCGGCTTGCCGTCCTTGAGGAATTCGCCGCCATAGGCGCTGACCAGCGTGGTGTAGTCGCAGATGGCCGCTTCCGCCTGCGACCAGCTCCACGCGATCGGCGTCTTCAGCAGGCCTTTGTCCTGGATGATCTTGGCCTGTGCGCCGAGTTCTTCCCACGTTTTCGGCGGGGTCTTGATGCCGGCCTTTTCCAGGATATCCTTGTTGTAAAACAGATATTTGGTGTCGAGGATCCACGGCATGCCATAAGACTTGCCGTCATACTGCACCGTGGTCCAGGCGCCGGGCAACACGCCCTTCTTCATGTCGTCGGTGATCTTGGAAGACACATCGACCAGCACCTTGTTGGTAGCGTATTCGGCCGGCCAGATGACGTCGAACAGGACGACGTCATAGCCTCCGCCCGAGCCTTGGGCGAGCACGGTCTTGTCGTGCAGGCCCTCATAGGGGACGAATTCGAGATTGACCTTGACCTCGGGATTGGCCTTGGTGAAGGCATCCGTCATGGCACGCACGTCGGCCTCGCTGTAGGCGGCCTGCGCCATGAAAAGCGCGTTGAGCGTCGTCTCGGCGAAAGCGTGGGGGACGAACAGTCCTCCGGCAAAAACCGCGCCGACCAGTGTCTTGGTGATCGTCCTAAGCATTTTCTTCTCCCATTGCAGCGTTGACGGGCCGGCGGTGCCAGACGTTCGGCATCGTCTTCCCGGATCCATGTCGCGTGACCTGAGGTGCCGGCGGACCAGTGGCGGCAGGCAGAAGCCTTGGCCATCTTGTTTTGCGGTGTTCGGCTCACATTAAGTCAACTCGCTTGACTTAATTAGTCGATCAATATTCTAATGGTGTCAAGAGGGGAAACGCCGGTGGACGACATCAGTCCGATTCGTGCCAAGAGCGGCACCAACCAGGAAGGCACGAGCGCGCATAACCGCCGTGTCATGGTCGAGGCGCTGCGTCTCAATGGCGCGCTGTCGCGGGCCGATCTGGCGCGGGCGACGCAGCTCACCAAGCAGGGGGTTTCCAACATCATCGAGGACCTGGAACGCGACGGCCTGGTCGTTGCGCTCGATGCGGTGCGCAAGGGCAGGGGCCAACCGTCGACCCCCTACAGGCTGGTGCCTGAAGGCGCTTTCGCCATCGGCCTTCAGATCGACCGTCACCTGACGCGGGCGGTCGCGGTCGATCTGATGGGCAGCGTGCTGGCGCGGGACGAGGCGAACCTGCCTTTCGATGAGCCGTCCAGGGGGGTCGAGGTGATCCTCGGCCTGATCGATGACGTTCGGCGCGAACTGGCCGGTATCTCCTCACAGTCGGAAAAACGCCTCGTCGGCCTGGGCGTCGCCATGCCCGGCCCGTTCGGCCTGAAGAACTCGGATGACAAATGGATGATGCCGGCCTGGCAGAAGTTTCCGCTGCTGGACATGCTGGCCAAGGGCACGGGACTGAATGTCGGCCTGCAGAACGATGCCGCCGCCTGCGCGACCGCCGAGCGAATCGTCGGCGCCGCGCACGGCGTCGACCACGCAGTGTGTCTTTATGTCGGCTATGGCATTGGCGCCGGGCTGATCCTCAACGGCGAACTGTACAGCGGCGGCCATGGCAATGCCGGAGAAATCGGCATGGCCTTGCTGTCGCCGGCCGGTCCGGGCTCGACACCGCTGGAACATCGCGCCTCGCTCGCCTCGCTCTATCAGCATCTTGGCCTCGATCCCACCGACGAGGACCTCTACGAAAAGATCGGCGCGCTGGCCGCGGCGGGTGATGTGAAGATCATGCGCTGGATCGAGGGCGCGGCCCATGATCTGCGCTGGAGCGTGCATCTCATCGAAACCATCTTCGATCCGCAGACAGTCATCCTGACCAGCGGCGCGCCGGAAGCGCTGGCGCGCCGGCTCGTCGAGGCCATGCATCCGCTGCATTCGTCGATCGCCGACCGGCCAGGCCGGACCTTGCCGCGCCTGCAGCTCGGCACCACCGATCCCTGGTCGATCGCGTTGGGAGCCGCGGCGGCGCCGATCAGCCGCGCCTTCGATCCGCTGTTCTCGGCGATCCTGAAGACACGTTCCGGTCCCGCCTGAAGGAGACCACGCGCAAGGCCAAGCCTCTCCCGGCGTCACACAGGGTTCATTGTCCGGACATAGCGTCTTTTCCAGTTCTTTGCTGCAATGCAATAGGAGTGGGACATGGTGGACATAGTTTCTAGCGAGGCGGGCATTCCAAGGCCGGATCATCCGCTGGATACTTCGGGTGGCGCGAAGTGGTTCCTGCCGGTCTTCGGTGTGCTGGTGCTGGTCGGGGTGGTGTATGTCGGCTACGCACTGAGCCAGGATCTGGCGGTCGCCAAGACGGTGCCGTGGATCCTGCTCGGCATCGCCTTGCTGATCGCGCTCGGCTTCGAATTCGTCAACGGTTTCCATGACACCGCCAATGCGGTGGCGACCGTCATCTACACACGCTCGCTGCCGGCGGAATTCGCCGTCATGTGGTCGGGCGCCTTCAATTTCCTCGGGGTTCTCACTTCCAGCGGCGCGGTCGCCTTCGGCATCCTGTCGCTACTGCCGGTCGAGCTGATCCTGCAGGTGGGTTCTTCCTCCGGCTTTGCCATGGTGTTCGCACTGCTGGTGGCCGCCATCCTGTGGAACCTCGGCACCTGGTTTCTCGGCCTGCCGGCGTCGAGCTCACACACGATGGTCGGTTCGATCATCGGCGTCGGCCTCGCCAACCAGTTCATGGCGCCTGCCGGCAGCGCCACCAGCGGTGTCGACTGGTCGCAGGCGACCAACGTCGGCATAACCCTGCTGGTGTCGCCGATCATCGGCTTCTTTGCCGCGGCGATCCTGCTCTATGCGATGAAGCTTCTCGTCCGCAATCCGGCGCTCTACGAGGCGCCGAAAGGCAATGCCCCGCCGCCCTGGTGGATCCGCGCGCTGCTGATCTTCACCTGCACCGGCGTCAGCTTCGCGCATGGCTCCAATGACGGCCAGAAGGGCATGGGCCTGATCATGCTGATCCTGATCGGCGTGGTGCCGACGGCCTATGCGCTCAACCGCACGCCCGACATCAACTATCTCGAAGCCTACAAGTCCGCTTCGGTCAGCGTGGAGACCGCGCTGGGCAAATATGTGAAGCCCGGTGTCACCATCGCCGATGCGAAGGATGCCAAGGCAGCCGTGCAGGATGCCGTGCGCACCCGGAGCTGGACCGACAAGACGACCGTCGCTCTGCAGAGCTACATCCACGACACGACGGCCGAGCTGCAGCCTTACGCTTCCGTCGACACCGTGCCGACCGATCTGGTCAGCAACGCCCGCAACGACATCTACCTGATCGGCGAGGCGCTGAAACTGATCGACAAGAAACAGTTGCTGCCGATGGAGGCCGCCGATCTCAAGGCGGTGACCGACTATCACAAGGCCGTCGACAACGCGACGAAGTTCATCCCGATCTGGGTGAAGGTCGCGGTGGCCCTGGCGCTTGGCCTGGGCACCATGGTCGGCTGGAAACGCATCGTCGTCACGGTCGGCGAGAAGATCGGCAAGAGCCACCTGACCTATGGCCAGGGCGCGGCCGCCGAACTCGTGGCGATGGTCACCATCGGCATGGCCGACCGCCTGGGTCTGCCGGTGTCGACGACCCATGTGCTGTCGTCCGGCGTTGCCGGAACCATGGCTGCCAACGGCTCGGGCCTGCAATGGTCGACGGTGCGCAATCTGCTGCTCGCCTGGGTGCTGACCCTGCCCTGCTCGATCACACTGGCCTTCGTGCTGTTCATCATCTTCCGCCAGGTGTTCTGAGTGGGCGAAGCGGCAACACTGACAACAACACTACCGACGGCGCCACATTGGCGCCGTCTCGTTTTCCAGCGACAGGTTCGCGACGATTTCGGGCGTCAGTCATGAACGACGCATCGCATCCGGCCCTGCTTGCCGTGACGACCAAGAGGCTCGACGAGGTGGAAGATCATCTGGTGACCGAACGGCTTGCCGACGAAAAGGCGGCTGAAAGATGTTCGCCGTCTGGCGGTCTCCCTGCACCGCCCGATCTCGGCGCTAGCGGCACTTTTCCAGGACGAGGACCGCTCGGACTGGAAGCTGTCGGCAAGGGCGCACGAGATCTTGCGCCAATCTTAGGTTCCGAGCCCGGCCCCGGCATTCCGGGCCAAGGCGTTTCAGGCCTGACCTTCAGGTCGGATCTTCGCGATGCAGGTCGTGGATGGTGACGCCGTCGGCATTGGTCGGCAGCATCAGCCACTTCTTATGACGCAGCGTGCGCTCGGTGTCCTCGAGGCCCATCTCCCAATGCTCGCGCATCGAGGTGCCCGAAAACTCATAGTCCTTGGCGTGGCCCTCATAGCCCTTGTGCTGATAGATCAGGTGGACGATGTTGACGACGCCGGCGTTGGAATAGTCGACGATCAACTCCTGCTCGCCTTCCCTAAGCTGCTCCGACGGCACGCGCTTCAGCGCATCGAGCAGCTTCATCTTCAGCGCATGGATGCGCTCGAAGTTATCGGTGTTCTGCCGCGTGCGGCTCGAATACATGATGTTCTTGTGGCGCGACAGCACGTCGGCCATGCCGCGCGGCAGCACGCCGCGGGCGCTGAACAGATCGACCTGGAAGACCAGCGAGGAACGGTCCTCTTCCTGGTCGAGCAGGTATTGCAGCGGCGTGTTGGAGACGATGCCACCATCCCAATAGTACTCGCCCTCGATACGGATCGAAGGAAAGGCCGGCGGCAGCGCGCCGCTGGCCATGATGTGCTCCGGCTCGATACGCACCTTCTCGGTGTCGAAATAGACGAAGTTACCGGTCCTGACATTGACCGCGCCGACGCTCAGCCGCTTCTTGCCGTCGTTGAGCACGTCGAAGTCGATCAGGCTCGCCAGCGTGCCCTTCAGTTCGGCGGTGTCGTAGAAGCTGGTGGCGCCTTCGGCGCCCGACAGCTGGAACCAAGGATTGGGATTGCGCGGCTTGAAGAAACCGGGCTGGCCCATCGTCATCGTCATCAACGATGAGGTCTGGTTGCGGATGTCGCGGTAGATGTCGCCTTCGGGCGTGTAGGACCAGATCTTGCGGCCGGAAATCGTCTGCCAGAACTGTTCCAGCCGCTGCAGCCGGCGGCTCGGCTCGTTGCCTGCGACGATGGCGGCATTGATGGCGCCGATGGAGACTCCGGATAGCCAGGTCGGCTCGCAGCCGGCATCGGCAAGCGCCTGATAGACCCCGGCCTGATAGGCGCCGAGCGCGCCGCCGCCCTGAAAGACCAGCGCGATACGGTCATACTGCGCCGTGATTTCCTCAATGGTGGCGGCGGCTGCCTTGTTGCGGTTACGATCAAGCACTGACTTTCTCCAGCTGGGTTGCGCTGGCAGCGGATCGGCTGTGGTCAGCGAGGTAATCATGCACGACTTCGCCCAGGCCGAGCGTCAGATCGGCCTTGAAGTGAACCGCCGACACGATGTCGAGCACGGGCAGCTTCGCCACGTCGGCCATGACATGTGGCCGCAGATCGAGCGCGGCGGGCGCCGTCCAAGCTTCCTTCAGCGTGATATCGGTGAGGTAGTAGCGGACCAGCTCGCAGATGCGCGGCGTGCCGTCGACATGGGGGATGATCTTGATAAGGAAATTGGGGGAGGCGAGCGAGGCGAGCACGGAATCGTGGTCGGCTTCCCGATGCTTGTAGCCCATCGTGCCGGTGGCGCACAGAACGCTGCCATAGTGCAGCGTGCCGACGATCACCTCGCCTTCATGGACGATCTTGGGATTGGCGAGCTTCTTTGGAAACCCCCACAGCTCGCGACCGCCGGCAATCGGCGCGTCATCGTCGAGATACATCGAATGAACGTAGCCGCCATGCTGGCCCTTGTAGCGCACCGGGATCACCTGGCCGGTCTCGGTGTAGTCGCCGAAGCCGGTGGAGTCCGGCATGCGGATGAATTCGTACTTGACCAGCGGTTCGTCGATTTCCAGCGGCGCCGGCACGACGGCCTCGAGCGCTTCGCGTGTCGTGCGATAGGTGATGATGATGTATTCGCGGTCGAAAAAGCGATAGGGGCCCGGCGGGAATGAGGGATTGGTGAGCGGCATTGCATAGGCGCGCTTAACGACATCGGCGATTTCCATGCTGTTGCCCCAAGGTTCTGTCGGACGAATTCGTTCAGGAAGGACCGCGCGAATGCGCAACGATTGTGTTGCACGGCACCATGACAGTGCCGTGTCAGCGCCTAACGACCATGGTTTCCGAACCGGCGAGGACAGGCAGGCGCTGTCTCCTGGCTTGTAATCGCATCGACATATGGCTCTGCCATTGTCATGCTGCGACGCACAATTATATCGTCATGTTCCCTCCCACCTCGCGCGAGATCTCCCATGGCTTCCCTGTCTTCGAAGAATGCCCTCGTCACCGGCTCGACCAGCGGTATCGGCCTGGCAATCGCCCGCGCCTTTGCCGCCGAGGGCGCCAACGTGACCATCAACGGTCTTGGGGATGCTGCCGTCATCGAGGGGGAGCGCGCCGGCATCGAGAAGGATTTCGGCGTCAAGTGCCGCTATTCCGATGCCAACATGATGGATGGCGCCGCGGTCACCGCCATGATCCATGACGCGGAAGAGGCGCTCGGCAGCCTCGACATACTGGTCAACAATGCCGGCATCCAGCATGTGGCGCCGATCGAGGAGTTTCCCGACGACAAATGGGAAGCCATCATCCGCATCAACCTTTTGGCCGCCTTCTACGCCATCAAGGCGGTGGTGCCCGGCATGAAGGCACGCAAATGGGGCCGCATCATCAACACGGCGTCCGCGCACGCGCTGGTCGCCTCGCCGTTCAAGTCGGCCTATGTCTCGGCCAAGCACGGCATATCAGGCCTGACCAAGACGGTGGCGCTGGAAGTCGCGCAGGACGGCATCACCGTGAACGCGATCGCGCCTGGCTATGTCTGGACGCCGCTAGTCGAAAAGCAGATCCCCGACACGATGAAGGCGCGGGGCATGACCGAGGAACAGGTCAAGCACGACGTGCTTCTGGCCGCGCAGCCGACCAAGGAATTCGTCACCGTCGAAGAGCTGGCGGGACTGGCATTGTTCCTGTGCTCGGATGCGGCCAGGCAGATCACCGGCACGACGTTGCCGATGGATGGCGGCTGGACGGCACAGTAAAATTGGTCGAAACACGCCGCCTTCAGGCCAACGCCAGGGCGCCGGCAGGAAGGCAGTACGCGGCCCATGAAAATCATCCAGCTCTCCGATCCGCATCTGATGGNGAAGCCTGCCTGGCGGATATCGGCAGGAACCATGCCGATGCCGACCTGGTGGTGATCTCAGGCGACCTGACCAATGACGGCGAGCGCGCGGCCTATGCGGCGTTGCGAGAGGCGCTGGCGCGGTTCGAGCCGCCTTGCCGGCTGATGCTCGGCAACCACGACGACAGGGCGCTTTTCCTGGAAATGTTCCCGGGAATGCCGGCCGAGTGCGACTTCGTCCAGAGCGTTTTCGATGGCGGCGATGGCCGCCTGATCCTGCTCGATACGCTGGACAGCGGACATGTCGAGGGCAGGCTGTGCGCTGCCCGTCTCGACTGGCTGGACGAGAAGCTGCACGAGGCGCGCGACAGGCCGGTCTTCCTCTTCATGCACCACCCGCCGTTCCGCATCCACATGCCTGTGCTCGACAAGGTCAGGCTCGCCGACGCCGATGCCTTCCATGACATTCTCCGGCGCCATGGCAATGTCGGCCACATCTTTGCCGGCCATGTCCACCGGCTGATCGCCGGCAGCTGGCGCGGCATACCGGTGAGCACGCTACGCAGCACCAACCATCAGAGCGCCCTCGATTTTTCGGACAGCTGGCGGCTCGGCCACGAGCCGCCAGCCTGTGCCGTCATCTTCATCGATGCGGATGGAGTGGTCGTCCATTTTCACGATTTTGAGGCGGGCCGGCCCGAGCCGGTCAAGGGTCCTTGACGAGGCGGCTTTCGCCGCCGCCAAGATGGGTCTCCCACACATGATCGGAGATCAGCCGCCGGTATCGCGGGGTCATGACCAATTTTCTGTGCGAGGCGCCGCCGACGTGGAAAAAGGCGCCGCCCAGCATGCGATGGTTCGCTTCCATCCCATCAAAGTCGAGATCGGCTGCCGTCTTTTGCGCATCGGAAACATCGTTCTCGCCAAGCCCGCGATACAGCAGGCTCCAGTTTCCGCCGCCGGTGTCCATTCCGCTGGCAAAGCGCGGTGTGAAGTCCAGGTCCAGTCCTTGCACGGCGCTGAAGCGGAAGAAGCAGAACCCAGCCCACAAGAACCAGGCTTCGGGGTCCGCTTGCGCTGGGCGCTTTGAGCCATGGACGATTTTACCCTCCATCGCCGCGGCGATATCCACCGGGACGGTCGGAAAGCAGTCGTGATCCAGAAATCCGAAAAGCTCCGGCCGCAATGGCCGAACGATGTTGTGGAAGATCCAGTTCATGGATATCCCGTGCGACCGGTTGGGATGGCTTTCCCGGTTCCGAGGCAAACCGAAATAAGCGATTTTTCGCGCCCGGCAGATGTCCGCGATGCGCACCCTGGCCGTTCGATCGGATGAATTGTCGATGACCACCAGCGTCATTCCCGAGGAATATAATTGCCAGGCTCGGGTGAGCGCATCGATGACCCAGGGCGTGTTGAAGGCAATGACAAAGCAGAAGCGCCGGGAGCCGGTTTGCCGCAGCTCCTCGGCGAATTTCAGGCCTTCGGCAACGCCGCGCCCGCGAAAATCACGCTCAACCAAGGCGTTGCGAAAAGCCTTGGCCTTTCTGACAGGCCAATTGTGATTCAGCAGATCAACAAGGCCCTTGGCCGGTTTCCAGCTCATTACAAACTTCGCCACGGCTCCAAATCGGATGCTCGCTCCATAAGACGAAGCTCATCCTCCCACAACCCCGGTCTCGAATCGCGAGAATTTTTGCGACCACCGGCTTGTCGTACACGCGTGCTGTATTTCAGCCTGATCTGGCCGCGGGCGCTATCAATCGCGACATCGTAGCGCTAAAATGCCATGGGGTTCTGCACGGGGGTTGATATGTTAGTCGTGATCTTCTTGCGCGCATTGCGCGCCGTTCCCTTCCTTGCCGCGAGTATTGTCTTTGCCATGGGCGCCCAGGCGCAAGCGGTCGAATTCAGGACAATCACGATCAAGGTCGGCTATGGCCCCGGCGGGGGCTATGACCAGACATCGCGGCTGATCGCCCGCCACTTCGGCCGGTTCCTTCCAGGCAATCCGGATATAGTCGTCCAAAATGTGCCCGGGGGCGGCAGCCTGAAACTCACCAAGATGGTGCTGGGCAGCGAGCCGTCCGACGGCAGCGTCATCGCTTCCGTCAGCGAAGCCATGTCATATGCGCCAGTGCTCGATCCTCAGAACGCCAATTTCGATCCGCTTGCCCTGCAGTGGATCGGCTCGCTCGTCAACGAGCCGGCCTATTGCCTGACGGCCAAGAGCTCCGGCGTCGACACGATGGACAAGTTCCTGCGGTCTGATTTCCTGATAGGGGCGACGGGCAAGAGCAGTGTGACCTATATTTTCGCGGCGCTGGTCAAGAATGGACTGAAGGCGAGGTTCAAGATCGTGACGGGCTTTGAAGGCACAGCCGACATCGAACTGGCGATGCAGCGGGGCGAAATCGCCGGAATGTGCGGAGTTTCCAGTTACAACATCTCCGGAAACCGCGATACGCTCAACCTCATTGGGACGTTCGGTTCAGGCACCGTCGCAGGCAAGGAGAAGCTTATTCGGTTCAGTGACAAGATCGGGGATACCAAGGTCCGGGAGGCGGCCGCGCTCATCGAGACGACCTTGCAGTTCCATCACCCGTTGGTTGTCCCACCGGGCACGCCCAAGGAGACGGTCGAAGCGCTGCGCAAGGGATATATGGAGATGGTCAGGGATCCGGCATTCCTGGCTGACGTCGGCAAGCTCAGTGAAATGACCGTCAACGCCACCAGCGGCGAAGATATAAGCCGGCTTGTCTCGAAGCAGTTGAAGGTGGATCCGAATGTGTTCGAGACCGCCAGAAATCTGGTGAAGTAGATTCCCGCCGAGGCTCAACGGTGGATCTGATCCTCACCGCCGTCGTCGAGATGGCCCAGCCGTTTCGCATGCTGATGCTGGTGACCGGCGTTTTCGTCGGCCTCGTCGTCGGCGTTGTCCCGGGCATTGGCGGGCTGTTCGCGATGGCCTTGCTCATCCCCATGACCTACAACATGGACGCCTATGCCGCCTTCGCGCTCCTGCTCGGTATGGGATCGGTCAATACGACCTCCGATACGATCCCGGCCATCCTGTTCGGGGTTCCGGGCTCGGTCGGCGCGGCGGCGACGGTGCTCGACGGCCATGCCATGGCAAAAAAGGGCGAAGCCGCGCGCGCCTTCGGCGCCTCCTATTCCGCGTCGATGATTGGCGGCGTGTTCGGCGCTCTGGTGCTTGCCGCAGCTATTCCCATCATGCGACCGCTTGTCCTCTATCTAAAGACGCCGGACTTCTTCGCCATCTGTGCCTTCGGCCTCTCTATCGTCGCGATGCTGGCCGGGAGCCAGCCGCTGAAGGGGCTGGCTGCGGCCATGTTCGGCATGCTCGCCTCGTTTGTCGGCATCGATAAGATCGCCGGCATCGACCGGTGGACCTTCGGTGAAATCTATCTTTGGGACGGTCTGCCGGTGGCCCTGGTGTTTCTCGGCCTGTTCGGCCTACCGGAGCTGGCTTCGCTCCTGTTGCGTGGCTCTATCCAGGGCAATGCGGAGCGACCGACCTATGCGGGCATGTGGCAAGGCATCAGGGACACGTTGCGGGAGTGGCCGCTGGTGCTGCGATGCAGCAGCATCGGTTCGCTGCTTGGCGCGGTTCCCGGTGTCGGCATCGCGGTGCTGGACTGGATCGCCTATGGCCATGCGTCACGGCGGCCTGGCTCGGGACCGAAATTCGGCCAAGGCAATGTCAGGGGTGTCATCGCGCCCGAGAGCGCCAACAATGCCAAGGAGGGCGGCTCGCTCATCCCGACCATCGCCTTCGGCGTGCCGGGTTCAGCCTCGATGAGCATCCTGCTCGGCGCGTTTGTCGTCCATGGGCTCGTTCCCGGCCCTGACATGCTGGGCAAGAATGCCGCGCTCACCATGTCGATGGTGTTCAGCATCGCCGTGGCGAATATCGTGGGCGCGGTGACCTGCCTTGTGCTGACCCGGCCGCTGGCGCGCGTGGCGCAGGTTCCGGCCGCCATACTGGTGCCACTGGTGGTCACTTTCATCGTGGTTGGCGCATACCAGACCAATATGAGCGCCTTCGATTTCGCGCTGGTCATCGGCGTCGGCGCCGTCGGCATGGCGATGAAGGAACTCAACTGGCCACGCTCGGCCTTTTCCCTGGGCTTCGTGCTCGGCCCCAGCCTCGAGAACTATTTCTTTCTCGCCTATCAGATTTCCGGCTGGTCGTGGCTTGCCCAGCCGCTGGTGCTCATCCTGCTTGGACTGGCCGTGTTCGGGGTCGTCAGGCAGACGCTGTCGTGGTTCAGGGCCAGAAATTCCGGCGGACCGCTGCCACCCGCGCTGCCAGACATTGTCGCAGGCGCCACCATGACATTGCTTGCGTTCGCGGCGTTGGTGACGGCCGTGACCGGCTTTCCCTTCGAGGCCGCCATCTTCCCGATCATCACGGCCGGATTGCTGATGGCGTTTTCGCTGGTGACCACAGTGCAGACGTCGCTGCGATGGCGCAGGCGGGCCACGCCTGTCCGATCCGCGCCTGCCGCGATACCAGGCGAATGGTCTCCGGTTTCGGAACCCACCATGAAAGGCAATCTCGCGATCATCGGCCTTTGCCTAGCCCTCGCCTTTCTCATCCTGTTGGTCGGGCACCTGGCAGCGACCTTTATTTTCGTTGCCTGCAGCATAGTGGTGCTTGGAACAAAGTCGAGGCGGCCACCCCTGGTGATCGCTGCCGCCGCGACGGCCTTTGTCTATTCGGTCTTCGACATGCTGGCATCCCAGCCCTGGCCGACGCCGTGGCTCGCAGGCATCGGTGGGATTTTCTAAGAACCCTTATGGGGCAGCAGTGCTTCGACCATCTGGCGGCGCAGCAGCTTGCCGTTGCCGCTGTAAGGCAGCGTTGCAACGAGCCGTATCTCGCGCGGGCGCCGGTCGGGCGCGATGTTGGCGCGCATGAAAGCCTGGAATTCCTCGACTGTTCCCCGGTCGGAGACGATGAAGGCAGCGATTTCCTGCCCCATGGTCTCATCTGGAAAGCCGGCCACGGCGACGTCCTGCACCTTGGCATGGGTGCGGATCAGCTTTTCAAGCTCCTGCGGCGCCACGCTGACACCGCCGCGAACAATCATATCGGCCTCCCGATCGACGATTGTGATAAATCCGTCGGCGTCCAGAAATCCTATATCGCCAGGGATGCCCCAGTCGGAGCTCATGATCTGCGGATCGACGAACAGGCGGTTGCCGGGCATCAGGACCGCGGATGCCATGGTCGGGGTCCACGCCTTGATCAGCCCGCGCTCACCTTGCGGCAATACGCGGCCATCGGCGCCGAGGATTTCGACCTGTACGCCGGCGACCGGACGGCCGGCGCTTTCCGGCTTTGCCAGAATATCCCCGCCCCATAGCGAGGATATGATGCCGGTGAGGCTCGATGAGTAGCTGATCCGGTATCCGGAGGAGAGATAACGGTAGGCAGCGATCTTGTCTTCGCCTCTGGCCGGTCCGCCTATGCTGTAAAGAACAGAAAGCTCGGGAAGGAGGTGGCTCGCGCGTTCGCCTGCTTCCTTGACCATCCGTGCAATCACCGATGGTGCCAGCGCCGTGCCGCTTGCGTGGAACGATAACAGCGCCTCGATGAGTTCCGAGGGAGTGAACAGGGGCGGGAAGAACCGGACGACGCCGCCATAAAGCAGATAGCCAAGAACCTGGTGGCGCATTGCCGAGTATGACAGGGCCATCGGGGTCAGGAATCGCTTGGCGGTTCCCTCCACGACGCTCCGGCGCGCCGCGATGCGCCTGGCGAGCGCCTCATGCGACTGGGTGTAGGCCTTTGGATCGCCCGTCGTGCCGGATGAAAAGATCAAAAAGGCCGGGGCGGCATCGTTCGGCGGGGGGCCGACGTCGGATCCCGGCGCCGGGGCCGATTTCCAGCCAGCGTCGAAAAGGGCGTTCGGATAGACCTCATCGCCCGGCATGGCGCGGCTTTCGAAAACCATTCTAAGATCGAAGTCGCGGGCCTGCCTGGCTCGCTGACTCCTGGGAGTTCGAAAGTCAACGACAACAGGGGTCGCGCCGATCTTCCAGCAGGCGAGGATGGAAAGGATCACGTCGATGTTGTCGACCATGGCGAGGCCGACGCGGTCGCCCGGCCGGATGTCCGATGCGCTGAAATTGGCTGCGAGATGCCCGCTCTGCGTCAGGGCCTGGGAATAGGTGATATCAGACCGGCCGCTGACCATCGCTAC
This sequence comes from Mesorhizobium sp. LNHC229A00, assembly GCF_000502415.1. Taxonomy (NCBI): domain Bacteria; kingdom Pseudomonadati; phylum Pseudomonadota; class Alphaproteobacteria; order Hyphomicrobiales; family Phyllobacteriaceae; genus Mesorhizobium; species Mesorhizobium sp. LNHC229A00. The sequence continues at coordinate 81,019 of NZ_AYWQ01000015.1, forward strand.
CTTGTCGCCATGCGCGGCGAAGGCCTCTAATATCTGCCGACCAAAACTCATTGACGATGCGGGTTTTCGCGCGCGGCTTCGCTCCGGGCGGAAAGGAAGGTCAAGATCTCCGCGTCGATCGCGTCCATGTTGGCCTTGCGGAATTTGTTATGCGTACCCGGCATGACGACCGTTTTCACGCTGGCCTTGTTAGACGCCCAGCCCTTGTAGTCCTTCACTGTAGTGGCTCCCCATTCCGAACTGGCGAGGATGAGGATGTCGCAGGGATAGGACGAGGGCACGAAACCGGCCGCGGCCTGCAGCAGCGCGCTCTTGTATGCTTTCTTGCGCAGATGGCGGCCCAGGCGGGTCTGTCCGAAGCCGACCGTCGTCAGCGTGTCTCGCAACAGGCGCCAGTAGACCACCTTGCGCACGATATCGCGCCGCCTCCTCTCGGTGAGGCGATCGTCGGGCATCGGCTTCAGCCAGGCCGAACCTGGCGACGGCGGATCGATGAGCACGATTGCCGGCCGCTTGCCCGTCGCCTCATGGCTCAGCCGTCCGACCTCGATCGCGAGCAGGCCACCCACGCATATGCCGCCGATGACTTCAGGGTGCCTGCCTGTTACCGAGATGAAGGCTTCAAAATAGTTGGTGCCAATTTCGGCCATGGTGGAATAGGGCGTCTCGCCGGGTTCGGTGCCCATGCCGCGCACCGCCATGATCGCGTATTTCTCTTTCAGACGCCTGCTGAAGCGATTGGCGAACAAGGCCGAGCCGGTGATGCCGTGGATCATCGCGATCGGCTCCTGGCCGACGCTGCCGGACACGGGCACTATCAGCTCACGGGCCGGATGCTCCGGCACCAGCGATGCGATCAAGCGGCCGAATTCGCGGGGTGTCTGCGCTTCGAGCAGGACAGAAGTCTGCAATTTCACGCCGAACCGCTTCTGCACGGCGAGCACCAGAGTCTCCGCCATCAGCGAATCGCCGCCGAGATCGAAGAAATTGTCGTCGAAGCCGACGGCCGGCACCTTCAATTCCGCGGCGAAGATGCCGGCAATCGCATGGGCCGGTCCATCGCCCGGCGGCGGCATAGGTCCTGCCCGTTGTAGGACGTTCATCGGAAAACCCCTAACCGATGGGTGTTCACTGCTAATGCTTTTACGCAGGGTGAGAGCTCCTAACAAGTGTCCTGTGCGCCGCGCGATGAGACGCTCGCGAACAGCCGTTGCGTGCAGTCCAGTGACGGCAATGCCGAATCCCGCGATTTGCCGGCTCTTCAACAGGTTTTTCGTCCTGCTGAATGCCTTGTGAAAGTGCTGCAAAAGCACGCGGATTTGGACATTAGTCTTGACAGAAATACAGATGTTCAATACCCGTCAGGCAATCAACGAGCCTGCATTATGGGAGGAATGAGCGGTATGGCGTCCAATGTTTCGTTGACGGGCCTTGCCCGCGATCTCGAGGAACGCGGCAAATCGGGCAAGCCGATCCGCATCGGGCTGATCGGCTCGGGCGAGATGGGAACCGACATCGTCACCCGCGTCGCCCATATGTCGGGCATAGAGATCGGGGCGATCTCCGAGCTGAACCTGCCGGCCGCCAGCAAGGCGGTGGACATCGCCTTCCAGGAAACCGGGCATGCGCGCGAGGTGTCGAACGCCTCGGCGATGACGGCCGCCATGGAGGCCGGCAAGGTGGCGGTGACCAACGACGCCGGCCTGGTCATCAACAACGATCTTATAGACGTCGTCATCGATGCCACCGGCGTTCCCGCCGTCGGCGCCGAAATCGGCTTGCGCGCGATGGAGCATGGCAAGCATCTGGTGATGATGAATGTCGAGGCCGACGTCACCATCGGCGCCTATCTCAAGAGCGAAGCCGACCGGCTCGGCGTCACCTATTCGCTGGGCGCCGGCGACGAGCCGTCCTCCTGCATGGAGCTGATCGAATTCGTCTCGGCGATGGGCCACCCGATCGTTGCCGCCGGCAAGGGCAAGAACAATCCGCTCAACATCGACGCCACGCCGCCCGCCTATGAGGAAGAGGCCAGGCGCCGGCACATGAATGTGCGCATGCTGGTCGAGTTCGTCGACGGCTCGAAAACCATGGTCGAGATGGCGGCGATCGCCAACGCCACAGGTCTGGTGCCCGACAAGGCCGGCATGCATGGCCCGGCCGCGACGCTTGGTGAACTCTCCAAGGTCCTGGTGCCGCAAAAGGATGGCGGTGTGCTGTCCAGGGTCGGCGTCGTCGACTATTCGATCGGCAAGGGCGTTGCCCCCGGCGTCTTCGTCGTCGCCGACATGTCGCATCCGCGCATCTCGGAGCGCATGGAAGATTTGAAGATGGGCAAGGGCCCTTATTTCACTTTCCACCGTCCCTATCACCTGACCTCGCTTGAAGTGCCGCTGACCTGCGCCCGCGTCGTGCTCTACGGCAAGGCCGACATGGTGCCGCTGGCCAAGCCGGTAGCCGAAGTGGCCGCCGTGGCCAAGAAGGACATGCAGCCCGGCGAGAAGCTCGATGCGATCGGCGAATATTGCTACCGCGCCTGGATCATGACTGCACCGGAAGCGCATGCCGCAAGGGCCATTCCCTGCGGCCTGCTGCAGGGCGGGTCGGTGACGGCGCCGATCAAGAAGGGTGAGCTTATCACCTACGCCAATGCCGCCCCGGCAGCGGGCTCCAAGATCGCCGAACTGCGCGCGCGCCAGGACAAGCTCGTCTACGGCACCGTGGAGGCGTAATCATGGCCGGAGCCAGCAAAGCCGTCGCGGACAGCCGCGCCAACCTGCCCTTCGTCTATCGCCAGTACAGCGCCGAGCAGCTGAAGCAGGTGCTCTACAAGATGTACCTCATCCGCCGCTTCGAAGAGGGCGCGGAGGAAAGCTACACGCGCGGCCTCATCCACGGCACCATGCATCTGTCGATCGGCCAGGAGGCCAGCGCCATGGGCATATGCATGCCGCTTGGCGAGGACGACCAGATCACCTCGACCCATCGGGGGCATGGCCACTGCATCGCCAAGGGCGCCGAGGTCAAGCGCATGTTCGCGGAATTCTTCGGCAAGACCACCGGCTACTGCAAGGGCCGCGGCGGTTCGATGCACATTGCCGATGTCGCCAAGGGCAATCTCGGCGCCAATGGCATTGTCGGCGGCGGCATTCCGATTGCCGTCGGCGCCGCGCTGTCCGCCAAGATGATGAAGACCGGCAAGGTCGTGGTCTCCTTCTTCGGCGACGGCGCCAACAATGAAGGCGCCTTCCACGAGGCGCTCAACATGGCCGCGGTCTGGAAGCTGCCTGTCATTTTCGTTTGCGAGAACAATGGCTACGGCATGTCGACATCGACGGCCCGGTCCACCGCGGTGAAGAATATCGCTGATCGGGCCGCCGCCTATTCGATGCCGGGCGTCATCGTCAACGGCAACATCTTTTCCGAGGTCGCCGAGGCTTCTTACAAGGCGGTCGAGCGGGCACGTGCGGGCGAGGGGCCGACGCTGATCGAATCCAAGACCTATCGCCATCGCGGCCATTCCAAGAGCGACCGCAATCGCTACCGGACCAAGGAAGAGATCGAGGACTGGATGTCGAACCGCGATCCGATCACGCTGTTCGAAAACGAGTTGCGGGAATTCGGATTCATCGACGACAAGGGCATCGAAGCCATCCGCGAGGGGGTGGCGCGGGAGATCGTCGACGGCATCGAGTTCGCCAAGGCGAGCCCGTCGCCTGACGTCAGCGAGACCGGCAATTACGTGTATACGGAGCAGGCGTGATGGACGCGATGGTGCGTGAACTGAGCTACGCCCAGGCGATCCAGGAAGCCATGGCAATCGCCATGGACATGGACGAGCGCGTCTTCCTGATGGGCGAGGACATCGGCGTCTATGGCGGCGCCTTCCAGGTGACCGGCGACCTCGTCGATCGTTACGGCGCGGACCGGGTGCTGGACACGCCGATCTCGGAACTCGGCGGCGCGGGCGTCGCTGTCGGCGCCGCGCTGACCGGCATGCGGCCGATCTTCGAATTCCAGTTCTCCGATTTCGCCACGCTGGCCATGGAGCAGATCGTCAACCAGGCTGCCAAGATGCGGTTCATGCTGGGCGGCGAGGTTTCGGTGCCCGTCGTGATGCGCTTTCCCGCCGGCTCCGGAACAGGCGCCGCCGCGCAGCACAGCCAGAGCCTGGAAGCCTGGCTTGGCCACGTGCCGGGTCTCAAGGTTATCCAGCCGGCGACACCACATGATGCCAAGGGCATGCTTCTGGCTGCTGTCGCCGATCCCGATCCAGTGATGATCTTCGAGCACAAGCTGCTCTACAAGATGAAGGGCCCGGTGCCTGAAGGCTATTACACCGTTCCGATCGGCAAGGCAGATATCCGCCGCGAGGGCCGCGATCTCACCATCGTCGCCACCTCGATCATGGTACAGAAGGCGCTCGACGCCGCTGCCGCGCTGGAAGCCGAGGGCATCGACGTCGAAGTCGTCGACCTCCGGACCATCCGGCCGATGGACAAGCAGACGGTCATCGACAGCGTCAAGAAGACGTCGCGGCTGATGTGCGTCTATGAGGCGGTCAAGACGCTGGGCATCGGCGCCGAGGTCAGCGCCATGATCGCCGAGAGCGAGGCGTTCGATTATCTCGATGCGCCGATCGTGCGGCTGGGCGGTGCGGAAACGCCGATCCCCTACAATCCGGAACTGGAAAAAGCCACGGTGCCGCAGGTTCCGGACATCGTCACCGCCGCGCGCGACCTCGTCAAAGGGGTTCGCTGATCCATGCCGACCGAAGTCATTCTTCCCAAGGTCGACATGGATATGGCGACCGGACAGATTTCGCGCTGGTTCGCCGAGGAAGGCGCCACCGTGAAGAAGGGCGATTTGCTGTTCGAGATCGAAACCGACAAGGCGGCGATGGAGATCGACGCTCCGGCAAGCGGTGTGTTGCGCGACGTGACCGGCAAGGAAGGAGTCGATATTGCGGTCGGATCGGCGGTTGCCTGGATCTATGCCGAGGATGAGACCTATGGAGCTGGCGCGAAGCAGAATGGGACGCCAATCTCGCCTCTCGTGGGGGAGATGTCGGCGAAGCCGACAAGGGGGGGCGCTGTCCCACTAGCGTCCCGTCCCCTCACACTCCCCTCTGCCCTGCCGGGCATCTCCCCCACGAGGGGGGAGATTGGCCAATCTGCGTCGGGCGGCCGCGCGACACCGCTGGCTCGCCGTCTGGCGCGCGAGGCGGGCCTCACTCTTTCAGCCATATCCGGCACCGGCCCACACGGCCGCGTGGTCAAGGCGGATATCGACGCGGCGATTGCCAAGGGCGGCGCCAAGGAAGCTCCGGCGGTCGCTACCGAAGCTCTGGTCCCTGCCTCCGCCCCGCCGGTGAAGGCGATGTCGGACGAGCAGGTGCTGAAACTGTTCGAGCAAGGCTCCTACGAACTCGTCCCGCACGACAATATGCGCAAGACCATTGCGCGCCGCCTGGTCGAGGCCAAGACAACCATCCCGCATTTCTACCTGACGCTCGACTGCGAGCNGGCCTGATCACGCCGATCATCCGGCATGCGGACGACAAGACGCTGTCGGTCATCTCCAACGAGATGAAGGACCTGGCCAGCCGCGCCCGCAGCCGCAAGCTGAAGCCGGAAGAATATCAAGGCGGCACGACCGCCGTCTCCAACCTCGGCATGTTCGGCATCAAGGACTTTGCCGCCGTCATCAACCGGCCGCATGCGACGATCCTGGCGGTCGGCGCGGGCGAGCAGCGGGCGGTGGTCAAGAATGGTGAGATCAAGATCGCGACCGTGATGTCGGTGACGCTGTCGACCGACCATCGTGCGGTTGACGGCGCGCTGGGGGCCGAATTGCTGGTCGCGTTCAAGAAGCTGATCGAGAATCCGATGGGCATGCTGGTCTAGTTTCCTGCCGTAAGCCGGCGCCAATGATGCGCCGGCTCATGATGAAACGACTTGTCAGGCACCGACCCTTGACCCATGTTCTCTGGTGATCGCGACCAAGGGAGGCCAACATGCCTGCATTCGACCCGTCTGACGTCAAAACCTTGTTCGGCAAGGTCATGGGTGCATCGCCTTCCGACATCAAGCTGGTGGCGCAGCGCCTGCACGATCATGCTTTCGAGCCACGCATGTCGGCGGAAGAGACAAGGCGGCTTGTCGTCGGCCTCGGCTACGACAGCCTCGATGCGTTCTGCAATGATATCGGCCTGCCCGCTCATATCGCCGAGCGCTGGAACCGTTTTGGCGTTTCGGGCGAGATGAAGCAGGTGTTCACGCTGCTGGCGGGGCAGCGTAGACGCGTGGCCGAAGCGATCGCCGAATTCGAATCCATGACCCATGTCGGCGTCGAGGATTTTTTGCGCGAGCGCGGATTGATTTAAGCCCTGCAGGCGTCTCAGCCCGCCTTGGCCAGCAACGCCATGGCGGTGTCGCTGTCGGTGATCAGCACATTGGTGCTGACAGCCTTGAGCGCGGCGAGGATTGCCGCCACCTTGCGCTTTCCGCCGGCGGCCAGCACGACATTCGGCACATGGGCGACGACATCGAGATCGATCGCCATCACGCGCCGGTTGACTTCGTGGTCGACGAGCCTGCCGGTGGCATCGACGAAATAGCACAGCATGTTGGCGACCGCGCCTTTTGCCTTCAAGGGTGTAATCAGCGATGACGGCACGATGCCATGCCGGAAGATGGTTGCATCGGGCGACATGTCGCCGACGGTGAGCAATGCGATATCGGCCGCCGCGGCGCGCCGGCGCACGTCCTGCAGCGTCGGCTGGGCCCACAGGAGATCGCGCAGTGAAGGGTCCTCCACCATTACCGGCGCCGTGATCTGATAGCTGTCGACCTCGAACACATCGGCGACCTTGGCGGCCACGATCGACGGATTGATCCATTGCGAATGGGGCAGGCTGCCGACAAGCGCCACCACGGAGGCTCGCTTCAAGTGCCGGCGGGCGAGGAAGCCCAGGCTGGCATGCAGCGTGGCGCCACCGCCGATCGCCAGCGTCATGCCATCCTGCATCTGCTCGCCGAGATAGGCCGCCACGGCGTGGCCGATGGCCTTCTCCAGATGGTCGTGAACCGAGGGTGTCGGGATGACGACCGCAGCGTTGAGGGCCCAGCGTTTTTCCAGTTTCCGCTCAAGCGCCACCTGTTCGGCTGTCGGCGCGTTGATCGTGGTAACGACGATGCCTTCAGCGGTACAGGCGGCCAGCGTACGCATGACCTTCACCCTGGAGACACTGAGCTTTTCGGCGATCTGCTCCTGCGTGAAGCCCTCGACGTAATAGAGCCATGCCGTCTTGACGCTGAGGTCCGACGAGACCATCGGCAGGCGAGCCGGTGCGGGCTTTTGCGTGGGCATGGATTGTCGTCCCTCATGCGTCATGGCCGCCGGCGGAGTCCTCATCCGGGAAAGGCCGCTCTTATGTCAATCGGATGCCGGGTTCGCGGCAGGCCGATTATCGCATAATTGTGATCATTTGTAATTGACATCGTACATATGAACATATTTTGTCCGTTGCACGCGCTGTGTCATCCACCAGTCATATGCGCCGTGCAGGGAGGAAGAGACGGGGTGCTGGCCAGCGGCCGGACCGGTCATGCACAGACAAGACAGGAGGTCTCATGAAGACGCACTTCATCAAGCAGCTGGCTAGCCAGCTGGCGCTCGCGGCAACTTTGTTTGCCGGCGTGGCAAATGCTGAAACACTGACGCTCTACACATCCCAGCCCGAGGCAGATGCAGCCAAGACCGTGGATGCCTTCAAGAAGGCACAGCCCGACATCGACGTCACCATCTATCGCTCCGGAACCAGCGACATCCTGACCAAGCTGGCGGCCGAGTTCGCCGCAGGCAGCCCGCAGCCCGACGTGCTGCTGATCGCCGACGCGGTGTCGATGGAACTGCTGAAGAAGGACGACCGGCTGCTGGCCTATCCCGAGGCCAAGCTCGACGGCATCGAGGCGGATGCCTATGACGCCGACAAGACTTATTTCGGCAGCAAGCTGATCACCACCGGCATCGTCTACAACACCGCTGCCGCCGAAAAACCGCAGCATTGGGCGGACCTCGCCAAGCCGGCCTATGCCGACAGCCTGGTCATGCCGAGCCCGCTCTATTCCGGTGCGGCCGCCTACCTGCTTTCGGGCTTCGTCGGCGACAGCAATTATGGCTGGGATTTCTTCCAGAAGCTGAAGACCAACAATACCGTCAGCGTGCGCGGCAATGGCGCGGTGCTGAAGTCGGTGGCATCGGGCGAGAAGCCCTATGGCATCCTCGTCGACTTCATGGCGATGAACGCCAAGAAGAAGGGTTCGCCCGTCGAATTCGTGTTCCCCTCTGAAGGCGTGCCGGCCGTGACAGAACCAGTGGCCATCATGAAGACAGCCAAGAACGTCGACGGCGCGAAAAAGTTCGTCGACTTCATTCTGTCCGATGAAGGCCAGAAGCTGGCACTGTCGATGGGTTACCTGCCGGCACGCGCCTCGGTCGGTCGTCCCGAATGGCTGCCGGAAGGCGTGAAGGTCAACGTGATGCCGTTCGACACCAAGGCGATCGTCGCCAAGACCGACGCCGACAAGGCGAAGTTCCAGGACCTGTTCGGCGGCTGAGCCGGCAACGCGGCGGGATGCCGTTTCGACGGCATGCCGCCCGCAGCGATCCCAGGAAACGCAATCATGCCGACACGCATCAGGGAGAGCCGGGGCCAGGAAATGGTCCTGACGGCGGCGGTGGCCGTCGTTATCGTCCTGCTTTCGCTGCTGCCCATGCTGCGCCTCGTCAAGGAGATCGTGGCACCCGGCGGTGTCTTGTCGACGGTGGCCGTGGAGGCCGGACTTGCCAGCCGCGCAACCTGGATCGCGACATGGCATACGCTGGTCGTCGGCATCGGCGGCACTCTTCTGGCGGTGCTGTCGGGAACGCTGGTGGCGGTGCTCGTCTCGCTGACCGACATACGTGGCCGAAGCGCCCTCGTGCTCTGCTACGTCATGCCGCTGATGATCGCGCCGCAGGTGACGGCGCTGGCCTGGCTGCAACTGTTCGGCCCTGCCAGCCCATTCCTCAAGCTTTTCGGTGCAGCGCCGCCGCTCGGCACGAAGAACCCGCTCTACTCGACCTCGGGCATCGTCCTTTTGCTCGGCGTCCAATACGGCCCGCTCGTGTTCCTGCTGGTGCGGGCCGGCCTGCGCAAGCTGCCGCGCGAGCTGGTCGAGGCCGCGCGGGCCGGCGGCGCCGGCTGGTTCACCGTACTGATCACCATCGTGTTGCCTTTGATGACGCCGTCGATCATGGCGGCCGCGGCGCTGGCCTTCGTCTCCTGCGTCGGCAATTTCGGCATTCCAGCCTTCCTCGGCATTCCCGCCAACTATCTGGTGCTGCCGACGCTCATCTATCAGAAGCTGGCCGGCGGGGGGCCGGCGGTACTCGGCGAGACCGCGTGCCTGTCGGTGCTGATCGGCATCATCGCCATGGCCGGCATCCTTGCCCAGGAGGTGGTGAGCCGCCGTCGGGACTACCGCATCTCCTCGACATCGCTGCCTGCCGAACCCTATGAACTGCGCCGCTGGCGGCCGGTCGCCGAGGCCGGCCTGTGGCTGCTCATCGTGCTGGTGCTGGTCCTGCCGCTGTTCGGGCTCGTACTGACCTCGCTGGTGCCGGGCTACGGCATCGCACTCACCGCCAAGACGGCGACGCTCGACAATTACCGCTTCGTGCTGTTCGAACACGATGCCGCCAACCGCGCCTTCTTCAACAGTTTCTGGCTGTCGATCGCCGCCGCCTTCTTCGCGGTCGTCGTTGCCGTGCCGGTCGGCTACCTCATCGCTTGGGGCAAGCAGCGCTGGGTGCGACTGCTCAATTTGTCGGTCGAACTGCCGTACGCCTTGCCCGGCGTGGTGCTGGCGATCGCCTCGCTGCTCTTGTTCCTGCGGCCGATTCCGCTAACCGGCGTCCAGCTCTACAACACCGTCTGGATCATCCTCTACGCCTATCTCGCCCGCTTCCTGGTGCTGGCGCTGCGGCCGACCATCAGCGGCTACCACCAGATCGATCGGGCACTTGAAGAAGCCGCACAGGTGGCGGGCGCCGGCCTGTTCACGCGCATGCGCACCATCGTCTTTCCGCTGGTCGCGCCGGCGGCGATCGCCGGCGGCCTGCTGATCTTCATGACGGCGCTCAGCGAACTCACCGTCTCGGCGCTGCTGTGGTCGTCGGACTCGGAGACTATTGGCGTTGTCATGTTTTCCTTCGAGCAGGGCGGCGATTCCAATTATGCAGCGGCGATGTCGGTCATCACGGTCGCGGTCACCTTCGTGCTGATGCTGGTGACCAACCTGCTTGCCCCTCATCTTCCGAGCGGAGTTCTGCCATGGCGCGACTAACCCTGGACCATGTGACCAAAAGCTTCGCCGATTTCGACGCCGTGAAGGATGTCTCGATAGATGTCGCTGACGGCGAGTTTCTGGCGGTGCTCGGCCCCTCCGGCTGTGGCAAGACGACATTGCTGCGACTGGTCGCCGGTTTCGAAAAGGTGACCTCGGGCGAAATCCGCATCGGCAGCGATGTCGTGTCGAACAGCGGCGGCAGCGTCGCGCCGGAAAAGCGGCGCGTCGGCATCGTCTTCCAGAATTACGCGCTGTGGCCGCATATGAGCGTCGCCGAGAATATTGGGTATTCGCTGAAGGTGGCTAAGCTCGACAAGGCGGTTGCGCGCCAAAAAGTGGAAGACGCGCTCGCCTTGGTCAATCTGCAGGGGCTGGGCGAGCGCCGGCCCGCCAATCTTTCCGGCGGCCAGCGCCAGCGCGTGGCCTTGGCGCGTTGCCTGGTGGCGACACCCTCGCTGGTGCTATTCGACGAGCCGCTCGCCAACCTCGACGTCCATCTCAGAGCATCGATGGAGGACGAGTTCGCCGCCTTCCACAAGCGCACGGGCACGACCATCGTCTACATCACCCACGACCAGGCCGAGGCGATGGCGCTGGCCGACCGCATCGCGGTGATGGACCATGGACGCCTGGCGCAGCTCGCGACCCCGCGCGAACTCTATCATAAGCCGGCAAATGAAATGGTAGCCTCCTTCATTTCACAAGGCATTCTGCTTCCGGCGGACGTGTTGGCCAGCGAGGAAAACGGCCATTGCAAGGTCCGGGTTCTCGGAACCGAGCTGGTGGTCCGTTGCCGGCTTGGCGAGCGGCCGCGCGCCGGCGCCAAGATCTGCTGCCGCTCCGCCGATATCGAGCTTTCGGCCGATGCCTCGGGCGTCGACGGTCTCGTCAAGCGGGCAATCTACCAGGGCGGCGCGGCGCGGATTGAATTCGCACCGGCCGCTGGTCCCGACCTCACCTTGCATTTCGAGCAGCCCGACCCGGTTGTGCTGGTGAACGGGGCGCAAGCGCGCCTGCGCATAAAATCCGGCTGGCTGGTCCCGGCGGCGGGGACGGCCCCGTGATGATGGTGGACCTTGCCGGCGGCTTCGGAGAAAAGGGCCGCACCAGCCTCGCCGTCAACAGCGGCGACCATCGCATCCTGCTCGATGTCGGCGTCAAGGTCGGCGCTTCGGGGGCGGAATACTATCCAGCGCTCAACGGACAGATCGACAATATCGACGCCGTTTTCGTTTCGCATGCCCATGAGGATCATGTCGGCGCGCTGAGCTGGCTGTTGTCACGCGGCTATAGCGGTCCGATCTTCATGACGGCGGAGACCCGCGCCGAGGCGCCGGCCACGCTCGCCGCCTATGCCGAGCCGGAGGATTTCAGGCGATTTCCCTTGCCCGAAAACCGCATCGAGCTCTTCGAGCCCGGCGACACGCTCACGAGCGGCAATCTCGTCGTCAGCACGGGACGTTCAGGTCATGTCGCTGGCGGGGTCTGGTTCGCCGTCGATGACGGGACAAGCCGCGTCGCCTATTCCGCCGATGTGGTGCCTGACAGCAATGTGTTCGTCATGGACACGATCCCGCACTGCGATCTCCTGGTATTCGATGCCTCCTACGGCGCGGATCCCGTGCCGGGGGCTGCCCGGGCGCAAGAATTTTCCGAATGGGTGGCGCGGCATCCGCAGGGATGCCTCTTGCCGACGCCGCTGTCTGGCCGATCGCTGGAACTGATCGCGGCCTTGCCCGGGTCGTTCGCCATCCACGCCGGCATGCGTTCGTCGCTCGAAGCGCAGGTCGCCGCCACTTCAGCGCTGCTGCCGGGCGCATCCGAGATGCTGCGCTTGCGGCTGCGGAGTGCCGTGGACTGGACCGACGCCGACCCGCTGCCTTCGCTGCCCCTGCTGGCCGATGACGGCATGGGCGAGGCCGGCCCGTCGTCGCTACTGTTGCCTCGCGCCGACGATGCCGGGTTTCCGGTGCTGCTCACGGGACATCTGCCCTTGGGCTCTCCGGGCGATCTCATGCACAAGGCCGGCCGGGCGGACTGGATCCGCATGCCCACTCACCCGACACTATCGGGCAATGTCGGCATCTGGGAGAAGGCGGGACGCCCCAGGGCACTGGGGCATTCCTGCGCCCCCGATCTTCTTGGCGAGTTGAAAGGCCATATCCCGTCGTTGCTCACGCAATGCCGTACGGGCCAACGCATCACGGTGCGGCAAGGAAGCGCATCATGAGAATCCTGATCTGCAACGATGACGGCATCGAAGCGCAGGGTCTTGCCCGTCTCGTGAATGCCGTTCGCGGGTTGAGCGACGATGTCTGGGTGGTTGCGCCGGACGGCAAGCGCACCGCCGCCGGCTCGTCGCTGACCATCGCCAGGCAGCTGATGATGCGGCGCGTCAAGCCGAACTGGTATTCGTGCTCCGGCACGCCAGCCGATTGCGTGGTGAGCGCCATGACGTGGCTGTTCGCTGATGAACCGAAACCTGACCTCGTATTGTCGGGCATCAATGACGGCCGCAACGTCGCCGAGGATATCGCCTATTCCGGCACGCTGGGTATTGCCCGCGAAGCGACTTTCTGGGGCGTACCGGCGATAGGCTTTTCGCGCGTGAAGAATCCTGAATTCGCCGATGGCGACGACGAATGGCTGGGCAGGCTGATCGCCTCGCTCTGGCAATCGCGCGCCGATTGGGCGACAGAGGGACATTGGCTGAGCGTCAACCTGCCGACCGCGCTGCCGGCCGAAATCCGACAGCCGCGCATCGGCCGCGACAAGATCGGCCGCACGGCCGAGGTGATGGAAAGCGACGGCGATCGCACGGTCATCACCGTGCCGCGTGGGCGCGCGCATGCCAGTGGGCCGGGCGACGAAAACGCGGCGATCGATGCCGGCTTCGTCAGCATCAACCGGCTGAACTGGTTTGGCGAAACGCGGCTGGACGAAGGATTTCTGGACGGAATCCCACGCTGGCGGCAAAGCTAGCCGATCTCGCTGCGCGGCATCATTCAGATCACCAAGCTGTCAGCGGCTAAATGGCGCCAATCCGGTCCTTATGCTTGAAGCCGCTGCTATTTCATTCCACATCGGAAAAGATGAAGGACGAGACACGCGAATGGCGCCGGAATCTGCTGTGGGCCTTGGCCGCATCGCTGGTGCTGCATGCGCTTGTCGCATCGTTCTTCATCCAAGGCCTGTCAAAAGCCTCACAAGAGCCGCAGCAGGAGCAACCGATAAGCGTCGCGCTCGTGCCTCCGCCCGACAAGCCAAAACCGCAGCCGCTCAAGGCCGAGAAACCGCCGGAACCGAAGGCTGAGAAGCCCCCCGAGCAGAAGGTTGAAAAACCACCCGAACAGCCGCGCAAACAACCTGATGACACCGCTTTGAAGCGCGTTTTCCAGTATGGCGACAAAGATACAGGACCGAAGAAATCCCCGGATGGGGCGGCGGCCAAGGACAATGCGCCGTCGCCTGCAAAGGATGACGCTTCGAAGCCTCCGGTTGAGCCCAAGTCCGCCGAGGACAACCCCCCCGCCACGGCAAACGCGGAGCCGCGGCCGGATGCGAGCAAGGCCGATGAGAATCCGCCAACCGAGCCGACCGTCGCCAAGCCCACGCCGAGCGAGGATAAGCAGGTCACGGAGGACGCTGATAAACGGCTGGCTGCGCCAAAAGCCGCCGATCAGCAAGCAGCCGTAGAGCCGAAGCCGTCGCCAGCCGAGAGCGACGCCAAGACCGGGCCCGCGACCGAAAAGCCCAAGGCCAAAGTCGTCAAGACGATGAAGTTCAAGTCAGAAAAGGCCCTGAAGTCCCGGGCCGGAAAAGCCACCGCCTCAAATCCCACGAACGACGCAGGTGCTGGATCACCGATGTATTCCGGTCTTCCGGGGGTTCGGAGACTCTACTCGCAGGGTGCTACCGGCGACGCGTTGGCCACGAGTTCCATGAGCGGCGTACCTCGTAGTCAGCGCGTTGCGACCCTATGCGCCAACGTGCTGGACCAGGAGCTGCAGGGTGCCGACTATTCTCCCAAATGGCTGCCGACGATCCCGCTGAAAACCGGCAATGTTCTCGACCGCCCCGAAGCGGCCTTCAGCACGACAACCACATGGTACCAACTGAGCTTCCGATGCGAGGTGGATGCCGAGGCGACCAGGGTCCTGTCGTTCGGCTTCCGTGTCGGCTCCGAGATTCCACGCAGCGAATGGCCGCCAAACCATCCTCTTTAGCCTCTGCCACTTAGGCTGGCACACCAAGTCCAGCCAATTGCCGGCTAACTTCATGCCAGTCGGCGCAGACGAGATCGGCGCCGGCCGCCGTCAGCCGTGCGGCATGCTCGGCATAGGTATGGCCGCCGCCGGTGTAGCCGATCGCCGTCATGCCGGCGGCAACCGCGCCCTGGATGCCGAAAGGCGAGTCCTCGATGACGATGCAGTCGGCTGGTTTGGCGCCCATCCCGGCAGCCGCGAAAAGGAAGATGTCCGGCGCCGGCTTGCCGTTCTTGACCATCGAGGAACTGTAGATCGCATCGCCGAAGAAGCGTGCCAGTCCGGTCACCGCCAGGCTGTGGTTTATACGCTCGATGGAGGATGAAGAGGCAACGCAGCGGTCGCCGGCAAGCGTTTCCAGAAACGAGCCTATTCCAGGCGTTGGCTTCAACTCTTCGGTGAAAAGCACCTTGGTCTCGGCCCAGATATCGCCGTCGGCCGACGCGGGAAACTGATGGCCGGTCAACTCCTTGATCCTGACGATGATGTCGGCCTGTTTCATGCCGACGCACTGGGCGATGATGCCGCCGTGAACGCCCGGCATGCCATGCTTATCGTAGACACGTTCATAGGCCTTGGCGGCCAGCGGCTCGCTGTCGACGAGAACGCCGTCGCAATCGAAAATGATCAGTCTTGACGGCGCCACGCGTTTCTCCCGGCCTCTGTCAGATTTCGCACATCGCTATCGGCAAAAAGTCAAATGTTCAATAGCGGGCACGCTCGGCCTCGTGGATAAGGGTAATAGAAGCCGATTCAAAGCTGGCGCAAGACGTCGCTGGCGCGGGAGGACCCCAGCGCCCGCTGCATGGCCTGCCGCGACTGTGCGCGATCGGGCGTGATCCAGTTCGGTTCCGCCCCCAGGAAGCGGTCGAGGAAAGCCACGGCATACGCCGGAATTTCGGTGACGTTCTCGCGATAGGACCACCATGTGCGCAGGTCGTCGGCGCATTTGTCGATACTGGGCGCCGAGCCAAACTCCTGCTCGTAGATCGCCGAAATCACCGAGACACAGTAGTTGGTGTAGAGAAAGCCTTCCGGCCAGAAACGGATGATGTCCAGCGTGCCGGCATTCTGATCCGTTTCGATGAGCTGGGTGAGGCCGGAGATTTCCCGAGCCGGCGCCTGTTTTATCAGTTCGCGCAGCACGAGGCCGGCGGCAAAGACGATGAAATCGGCGCGGTCGATCGCGGCAAAACGCTTCTGCGCTTCCATGACCTCGACCCAATCGAGAAAAGCCCGGGTCAGCTTCGCCTCGTCGATGTCGAAGCGTACGCCGAATGTGTCCGAAACCACCTTGGCGCTGCCGCGGAAGGTGGCGCGGAACCAGCGCAACTGCCGCAGCCGGTGGCGCAGGTCGGGCATGAGGGCCAGTTCGTCCCTGAAGGGCAGTTCCATTTCCTGTATCCCGTTTCCCACAGGTTATCACAGTCGTGCCGTCACGGTAATCGCGCAGCGGCCCTGTGGATGACCGTGGTAGAGGCCAATATCATACATATTGACATTGGCGGAAACAAATGTTCTCACTTTGCTGTTGTCGCGCGCCGGTCCAAGGTGCGCCTCGACCGAGGCTTCGGGAGGAGAACCGAATGGCGATTTGGCAGTGGGGACTGCTTCTGCTGGTTATTGTGTGGGCGTTGCAGTCGCTCGGCGTCTGGCTGCAGATGCGGCACTATTCGGATGTCTTCCGGGGCGTCACCGACCAGTTCAAGGACGGCTTCGTCGGAGCCGGCAATTTTCGCGGCCGATTTGCCAAGGGAACGATCGCGCTGGTCGTGGTTACGCCCGACCTGATCGTGCGCCGCATGATGGTGATGAGCGGGCGTTCCGTGTTCACCAAATTCAAGCGACATGAAGAATTCGAGGGCGTTCCCCTCGATCGACTCCGGTCCAACCCTGCGATCATGGGGGAGGGGGAACCCGGTGTGGCCGAGGCCGTGAAGCGGGCGATCGAACAGATCGACAAAGCACGGTCGGAGCCGGGGAAGAAGCCGGGTTTGGCCGGCTTGAATGTAGCAAGGGCTTAGAGGAGGCCGTGCGCCGACTGGGATCTACCGGCGGGCCGGCATAAGGAGGAGAAATGTCTGTATTTTCGTTGTTGGCGCAGCATGCCGACCTGGCCGTGCACAATTTGCATGTCGCGGGTGCCATGGTCTCGGATGCTGCATTGCATGGCAAGCTCGCCGTCGAGCATGCTTCCGATCATCTCGTGGTCCTGGCGCAGGCGCAGACCGACAGCGGGCCGGTCACCGCCGATCAGCTGAAGGAGCAGCTGAAAAACCTGCAGCAGGAAGAGCAGCTTGGCTGGCTCACTGCCATCGGCAAGTACTTCATCGGCATTTTCCAGAAGGGCGGCGAGGTTTTCGCCGGCTTTGTCACCGGCATCATCCCGACGCTTGTGGTGCTGATGACCGCTTTTTACGCCGTCACCGAACTGGTCGGCGAAGAGCGGGTTCACGGTCTGGCGCGTGGCGCTGGCCGTATCGCGCTGACTCGCTACACCGTGCTGCCGCTGCTGGCGGTGTTCTTCCTCACCAACCCGATGGCTTACACCTTCGGCTCGTTCCTGGAAGAAAAGCACAAGCCGGCCTTCTATGACGCGGCCGTGTCCTACGTGCATCCGCCGCTCGGCCTCTTTCCGCACATCAACCCTGGCGAATATTTCGTCTGGGGAGGCATGCTCGTGGCCTTGCTCGATCTCGAGAAGCGGGGCGTCATTGCCGCCGGCTACCATGTCAAGGTTGCCATCTGGTACGCCATCGTCGGCCTCGTCGTCATCCTGCTCAAGGGCATGCTGACCGAGCGCATCACCGCCATCATGGCACGCCGCCAGGGCGTCGAGCTGTAAGGGCGGGGAGGACATCATGGCCAAGACATACAAAGCCGTACGGATCACCCGGGGCAAAACAGGGTGGGGCGGTCCGCTTGTGATCGAGCCGACCGAACAGCGCAGCAAGGTTGTTTCCGTCACCGGTGGTGGCATTCATCCGGTGGCGCAGCTCATCGCCGATATGACCGGCGCTGAAGCCGTCGACGGCTTCAGGGCGCCGCCGATCGAAAGCGAAATGGCGGTTGTCGTCGTCGACTGCGGCGGCACCGCGCGATGCGGCGTCTATCCGCGCAAGCGTATCCCGACCGTCAACCTGACGCCGGTCGGACAGTCCGGGCCGCTCGCCCAGTTCATCACCGAGGATATCTACGTTTCGGGCGTCAAGCCGGCCGACGTCACAATGGCGGACGGGTCCGAGGCGGTCACGACTGCAGGGGGAGCAGCATCGATGAGTTCGACCAACAACACAGCGACGCCGACGGTGCTGCCCAGCGAGGGTGGCCTGATCGGTTTCATCAGCACGATCGGCCGCGTCATGGGTCGTGTCGTCGGCATCTTCTTCAATGCCGGCCGCCGCACCATCGACCAGGTCATCCGCAACGTGCTGCCGTTCATGGCTTTCGTGACAATGCTCATCGGCCTGATCCTGTATACCGGCGTCGGTGACGTGCTGGCGCAGCCGATGGGTCCGCTGGCCAACAATATCGTCGGTCTGCTGATCATCTCGGCCATTTGCGGCCTGCCGTTCCTGTCGCCCATCCTGGGGCCAGGCGCTGTTATCGCGCAGGTTATCGGCGTCGCCATCATCGGCCCGCAGATTGCCAACGGCACGATCTCCCCGGCGATGGCGCTGCCGGCTCTGTTTGCCTACAACACCCAGGTGGGCTGCGACTTCGTTCCCGTCGGCCTTGCGCTGGGTGAAGCCAAGCCGAAAACCATCGAAATCGGCGTGCCGGCGGTGCTCATCAGCCGCCAGATCATGGGTCCGGTCTCGGTGCTGATCGCCTGGGTCGTCTCCCTGATCGTGTTTTAAACACCAGAAATAACGAGGTTCGCCATATGTCGGTTCTTCTCAAGACACGGGTCACGGCGATAGGACCCGAAGTGGCGGACCTCGCCGAGGGCGGCGTGGTCATTCTGTTCGCGGATGGCTCGCCACCGGAGCTTGCCGAGGTCTCGGTGCTCCACAAGACGGAGATCGGACCCAGCGACGGCGCGCCTGAACAGGGCGCGTCGATCACCCTTGGCCCGGTTTCGGCTGTCATAACCGCCGTCGGCTCCAGCGCCTGGAGCAAGGTGCTCGAGATGGGCCACGTCGTCATCTCGTTCAACGGCGCCACCGAGGCCGAAAGGCCGGGCGAGATCTGCGCATCCCAGGTCGATACGCAAGCCCTCGTGGCTGCCCTGAAGACAGACGCGATCATCACCATCGCCGCCTGAAAGCATTCGTGCCCAGCCAGTCTGGCTTTGGCGCCCAAAAAAGCAGAGTATTCGCCATGGAACGCTCGACCATCGTCAGAGTGCATGAAGGTTTGCACGCCCGTCCCGCCACGCGCTTCGTCAAGCTCGCCAAGGCTTTCGAATCCGACGTCGAACTGGTCAAGGACGGCAAGGCGGTCAGTGCCAAGAGCTCGGTCAAGCTGATGCTGCTGGCGGTCAAGGAAAACCAGGAAGTCACCGTGCGGGCGAACGGCGCCGACGCCATCGAGGCGATCGAGGCGCTGATCGGCTATCTCGAAAACCCCAAGGCGGGTCTCGACGACGAAGAAACCCACGCTCCAGACCACGGCAAGGAAGCGGCACCCGCGCCAGCGCCCCGATCCGCGCCCGCCCTATCAGACGAAGCAAGCAGTGGTTTGCGCGGCGTCGCTGCAAGCGAGGGCGTCGCCATCGGGCCGGCTTTCGTACATCTCCCGCCTGACATCGCCGGGCAGGGCCGCATGCTGCAGGCCGATGAGATCGCCGGCGAGATCGACAGGTTTCACGCCGCCGTCGCCGCCGTTCAGGCACGCATGGACCGGGCCTTGGCGCAGGATAGCCTGTCGGCCGGTGACCGGGGCATCGTCGCGGCGCTGAGGGATATCGCCGCCGACGACAGCCTGACCGGCGAGGCCGAGAAGGCAATCAGGGGCGGCAATGACGCTGTCTCGGCCACGATCACCGCAGCCTCCACCATCGCCGCCGACTTCAGCGCCGTCGACGATCATTATCTCAATGCGCGGGCGGACGATGTCCATGCGGTCGGACGACAGATCAGCCTGGTGCTGCTTGGCCAGGACGACGCTAGCCTCGAAAACATCCCGCAAGGCGCGATCCTGATCGCCGATGATATCGGCGCCTGGGATCTGGCGCGGGCGCCGCTGAAACGCATCGGTGGCGTGGTGTGCGGCCATGGCGGCGCCACCTCGCACATCGCCATCATCGCCCGCTCGCATGGCATTCCGGCGGTGCTCGGCCTTGGCGACCGAATTCACCTTTTGCGCAAGGCGCAAGAGGTGGCGCTCGACGGCAACAGCGGCCAGGTGATCATCGACCCCGATGCGGCGACGCGCGCCGATTTCGCCGGTCGTGTCGAAGCGGCGGCGAAGGAGCGTGCCGGCCTGGCCGCCTTCAAGACGGTGACGCCGAAGCTGGCGGACGGCAAGGTCATCGAGGTCGCGGCCAATATCGGCTCGCTGGAAGAGATCGAGGCGGCGCAAGAGGCCGGCGCCATGGGTGTCGGCCTGTTCCGCACCGAGCTCCTGTTCATGCGCCATATGCACCTTCCGTCGGAGGACATGCAGGCCGAGACCTATGCGGCGCTGGCCAAGGCCTTCGCACCCTATCCGGTCATCGTGCGCACGCTCGACATCGGCGGCGACAAGCCGATTGCCGGCATCGAGTTCCCCGACGAGGAGAACCCCTTCCTCGGTTGGCGGGGCATCCGCATGTGCCTCGACCGGCCCGATATCTTCAAGCGCCAGCTAAGGGCGCTGCTGAGGGCCGCCGTGCATGGCAACATCAAGGTGATGCTGCCGATGGTCTCCGATCTCGGCGAGGTGCGGCAGACGCGCGTTCTTGTCGACGAATGCGCCGCCGAACTCAAGGCCGAAGGCGTGCCGCATGCGACGTTCGATCTCGGCGTGATGATCGAAACCCCGGCCGCCGTGCTGATCGCCCCGGCACTGGCCAAGGAAGTGGCTTTCTTCTCGATCGGCACCAACGACCTGACCCAGTACATCATGGCCGCCGACCGGCTCAACCCGACCGTTGCGAAGCTCAACGACGTCACCAATCCGGCGGTCATGTCGGCGATCGAGCTGACGGCCAAGGCCGGCGTCGCCGCCGGCATCATGGTCGGCATGTGCGGCGAGGCGGCGGGCCGGCCGGATCTCATTCCGGCCTTCCTGGAGATGGGTTTGACCGAGCTGTCGATGAGCCCGGCCTCGATCCAGCGCGCCAAGAAGACGATCACGGCGATGGCAGCCGGGGAGTAGTTCCGCAATCGCCGCTGGAGCTTACGGCAGATGCGCAAGCAAGGTGGCGAACACAGGTGTCAATTCATCGACCGGGCTCGCCTTGGCGCAGGCTTGGGCAATGCGCTCATGACGTATGTCGGCCGCCAGAATTGCGATTTCCAGCATGTCGGGCCCCGGCGCGCCGTCGCGACCGGTGGTCGCCAGGCCGCAGGCCAGGACGACCGGCGCCAGGCAGCTTATGTCGAGCGCCTGGCCGCCAGCGGCGTTCGTTTCCGGCGCGGCTTCGCCAAAGCGGACCGGACGCTGGTTAAGCAACTCGACCAGCAGTGCCGCGCAGATGGCCGCGATGGCCTGCAGTCCGGCACGCGGCGCGGCCAGCGCAGCCAACAATTCGCCATGGCGTTTGCGCATGGCCGCGTGGACGGCGGCGAACCCGGCTTCATGGATACGGGCGTGGTCGATCTTCAGCCCGGCAAGCACCGCCTTGGTCAGATAGTACATATCGCGCCGGAACAAGCGCTCGGCGCTCAATTGCTGGTCTTCGTCACCGGCCGGGAAATAGGTGGCGAGCCCTTTTACGGTCGTTCCGTCCACCCTTATCGGGCGCTCGTGCGGGACGAAGGATTCGGCGATCGACAGCGCTTCGTCGACGGCACTCGCGGCATGACTGAGCAGGCCTTCGATGCCTTTGCCCGGAAATGGCGGCAGATGGCTGGTTGCTTCGCGCAGCAGGCTGGCATCGCTGGCGCCGTCGTGGCGGCTCTGGCGGATGATGTCGCGGACTTCCCGCAGCCGGTCCTTGAGGTTGACGCGGACATCTTCGGAGATTTGTCGGAGCATCGCGGTTAGCCTCGAATGTGCCGTGCGGCGCCACCTGTGACGGGCGCCACCCACTCTACATTGTTCCTATCGATTGGTAGATCAATAGGCGATACTAGACCAGCATGCAGAATCGGCGACGGCGCGCTCGTCCGTCGCGGGGGAGGGATGATTGGCCAGGGGACGACAAATCGTGGAAAGGCGGGCCGATGAAAGGCGGGCCGAGGAAAGGCGGGCAGGAGGCGAAGCGACCGAGCAGGTCGTCAGCGAGAGCCGCACGGACCGCCTCAGGATCCGCGCCGCCTGGATGTATTTCGTCGAGCAGATGACGCAGAACGAGATCGCCGATGTGCTCGGCGTCGGCCGCGTCACCATCGTGCGCATGCTGGCGGAGGCGCGGTCGCGCAACGAGGTCAAGATTACCATCGAGAGCGAGCTTCTGGAGATCGTGCGGCTGGAGCGCGCGCTGGAAAAAACCTTCGGCCTGCAGCAGGCCCTGGTGGCGCCGCTGACGGCGGCCAGTGCCGATCCGATCCCGGCAATAGCCGCCAAGACCGGCATGTTCCTGTCCGACGCGATGAAATCCGGCATGCAGGTCGGTGTCGGCTGGGGCAATACGCTGTTCCACACCTTGCCGTTCATCAGCGCCAAGTCGCTGACCGATTTCAAGGTGATTTCGCTGCTTGGCGGCGTCGGCGTCGCGCGCCGGGTCAACCCGGCCGAGTTCGCCTGGCGCTTCGCCCAGATTTTTCAGGGCGACGGCTATCTGATGCCGACGCCAGCCGTCGTCGACAGCGTCGAGACCAAGATCGCGCTGATCGAACGCTGCGGCCTGCAGGAAGTTTTTGAAATGGCCGACGCACTCGATGCCGTTCTGCTGAGTGTCGGCGGGATCGCTTCGGCCACCACCTTCTCGCGCGGCGGCTTCCTAAGGGAAGCGGACCGGGAGGCGCTGCTGGCGCGCGGCGCCGTCGGGGACCTCCTGTTCCACTTCTACGACCGCAACGGCGATCTGGTCGACCATCCCGTCAACAACCATGTGATGTCGGTGGATGTCGACCGGCTGCGCAAGGCGCCAATCCGCATTCTGACCTCCGGCGGCGCGGAGAAGACCGACGCCCTGCTCGGCGCAATGAACCTGATCGCGCCCACAATCCTGATCACCGACGAGGAGAGTGCAAGGCGGATCCTGGCGGCGGTCAGCGAAAGCTGAAGGACCACACCGTATAGTCCGGCCAAGCCTTATGCTCATCGAAGACTGCGGCGAGGTCAGGCGCGTCGGCCAATATCCCACCCATCACCAGTGCCGTCGCGATGCCGACTCCGTTGCCGCCA
Organism: Mesorhizobium sp. LNHC229A00; assembly: GCF_000502415.1. Classification (NCBI taxonomy): domain Bacteria; kingdom Pseudomonadati; phylum Pseudomonadota; class Alphaproteobacteria; order Hyphomicrobiales; family Phyllobacteriaceae; genus Mesorhizobium; species Mesorhizobium sp. LNHC229A00. Next base: position 104,117 of record NZ_AYWQ01000015.1, read on the forward strand.
GCAATATCGTGTTCGACGCTGTCGCCGACGCAGACCACGCTACCGCGCTCCGGTTCGCCGGCCAACGCGAGCGCCGCTTCGAAGATCCCCGGATAGGGTTTGCCGATGCGCGTGACGCTGCCGCCCAGGCTTTCGTAGAGATCGGCGATCTCGCCTGCGCCGAAGCGGGGTCCGATCGCCGTCAGCATGATCTTGTCTGGATTGGTGCAGAAGCACGGCACTTGTCGCGTTGCAGCCGGGGCCAGCAGCCTGCGATAGTGGTCGAGGCCGTAGCGATCTCCCTCGCTGGCCGCGATCAGCACCAGTTCAGCCTCTTCACCGGCTTCGCATAGCGCGAAGGGCAGGCCTTCGATCGCGCTACGGTCGCCGTCGCGGCTGATCAGCAGGCATTTCGTGCCGGACCGCAACGCTCCGGACGCCGTCATGTCGTGAAAGCGTCGCCACGCCACCTCGCCCGAAGACACGAAATGGTCCCAGCTGCCGGCCGCGAAGCCAAGCTTCAGCAGGCGATCCTCGTTGGGCCGGGCGCGCTTGCCGGAATTTGAAACCAGCACCACGGTTTTGCCGGCGCGCTTCAGCGTGGACAATGCATCCACCGAGCCAGGATAGGGAGCCTGGCCATCATGCAGCACGCCGAACTGGTCGAGCAGGAAGATTTGGTAGCGTTCCGCCAGCGGTGCGATGCTATCGAGGTGTTCGACGTTCATAGAAGCCCTGTCTCGCTTGCGCCCTTCAGCGCCAGCCGTGCGGTACCCGCGGCTGCCTCGTCCGACAGGGCCGGCAGGAACGCGACGCCGAGCTTGCGCTGCCGGATCGCGCTCCACGCCGGATTGGCGGCGCCGCCGCCGACGCTGCGGATCGAGGTTAGGGCCGGCGCGCCGAGTTCGGCCAGCCTGCCGTAGCCAAGCGCTTCGATGGCCGCCATGCCCTCGAACATCGCCTTGAGGTAATCGGCATCGTCAGCAGGCCGAGGGGTGAGCCGTGGGGGCAAGCCCGGATCGGCGATGGGGAACCGTTCGCCAGCCGTCCCAAGCGGATAGTAGTCGAGGCCGGTCTCGGTCGCCGGGTCGATCATCGCGCTGAGCTCGATGATCCGCGCGAGCGGAAAATGCCGCGCCAGCACCTTGCCACCGGAATTCGATGCGCCGCCGGCTAGCCAGGTGTCGCCAAGACGATGGCTGTAGATACCGAAGCGCGGCGCCGAGATCGGCCGGTCGGACAGGATCTTGATGGTCAGCGAGGAACCCAATGCGGTGACGCCGTCGCCGGCTGCCGTAGCGCCCGTCGCCAGGAATGAGGCGCAGCCGTCCGTGGTGCCTGCAACCACAACCACATCGCGCGGCAGGCCGAAAAGCGTGGCGGCGGCCGTGGTGAGCGTGCCGGTGACCTCGCCCGGCTCGACGACATCAGGCAGTAAATTCATGCGCATGCCGGTGGCCGCGATCCAATGAGGCCAGTGGCGGGCCTCGACGTCATAGCCGGTCTTGAGCGCATTGTTCTCGTCGCTGACGTCGAAGCGTCCGGACAGGTTGCCGGCGATCCAGTCGGCCTGGTGCAGCACGCCCGCCATGCCGGGCAAGCGCTGGAATCGGAGCGCCTTGGCGAGGCCTGAAGTCGGCCCGTGGGCGGCGCTCGCTTCCGGCGCCTCGCGCGCGACGATGGTCACGATGTCTACGTCATCGACCTTGTCGTTGTACATCAGCGGCTCGGCCAGGGGCCGCCCATCAGTGTCGACCGGCAGCAGCGTGCCCGATGTGCCGTCGACGGCGATGGCGCGGACCGTGGCACGGTCTATGCTTGAGAGCAGCCCGGCCAGCGCCGCCTGGACCGCCTGCCACCAGGTCGGGGGATCGCGGGGGTTCGGGCCGAACTTGTCGAGAGGCACGGCTGATTGGGCGGCAATGGAAAAATCCTGGCGCATGGCGACCGCGCGGGCGCCGGAGGTGCCGATGTCGATGCCGACGACAAGTGGCGTCATGTCGTCCCGTTCCTTGTCAGGCCGTGCCGGCGGCGTTGAGCTTCTGGCGATACTGCTCGGCGTCCCAGTTGACCAGTTCGTCATTCTCGGCGGCAGTGAGATAGTTCAGCCGCGCCTTGCCATCGACGCGCGTGGTCACGTCGGCCAGGCAACGCTGCATCGCGTCGGCACCGGCGCTGGCGTCGCCGCGCATCAGCACGCCGGCGCCGGGAAACAGGATCGCCGGGGGCGCCGCGCCGAGCCGCGCGACGACGCCGGCTACGTCCTCGCCCGACCTCGCCACGACCGAGC
>NZ_AYWQ01000016.1:0-181692 GCF_000502415.1 Mesorhizobium sp. LNHC229A00
TGCCGATCGCCGCTTTCGAATGCTCATCGCAACCTCCAACTTCAGAGTGTTGCGACGACCGCTTGAATCCGCCCAATATGCCTGCGCTGAATACGCTGCACGACTTGCGGCGCATCTCATCCAGCCGAGCATGAGCCGGATTGGCAACCCTTATGATAATGCCAAGGCTGAGCGCTTCATGCGAACGCTGAAGGACGAAGAAGTCGATGGCCGAGCCTATCGCGATATCATCGATGCCAAGAAGAGCATCGGCGAATTCATCGAGCGGTCTACAACAGGCAGCGCCTGCATTCCGCACTCGACTATCTCTCGCCGGATGAATACGAAGCCGGCCTAACACGATTGCGCCAGGATCCCCTGGCCGCAATCCAAAACCTGAAGAACTGTCCCTAATTAGTGTCCCACCCAAGGGGTGCAGTCCACTATGTCTCCGGGCTGGACATCGAGACATCGGGGCAGCTTCTCGAACTTGAAACTACGACTTCGTGATATCCAGACCAATCGTCGTAATGTTGTCCTTCTCAGCTCTCCTCCAGGTTTGGGCCGGCGACTTAGCTGAAAAGGCGGAGGAGAGCCGTCCACCGCCAATAGCGGACCGGCAGTTTTCAGGCAGAAAAGCGGACATATAGGCTCGGCTTGCATAGTCCTTAACTGACCGAAGCGGTACGGGAGCAGGTCGACTGCCCCACCGAGCCTCAGGCTCCTGATACTGGCATCGCAACCAGGACGGAGCCTTCTTCGACCCTCGCAGGGTAGGTCCTGAGATTGACACAAGGCGGCAGCCGCTTTGCCGCGCCGGTGCGATAGTCAAAGGCGCCCGCGTGCTTGGGGCATTCGACCTCATAATCCATGACAAGTCCGTCGGCGATGTGTACCGCTTCGTGCGTGCATAGGCCGTCGGTGCAGAACACTTCATCATCGGGCGAGCGGAAGATGGCGTAGGTACGGCCTTCATGGTCGAAACGGCGGGCACCTTCCTGTTCGATATCGTCGAGGCCGCAGACCGTGATCCAGCTGGACATTTTTTCCTCTATGAGTTGCGGTCGGGCCTCCGGCACGGCAATGCCGCCCGGAGGCCCGGTCCTGGGATCAATTCTTGTTGAGATAGCCGGCGGCGTTGGCCGGCGTCACCAACTCGAATGGCACATAGACAACGCGGTTGACCTTCTCCCCCTTGGCCAGCGCAAGGGCCGCGTCGACACCGCCGCCGCCCTGCCCCTTGGCGTTCTGGAACACGGTGACCGCGAGATCGCCGGCCTTCATCGACTGCAACCCGTCCTGCGTGGCGTCGATGCCGCCGACGACGACGTTCTTCATGTCGACGCCGTTGGCCTTGAGCGCCAGGATGGCACCGATGGCGGATTCGTCATTGTTGGCGATGACGGCGTCCGGCGCGCCGCCGGCGGTCAGCCAGTTGGTCATCAGGTTCTGGGCATTGTCGCGCGACCATTCGGACGACTGCTTGTCGACGATCTTTATGAAGTTGCACATGTCTGTGCCGAAGATCTGCTCGACATCCTTGGTCCGCTGCAGGGCCGCCTGATGGACGAGGCTGCCCATGACGATGTAGGCTTTGGCACCTGCCGACTTGCCCTTGGCGCGCAGCACCTTGCACACCTCGAACGCTTCCAGCGTGCCGGACTCCACCTCGTTGGAGCCGACATAGACCTGCTTCTCCGGCAGGTTCGCCATGTCTGACGGTTCGAGGTTGACGAAGACCAGTGGGATGCCGGCCTTGGCGGCTTCCTCGCTGAGCGTCCTTGACGCATTGGTATCGACCAGCGTGACGACGATGGCGTCTACGCCCGTGGCAATGAAGTTCTTCACCTGGTCGAGTTGCTTGGCGACGTCGTTCTGCGCGTCCTCGATCTGGATGCCGGCGCCCTTCTCCTTGGCGCGGGCCTGCATACCGTCCCTCAGCAACGTCTGAAAATTGTTGTCGAAGTTGACGATGCTGACGCCGATTTTTGCAGCCATCGCATTGGTCGACATTAAGGCCGCCAACGCGGTCGAAATCAAAAGTTTCTTCACGGTTTTCCTCCCTTGTGGACGGAGCGCCGGTTCACTCCTCCTTTGACTTCCGGCCCTTGCGGGATGACTTGCAAGGACGGCCGGAACCGCCTCGCGTGGCCGTCTGATCTGGCTGTCATTGGGCGGCGTTGGCGCGCGCCTTCTTCTTCTCATAGCGGGCCTGCATGCGGGCCTCGCCTTCCTTGCTGCCGTCGTGGAAAGTGCCAAACCATCGGTCGAACGGGATGAGGCCGTCGCCGTAGTTCACCTCGAAATACTTGTGATGCAGGTAATGAATGTAGGCGTGGCTATCGATGCTGGTGCCCTCGCCGAGTTCGACCTTGTCGAAGCCGATATGACCGGGAATAGCGCCGAAGCCGGCATAGTGGAGTTGGTAGAGCGCAAGCAGCGGGTTCGACGGGATGACCAGATGCCAGAGTGCAACGCCGAGATAGCCGAACTGCTCGACGGGGTGCATCGACAGCGACGACCAGGGCGACGGATTAACTGAGTTGTGGTGCACCGAATGCACCCATTTGTAGAGCGGCGGCCAGTGGATTGCCCGGTGCAGCAAGAAGAAGTGCGTCTCGTGGATGATTGGCACCACCAGGGTCAGGCAAAACAGGTAGACGGGATGCTCGGCGACTGTCAGCCACGGCACGTAGCCATTGGCATAGGCGTAGAGGATCGCGACCTCGATCGCCGTCCAGATCGGCATGCCCGTACCGAAGGTACGCAGCAGGTTGTCGAGGTTCTGGTTCTCGAAGAAGAAAGCCTTGCTCTTCTGCTCGGACGGCCATTTGCCGTTATATTTGAAGCGGATTCCCTGGGCTCTCAAAATGTAGAGCCGGAGCTCGAAGACGCCAAAGAAGACAAGCAGCGCCGTGCAGTTGACGAGGAAGAGCCTTACGATCCATCCGGCGTTCAGCGTCTTCATGACGTCGACGTCGGGCAGCACGTAGTGCCACCACGCCACCGCGGAGAGCGCGAACAGCAGATTGTAGGGCAGGAAATAGTGCGGCAGCCATTTCAGCAGCGCCGTCGGACGCGGCGGAAAGGCGAACAGCGGCGCGGTGCCTGCCGGCTCGCTCGGAGCCCAGTCGCCTCTTTTGTTGCGCGTGCCGTATTTCAGGTCGTCCATGTCGATCTCACAGGGATTGGAAAAGGGTGAGGAAGCGGTCATAGGCGGCATCGTCCATGTCGACCTGGTGCTTCGCTTCGGGATAGGCGCCGGCTGTCACATCGCGGCCGAAGGCGCGGAAGGCGGCGATGCGCTTTTCCTGCAGTTCGGCCTCGAGTGTGACGAAATCGGCATAGCGTTTGGCGTGGCGCGGATTGTGACCGGTGTGGGTGCCGAGCACGTCGCTTGAAAAAAGGTACTGCGTGTCGCAGGCTGAGCCGCAGCCCATGCCCATGGTGATCAGTGGGGTCGAGCGCGTGATGTGATCGGCAAGCCGGACCGGCACGACCTCGACCTCGATGCAGGCGGCGCCCGCATTCTCCAAATCCTTGGCGGCGCGCAGCACCTTGAAGGCTTCATCGGCGGTGCGGCCGATGGCGCGGAAGTTCGTCCAAGTGGCGCGGTTCGGCACCAGGCCGACATGGCCGGTAACCGGTATGCCCTCCGCCGCCATCGCTTCGATGAAGCGCGGCGAATGCGAGCAATAGACGGCGTCGGCGCCGCGCTTCATCATGGCAAAGCCCAGCCGCACCGCCTCGTCGGCGAGGCGACCGCGCCATGCGGCATGCCGACGGACAGGAAGGCGAATGGTGCCGCCTGGCGGATCAATTCCAGATTATGGTCGGGCTCGCAGGAGAGGAGCACGATATCGCAGGCGACCGCGGCCGCCGCCTCGGCCGGCGTGTCGACGTGCAGCTGCAGCCATTTGCGGCTGCCCTTCTGGCTTTGCAGATCACTGACTGTCAGCCGTCTCGTCACCGGTCCGCCCTCTCCTTCGCGGAGCAGCGTCGCATGTGAGAAAATGCCCCCTCATCCGATTTGTGAAGGACAAATCGGGGCCACCCGACCTCTCCCCTGCGGGAGAGGGAGATCGTCTGCGCTGGCGCCAGCCTTCCCCAGCAGGGAAGGTGGAGGCGAAGCGGCCGGATGAGGGCGCGAACTTCATATGCGATCGCCGTCCGTTCGCAGGGAGTTAGCACCGTGGCGGAGGCGAAGGCTCGCACTACCTTGATCAAATCAGATCAAAGGTTCTCGGCGGTGAAGGTGACGAAACGGATCGGCGGGTTTTCGACTTGCAGGTCGTGCAGGTTCAATGTCGCCAGCACGAGGTCCATGGCTCGCCTCGCCTGCGCCTCGGGTGCTTGGTCGAGCACGACATCCATCGTGCCCTCGCGAAGTGCAGCGGCGCTGCGCTCGGTGAGCTCGTGGCCGACGAAGAAGACCTGGCGACCGAGCGGATTTCGGCGCAGCACATCGTTGAGCGCCGAATTGGCGCCGCCTGCATTATAGAGGCCGGCAAGGTCCGGCCAGCGCTCCAAGGCTTCTAGAAGCTGCTCAGCGTTGCGGTCTCCATCGTCATGGCCGAAAAGCGCCCCGATCGGCTCGAAATGTTCGATCGCCGTCTCCATCAGGTAGTCGAAGAAGCCGCGCACGCGGTCGCGGTGCACGCGGTAGATCTGGCTGTGGCAGACCGCCACCACCTTGCCTGGCCGCCTTTGCATGCGCGACAACAACAGCCCTGCCATGCGCCCGGCGGCATAATTGTCGATACCGACATAGGCCCCGCTGGTGCCGGAAATCTCAGTGACAATCTGCACGGTTGGGATGTTTTCGGCTTCGAGATTCCTCAAGGCGGCGCCAACCAGCGGGTGGTCGGGAACTGCGAGGATCAGGCCGGCGCGGCGCATGTCCGGATCAAGGATGCGCCTGGCGATCGCCGCGGGGTCGCCCTCGTCGAGAAAGGTGCGGTGGACGGCGATGGAACGATCGAGCGTCGCGGCGATGCGCTCGAAAGCGCGAGACAGTCGGGCAAAGAAGGTGGCGTCCGGACGCACCAGGATGACCTCGATCCTGATCCCCCCGTGATGAGCTTCCGGCAAGCGACGAGCATAATTGAGCGAGCGCGCGGCGGCGACGACCTTCTCGACAGTCGCAGGTGTGACGCCACCCCTGCCGTTCAGCACGCGCTCAACCGTCGCCGTGCCAACCCCGGCGCGGCGGGCAATGTCAACAAAGGTGGGCTTTGGAATCTGGTCACCTCCCAGTCACGAAGCCGAAGCCTAACCAGCCGAGTCCGCTTTTCCAAGACCGATGATTTGCGGACTCGTCGTCGAATGCACTGTAAGACCGTATGTCCGCCTCTGCCGGTGAGGTGGCTCGCCCTACACTGCGCGTCCGAGGGTTGCTCGGGCGGACCGAGCCGATCCTCATCACAGAAGGACGAGCCGAGTCAGATTATAGGGAAGCATTGTAGGAATCGATGTTGCAAAGCTGAGGAACGCCATCGCGATTTCGGAGGCTGGCCGGGAAGGAGAGGTTCGCTTCTTCGGCGAGGTCGACGCATCGGATGAGAGCATGCGCCGCGTTATCCAGCGGGTCGCCGCCAAGTTCGATTTCTGCTACGAGGCCGGCCCGACCGGCTTCTGGTCTCTATCGGCTGATCCGATCGCTCGGCCATGAATGCATGGTAGTCGCCCCATCGCTGATCCCAAGGAAGCCCGGTGATCGGGTGAAGACGAACCGCCGGGATGCTCTTGCTTTGGCGCGATTGCTGCGCGCCGGCTAACTGACGGCGGTGTGGGTCCCCGATGAAGGTCACGAAGCCATGCGGGATCTCGTTCGCGCCCGGGCGGCCGCGGTCGAGACGCTTCGCGTTCACCGGCAGCACGTGAGCGCCTTCATGCTCAAGCACGGGCGTATCTATCCCCGTAAGAAGGGTTGGACGATGCGCTATCTGCGCTGGCTGCAGGAGCAACCGTTCAATCATCCGGCGCATCAGATCGCGCTTCAGGAAATGGTCGAAGCGGTGCGCGTCTCGAAAGAGCGGGTCGATCGGCTTGAGGGGGTGATCGAGGAGTTCGTTCCGGCCTGGTCGCTGGCGCCGATCGTGCGGGCGCTCCAGACCCTGCGGGGCGTAGACCTGATTGTTGCCGTGACATTCGCCACCGAGGTTGGCGACGTGCAGCGGTTCGAGAGCCCGCGCCAACTCATGGGGTATCTCGGCCTCGTTCCCGGCGAACGATCGACCGGCGAGACAGTCAGACGGGGCGGCATCACCAAAGCGGGCAACGGCCGCGTTCGCCATATGCTGGTCGAGAGCGCATGGACCTACCGGCATCCGCCCAAGGTCGGCAAGACGAAGCTGTACCGGCTGGAACAAGCACCACCGAAGGTGCGCGAGATCGCATGGAAGGCTCAAAGACGGCTGACCACCCGCTATCGAATGTTGAGCGGACGCGGCAAGAGGACAACGGTGGTCTGAACGGCGATCGCCCGTGAACTGGCCGGCTTCATGTGGGCCGTTGCACGGAGGCGCAGGCGATCAGGTCGTAGACCGCTGCGATGGCTTTCATCTCGCGCATGGGCGGAGGCGGGACCCGGCAGGGGAATGCCCGTCAGACGCTTTGTGGCCGGCAAATCGACCGACGCCCGCAGTAAGATAGGAACAGCCCCGGACGCCCAATCGGGAATGCGGTAGCCAACCCGCGGATCAGAGCTTGATCACCGACGTCCTTCAGTTCCGCCTCCACCCATGCGCGACTATCAGAATGATCAGCCGTTCCTCGGATCAGGCGACCTCCTGCGTTCCAAACCTTGACAGCGGACATCAGAGCGCTGTTCTCAGGCCACGGCCTTGAGCTCAGGCGCCCGGATGTAGGCCCAGGGCAGCAAGTCGTCGATCTGGCTGTTCGGATGGCCGTTGACGATCCTGGTGAGGACGTTGGCGAGATAGCCGAGCGGCTCGACACCGTTGAGTTTGCAGGTTGCGATGAGCCATGCGATGACTGCCCAGTGTCCGGCTGCTGCAGTCCTCGACAGAGCTAGCGCTCCTTGGTCGATCGCCTTTCGGATCAAAGGCAGCGTCGTTGAATCCCGCGCTGTGTCATAAGGACCATTCGCTTCACACCCATCGCCGCCATAAAGCGAGGGATGCACGTTCGATCCTGAACCCGTTATCATCACGCCATCGACAGCGCCGAAGAGCTGGTCAAAGTCGAGCCGGTCACCAAATGAAGGCACCACCACAGGAAACACCCCGGCCCCTGCGACTGCCGCCTCAAGATACTGTTGGGGCGCCGCGTGCCAAAGATAATTATGCAATTCCCGAACATCCGCCGAGACGGCAACAAGCGGCTGGCTCGGCTGCGACGCAATCAACCATTGCGGCTCTGCCCTGCGACCCGTGGGAGCAGAGTGAGAGCACGAAAGCCTACAATGAAGGCCGCTCTACCCAGATCCCGGTGAACCCGACAGTCAAGCTCAACGCGCGCTTCAACCGGCGGCTATCTGACGGCCGCACGGAGCTTCGCGTTGAACGGTAAGCCAGATCAGAAAACGCTTCTGGAAGTACAAGACTATTTAGCCTTCCGTCGCCCGCTCTGGTCGAGAAGGATTGGTTTGTCGTTCGCGCCTTGGCTGCCATACACGATGTGGAGGTCGATGGACTGACGCTAGCGTTCGGCGGGGGAACGGCGCTTGGACGTGCCTATCGCCTGCTCGAGCGGATGTCAGAAGACATCGACCTTCGCATCGTCGGCCAAGACAAGCCGTCTCGCGGCGCACTCAAGCGCTTGCGGACCGAGGTGAACAAGCGGATTGAAGCGGCGGGGTTTGCTGTGGGGGGCCATTACTCCATCAAGCAAAACGACCGATACGTACGATATGATCTGCCCTACGAGCCCGTCGCTAAGGGAGAGGGCGTCTTGCGCCCGGAGATCAAGATCGAGATCGCTGTATTTCCTATTTGCACCGCACCCGAAAAGCTCTCCGTCTCATCCTTTGTCGCTGAGGCCAGTGGTGCCGACGCCGAAGCCAAGGCGGTCGCATGCGTGAGACTGGCCGAAACCGCAGCGGATAAGTTCGTCGCGCTCGGGCGTCGGGCCGGCTTCGCTTTCGCCGGATTGGGGAACCTCGACCACACGCTTGTCCGTCACATTTATGATTTGTCACGCATGGACGGTCACTATGATGCAGCGGAGGCCGCCGCGATTGCTTTGGAGACGATGAAGGCAGACGCTGAGAGACGCGGCGACGAATACCCTGCCTATAAGGCAGATCCCAAGGGTGAAACGCTCCGCGCGTATGAGGTTATCTCCAAAACGAGAAGTTCGCCGAGGGCAACGCGAAGCTGCTCGGTGACATGGTTTATGGCGACAGGCCTGAATTCGCATCCGCTTTTGAGAAGGTGCAAAACTTCGTCGAACGAATCCGGGACGCTTAGGTAGGGGAAAGCATCGTTCAAGTGCCCTCAGGCGCATGGCAGACGAACCCCATACGCCTTTCTACGATGCAGTGAACTCCGACCGCATGTGCGCGAAGCCCTCGCTGTGAAGATTCTCGCTCGCAGGTGATAAGTCTTGACCCGTCCGGCGCCTCAAAAAGCGCCCTGCCGGTCGGGAGTTGGACCGGCAGGGCGCGCCGCCAAGGTCCCGGTCAATGGGAGGGACCGGACGGCAGCGGCAAGCAGTGACCTCAACTAAATGCAACCAGCTTCTCGCAAGGCGCTCAAATCCCTATGGCCTCGTAGGCGGCTGCAATCCTGCGAATTGACGCCACATAGGCGGCAGTCCTGTAGTCGCCAAGCTCAGGCTGTTCCTCAAGCAGATCGGCTATGTTCACCCAGGTGCTGCGCATGACGTCCTCCAGACCAGACCGAACCAGATCTATCTCAGCGCCACCTTCGAGGAATTCGTCGCGCAAGTCGGCCGGGAATGGATTACCGGTCATTCGCTCGAGCGCTGTCGCGATCGTCAGGTTGCGCCGCTCGCGTCGCCGCCGTTCCATCAGCCCGAAGGGAATATGCGTGAGGTTTTTCACCCACTCGAAATAGCTGACAATGACGCCGCCCGCATTGACGTAGAGGTCGGGAAGGATTGTCCCGCCTCGGGAGCGCAGCATCTGATCTGCCTGGAAGGTGACCGGCCCATTGGCAGCTTCGACGACTAGACGCGCCTTGATACGCTCAGCATTGTGGCCGTCGATAGCATTTTCCATCGCCGCCGGGATGAGGATGTCGCATTGCTGTTGGATGCCCGTCGTGTCGCCGGCAAACGATTTGGCACCGGCAAAACCTAGGATGCTGCCGGTGCGAATCAGGTGCTGCTTCAACGCTTCAACGGCAATGCCTTCAGGGTTGGCGACATACCCGTCGCGCTCGGCAACGACAATGACCCGCGCGCCATCTTCTTCTGAGAGAAACTTGGCGGCATGGTAGCCCACATTGCCAAACCCTTGAACGACGACAGTGGCCCCACCCAGGTCGCGCCCTCCAACAATCCCCGGCGTACGCGGATCACGGAGATAACTTTGAATGGCAAACTGCACCCTGCGGCCAGTCGCCTCCGTTCGGCCAGCGATGCCGCCTTTCGAAAGCGGTTTTCCGGTGACGCATGCGCGTGCGTTGATGACATCAGTGGGATTGGCGCGACGGAACTCGTCCATCATCCAGGCCATTTCCCGCTCACCGGTGCCGATGTCGGGGGCGGGAACATTGACACCGGGGCCGATCAGGCCACGCTTGTTGAGTTCCTGCGTGAACCGGCGAGTGATCCGCTCAAGTTCTTGCGATGTCCATTCGCGTGGATCGATCTTGAGCGCGCCCTTCGAACCACCGAACGGCACGTCTACAAGCGAGCATTTCAGCGTCATCAAGGCGGCAAGTGCCTCGACCTCTTGGGCATCGGCATTTGAGGCGTAGCGAATACCGCCTTTCACGGGTTCGCAGTGTTCGCTGTGAACCGACCGCCACCCGACGAAGCTGTACATCCCGCCGCGCAGCCGCACGCCAAACCGGACCGTATAGGTCGAGTTGCACTGAATGATCCGTTCCGATAGCCCCTCCGGAAGATCAAGGAAGGACATGGCATGGCGGAAGTTCTGATCAACGCTTTCCAGAAGCCCGGCAGAGTTGGCCTGCATCACGCACTGCGGCGTTGGAACAGCGCCACTTCCATTGATGGTTTCAGTGAGCGGGTTTGCATGCACTTGATGTTTCCTCCTAGGACCGGTCGGACGGGGCTCTCATGCCTTGGACCGCACTCTCAACCAGTAATTTTGGGGCAGAAATCACGTCTCGCGCGGAGCTATCGACGCCCCTGTTTTAAAACACTCAGGTGGATTTCACTTTGGATTGTGGCACCGCCTGCCGCCTGCTGATGCGAGCTGGCGCACCGCCCGGCATTGCGGTTCCACGCCTCTCCCCAGTGACCACTATGACCTCTTCAGCCCGGTTACCTCCTGTTGATGCACACGACCTTCGGCTGCGTCATCTCTTCGTAGGCAAAGCGAACGCCTTCCCTGCCCATGCTGCCGTATTTGAAGCCGCCGAAGGGCATGGCGTCGAAGCGATAGTCGGAGGAATCGTTGATCATAACGCCGCCAGCCTCGATCCTGCTTGCCGCTTCGAGTGCAACATTGAGATTGCTGGTGAAGATGCCGGCATGCAGGGCGTATTCGGGCTCGTTGGCCATCTCGATGGCTTCATCGAGCGTGTCGAAAGGGGCCAGCATGACGACAGGCGCGAACACCTCCTCGTGCCACAGGGCGCAGTTTCGAGGCGTGCCTTCCAGCACCGTGGGATGATAAAGCGATCCATCGCGGCGGTGGCCGCACAGCAGCTTGGCTCCAGCGGCAATAGCATCATTGACCGCTGCTTCGGTGCGCTCGGCCGACTGGGTCGAGATCATCGGACCGACATCCGTGTCCTCGCGCGTAGGATTTCCAGCCTTAAGCTTTTTTGTTCCAGCGACGAAGGCATCACGGAACCGCTCATAAAGAGCCGCCTCAACCAGAATGCGCTGGGCGCCAATGCAATTTTGTCCGGCGGCCCAAAACGCGCCGGATACGCAGCCTTCGACCGCTTTGTCGAACTCACAATCATTCATCACGATCACCGGGGCATTGCCGCCAAGTTCCATCGCGAGTTTCTTCAGTCCTGCCGAACGGCTGATCGCCTCGCCGGTCGCAAATCCACCCGTAAACGAAACCATGCGGATGTCGCGGGAAGAGATCAAGGCAGTGACCAGCTCCCTGTCACCATGAAGAACGGTGATGACCTCCGGAGGCAGGCCGGCTTCCAAAAGAGCGTCGACAAGTTTGATTGCGGAGAATGGCGTCAAATGCGACGGCTTCAGCAGGACAGCGTTGCCACCTGCGATCGCTGGACCGAGCTTATGAGCCACCAGGTTCAGCGGATCGTTATACGGGGTGATTGCCGCGATGATGCCAAGTGGCTCACGCGTAAACCAGCCCTGGCGCTGTTCTGATCCCGCAAACGCATCAAAGGGCACGATCTCGCCGGCGTTGCGCTTGGCTTCTTCTGCCGACAGCTTCAGCGTATTGACGCAGCGACCGACTTCCTTGCGTGCCTGAAGGATCGTCTTTCCGGCTTCGCGGACAATGGTTTCGGCAAAGACATCCCGTTTGTGCTCGACAATCTGCGCAGCCCCTTCAAGAATAGCGGCGCGGCGGTGCCTGGGCAGGTCGCGGGAAAGCCCTGCACCACGCCGGGCACGGGCGAGACTTTCACCGGCATCGCTTGCATCCGTGACGTCGATCGACCCTATCAAAGACCCGTCAAAGGGGTTGTAGACAGATTTGGGCGGCACGCCCGCTTTGATATGAAGCTTGGCAGCTGTCATAGGCTACCCTTCCCTTTTGTGATGACGCCGGCATTTGCGGTATTCTTTGGTCAGGGCAGGTCCTAGACCTGCCCTGTTTCCATGGTGATGCGGCAGATGGTGACAATCGGTTCAAGCAATTGAGCCGGGAATGCTCCGGCAGTTTAGGTTCAGATTTGCTGGCCCTCACGGACGAGCTCATCCATCACGAAGCGGACTGCGCTTTCGGCAATTGCAACGATTTCCTCGACTTCGGACTTTGTCGTTACGAGCGGCGGGGCAAAGCCTAGAATGTCGCCGTGCGGCATAGCGCGCGCTATAAGACCGCGGTCCCGGGCCGCCTTGGAAATCCGCGCCCCAACCTTGAGCGCCGGATCAAAACGCTTTCGGTTGTTGCGGTCAGCCACGAACTCGATCGCGCCCATGAGGCCGACACCGCGCACTTCACCGACGATCGGCAACTGCGCGAATTTCTGCTTCAGCTGCGCCTGGAAAAATGCGCCGACGTCGCGAGCATTCCCGGGGAGATCTTCTCTCTCGACGATGTCGAGAACCGCGTTGGCAGCGGCGGCGCCAATTGGGTGACCGGAATAGGTATAGCCATGCGAGAAAGCGCCCACCCTGTCAGCGCCGTCTTCCAGAACCTTGTAGACCTTCTCGCCGACGATCGCCGCCGAGAGCGGGAAGTAGGCAGAGGTCAGGCCCTTGGCGACGGTGATGAGGTCAGGCTCGATGCCGTAATGTTGCGAGCCGAACATGGAGCCGGTGCGACCAAAACCGGTGATGACTTCATCAGCGATCAGCAGCACGTCGTGCTTCTTCAGCACAGGCTGGATGGCGGCCCAATACCCTTCCGGGGGCGGCGTAATGCCCCCGGTGCCAAGCACAGGCTCGGCGATGAAGCCGCCGACATTGTCGGGACCGAGCTGCTCGATCAGCTGGTCAAGCTCGGCGGCGCGGCGGGCAGAGAATTCCTGTTCAGTTTCGCCGGGCTCCGCACCCCAATAATGATGCGGCGCGCCCGTGTGGACGACCTGCGGCAGCGGCAGGTCCATATGGTCGTGGTAGAAGCTCATTCCGGTCATCGAGCCGGCGACGACGCTGCAGCCATGATAGCCGCGCTCACGCGAGATGATCTTCTTCTTGGTCGGCTTGCCGCGCAGGTTGTTGTAGTACCAGACGAGCTTGGCCTGCGTCTCATTGGCGTCCGATCCGGACATGCCGTAGAACACCTTGCTCATGTTGCCCGGCGCCATCTTCACCAGACGGTCGGAAAGAATTGCGAGTTCGTCGGTCGTGTGTGCCGCGTACGAATGGTAGTAGGCAAGACGATAGGCCTGACGTGAGATCGCCTCGGCGACTTCGGTGCGGCCGTAGCCGACATTGACGCAGTACAGACCCGCAAAACCGTCGATCAGCTGATTGCCATATGCGTCCTGGATCCGGATCCCCTTCCCGGTCTCGATGATCGTCGGCTCGCCAAGCTTGCCGCTAGCAAAGTCCTTGAGCTGCGTGAAAGGATGCAGGACCGAATTGCGGTCCTTTTCGGCGATGTCTTTGATGTTGATGGTCATTGTAAATCCTTCAAAATGTCGTGCGGGTTTGTCTCTCCAGGTCTGTATGAACCGGGCCGTGAAGCGGCCGGACCGTTTGCTAACTCCTTCGCCGCCCCTCTGAAACTCGTAAGGTGTAAATTAGCCAATTCGCGAACGCGGTTGACGGCGCAATTGCACGTGATTAAGCAGAAATTCTGCAGAATATAGCCCATGGCGCAGGATCACGATCCAATGGAACTCGACCACGCCGACCTCGCACTCCTGGAGGCAGTTCAACACAACAATCGCTTGACCTCCGAGGAGCTCGCAACCGTTGCAAATCTCTCACCGACAGCGTGCCAGCGCAGAATGAAGAAATTGCGGGAAGCGGGGGTCATCGAGGCCGATGTGTCGATCGTGTCGCCGAAGGCGGTGGGGCGGCAACTTACCATGATCGTTTTGGTGTCGCTCGAACGTGAGCGGGCAGACATTGTGGATCGATTTAAAGCTGCAATTCGCAAGACCAAGGATGTAATGCTTGGCTATTACGTTACGGGGGATGCAGATTTCATCTTGATCGTGACAGCGAAGAACATGGAGGATTACGAGCAGTTTACCCGCCGATTTTTCTACGAAAATCATGATATCAAGGGCTTCAAAACCATGGTCGTCATGGACCGGGTTAAGGCAAGCTTCTCCTTTCCTATCCAGGAGTAACCAGCAAGCAGCAGGTCTAGCCTGGCGTTCTACAAGACCACCGATAGGGTCTTGAGAAGCGACCAGGCATTGCCTGGGTAATGTCGAGCCAAGTGACCCAGCTACCCACCGCGATGACGGGGCCGACTTTCGCAAAAGTGAGCTGGACGTGACACACTGAGCGGGTGGCAATGTGCCGTGGCGCAAGGACATCGTCTTCGACACCGTCGGGCGACTAACGCTCGGGCTCAACCGGCACCAGAATCGGCGCCCTCGTCCCGATCGCCCGCCTGCGATCACCATGGCGGCGAACACCGAGCTTCTCGTCTCGATTTTGCCGAAACAGCTTCTTGTCGTTCACGAAGGCCTTCCCGCCTGAGCATCACGAGAAGGAGCCGGGAGTTGTCGACATGTCGATCGAGCTTTCCCTCGTCAGTGCAAACATGCTCGTGAATTTGGACAGCGCGGTTTGTTTGAGCCAGCTCATTTGGGAAGTTGGACGTATTGGCGCGGCTTATATTCGATCCTGTCCAAGGGGTAAAACGGCCGGGCATGGCGCCAGGGGAACTGGGCGATGCTGTAGGAGGTCATTCCAGGCGTATCGACGGTAACGACGCGGCCAATTTTCGCGAAATTAAGCTGGAAGTGATACCCAGAGCGGGTGACAATGATTTTCGCATTTTCGGGATCGAGCCCTGCGGCTCGGAAATAATCGGGATCGATATAGGCGTATGGCTGGCTTGTGAGCAGCACTTTGATATTTCCAATTTCGAAAACCGCGTATTTTTCGATATATGTCCTGGTGCCGCCATCGGACGGTCCGTCGTAGACGACAGGGACGTTCTTGCCGATGCTGATGACCTTTCCCTTGACAGTCACGCTCGGGCTTTGCGTGGAATAGTTCCCGCCAAATTTCAGAACAATTTCATTTCCGGCACCCGCACGGTCGCATGTTTCCACTGCGTCAGGATCGTAGATCGGGAAATAGGTTTCGACATCGATATTGTTCGCCAGGAGGTGATTGAGGATATATGTGCTGTCGCCTGGACCGCCGGCAGCGACGCGATCTCCCTGATCGCCGATGACAATCGAACGGTCCGATCCCTCGATCTTTTTTAGTTCGTTTGCGAGATCAGGATATTTCTCAACGAGGTCGTCACGATAATTCCAGATCATCTCCATGATCTCGTCAGCAACTTTTTGGGCTTCATCGATTTCACCGTTTCCGTAGGCGAGAACTGCCTGTCCCATCCCTGGAACGTCGAGGAACTGTTGCGAGTTGAAAATCGATACATCCCAAGCTCTGCCCTGCTTCACGGCTTCTCTTGCGTGAGCATGTATCTTTGCCAGCGGCCCAGAGAAGGTCGTGTCATTTCCCAACGTCAGCACGGGAAGAAAAGTCGCCGCTAGCGCCGGATTGAAAGTGCCGTTCAGAATTCCCATCGCCGCGCGGAACGCACGTTTTGCGGTCGCCGATTGATCCTCGTGCGGATTTGTCAGGTAACTGGAAAGGAAATCGAGAGGCTCCAGGGTACCTTCTGTAACATGCGCATGGAGGTCGAACGCGGCGGTTATCGGAACGTCTCGCCCAACAATGGCACGCAGGCGCCCAACCAGGACACCTTCGGGGTCCGCCAGGCTCTCGGTGAGCATGCCGCCATGCAGCGGTAGAACGATGGCGTCAAAGTTGCCGCTCTTGGCGGCATCGACCAATACGTCGCTTACCTCCTCGAAAACCCGATCCTCAACAGGCCCGCCGGATTGCGCCCGAAACAATGTCGGGACAATCAGATCGACACCCGCCTCGATTGCGGCGTCGATCACACCGCCAAATGTGGAGTTTGCGCCGCGATTTCGGTCAATGGCTGCTTGGCCTTCAACAATTGTGAAGCGCTCGCGCCGCGTGACGATCGGGTTGAAACTGTGGGATTCTTGCGCGATACCGCCTGCAAGCACTCGCCTCTTGACCATGGTTCACCTCGTCTGCTTTTTTTGAGACGCCAACACCGCGACAGCTCGGCGTAAGTCGCCCTTCCAAGTGCTGATTGGTTCACCGCTCACACCGCAGCTATCAATTTCAGCGCCGCCGAGAAAAGCCCGTCTACCGCAATGGCGTTTGGCGATGGTCAGTGTTGCAGGTCGATCGCTGAGCAATCTGACCAACGCGCGACGAAAGGGCTTGAAGTTGTCCCATGAACCCCTCCCAACCGGCGGCTCTGCGCTTGCGTCAGGATCTTTTTCACCTTGGACCGGCTTTCGCGCTATAGCTGGAAGATCTCACGCGGAAGTGCGCTGAATGTTTCAACACCGGCGTCCGTAACCCGCAACGTTTCGCTGATTGCGTAACCGAGATCTTCATCGATCCAGTTACCGAGCATCAGATGGAATGTCATATTCGGCTTTAAGATGGTGGGATCTCCGACCTTGAAACTTGCCGTCGGTTCCGTCCAGTCGATTCCAATCGCATAGCCGCACCGCGACTGCTTCTCAAACCCGAACTTGCCCAATGTTTCATTGAAAGCCGTGGCGACGTCCCCACATGTCGCGCCCGGCTTCACGACAGCGAGTGCGGCCTCCAGACCAGCAGCCTCGCCTTCGTGAAGGCGTCGCAACGTATCGGAAGGCTTCCCGATGGAAAATGTCCGCATCAAAGCCGACGTGTAACCATGGCGCACCCCTGCCAGCTCGATATTGATCTGGGAACCATGTCGGAAGTGATCGTCGGCCCATGAAATATGGGCAGTGGATGTGCGCGGCGACGCACAAAGCGTGAAGCTGGCCACATCGGTGCCCTGCTTGCCATCCGTTCCTCGAATGAGCTGCGCGATGATTTCCGCTGCGGCGTCAGCCTCACTGACGTCCGGACGGATCACCTCTCGTGCGCGCAACATTCCAGCATCGGCAATAGCTGCCGCTTCGCGCATGAGCGCAATCTCTAGATCGGACTTGACCCCGCGGATCCAGCAAACCGTATTCCCGAAGTCCAGTATTTTCGCTGCCGGCGCCCTTGAACGGAATTTTTCCAAGGTTTTACTCGATAGGCTTTGCTCCTCGACCCCGATATTTGCCTTTGCAAATCCAGCGTCCAGCAAGTTGTCGATGATCGCGTCCCAACCGTCTTTGTCAGGATTTGCGATGAGAGCTTCGGGATAACCGACAACCCGGCTACGATCGATAAACATTTGGTGCACCGCGGCTGGTGCATCCATGCGGCGCGTGATGAAGGTCGGCTCTTCATCGTTAAGCGCGACGATCAGACCTTGTGGCACGTAACCGGATTTGGCCGTGTACCCCGTCAGGTAGGCTATGTTCGCCGGCGAGACGACAACCAGAGCACTGATGTCCCTTCGCTCCATTTCGGCTTTCACGGCGGCCAAGCGTCTCAAATACTCGCTGCTTGGGAAAACCTGCAGTGCTTTCGGCATTGTCATGACATCAACTCTTTCTGTAGTCTTTGAATGGTTTGGTCGTCTTCGGGTGTCATGACGACACTGTAAGCGGGGTGTCTTTGTGCCGATCCATATCGCGGATCGTTTGACTGGTTTTTCACAAAAACACAGTGCCGCGGCTATGTTGTGTCGTCTGTCGTCACGCCATCAACTATGCAGGAGTTCCCAGCAATATTTGATGGCGAGCTCCGTTACGGGAAGGAGTATCTTGTCGGATGCACCGAAAGTTGGTGTGTGAACACCTGATTCATTCCCGGGCTCTCGACTGCCGAACAGGAAGTAAATTGAGGGAACGCAGCCGGAGTAGAAGCCGAAATCGTCACTACCTGAACTCGGCGGTGCCTGGACGTATTTATCCTCGCCGGCGGACTGGAGCACAATTTGCCGAAACCGCTCAACCATGCCGGCATCGTTTACAACGGGGGGCTCGCCAGATTGAGAGCTGAACTCGACACGGCCGCGATGCATGGCGGCGACGCCTTCGGCGACCTCGCGTACCCTCTGCACCAAGAAGCCTCGCCGCTCGGGACTGCTGGTGCGGATGGTTCCTGTCATGACGACTGACGGGCAGATGATATTCGTTGCCTCTCCGCCATGGATGGTGCCGATGGTCACGATTGCGCCGTCGTGTACCGGCATCTCCCTTGAGACAACCTTCTGGACTTCATTGATGAAGGCGCCCGCCATGGAGATCGCGTCGACGCCCGCGTGCGGCTCTGCGCCATGCGCCATCGTTCCGATGATATTCACCTCGAATTGCTCGGATGATTTTGTCACCGCACCGGCACGTGCCCCAAAGGAGCCGGCGGGAATATCCGTGTCGACGTGAAAGCCCACCGCGGCCTCGAAGCCGACCAGCAAACCTTCTTCCGCGACGCTTCGCCCTCCAAGGGGCTCAGCTTCTTCTGCAGGTTGAAAAATTACGCGTACCTTGCCGGAGAAATTCTGTCGCATCCGGTGAAAGGCCAGAGCCGTTCCCAGGGCGATCGAGGCATGCATGTCATGCCCACACGCATGCATGACGCCGGGCACTTGCGATCGATACGGCAAATCGTCACGGCTCTCCTGTATCGGAAGCGCGTCGATGTCGCCGCGCAAGGCGATCGCACGGTTTGGCCCGGGAGCGAGCCCTTGAACATCGACGTAGACACCGGTTTTGTGAAATGACCGCGCGCCCTCCAGTCCAAATTTGGCAAGCGCATCGATGATCCTCTTTCGGGTCTTCGTTTCCTGGTTCGACAGCTCAGGTTCCCGATGCATGGCATGCCGCATTTCGATGACGGCTTCGCGCTCTTCTGGCGACAGTAGATCGTTGGTCAGCATGGTCGCCTTATCCTCGGGCACTTGATTTCGACTTCGACGGTTGATCCAAGCGTGGCAGCCCAAGCTCGGCAGCCAGCTCGTCGCTCAGACTGGGCTCGCCCAAAAGATCCAGAACGTGCCATGCCGTCGAATGCACGCTGGCGAGAACTGGGCAACCGAGCGCTGCAGTCATTTGAATGAGGTCGGATTTCTTTATCGAGAAAGCCGCGCAAGACACGAACACGGCGTCAACGGCCTGTGCGGGGGACAAAAGTATCCGCAATTCCTCGTGAATTCGATGGACCGGCACACGTCCGATGTCGTCATCGGTTACCAGGTTCATGGAATGCGCGAGAGAAATATCGGCGACCACATCAATGCCGTGGCGCGCAAGGTATGGCGTAAACGCGTTGTGCAGAGTGGGGCCATATGGCGTAAGCAACGCAATCCGCCGGATGCCGAGCCTTTGCATCATTACGACTGCCGCTATGCCGGGCGAGGTATACTTAAGACCGGGGCGCGCTGAAATGAGGTGGCCCACGAGCTGTTCATTTCCGAGCGCTATCGTGGCCGACGTGCAGAGAAACACGATCGCATCGACCAAGTCATCGGGTGGCAAGGTCCCCAGGGAAACGGGCCAATCCGGTCTTGGAATAAAGCCGCCTGCCTCATGGTTTTCCTCGTCATAGCCAGTGCGCGTGGTAAAAACCCGCACCGGATAATCCGCCATCACAGCCTTGAATGCGTCTTCGCCCACCGGGTCGGTGGACAGCGTAACCAAGCCAATGCCCTTCATTTCTTCCTCACATCATGTGCCAACGGCGCCTGCAGATTGCCGTCGCGGTGCTTCGATGAACAGGACGCCGCCAACTGCGCTAGGTCAGGTCGCCAGACTTCGTACCGCGGCGCGCATTTGACCTGCCGGTGATCCTACAAGCAGGCTCACCGGCGTCCCGCTAGACCTTGCCCTCCAGCGCGACACCCGATGGAGCTCTTGCCCTCCACCATGTGATGTAGAGTGCGATCATCCACAGTATCGGCAAAAGCGTGAGCAGGGATGCCACGGCCGCCACGGTCGGATCGATCTCGTTGCGGATGTTTTCCCACATTTTCAGCGGCAACGTACGCACCGAGAACCCACTGACAAGTGAGGTGGAGACGACTTCGTCGAATGAATGGATGAAGGCGAACAGTGCGCCACCAATGATGCCCGGGCGGATCAGCGGCAGCGTAATCCTGACGAAAGTCGTCAGCGGCGGAGCGCGCATGCTCTTTGCGGCCTGCTCAAGACGCCTGTCGAAATTGGCCAGCGTTGCTGCGACAATCACGACGACGTAGCTGATTGCTCCGATCGTATGGGCGAGAACGATGCCGGTCTCCGTGCCAATAAGGCCAAGATTGACCAGGCCAAAGTAGCTGGCGACAGCAACAACGATGACGGGAATGGTGATTGGCGTCAGGATAATCATCGTCATGGAGCTTCGCAAATCGGCCCTCACGCCGCTTAGACCGTAAGCTGCGAGTGTTCCGACCACAGTCGCCAGCACAGTGACCCAAAAGCCGATCTTGATGCTGACCCAAGCCGCGCCGTACCAGGCAACGTCGCTGAAGAACGAGACGTACCACCGTATGGACAGGCCCGTAGGCGGAAATTGCAAGGTGGCGCCATCGCTGAAGGACATGACAATGACGACGATCTCAGGAAACAGAAGGAAGGATATCACCAGCGCCAGGAATGCTCCGGCAACAAACCTGGACAAACCCATACTGCCGCTAGCGCGGTAGAGGTCCATCGGCCACCGCCTGGCTCTGGAAGCGACCGAAAGCTCCTTGAGGTAGCCCTTGATTGCGCGAAGGATACCAAAACGTTCAGACCACCCTCCTTTTTGCTTCGGCGCGGGATTTTGCACGCCAGAAAGGTTGAGGCCAAAAACCGACAACATGGCGATGGCGATGGCGAGAAGCACGAAGGACGACGCGCTGACGGCACCCATATCGAACCCGGTGGCCACCTGCGCTGCAATGAAAGTCGAAAGCATCGCGTCACCCAGGCCGCCCAAAGCAGCCGGCGTGATGTAGAAGCCGAGGCAGATGACGAAAACCAGCAACGTTCCGCTGCGCACGCCCGACATACTGAGGGGAAAATAGACCCGCCAAAACGCCGTCGATCTCGTCGCTCCCATGCTTTTGGCGGCCGCAATCAGCGAGGTATTGATGCCCATCATCACACTGACCAGCGGCAGTATCATCATCGGCAGCATGATGTGGACCATGCCGACATAGACCGCGATGCGGTTATAGATCAGGGGCATTGGGGAGGAGATAAGACCGAGATCCAGAAGGACGCTGTTGACCAGCCCATTGTCGCCGAGAATGACGATCCACGAATATGTACGGGCCAAGGCGCTGGTGAGGTAAGGGATTACGACCAGCACGACGAGGATCATTCGAGCTCGTTTCGAGGCCGTTGAGATCAAATACGCTGCCGGATAGCCGACCAGCAAGCAAATGAGTGTGACGATCGCGCTGATCTCCAGAGTCTGAAACAGAACCCTGATATTGGCGTACTGCGCGAGGAAGGAAGAGTAGTTGTTAAGACTGACGTTCGGCGCGTTAATGCTCTCGAGGAAGAGCTGTACTGTTGGTATGCCGAATACAACAAGGAGGATGGCAAGCGCCGGAAGGACCAGCGTAAATGGCGCGCGTACGATTTTTTGCAGCGGTTGCATTTGCTCCCCTCCCGGCTTCACTCGCTCAGCAAGCGAATGTCGGCGCGCAGCCAGTCAAGGCGAACCGTATCCCCCGGCCCAAAGGTTTCCTGTCCAAACGCAACATGTTCGCGCACGATGAGCAGATCATCTCCGACCCGGACCTGGTATTTTCGCAGCGGACCGGCATAGATCATCTCTTCGACAGTCCCGCTGACAACTTGTCGTTGATCCTGGTCGGGAAGTGGCGCGGCGTGCTTTGCCGCGATCCGAACGCGTTCCGGCCGGATCATTGGCACGGTTCCTGGACTGTCGCTCTTCTTGAAGCCCAGCTGAGGATTGTTCAACAGATTTGCCTCGCCAAGGAAGTTGGCCACGAAGCGTGTCGCGGGACGGTCGTAAAGCGCCTCAGGCGTATCTGATTGTTCAATCCGACCGCCTCGCATAACGACGATCCGATCAGAGAGCGTGAGCGCTTCTTCCTGGTCGTGAGTGACGCAGATGGTCGTCTTGCCAAACTCGCGATGGAGGCTTTTGATCTCGCCTTGCATCTGCTCGCGCAGGTTCCTGTCAAGCGCCCCGAGAGGTTCGTCGAGCAAAAGGATGGGAGGATCGGCGATCAAGGCTCGAGCAAGCGCTACACGCTGCTGCTGGCCACCGCTGAGTTGCGAAGGCATGCGCTCGCCGAAAGCGTCGAGATGAACACGCCTGAGCATCCGCTCGATGAGCGAGGCCCGGCCACTGGCCTTGACGCCCCGCATTTCCAGAGGAAATTCCAGATTCCGGCGCACCGTTAGATGAGGAAACAGCGCATAGTTCTGAAAAACAATACCTTGATCGCGTCGATACGATGGGACGGCGGCTACGGATTTGCCGGCGATCAAAATGTCGCCTTTGGTCGGCGCTTCAAAGCCAGCGAGCATCATCAACGCTGTGGTCTTGCCAGAACCGCTGGGACCAAGGATCGTCAGGAATTCTCCCCGACGAACGCTGAGAGATAGCTCGGTTACCGCCGCGATGAGACCGTACATCTTGGTGACGTTACGAAACTCGATCTGTGCGGGAACGCTGCTTTGCAATGTTTGATCCTCGGCGGTTGTTCGTGCCACCAGCCTCAATGCAGGCGTGAGGTCTGAGCGTAACATGGCGGCAGAAGACATGATGGCGTCCTTAGACGTGAGCGTCGGAAAAACGTGGTCGATAGGGTCCAGCGGGCCACTAGCCGAGCCCGCTGGCGTTCCCGCTTATCTGACTTAGCGAAGAACCCATTCGCTCCAGCGCTGCGTGAGACGCTGCATGTTCGAAAGTCCGTCCGAGCCGACTTCCGAATACCACGCGCCGTTCACCAGGACCGCCTTCTCCATATTGCTGGGGTGACTGGGAAGCGCGCGCCCGATTTCCTCCGAGATCAATTTGAATGCGTTCTTGTTGGTGGGCCCTTCGGGATAAAGCTTCGCCAACGCTGCCTGGTTTTCTGCGCGGCTCACGAACTCTACAAACTTCTGCGCGTTTTGCGCGTTCGGAGCATTCTTCGGAATCACCCAGTAATCACACGTCAATTTGGCTTGGTTTCGGCTCATTTCAAGCGCGGCGCCCTGGCCGATGGAATAGGCGGCCCGACCATCGTAGGATTGCATCAGATCGCCAGAGCCGCTGAGCATCAATTGCTGGATTTCCGATCCCGAGGTCCACCATTTGCGCACGTGCGGCTTGATCTTGTCCAAGCTCGTGAAGATCCGATCGATGTCCATCGGGTAGATTTTGTCTGGCGAAACACCGTCAGCCAAGAGGGCTTCTTCCCAGGGACCCTCGTTACCATACTGTCCTGAAACCATGTAACGCACGCCAGGGAACGTCTTGACGTCCCAAAACTCTGCCCAGCTGCTTGGACGCGGCTTGTCCGCAGGATATTTCTTTGTATTGTAGACCAGGTTGAATGAGTAAAAGAAGAAGCCTACGCCGAAATCCTGTTTCACAGTGGGCAGTAGCCCTTCGACGTCATCCTTCTTGAACAGCGAGTAGTCTATCTTTTCAAGATATCCTTTTTGGACGGCTTGTAGGGCTGCGCCGCTGCCCATCGGACCGACATCAATGCTGATGCTATTGGTCTTCTGCATCAACTCCAGTTGGGCAAACTCGAAGTCTTGCGTGACAGGGATGACCTTGACGCCGGTTTCCGCCTCGAACGGCTTCGCATAGGTGTCGATCACGATTTTTCCGAGCTGTCCGCCGTAGGTCAGCACGCGAAGCTCGCCAGTCGTCGATGCCGAAGCGCGCACGGATGGGGCCGCCAACGCGCCGACGGCGATAGCAGAGGACGCTTGCATGAAACGTCTGCGATTGATCAGAATGCTCATTTTCACCCTCTTTTTTTGCTCGCGCCAGCCTTGGCGGGAGTTTTTTGCCAGGAACGTAGGGCACGCGGCTGATTGGCAGAGCCGGCCGCCTGAGCGAACGCAGCTTCAACCTTGAGCGGCCATTCCCCTGAGTTCTGGACTGCCCAATAGCAAATCACGTTTCAAGCGTTTGGGAAGCAGCTCCGACCGCTCTGGCTATTATTCTCACCATTCGTTTGGGGGTTCGAGGCTAGTAGGTGGGTGGCGTGATCGCACTGAGGATTTCGCTCTGCCCGTCATCAACGTTGCGAAAGCGGTGAGGCAGCCGGCTGTCGAAATAGTATCCGTCACCCGGCTCCAGCACTCGTTTCTGATCTCCAACCGTGACCTCCACTTTCCCCGATAGCACCATGCCAGCCTCCTGCGCGGCGTGTGAAAACTCCTCGCCTGTGTCGGCGCCGGGCGCATAGCGCTCGTGCAACATCAGCAACTGTCGGTTTGGGTGATCCAGTCCGATGACGCGATATGAAATTGTATCGACCTTTCCAATCTCGGCCAAGTCAACAGAGGCGTAGAACGGAGAGTATGGAAGGCTCGACTGCAAATCGGAGAAAAAGCCAGGCATTGTCGTGCCCAGGGCTTCGAGCACCGCGCTGAGCGTGTCAATCGAGGGGCTCATGCGATCTCGTTCAATAAGGGAAATTGTTGAATGAGATATCCCTGAACGGGCGGCCAGTTCTCGAGCACTCAAATTGCGTCGACGGCGCAACTCATGCAGCTTGCTCCCGATCTTGGGCATGCGACAGCTCTCCCCGTATCATTCAATCAGACCCACAACGACACCATCCATGTCGAAGGGAGGACCAGATGCAACATACAGGGGAAAACGCTGGTGAATATACTGAACAGGCGGTTGACTGGCGATTGCCGGGCCGCTGAGCTTCCACGATGCTGGCGTGGATTATTCCAATTCCAGGAGATTTTGATGACGCCGCGTCTTGATGCGTTGAAAGGCAAATTTGTCCAGCTCAAGCAACCGACCAGGGACGCCGTCTCCGATACAGCTCAGGTCGAAACAACCGTAAAGGAGATCATCGCAAATGTCCGCAAGCGAGGTGACGCGGCGGTTCGCGAATACTCCCTCGCCTTCGACAAGGCTGACGTCGCAAAGTTCGAGGTCACCGAGGACGAAAAGCTGAAGGCTGTCGCCGATCTTGATCCGCAGACCCGCGAGGACACCGAGTTCGCTATTGCCAATGTCCGTCGCTTCGCCGAGGCGCAACTTGGCACTATTTTGCCCCTCGAAATCGAGAGCCTTCCCGGTCTTCACCTCGGCCATCGTGTGATCCCGATTGAAACGGTTGGCTGCTACGTACCAGGCGGTCGCTACCCGCTTCTTTCGGCTCCGGTGATGACCATCGTACCGGCAAAGGTCGCTGGCTGCGATCAGGTCATCGCTTGCCTTCCGCCAAATGCTCACCCTGCCATGATCGCTGGCTGCCATCTCGCGGGCGCCGATCGCATCTTCCGCGTCGGCGGCGCGCAAGCAATCGCCGCCATGGCATATGGCACCGAGACAATCCCGGCTGTCGACAAGATCGTTGGGCCTGGCAATGCCTTCGTGAACGAAGCAAAGCGTCAGGTGTTCGGCCAAGTCGGTATCGACCAGCTTGCCGGTCCCAGCGAAATATTCGTCGTCGCTGATGAGACCGCCAATGCTGTAACGATCGCAACGGACCTGCTCGCTCAGGCCGAGCATGACGTTCGCACCCGTGTTGGTGTGGTCACAACCGACCGCAAACTCGCTCAAGACATTCTAAGCGAAGTCGAGAACCAGTTGGGAACCCTGCCGACAGCACCGGTGGCAGCGGTCGCGTGGAAGGACTACGGCGAGATCACCGTTGTTGAGAACGAAGAAGCGATGATTGCCTACTCCGATCACATCGCAACGGAGCATTTGCAGGTCCACACGCGTGACCCGCAAGCAACCGCGCACAAGCTGCGCAACTACGGCTCGATCTTCATCGG
The DNA here is from genome assembly GCF_000502415.1 of Mesorhizobium sp. LNHC229A00. Classification (NCBI taxonomy): domain Bacteria; kingdom Pseudomonadati; phylum Pseudomonadota; class Alphaproteobacteria; order Hyphomicrobiales; family Phyllobacteriaceae; genus Mesorhizobium; species Mesorhizobium sp. LNHC229A00. Next base: position 25,863 of record NZ_AYWQ01000016.1, read on the forward strand.
GGAACTTGCCAGTGTCGTCTATTCCGACAAGTGCTGTGGCACGAACCATACCCTGCCGACGATGGGTGCCGGGCGCTACACGGGTGGGCTCTGGGTCGGTTCCTACGTGAAGATCGCCACCCATCAATGGCTGGACGAACGCGGCGTCGCCGCCGTTGCTCCCGCAGCTGTTCGCCAGAGCGCGACCGAAAAACTCGAGGGCCATCGCCGCGCCGCCGCACTTCGTCTCGGCCCGAAGCAACTCGCCGCAGAGTGATCTGGTCGGGGCTAAAGGTTGCGTGACCGATTAAAGGCAGCCAATCGGAAGCGGCTTTCAACGCGCCACGACACGGAGCCGCGTCAAATGGTGCATTTCGTCGACGGTGTGGATTATCGATTTTCGGAATTATTATCTATGTTCTGTAAGAAGGTATTAGACAGAACCTTAGCTTCGTGGGCTTATTCAGACATGGAGGCCACCCGCTCCTCAAACAGTGCTGCTGATAACGTCTTGCCAAAACGCCAATGGGGCTGAGAGCGCTCAGTCTAAAGTCCGTCGCAGTCGCGGGACGCGATATCAGCGAAACTTGAGTTAAGTGTCTCAGTGACTGCAATATGACACATATGTTGTATTCGCCAGAAATGAGGCTTATGACGGTTGCATCTGATGCAGCCACGGACCATCCGGTGCTGCAAAGAACAATCTAAGCAGCGGGGAGGCTTGCTGGAAAGAAGGTGTCCGTTCGATCTAATAACTAAGACTCTTCGATGCTTGTCTGAGAATGCACTCCCACATGCAAATATAACGTCCAGCCAAAAGGGGAAATAACAATGATTATATCTCGACGTAGCGCGCTGAAATTGGGGATGGCAGCCGGAGCATCGCTCTCTACCCCGTCCATCCTCCGCGCGCAGACAAGTTCAGCCGATGCGAAAACAGTCCGTATGGTGATGGGCGATCCCCTCACTGCCTTTGATCCAATCTTTACCTCCAGTGACATCACGGCCAGCCACGCTATGGCCATTTACGACACGTTATTTGCCTTGGACTCGCAGCTAAAGGCGCAGCCCCAAATGTTGGAGAAATGGACTCTATCTGAAGACAAAAAGACTTACACGTTTCAGCTTAGGGAGGGCTTGGAATGGCATGATGGCACGCCAGTTACGGCAGGAGACTGTGTGGCTTCGGTTCGTAGATGGGCCGAGGTGGATGCCGGCGGACAACTGATCATGTCACGTGCTCAGGACGTCTCGACGCAAGATGACAAAACGTTTTCGATTGTTCTGAAGCAGCCGCTGCCGATATTGATAGACATTCTTGGAGCATCCAGCGGCTATTACCTGGCCATAATGCGTGAGCACGATGCAAAGAAGGCTGCTACAGATCAGATCACCGCAAATATCGGCTCAGGGCCTTTCAAGTTCAACTCGGAACTCGCTCGACCAGGAGCTAGTTTCACCTATGATCGCAACGAGGCTTACGTGCCGCGGAAGGAACCGCAGGATGGTTACGCGGGTGCTAAAACTGCTAAAGTAGCTCGGATCGTATTCGATCAAATGTCAGATTCGCAAACAGCTGTAAGTGCTCTGCAGGCTGGTGAAATTGATTTCATTGAATCGCCAAGCGCCGATCTTTTACCGATTATAGCAGCTGACCCGAACCTAGAGCTGCAGGTGCTGAATCAATCCGGTCAGGATTGGTGCCTGCGAATGAATTTCCTTCAACCGCCGTTCAACAACTTGAAAGCGCGCCAAGCAGTTTTACACTTGCTCGACCAAGAGGCGTTTTTGCGAGTAATCGCTCCTGATGCTCGGTACGGCCATACAGTCACCTCGATCTTCGGTAACAGTACTCATTATTCGAATGATGAGAATACTGGTTGGTTCAAAAAAGGTGGCGACGTGGAAAAGGCCGCGCAACTTTTAAAGGAAGCAGGATATGCGGGCGAAAAGGTCATGATTCTTCAGGACTCTACCACGCCCGCACACAGGGATGCTTCGCAACTTCTCGCGGACTCCCTTCGCAAAATTGGGATGAATGTTGAACTCGCTGCAAGCGACTGGGGTGGGCTTTCTAAGCGCCGGACAAACAAGGGGCCGGTCGAGAGTGGGGGGTGGAGCATGTTTATGACTACCGATACCGACTTCCTGATGAGCGACCCTACATCGGAGATCTTTATGAATGCAGGTGGGGAAAAGGCTTGGTATGGTTGGCCGAGTAATGAGGAATATGAGGCGCTTCGTGCCAAGTGGCCTGATGTCGGGACACTTGAGGAGCGTAAGATGTTAGCCCGACAAATGCAAAAAATCTGGTGGGATTTTGTTGGCGATATCAGACTCGGCCAAGAACTCAGGGCAGTCGCGCGGCGCAAGGAACTTACCGGCGTTGTCGAGATGCCCATCAACCGCGTCGCGTTGTGGAACATGGAGAAGGCCTGAGCAACATGATGTTCTACATCATCCGCAGGATGATCTCGGCCATCGCCGTCATGGCGATGGTTGGAGCGTTCATTTTCCTGCTCGTCAGATTTGCGCCGGGCGACCCCGCCGCCATTATAGCGGGTCCGACTGCGACGGAAGCGGTCGTTGCCGGCATACGCGAAAAAATGGGTTTGAACGATCCTTTGGCGGCGCAGTTCGTCCGTTGGGCTCGAGAAATCTTTAGCGGCAATCTCGGAACGTCAATATTTTCTGGCAGTCCCGTCAGTGAGTTAATTTCACAACGGCTACAGCCCACCATCTCCCTATCGCTGCTGACAGTTTTCCTTTCGGTATTTGTCGGGACATCCTTCGGCGTTCTTGCCGCGTGGCGTGCGGGAGGGCTGGCAGACCGCGTTCTAATCGGTTTTTCAGCTATCGGATTTTCTGTTCCCGTATTTGTGATCGGTTATTTCCTCGTCTACTTTTTTTCTATCCAGACGCGTTGGCTGCCTGTTCAGGGATACAAGCCGATCGGTGAGGGCGTGGCAGCCTGGCTCCTGCACTTAATCCTCCCAACACTGACCTTAAGCCTTGCGTACATTGCCTTTATCGCCCGGATCACGCGGTCGAGCATGCTTGAAGTTCTGTCAGAAGATTACATGCGAACTGCAGCAGCCAAGGGTGCGTCGTCCTATGCCATGCTGTTTCATCATGCCTTGAAAAATACTGGTGTCCCGATCCTTACTGCGGTTGGATTGAGTTTCGCGGGACTTGTCGGCGGCGTCGTCCTTACGGAAACCGTGTTCAACATACCGGGCATCGGACGCCTGGTTGTAGATGCCATTAACGGGCGGGACTATCCCATAATTCAAAGCGTTCTGATTATCGTCTCGGGCCTTTATGTCCTTATCAATCTCATGGTCGATCTTGCTTACACGCTCATCGACCCACGTATTCGGTACTAATATGGTCATCTCAACATCGCCAACACATGCTGGCTCGCAGGATCGATTTCGGATCTCAGTACTTGCCCGTCGCCACCCACTGGTTCTAACCGGCGGGGGCCTCCTCGTTCTCCTGATCCTTCTCGCACTTCTTGCTCCGTTCTATGCAGGTGATCCCGGAAAAATGGATCCATTCGCTCGCCTGCAGCCTCCGTCCAGTGATCATTGGCTGGGCGCTGATAATCTAGGTCGTGATGTTCTAGTCCGGACCATTTACGGAGCGCGTATATCGCTCTTGGTTGGGCTGACTTCAGCTTTAATAGCAGCCTTGGCGGGGCTCATGATCGGCGTCGTGGCTGGCTACATCCGCGCAGTAGACAATCTAGTCATGCGTTTCATGGACGCCTTGATGTCGATCCCGGCCATTCTCCTGGCAATTGCGCTAATTTCGTTAACTGGGTCTGGAATCGGGATTTTGGTGTTGGCAATTGCTCTTCCCGAAATACCGGGGGTAACCCGGCTCGTTCGCTCGATTGTTCTAAGCGTACGGGAGCGACCATACGTCGAGGCGGCTGTTTGCGGTGGCGCTCGTCTTCCGAAGATCTTGTGGCGCCACATTCTTCCGAGCACTCTTCCGCCACTCATGGTTCAAAGTGCAATTGTCTGCGGAAATGCGATTTTGACCGAAGCCGGCTTAAGCTTTCTTGGCGTTGGCGTGCCGCCAGAGATTCCAAGTTGGGGAAATATGATTTCCAGCTCTCGCCTTTATCTTTCCATCGCTCCGCTGACGCTTTTTGCCCCTGGCATCTGCCTTGCCCTTACTGTGCTGGCTGTCAATCTATTCGGGGACGGCTTACGCGACCTGTTTGATCCTCGCGTGAAGCGAAGGCATTGATATGAAGATGCTGAATTTTTCTGACAACGACGTCCTTCTCGACGTTCGCGATCTTGAAACTCACTTCCTTGGTGAAGATAGCATCACCCGGGCTGTCGGTGGCGTGAGCTTTCAGGTCCGAAAAGGCGAAACGCTCGGTGTCGTTGGCGAATCGGGGTGCGGGAAAAGCGTTACCTCGCTGTCCATTCTTCGTCTGTTGCCAAAGCTAACTGCTCGGACAGTTCGAGGTGAGGTTCGTTTCCACGGGCAAGACCTGCTCAAGCTTTCCGATCGCGAGATGCGAAAAATTCGTGGCAACAAGATTGCCATGATATTCCAAGACCCGATGACCAGTCTGAGCCCGGTGCACACCGTTGGGCGGCAGATCGCCGAAGCCGTTGAAATTCACACTCGGGTTTCTCGTTCCGTCGCGATGACGAAGGCTGAGGAGATGCTGCGTCTGGTACGTATCGCAGACCCCGAGCGCCGGCTGAAGAACTATCCGCATGAAATGTCAGGCGGCATGCGCCAACGTGCAATGATTGCCATGGCGCTTGCCTGTTCACCAGAGCTGTTGATTGCCGATGAGCCTACTACAGCCCTGGATGTGACAATACAGGCGCAAATACTCAGATTGATCGTCGACCTCAAAGAGCGCACGGGCACCTCGGTAATGTTCATCACTCACGATCTCGGCGTTGTCGCCGAGACATGTCAGCGTGTAATCGTGATGTACGCCGGGCAGATTGTTGAGCAGGCGACTGTCGTCGATCTTTTTGCACGGCCCATGCATCCCTACACCAAGGCACTCATGCGCTCTGTTCCCGATAGGCGCCGCGGAAAGGAACGTCGTCTGCCGGAAATTGCAGGAATCGTGCCGAGCCTGCGCGCACCCATCGTCGGATGCAGCTTTGCCCCGCGCTGTCCGTACGCCAGTGAGATTTGCAGGGAGAAAACACCAGTCCTAGAGGAACACGGGCCGGTCCACGCGGCCGCCTGCTGGCACGTAGAGAAGGTGCTGAGCGTATGAATGGTCCACTGCTTAAGGTCGAGAGTCTGGTGAAGCATTATCCGCTTGGCACCGGATTTTCGAGGAGAGATGTTCCAGTGATTCGGGCCGTCCAGGACGTGTCGTTTTCCGTCGAGGCAGGTGAGACCCTCTGCATCGTGGGTGAATCAGGCTGCGGCAAGTCAACCGTCGCACGGCTCCTGATGCGCCTTATGGACCCCACCGGAGGCCGGGTGCTTCTTGAAGGTGTTGATATTGCAAGGCTGAAGAAACCCGAGCTCCGAAATACACGCCGTCGTATGCAGATGGTGTTCCAGGACCCCTATTCGTCGCTAAACCCGCGGCTCTCGGCGGGCCGGATTATCACTGAACCAGTTGAGAATTTCGAGCGCCTCAGCCGAAAGCAGCGGGAGGCATTGGCGGCAGAGCTTCTGCGACAGGTGGGTCTAGCTCCAGAGATCATGCACCGGCTCCCCTCCGAGCTATCGGGAGGTCAACGCCAGCGTGTCGGTATAGCACGGGCTTTGTCCCTGAAGCCGGCGATCATCATAGCTGACGAGGCGGTTTCGGCTCTCGATGTCTCGGTCCAAGCGCAGATCCTAAACCTGCTCATGGATCTCCAGCAAGACCTGGGCATCGCTTTCGTCTTTATCTCTCATGACCTTGGCGTCGTCGAGCATATTGGCCACAAGGTGGCGGTCATGTATCTGGGGCGCATCGTGGAACTCGCCAGGTGCGAAGATTTATTTGCCAATCCAGCGCATCCCTACACCGAGGCATTGATCGCAGCAGCTCCGGTGCCCGACCCTACTCATCGCGCGCTAGAAGCACGCCTGGAAGGGGAAGTTCCGAGCCCTGTCAACCCACCGACGGGCTGTGCATTCCACCCTCGCTGTCCATTGGCAATCGAGCGCTGCAGAGTGGAGGTTCCGATATTGAACCCGATGGTAGATCGTCGAGTTGTCGCATGTCATGTACGGGCCCCGACCATTTGTGAGAATTCTGACGTTGTAAGCGAGGCTCTGATTCTTAATCAGTGACCAGTGCTGAAGGGACCTCCCCTGAAGCCTTCAAATCTCACCCGAACGTATTTTTGCCACTCCTCGTGCAGGCTATCTGGAGAATGTATGAACCCGGACCAAAATGCAGATAGAGAAGAACAGAAGCCCGAGCTGAACAGCTACGACTTGGCAGGCTCTGTCGAAACCAATATCGCGGACGGCTTTACGATTGTCGCAGTTGGCGACCTCATTGTGTCGCGGCGATTAACAAACAGCTGCCACCCAGCCTTTGCGCAAGTTGTTGAAATTTTGCAATCTGCGGACATCACCTTCGGCAACTTGGAAACCAACATTTTCGATATTCGCTCATTCGAAGGAAGTCCGCAAGCAGAGTACGGCGGAGCGTATCATCTCAGCTTGACTGAAACTGGTCCTGATCTGAGATCGGTGGGGTTCAATCTGGTTAGTTACGCAAACAATCACGCTTTCGACTGGGGCGTGGAGGGTATGCGCCTCACGTGCCGCGCGCTCGAGGATAACGGCATTGTCTACGCGGGGGTTGGCGAAAATCTATCACAGGCTGGTGCCGCACGTTTTGTAGAAACACCTAAAGGACGGGTGGGGTTGGTTTCGTCCGCTTCCACGTTCACACCTATGTCACGTGCCTGCGACGCAGCGGGCGAAGCTCCGGGTAGACCTGGCATCAACACTCTTCGATTGGAGAGGAGTATCGTTGTGGAGCCCAAAATGCTCGACAGCCTCCGGATAGTGCGCGATTCATTGCCGAACTTTGGGCGGTCCCAGAGACAGTCAGATAAAGTTAGGGTTGCGAATGTGACTTTCAGAGCTGGCGAGCGGCCCGGGTATTCCTATGAGCCCAACCCCAATGACGTCGCGAATATCCTCCGAAACATTCGCCGCGGAAAGCAGTTTTCTGACTTCTGCATTTTTACAAATCACGGACATGAACCGGGGAATTGGAGCGAAGAACCGCCGGATTACGAAACAGAATTCGCACATCAGACTATCGATGCGGGGGCTGACGCTTACATCGTACACGGACCGCACCGATTGCGGGGTATCGAAATCTATAAGGGTCGGCCAATATTTTATAGTCTAGGCAACTTCATGATGGACGATCTTCGGACCCCTGTCGGCGCTGACATGTACGAAGTTTATGGCAAGGACTTGGTCGACACCACAGACGCTGACGTGACCGTGTCTGAAATGGCATCGGGGTACGAAACTTCCCCTGGTTTCAGTGACCCCGTATTCTATGAAAGCGTTATAACGGTAAGCCGCTTCGAGGAGAACAGACTCGCCGAGTTGCGTCTGTACCCCGTTGAGCTCGGTCACTCTAAAAGGTTCGCGAACCGAGGAATTCCGAGCCTCGCATCTGCTGGGAAAGCCGAGATAATCTTAGACCGCCTGCAGAAGCTTTCCGAACCTTTCGGCACACGGATCGCTTTCGAGAACGGCGTTGGGATAATCAACCTGAATCGTAGCACAGAATGAAGCTAGGCTCGTGTTCATCTGCGTTTGTAAGCCTCGGTTCCATGTTCTTCCGGGCACCCGAGCGAGCGGGTATAGTTGACCTGAACTGGCCTGGCTCGCCCGCCCGCGAGATCAGCCGGAGGTCAATGATGAGCACGATAACCAGCGGGTGGCCGGATTAATGAACCGGAAATTCCATTGTGCCCGGCTTCCCGCGCTTGACTCGCGATCAAGTGTTGCGCGGACGGGCTCTTCCGTGGCCCCGTAGCTGTCCACTGTTGCCGACGGTGCCTTTGAGGGAAAAACGAGACCTGCACCTCGAAGCCGTCACCATGGCTCAAAGTGCAACTTAGCTCCTCGGCGTAGCGCCCATAAAAAACGCTTGGCAACGCAGGAATTCTGCAAAAGAGAGCAACAGTGCCGATTCTGGACTTGCGTGCCCCGAGCGCAGCCCGGCTGTAGCGCGGGAAAACAAATGAGTCAAAAATCCTAATATCAAACAGTTGTTGCATTATCTCGCGGAACCTGCGAATTATTGCGCCATGCGGCTCAATGCTGGCGACTTGAAAAGACCGAGATTCGCATGACCAAACTCCTCCATCGTTCCATTGGGACGGTTCTGCCAAGAGCCGCAGGGGGCGAAGGTGTCTTCATCACGGACAGCGAAGGGCGATGCTACATCGATGGATCGGCCGGCGCAGCGGTAAGTTGTCTTGGCCACAATCATCCTGAAGTTTTGGATTCAATGAGAACTCAGATGGGGCGCATCACCTACGCCCATACTTCGTTCTTCACCACCGACGTGGCTGAGCAGCTAGCTGAGCAACTGGTAGAACTGGCGCCCAAGGGCCTCGACTTTGTCTACCTGGTCTCGGGTGGGTCCGAGGCTGTTGAGGCCGCGCTCAAGATGGCTCGTCAGTATTTCGTCGAAATTGGCCAGCCGCGGCGACGTCACATCGTTGCACGCCGACAGAGCTATCACGGAAACACGATTGGCGCCCTGGCGGCCGGCGGGAATGCGTGGCGGCGCGCGCAGTTCAAACCAATCTTGCCCGAAACCCACCACGTTTCGCCCTGCTATGCGTATCGAGACATGCAAAATGGTGAAACGCCGGAAGCTTACGCCGAGCGCCTGGCCGCCGAGCTGGAGGTCAAGTTCATAGAGTTGGGAGCGGATCAGGTCATGGCTTTCGTGGCGGAGCCGGTGGTGGGTGCGACGCTCGGTGCGGTCGGCCCTGTCGCCGACTACTTCAAGCGAGTTCGCCAGATCTGTGACAAGTACGGCGTCTTGCTGATCCTCGATGAAGTGATGTGCGGCATGGGCCGCACCGGCACAATTTTTGCGTGCGAGCAGGAGGGGATCGTCCCCGATTTGGTGACCATTGCCAAGGGGTTGGGCGGTGGCTTTCAGCCGATCGGCGCCGTCTTGCTTTCTGAGAAGATCTATCATGCTTTTGCGGAAGGCTCAGGCATTTTTCAGCACGGTCACACCTATATCGGCCACCCGATTGCTGCCGCAGCAGCCAGCAAGGTGGTTGAGATCCTGAAGCGCCCAGGGATGATGACAAATGTGATCAAGATGGGCGAGCGTCTCCAGACCGGGCTTGATGCCGCGCTAGGCCAATCACCCTATGTAGGCGACATACGGGGTCGAGGCCTTTTCCGGGGCATCGAAATCGTGTCTGATAGGGAAACCAAGGTGCCGTTCGACCCAACCCGGAAAATTAACGTCAAGATTAAGAAAGAGGCAATGCAGCGCGGCCTGATGTGTTACCCGATGGGCGGCACCATCGACGGCTTGCATGGCGACCACGTGCTGCTGGCGCCTCCATTTATTATTCAGCCGGAACAGATCGACCTGATCGTCGAACGGATCGCTGAAGCTATTAATGCAGCAGTCAAGGCTTGAGATCGGCGATGGACCATTCCGATAAGGTTACGTCCGCTTGCCCACCCATAACCGAAGAACATTGGCCGACTGAGATCGAGGATCTGAAATCAGGTTTTGCCGGTGCACTGAACGTCTATCGCACAATGGCCCATCATCCAGCCTTGCTGAAGGCGTGGGCTCCGCTGCGCCAGCACATCGTCAAAGATACCGCTCTGGGAGCCATTCGGTCAGAACTCGTCATTTTGCGGGCAGCTCATCGGATGGGCTCAGCCTACGAGTGGGCTCATCATGTTAGCCGTGCCCGTGCTCTCGGGATTTCGGATGCGCGAATTGAAACTTTGCGCGGCTCGCCCGAGGGGGAGGACGGGCTGCTCGCTCAAGCAGTTGATGCGCTTTTCGACCAAAAGCGTTTGACTCCGGCAATCGAACAGGCGATTTCAGCCACAATCGGAAAGCAAGCGGTATTCGATCTCCTGGCGACCGTCGGCTTCTATTCAGTCTTGGGCTTCATCTTGATGACGTATGAGACTCCGATCGACGACGCCGTCGCGAGCGAGTTGGCAATGCGGCCTCTGTCATAGATTCCACGCGCGGACTGGCACAAGTTTGCCAGCTCGATGACCTTTTCGGCCGGCCTTAGTTAGTACGATGATGGGGAGGATGGCATGAACAAATACTCAAGCATTCACCCGTTTACAGCAGCAGTAGGTCGGCGCGATTGCGAGCTCCATCGCCTGGATTTGGCACTTCTTCGACCTGTCCAAATAAACAATTTGTCTCAGATCAGAAGAACTCGCTGAGACAGTTCCCCTCTCGCCTGCGGCATGCCAGCGGCGCGCTGCCGTCGGCGTGAGCGCCATGAGCGTGGAAGACGCGTTTCGCCAGGTCGATGCCAATGATGGTGACGTTGTTCATGTCGTTCCTCCTGTTGTCCGCAGCCCATTCTGCGACGGCATTCTGCCATGCCGCTGACTGGGCGGGAGGGGCATCCACTCCATCAACTCCTGAGAAGGTGGAGCCATGACAAGCAAGACGACCAACAAGTTCTCTCCGAGGTCCGGACCCGCGCGGTTCCTCCATAGCGACCACACAGGTTGGCTGTCGGGCCAAAAACGGGAGGACCTGAGAGCGAGCCATTCTCTTCCGGAATGCGACGTCANCCCGGCCCCATTCGTGTGCGCTCGCGCAGGCCTCCAAGCGACCACACAGGTTGGCTGTCGGGCCAAAAACGGGAGGACCTGAGAGCGAGCCATTCTCTTCCGGAATGCGACGTCAACCCGGGGCAGTTCAGAACCGCGACATCAAAATGCTTTGAAACCATGGTCGAACGGATCGCGTAAGGGCGGGTTTCTCCTTACCCCTCGAAGCGTGGATCGTCTCGTCATCTAGGCAGACAGCACAAAGGCAGGAAAAGGCCACAACTAAACATCGCTCCTGTCGCAGACTTTGACGGGGGCACCTCTGGCGGAACGCATCTTTCGTTTCGTGGGTGCCTCGCAGGGGGTCGGCGCCGATGCGCAGGCCGGCGGCGCAGCCTATCGTCGCTACGTCCGGGAAAATAGCTGCCGGCGCGGGGCAGGATTTGAAACAATCTTCCTCTTGAATTGCAAGGCCGACCTTGAAGCTTCCCGAAAACAGGTCGACAAGTCGGCACGGTGATGGCAGGCGGGTAATGCTCTCCACCAGACTATGAGCGTAAGTTTGCCAGTGCTCCCGTGGGCCTGTAGCCTATAGCCATCCAGTTCGCAGGAACGTTCTCTATCACCAGTCAGGCGAACACAACGATGAGCAGGAACTCGGTTATATGTTCCGTCGTGGAATGGACGTGGCATATGTGCTCATCGCTGAAAGATGCTGGTCGGCGCGCTTGAGTGCTTCCAGTGCCTCTGCACGATCGTGGCTTGCCATCAGGCCACATAAAACCTCGGAGACGGCGAGGGCGGGCGCCAAGGTATGAAAAAAGGTCTGGCTCTCAGTCGGGCACAGGACCACGTGCTCAGCGATCGAAACCAAAGGGGAAACTTCGCTATCGGTAATCGCAACGATTCCCACCCCTTTCACCCGTGCGGCCTCGGCAAGCTCCAGAGTGTAAAGCGAGTAAGGGCTTATCGAAACGGCCAGAAGAATATCTTCGGGCTCGGCGCGAATGAGCGCATCGCCGCTTGTGCCGGCGGGACTATCGAGATGAACGGTCTTTTCGCCAAACAACGTCATGACATAGTGGAAATGCCAGGCGACTGAATGGCAGGAACGCAAGCCAAGCACGTAGATCCTCCGGGCCTTGCTTAGGCGATCCGCCATCGCGTGCAGCTGCGACAGCGTGTCGGGCTCGCAAAGGCGGGCGATCTGTGCGGAGAGGCTCTGTAGCATCCGAAAAGCCAGACCCTCACCGTTAATCGCCCCTTCGTCTCTCTGCAATGCCCGGGCGGCAAATCCATCCGCGCTAACCCGTATGACGTCAGCATGGTGACCGCGAAAATCCTCATATCCGGAAAATTCGAGGAACTTCGCTAGACGTGTCATTGTAGAAGGTTGAACGCCTGCATTTCGTGCCAATTCTCGCATCGAGACCAGCGCCACTTCCTGAGGATGTTCCAAGATATGCCGAGCTGCTTGCTGTAGCTGCCCAGGCATGTCGTCAAATCGCTCGATGATCTGAGCGTGCAAAGGCCCTTTTTGCAACATCTGCCTCACATGAACTGTCCTAATCCAATCGGACCATCTCTCTCCGGTTCCGAAAAGTCAAACAAACGAAGACTGAGCTTCAGAGCTCCCCGTAGCGATCGGCAAGACGCCAGCGCAGATTATCCACACACCAGCCTCTCTGGTCCTTTTCACAGGCGACCGTCTTCAAATGCTTCACAACGGTGGCGGGAACCCATCTCGTTTCAAGATGGATTTCATATGGAGACTCTATTTGCGTTCACCACCCAGCAAAGGCAGTTTCGCCTGAAGGGAATAGTGACCAACGCAGGATCTAGGGTCCGCTGAAGGTTACCAGCAAACAGCAGACAGTTGATCATCCTAGCCAACGCGCGTGTAGAGGTCGCGGCCCGAGTGTGTGTTCGCCTAAGGCATGCAGGAAGAGAGGTAGGAGGATGCGTGGCATCGAAGGCTTCGAGATGGTTACAAATGAAGTTGTGGCTTGGCGTCGCTACCTTCATGAGAACCCTGAGTTGGGTTATGCGCTGTATAACACCGCAAATTTCGTTGTCGAAAAGCTCGCATCATTCGGGATCAACCATATCGAAGCCGGGATCGCGGAAACCGGTATTGTCGCGCTGATACACGGCGAACTCGGTGACGGGCCTACGATAGGCCTACGCGCTGACATGGATGCATTGCCCATTTTGGAGGCTTCCGGCAAACCCTGGGCCTCGAAAATCTCAGGAAAGATGCACGCCTGCGGTCACGACGGCCACACGGCAATGCTGTTGGGTGCCGCAAAGTATCTTGCAGCTCATCGCAACTTTAAGGGCGCTGTGGCACTCATTTTCCAGCCTGCGGAGGAAGACGGCCGCGGCGGGGAGAAGATGGTGCAGGAAGGCATAATGGAACGTTTTGAGATCTCCAAGGTCTTCGGATTGCATAACTACCCCGGTCTTGACATTGGCAAATTCAGCATTTGCAGTGGGCCCATACAGGCGGGGCTCGATGAGTTTGATATTGTTATCCGGGGCAAAGGAGGTCACGCCGCGACGCCTCACAAAAACGTCGATCCTATTGTCATCGGCGGTCAGGTAATTGTTGGCTTGCAGGCCCTTGTGTCGCGGAACACAGACCCTCAGGAAGCTCTGGTCATTTCCGTGACGAAGATGAATGCGGGCAACGCCTATAACATCATCCCCGATCAAGCGGAAATATCTGGGACCGTTCGCACCCTGTCGCCATCTCTGCGAGACTTCGCGGAAAAGGCAATTTCCGAAGCCGCCAGGGGAATTGCAGGCGGTTTCGGCGCGCACGTCGACTTCAGGTACCGTCGCCTCGAACCTGTCACCATAAACCACGAGGCCGAGACGAAGCTGGCGGTGCAAGCAGCCCGTGGTCTCGTCGGTACTGAAGCGGTCAACGACCGGATCAAACCGGGCATGGGGTCGGAAGATTTTGCCTACATGCTCGAGGCCCGTCCCGGCTCTTATATTTTCCTGGGCAACGGGCCTACGGCCTCAGTTCATAATCCTGAATATGATTTCAACGATGAGGCCCTGCCCTACGGCGTCGGCTATTGGGTCAATTTGGTTGAGACAGAACTGGCGGCCTGATCGGACAAAAGCCAGCCAAAACAGAATAACGAACTCGTCAATGGTGGCGAGACAAAAAAGAGGGTGAACGAAGATGAGCATTTTGATCAACCGCAGACGTTTCATGCAGGCGTCATCCGCCATCGCCGTCGGTGCTTTGGCGGCCCCTGCTGTTCGTGTCTCCGCCCAGACGACCGGCGAAGTTCGCGTACTCACTTACGGCGGACAACTCGGTAAGTTTGTGATTGATGCCTATGCAAAGCCCTTCGAGGCACAAACAGGCATCAAGGTCACTCCGGTCACACAAGACTTTGAGCTCGCCCAGCTTGAGCTGATGCAGAAAACCAACAGCGTGACGATCGACGTGGGGCCCATGAGCCAGGGCGCAGCCTTGCAAGCTGCCTCAAAAGATTATCTGGAGAAAATCGACTACTCGCTCTTTAAGAAAGAGGATGTCGACGGTCTCGTGCCCAATGTAAAGCAAGACTTTGGGGTTGGTTTTTTCTTCTATACCTACAACCTGGTTTACAACACGAAGAAGTATCCTGCCGGCAAGCCGCGACCCGGCAATTGGGCGGAGTTCTGGAATGTAGAAAAGTTTCCGGGTGTTCGCTACCTTGTGTCGGGGCAATATGGATCTGAGGGGCCTTGGGAAGAAGCCCTCCTCGCCGACGGCGTCTCTCCCGACAAGATCTATCCGATGGACATCGATCGCATTTTCGCAAGCCTGGACAAGATCAAGCCTCACATCCGCAAATGGTGGACAGCCGGATCTGAAATTCAACAGTTGATGCTCAGCGGGGCGGGCGACCTCATGATGTCCTATGACGGCCGGGCCGTGTCGTCCATCGCACAGGGCGCTCCTATCGAGATGAGTCGCGACCAAGCCAAGATGACCTGGGATTACTGGGTCATCCCGAAAAATAGCCCGAACGCCGCGAATGCGCAGAAATTCGTTGAATTCGTGAGCCGTGCCGAAAATCAGGCAGCCTTCGCGAAGCTCTACCCGGAGGGACCGACCAACCGCAACGCTTTCAAGTTGCTGTCTGAGGAGATCGGCCTCACACTGCCGAGCCATCCCAAGTACCTTGAAAAGGCAATTCTATTGAACGGGGCCTGGTATTCCGAAGTCGGTTCGGATGGAGCTTCGAACATCCAGCGCCTCGTCCAGCGTTGGAGTGACTGGGTCATTCGATAACTTGCATCAGTCGAAACGCCAGTGTGTCGCCGCGGCGGCCACTGGCGATGTATCCAAGGCGCTTTCAGACGCCACGGTTGAGGACGACAGCATGTCCCACTCTGCTCTGCGCTCGGATTTTGGATCCGTCGTCAAACTGCACAAACGACCAACGACTGAGGATCAGACATTGGAAGACCGTGCTTCGGCTCAGATTGAATTTCGTGATGTCACGAAAATGTACGGAGCGGTCGCGGCGGTTGTTGAGCTGTCACTCATCGTTCGTCGCGGCGAGTTTCTCACCATCCTGGGTCCCAGTGGCTCCGGCAAGACCACAGCGCTGATGATGCTTGCGGGGTTTGAGGCGCCGACCAAAGGCGACATCCTGATCGCGGGCAAATCGGTGGCGGCCGTGCCGTCATATGGTCGAGACCAAGGTATCGTCTTTCAAAACTACGCGTTGTTTCCGCATTTAACGGTTCGCAGAAATCTTGAATTTCCGCTCGAGATGCGCGGCGTGAAGTCGCGTGAGCGGGCACCCTTGGTTGAGCGGATGCTCAAGCGAGTTCACTTGGATTCCTTCGGTGAACGTATGCCTTCACAACTCAGCGGCGGCCAACAGCAGCGCGTGGCGCTTGCACGCGCCCTAATTGCTGATCCTCCGATCCTCCTCCTCGATGAACCGCTCGGCGCGCTCGACAGAAATCTAAGGGAACAAATGCAGGGAGAGATCAAAGGCCTGCATCGTGAGTTCGGCAAGACCACCATTTGTGTCACCCATGACCAGGAAGAAGCCTTGACGCTGTCGGACCGCATCGTGGTGATGAGAGGTGGTCGAATCGAGCAGTTGGATGCGCCTGAAGCCCTCTACGACCGACCGGTCAATCGCTTCGTTGCCAACTTTTTGGGAGAAGCAAATGTGCTTGATACTCCGGAACTCGGATATCAGAAGCAAAACACCCTAGACAAAATACCGATGGTTCGCCCCGAACGCATCCGGATCTCCGCGGTAAGCGCCTTGGCGCCCGCCAAGCTTGATCAGTGTCAGACTGTGACCGGCACTGTGGAAGAAATGATCTATGCCGGCCCGCTTAGAAAGTATCAGGTCCGTGTCGGAAGCACTTCCCTGATAGTGCGTGAACACGCGGCTTCGGGACAGGACGTCTTTGCCCCGGGAGATTCAGTACGTCTCGATTGGCTTCGGGCAGACGTCCGTCTGCTCGACGAGTAAACCGGAGAGGCGTTCAGATGCATACGTTTCAAAAAATCGGACGTGCTCCCGTAACCCTTGTGATTCCTGCCTTGGCCGTACTCCTCGTTGTGTTCGGGGTCCCAACTGTCCAACTCTTCCTCGAAAGCCTTAATGCGCCGAATTTCAGCCTGCAGAATTATAGTTCTTTCCTGGGTCAGTATGCCAACATCCGAGTGTTGCTGCAGACTCTGGAAATCAGCGCGGTAGCCACAATCATCTGCTTGTTGGTTGGCTATCCAACGGCATATTTGATTTCGACGGCCTCGAAGCGAGCGCGCATGGTGCTGATCGTGCTTGTCGTTATTCCCTACCTTACGAGCGGATTGGCTCGCACCTATTCCTGGGTCGTCATCCTTGGAGACAACGGACTGCTCAACAGTGTGCTGATAGATATGGGCCTGATATCCAGCCCTCTCCCGCTGATTTACAATCGCGCGGCGGTGTATGTCGGCATGGTGCACATCATGCTGCCGATGATGATTCTGCCGCTGGTCAGTGTAATGCTTGGCATCAACACCTCATTGATCGCCGCCGCCAAGAGCATGGGCGCCAAGCCCTCGACTGCCTTTTGGCGGGTGTATTTCCCTTTGAGTATGCCGGGCGTACGCAGCGGAACGTTGTTGGTCTTCGTGATCTGCCTCGGCTTTTACATCACGCCGGCTGCTTTGGGGGGCCTGGGAGACGCGATGCTGTCGACCTTCATTGCTTCTCAGCTCGCCACAGGGTTCAACATGGGCGCTGTCAGCGCCTCCTCGTTCGTCCTTCTTGCCATTGCCGTGGTCATGCTCTCCGTGTTCGGCCTGAACCTCTCCGGCACACAGGACAGCGCCCCGAAGGTAAAGAAGGGCTGGTCAGAACGTCTTGGTTTGCTCCGTCCTGTGAAGCGGTACCTGAACGAGCTCTCGGTGGGATCGAGGTCGAAGCGGTGGTCCAAGATGCTTTATCAAGCTCAGGGCGACGGTGGATGGTCCCGGCTTGTCGCAGGCCTAATCTTGACGCTTGTCATTTCGTTCCTGCTATTTCCCGAGATCGTTGTCATCATCATGTCGTTTAGTGACGACGCGACACTGCAGTTTCCCCCATCCGGATTCTCGCTTCAGTGGTACGCAAGCTTCTTCAGCGATGAGGCCTGGTACGGTGCCGCCTGGACCAGCGTCAAGATCGGTCTGGCCGTGGCAGCTCTGTCGACCGCCCTAGGCACGCTGGCAGCATACGGTCTAAGCCGTATCGCGCCCCAAATTCGCGGCTGGATTACCATGGCCATCTTGGCCCCGATCACCATCCCGGTCATCGTCGTCGGCGTCGCCAGCTATTTCGGCCTTGTTAACTTGGGAATTATCGGAACGGAAACGGGCATCGTTCTCGCCCATACGATCGGCGCAATCAGCTATGTCGTCGTCATCGTTTCTGCAACGCTGGCGAATTTCGACACACGACTGGAGCAGGCGGCAAAAAGCATGGGGGCTAGACCCTTCACGGCGTTCATCCGAATAACCCTCCCGCTGATCCGTCCTGGCATTATCGGCGGCGCCCTCTTCGCTTTTATCCACTCCTTCGATGAGGTGGTAATCACTTCGTTGGTCAGCGGGTATTCGGTTCGCACATTGCCCCTCAAGATGTGGGAGAATATTCGCAATGAGATCGACCCTACTGTAGCAGCCGTGGCCTCACTGCTGACGCTTCTCCCGATCCTGTGGATGATCGCGCTCTATGTCACGTGGTGGAGAAGCAGAAGTAGCTCCCAGAACATAGCAATCGAGGCGACAGCTTGACGTGTTGTAGCTGGCCTGGCGTGGCACGGATCTTATCGTCAGGGCTCCTGCCAGTCTAAAACTGCCGCAGCGCGCAATCAGTTCGGCGAGACCCAGCTCGAACAGCTGCATGAGGCCAGTCGATCCAGCCAGCCGACGGAAGCGGCGGTCTAAGGCGCAGGCGGCTCTCTCTCCAAGCAAAATGGCATCTAACCCGTACCCGTTTCTAGAATTTCAAGGAGCCGCCATGCCAGCACTTTACTTTACCGAGACCGAGTATCAGGCCCGCTTTGCCGCTACAAAACTGGAAATGCAGGCTTGTGGACTTGATACCCTGATCCTCTCTGATCCCGCCAACATCTTCTATTTGACCGGCTTCGATGCGTGGGCCTTTTATGCGCCTTTGTTTCTCGTTGTCGCCATGAACGAGGATCAGCCGATTTGGATCGGACGATTTATGGATGCCGTTTCGGCTCGCGACACGACTTATCTGCGCGACGAAAACATTCGCGCGTATCCAGATAGCTTCGTTCAATCGGCCACCTCCCATCCCGTTCAGCCAACCTCAGACATTCTGAAGGAACGGGGTCTGGATAGAGGCGTCATCGGGGCCGAAATGGGTGCGTATTATTATACCGCGCGTATTCACGCCGAGTTCGTAAATCACCTCCCGAACGCACGTTTTGAAGACGGTGAGCTGTTGGTGAACCGTGTGAGGCTTGTAAAGAGCAATGCAGAGCAGAACTACATGCGTCAGGCCGGCCGCATCGTTGACGCGGCGATGTCAGCTGCGGTGGAGAAATGCGCACCAGGTGTCCGCGAATGCGATGTGGTGGCAGAAATCTACAAGGCGCAGATTTCGGGGCTTCCTGACGCGGGTGGCGTTTACACGACCAGCCCTCCGCACTTCTGCGCGGATGAACGGGTACGAACCCCGCATGGTCTATGGACCGACAAGCCTCTGAAGAAGGATGCGCCGCTTAACATCGAGATCGCCGGGTCGCGCCTGCATTATCATTGCCCCATGACCCGCACGGTGTTCCTGGGGGAACCACCGGATAACTACCGGCGGCTCGCAGCCGCAGTGGTCGAGGGATTGGACACGACCATGGGCAGCATCCGTCCCGGTATGGCTGCCGAAGAGGTCGAATTGGTGTGGCGACGCTCCATTGCCAAGCACGGCTTCGAGAAGGAAGCCCGGCTCGGCTATTCGATCGGTCTGGGCTTCCCGCCGACCTGGGGCGAGCGCACCGCGAGTCTGCGCCCTGGCGATAAGACAGCGTTGCAGCCCGGCATGGCGTTTCATTGCATGTCGGGGTTGTGGCTGGAGGACACCGGCATCGCAATCACGCAGTCCTTCCTCGTAACGGAGGACGGAAACGAGCCCCTCTCAAAGTTCGAACGGACACTGGTTTCCAAGTCATAGGCGGGGCGATGTGAATGCTCGAGGCGGTGAGACACGTCTATTGCGCCTGGCTGCGCCATGAGCGCGACTGTGTGAAGCGCGCCTCATCGCCTTCAGCTCTCACCTGCGCGTCGCGTCTTCATCCACGCTCCATTGATCAGCAAGGCGATAGATATGTTTTCGCGGACTTATTTCGAAGCGCGACGGCGCTTTCTCGATCTCACTGAGGTTCGATCCTATGCATCCAGCCACAAAGGACCTGAAGACCAGTCGCTGTACACCGATGTCGCATATTTAGGTGATCCAGGCGCGAGAAACCTTCTTGTTTCCGTAGCCGCAACCCACGGCGTCGAGGGCTATTGCGGGTCCGCGGCTCAACTTTCTCTGCTCGGCTCGGATCTTGTAAAAAAACTCGAAGACACGGTCGGGGTTTTGCTCATTCACGCCATTAACCCATACGGCTTTGCATGGGATCGACGTGTTACGCCAGAAGGATGCGATCTCAATCGAAATTTTGTCGACTTTACGCGTCCGCTACCAGAAAATCCGGGCTACGACGAACTGGCCGATCACCTCGTCCCCGCAGATCTTACGGCAGAGGGGTTAGCCGCAGCCGAGCGAACGATTGCTGATTTCCGCGCCAAAAATGGAGAAATTGCGTTTCAGACGGCGCGGAAGAAGGGTCAGTACACCCGACCGGAGGGTATGTTCTTTGGCGGCACAGCCCCGTCAGAACCGAGAAAGGTCTTGGAAGAGATTTTCACTGACTACAAGATATCGCAGCGGCAGTCGGTTGTCGTTGTCGATTACCACACCGGGCTTGGCCCCTATGGCTATGGTGAACTGCAAACCGAAACATCCTCGGGAATGGAAGGCTATCGCCGCGCCCTGGAAATCTTCGGCCCGTCGGTGACCTCGCCGGAACTGGGGACTTCGTCCTCGGTAGAAATCACCGGTACGCAGGATGAGTTCTGGCAGCGGGAGTTGGGAAACCGGCATACATATGTGTGTCTCGAGTTCGGCACTTACAGCCCTGACAAGGGCCGCGAAGTCCTTCGAAACGACCACTGGTTGTTTGCCTACCAAGCCGCGCAAGCCAACACTGAGCTTGGCAAGCGGATACGGACCGCCACCCGGGACCACTACAATCCCAGTCGGCCAGACTGGCAGGAAATGGTCGTCTTTCGCTGCGGCCAGATTCATCGCCAAGCCGTAGCCGCGCTGACGCAAGCAAACTGAGACCGGCTCCCGTAGGAGCGCTGCCTGCGCGACAAGTCCGTCCGTCCGCGACAGCACCTAACATAGATCGACGTTCGTGGAGGTGAGGAATGGCTAAGACTTTGGGGCTGCTGCTTTTGGAGAACCGGCCAATTTTGCATCCAGGGGCACTTTGCAACCCACAAACATTTCCTTTCCCGACACGGCAGATCACGGTTCCTGGAGCGTCTGTCAAAGCCGTTGTGGACGGGGGCGAGGATATCCTGGACTCCTATGTTCGGTGCGCTCAGCAACTGCAGGAAGATGGTGTTTCGGCGATCACGTCAAATTGCGGGTTCACGGCGCTGATGCAAAGCCAAATTGCCTCCTCAGTGTCAGTGCCGGTCGTATTATCGAGTCTTTCCTTGGTACCGTTCGTTGCGACAACCCTACCCAAAGGCAAGAAAGTCGGCATTCTCACCTATGATGCCACGCGGATGAGTGAGAATCATTTTGCCGCGGCAGGATGGTGTTCGACGAAGATTGATGTTGCCGTCGCGGGCATCGAGGGTTCCGAGACGTGGAGCCGCCTGGCTGAGCCAGTTCCGGAGGTTTCCTCCTCTGTTATCATCAAAGATGTAACGGCAGCCGCACAAGCCTTGCTCAGTCGCGATCCGGATGTCGCCGTGCTCGTTTTCGAATGCGCTGCTTTCCCGCTCGCCGCCCAAGCGGTTCGCCGCGAGACTGGTTTGATGGTGGCGGATTATGTGAGCCTGGCGAAGATGCTGATCGAGATGAGCGCGTTCAGAAATTAGCTTCTGTGTCTCGGCAACTCAGATTGCCGCCTTCAGTCACCAGGAACGTTCGGTTTTGGACATGGCTTCAGATGACATTTTACGCTCGGGCGGGATCCTCGGCATTTTGGATCTTAAGCCAGGATCTGCCTTACAAGACGTCACCGTCACCGGGCCGCTGCATGATCCAGAAACTTTCCCCTTTTCAACCATGCAAGAAACTGTCGCCGGCGCCGGGGCTGATGTCGTTGTACGAGGTGATCCCGACTTGGAAGCGCCTTACATCGCATCAGCGAAACGGCTAGTCGAACGCGGCGCTGTTGCGATTACGGCCGACTGTGGCTTCTCCATCCGACACCAAGCGGCGGTCGCGGCCGCGGTTCAGGTTCCCGTGGCTCTGTCATCTCTCCTGCTTGCGCCGGTCATACTTCGGCAGCTGCCGGTGTCGGCCAAGCTTGCGGTTTTGACATTTGATGCCTCCCACTTGGAAACCGAGCTGCTGGGCCTTTCGGATGCAAATGACCTTCACCGAGTGGTCATCGGCGGCATCGAAAACACCCAGACCTGGAAAAATGAAATGCAGCGCCCACCGTCGGCAACCGACATCGCCGTCATGCGAGAGGAAGTTTGTACGCGTACAGATCAGTTGCGGGAAAAGCATCCTGAAATCGGAGCTGTCTTGCTTGAGTGCACGATGTTTCCTCGCTTGGCACAGTCAGTTCGCCGAAACACCGGCCTGCCAGTGTTCGACATCACAACGCTTTGCAGAACGCTGATGGAATCTGTCTGCGGACCGGTGGTCGGTGGCGTTTTGAATTGATGTCTCAGCGAGCCGCGTTGGGCGATCCGAGGTCTCGCAATTCAAGGAGGTATTTAAGGTGGCAATAATCAAGGGACCGTTTCCCCGCAACGAGTACCTGCGGCGCCTTTTGCTGGTCAAATCCGAAATGGCACGCCGGGAGGTAGACGCGCTTGTTGTGTCCGACCAGCACAACATCACTTATCTTAGCGGGTATACCGCACGATCCGCTTACGTACCTCAGGCCCTGGTGGTCACTGCAAAAGAAGACGAACCGGTTTTCATTCTCCGTCGTATGGATGCGCCTGCCGCTATGCATCAGTGCTTTATGGGGCGAGAGAAGATCATTGCCTATCCAGAATTGTTGATCGCCCATCAAGATAAGGATGGCTATGACGCAGTCATCGATTACCTCCAAGCCGCCGGCTTGGCACAAGGCTCGATCGGACTCGAACAGTATGATCTCTCAACCCTGACGGTCGAAAAGTTCCGAAGAAGGCTCGAAGGCACCAGGATCGTAGACTGCACCAAAGCGGTGACGTGGATACGGCTGGTCAAGTCTGAGCTTGAGATTGAGGTGATGCGCGAAGCAGCGGCGATTTCAGATGCCGCTATCGCGCGCGCTGCAGAAGTGATCCGCCCCGGAACGCGCGAAGCGGACGCCTTTGCTGAGATCGCGTCTGTGCTCATTCGAGGCGTTAACGGAAAGCCGGGCACGAGACTGGAAGCGATAGCCATCTGCGCGACGCCCCGCACAGGCACATGTCATATCCCCTGGAGCGAGGATATTTTTCGCGAGGGCTCCCAGGTCAATATCGAACTCGCCGGATCCCGCCATGGATATTGTGCTGCGCTGATGCGCACCTATTCGATTGGTGCTCCGTCAGGTCGACTCCGCAGGGTCCACGACGTTCAAGTGGAGGGGCTTGATGCTGCGCTCTCGGCTGTCCGACCAGGAGCGACTTGTAGCGACGTCGCCAACGCATTTTACCTAACTATCGAGAAAAGAGGCCTCAGCAAGGAATCCCGCTGCGGATATGCACAGGGGATTGGCTGGACAGAACCCACCGCCAGTCTCCGGGATGGCGACGTGACCGTGCTTCAACCAAACATGACCTTTCACCTGATGCTCGGAAACTGGATTGATGAGGAGTTCGGCTATGTGATCAGCGAAACATTTCGCGTGACCACAACCGGCGTCGACGTTCTGACCTCTGCTCCACGACAGATCTTCCAGGTTTGGTGACCCGCAGATCACAATCTGAGTAACCCCGAAGAGACTACAATGATCAAGCACGGCATTAATAGCACGCAAACCGGCGCCATCACAGAAAGCTCTGGGACGGTCTCACGTCAAAGTGGCTTGCATCACTTGGAACACCTGCCGCTGTTTCTTTCCAGGCAGGAGCCGGAGTTTGAAGCAATATTGGGTTGATGCGCTGCCGATTGACGATACTCATGGCCAGGTCATCACCGACCAGGACGCCATTACGACGCCAAAACGCTACCTGGAGCGCATCTCACTGGCGGGGATGCCAATGGCAGCTTAATTTCCACGGGGGACCTACACCCAATGGCTCAACGGTGACGAAGCTACAAAGCATGATCTCAACAAGATTATCAAAACAAGGTAGATTGGGGTAACCCACGACATCTCGCAGGGCACAGGTCATGGAGGTCGTGCCTCTCTCGACAATCCTGTTGGCGAGTGATGCCTATCACCTTCCCGAATTGTATTGGCTTGCTAGGTCGCTCCGGCAAACGGTACCTCGCAAAGGCGCTCACCGACCATGTGTCGGAGGAAGTCTCTCGACGGAGGAAGCCATCGAGGCCGCAAAATGACTCTCTACAAGAGCAACCGAGCCGTCTCCAATTTTGATGTCTAGCAGCGCTGCAGCGAGGCTCTGCCGCGTCGTTCGCGCCAGCGATCGCAAAATGGAGCGTGTCCCCACCGCAGCGGATGGAAGTGTCTTTGCCGACCAAGCGCACCAATCAAGCTTATAAAGGACCGAGCAGCACTCAATACAGAGTGGCTGCCTTACAGAAGAGCGACCGTCTCTGCGGGCAATGAAACGGCGGCAGGCGCCTCCCACTTGTCGCAGGCCCCAAGCCATCGCAAATCCAGATGGCGTGCAGCATCCAAATGCATTAACATGTGTTCTGACCCAGCAATGTGGCTAGATCGGGTGTCACTTGCCGCCTCGGGAGGGGTCGAAACGCACAATGTTCAGGAACAATCTACTGGTCATCTCGATTCACGATTGCGTTGCGCCTGGTGAAGCTAAGCGGGACGCAGGAGCGTCCAAACGTGGATCTTAAGAAATTAAGATACTTCGTTGGCGTAGCCGAAGCAGGTGGTTTTACCCGAGCCGGCGAGCAAATGAACGTCGCCCAAAGCGCGCTCAGCCTGCATGTTCGTGAAATGGAGGACAGCTTAGGAACAAGGCTGCTCGTCCGCGATCGAGGTGGGGTGACATTGACAGCGGCCGGCTCGCGGCTGCTTCATCATGCGCGCATCATCTTGAACCAGGTGAGCATCGCTGAAGAGGAACTCACCAGCAATCCGAAAACCCCTGTTGGAGAGGTGTCGGTCGCGCTTCCCTCCGGCCCAGCTCGGTTCATGGCTCCAGAATTGCTCAATATGGCGAACGAGCGATTTCCGAAAGTCTCGCTAAAAATCGTCGAGGGCATGAGCGGCTCGGTTGAAGAAATGATGCTGGCAGGGCGCTTCAACTTGGCTGTTTTCTACACGATGGGAGACGACAACTCGCGTTATGACATTCTAGCTGAGGAGGAATTCTGTCTTATTATCCCACCGGACAGTCCCCCTTTCGAGAACGTTGTGTCTCTCGATCAGTTGAGCGCCTATCCCCTGGCCGTCCCCATGAATGTTACCAGCGTCCAACGAGCCGTGGCCGACGTCGCGAAAAAAAACGGGATTCTGCTGGACGTCCGATATGAGATAGATTCGCTATCCACGATCATAGACATGGTTGCCGATGGCAAGGCTTATTCCATTTTGACCCCATCTGCGGTCCAGCGCGAAACGTCGCTTGGTCTGATCCGTACGGCGAAGATCATCAACCCATCGATATCGCGCTCAGTCATACTTGCGGCAAACGCGCGAGATGAGCGGTCGGCTGAAGTGGCCGCCATCCGCGGCCTACTGCCGAAAGTAGTGCGCCAGCTGATCAAAGATGGGAGGTGGCAGGCGCGATTGCCGCAACCCGAGCGGCTTCGGCCGGGATAGGATTGACGTTGTTGATCAGACAAAACTTGACCGCTGTGGAGGCGCGAATTGGTGAGCCTCTCGCCTGAAGGGCAGAGTTCGATTCCAAGGGCTGGCGCTAGAGCACTTCGAACAGCCCGCCTCTCCCAACCTCCGGAACTAGCCATGGCCTTCGGGAGCCGTACTTTGTCCATATCGGATCCAGATCACGGGATAGAAAGTCTGAATTTGACGCCGTGCTGAGTTTAGCGGAACCATCGAGGGTTCAACTTAAGCGGTGTGAGCTAAAGGAAAGCGGCATGTATGATCTTGAGACATTCAAACCTCTGATCAAAGAGGCAACGAAATGGCGTCGCTACCTCCATCAGCGTCCAGAGTTGGATTATGAACTGCATGGCACCGCTGCTTACGTAGTAGAAAAACTTCGATCGTTCGGGGTCACGCATATCGAGACTGGGGTTGCAAAGACCGGCGTTGTTGCACTGATTGAGGGAAATCAACGCAGCGGTCCGACGATTGGCTTGAGGGCTGAGATGGACGCCGTTCTCCTTGCGGAGAAATCAAATAAGCCCTGGTCATCTACCGTATCTGGAAGAATGCACGCATGCGGCCACGACGGCCACATGGCTATGTTGCTTGGGGCCGCGAAATTTCTTGCCGAATCCCGGAATTTCGGTGGCTCCGTGGCCTTGATCTTTCAGCCAGCTGAAGAGAATGCACTTGGCGGGCAGAGGATGGTTCAAGAAGGTATAATGGATCGATTTGGAATCTCCCGTGTTTTTGCCATGGACAATTCGCCCGGCCTTGATGTTGGCAGGTTCGCAATTTGCGACGGTCCTTTCATGGCAGCGCTGGATGAATTTGACATTACGATCAAAGGCCAGGGAGGACATGCTGCCAGCCCTCATCGCAACATCGATCCGATTGTGCTAGCGGGCCAGATCATCGTCGGCCTGCAGCCGCTGGTATCACGCTCGACGAATCCATTGGAGTCGTTAGTCGTTTCGATCACAAAGATGCACGCTGGGGAGGCTTACAACGTGATACCCGAAACAGCGACATTATCCGGGACAGTAAGAACGTTGAAGCCTGGGCTTCGAGACTTTGCTGAGGCGCAGATTCCCGCCGTAGCGCGAGGGATTGCAACCGGCTATGGCGCGGAAATCGAGTTTAAGTACCGTAGAATAGATCCGATCATGATCAACTCCCCCGAAGAGACAAACCTTGCGATCAGTGCCGCGCGCAATCTGGTTGGGGCGATTAGCGTCGATGATAACTACAGCCCCGTTATGGGATCCGAAGACTTTGCATTCATGCTCGAAGCTCGACCGGGTGCAATGATCTTCATTGGAAATGGTTCGACAGCCTCTCTCCACAACGCTGCGTATGACTTTAACGATGAAGCTCTTCCTTACGGGATTGGGTACTGGGCCAACCTGGTCGAGACAGTCTTGCCTGCCCCCTGATCTAGTTCATGAATGAATGCAGAAAAAATGTCGTCACCTCCACGGCATCAGTCGTCGTGAACGGCGGCCCCGCCACCGGCTTACATCCATGAATTGTCCGCCTTCTTGGCTGCCATCCGGTCCGGTTTGGACTTTCTCACGGTTGCGGCGTCCCGAACGTTGCCGGGCACTACCGCGCGTTAGATAAACACCTTGGAAAAGAGGGGGGACAAAGGACAGCAGATCTTCGATATCATAAAAGCTCATCAGACGTGGCTGGCCGAGCTCCGGGATTACCGCGACGAGGTCGTTCACGGCCAAGTGGTCCAAGCCCTGGCGCAGGGGTGGCCGGTATCGACGAAAGGCAAGACCTCCAAGGCAATCTTGCCCATTGTGGTCCCCCGCAAAACGCCGCAGCGCGCTTTCGACACCAGACGGTCACGGATGATGGACAGCTAGGTTCCTTCGGGCCTGGACCGGATGGAGTCACACGCTGAGGTGAGGTTCCCTGAGACTCTCAGGCACAAGGTTAGTTTCCGGCCTGCCGCTTCGCATCTGCCGATCTTGGAGTTGATGGGTCTTTCCGCGTACCGAAAGTTCTCTGCCGAGATCTTCGTCGCCATTGAAACGAGCGGCTTCGGTTCCGCGATGAACGCGTCTATTGTGTGCTCTTGCTGAAAACAACGGCACGCAAAATGTGTGGCCTCCTTCAATCCTGCCAAGATCATGATCTTGGTCCATATGCCAAGACGTGCACGTGCAGGAGATGAGAAGCCATTAAATTGATCGGTAGCAGAAATGATCGCAAGGCGTGATTTTCGGAAATCCGCAAGCCAGTTCAGGCTTTGGCAAAAACCGCAGGTTTCAAAACGGCGCAACGACGATGCTGACAGTCGTTCATTGTAACGACTTGAAAAACGAAGCTCACTCAGAAACTAGGAGCCAAGAGGCCGATGGTACCGTTGGCTAGTCCGTCAGCCCCGCCAGCACGAACTGGCCATGGCCGACCGCGTCGGCATCTGCGATCTCTCACGCTCCGCGTCTGGACGATCCCGGCCAGCCGGCGCGGCTGCGGACCCGTACGGGAATTGCCCGCTCGTTACGACGACAGCGTCCCTCGGATAGCCCTGACCGCCGCCAGCGCTGTCCGCATCCGCGCCGTGCTGACGAATTCGGGCCAGCTCGACAGAACAACCGCCGCGAAATCCGCCACCGGGTCGATGTAGATCAGTTGTCCGAAGACGCCGCGGGCCATATAGGCGCCGCGTGCGGTATCCTCGATCCAGAACTGGTTGTGATATGCGCCGGCGGGCAGAACCTCTTGATAGATGCTGCCGAAGAGTGTCGGATCAGCACCGAACCGTGTCCCGGCAATCCACTCGGTCGACACGATACACCGGCCGTCGATCTCGCCGCCGCGAAGATGCAGCAGGGCGAAACGAGCATAGTCGCGAAGAGTCGCATTGAATCCCTCATCACCCAAAGCATAGCCGGCAGCGTCCACGGTGAAATAGGCGTCTTCGTCCGCACCCATCGGCGCCCACAATTCACGGCTGACGAGTTCTGCAAGCGGGGTAACGGCGGCGCGCTGTAGAACGAAGGACAGAACATCCGTCTCGATCGAGCGATAGCGGAAGGAGGTACCGTGCGGGCACTCCAGATCCTTCAAAGACAGGATCAGGTCCCAGACATGCGTGGGCCAGTTCGGGTTCCAACGATCCTTCCAGCCACTGGCGGCATCCAGCTGCGCCATGTGGGAATCGAGCGCGGTATAGGTCTCGTCAAAGGCCACTCCGCTGGTCATGTCGAGCACGTGCTGGACGGTCGCGCCGCGGTAGGCCGTCGCCTCCAGCTCCGGCAGATAGTGCGTCAGGGACGCGGCCGGGTCGACCACTCCGCGGCCGATCAGGATGCCCGCCACGGTGCCGACGATACTTGGCGACCGATTGCGACAGGTGCTGGGTATGCGGTGTCATGCCGTTCAGGTAGCGCTCGGCGGCGATCTTGCCGCCATGGAGCACCAGGAGGCCATCGGCATAGCTCGTCTTGAGGAAGCTGCCAATTGTATAGGCCTGCCCCTCCGCCGCGAAGGGAATGGCGTCGATATCCCGCAGATGCCGCAATGTGTGCGTTGCTCAATCCGGCCGAACGAGGCAGTCTGTGGATTCGAGGCATCGTCTCGGCTATGCATACCCGATGGACGACAGATCCTTGTTTATGAAATCCAGCATCGACAACCTCCCGCCACCAAAACAGCGCGAGCTGAGAAAGACGGTTGAGCTACTCCTCGAGGAGTTTGAGGATGCCCTCAAGGGAGGGACTGCCGACTTCAAAAAGCGTGGGCGCATCCTCAAGATCATACTTTTCGGATCCTATGCGCGTGGTGGCTGGGTCGACGAGCCGCATACCAGGAAGGGCTATCGTTCGGATTTCGATCTGCTGGTGTTGGTGAACAATCGCAAACTGACCGATTTCGCCGGCTATTGGCAGACGGCCGCAGACCGCCTGATGCGCGAAATCAACACGCCGGTCAGCTTCATTGTGCATTCCCGCCGGGAGGTGAACACCGCACTCAGGGAGGGTCAGTATTTCTTTGTCGACATTCGTAGTGAGGGAATCGTCCTCTACGAGCTCGACGCGGAACCGCTGACCAATCCGGTACCTACAAAACCGGCCGATGCGTTCCGATTGGCAGCCGAATACCTCGCAGACAGGCTGCCTCATTCCAAGAAGTTCGCGAAAGGTGCGATGTTCTATCTACAAGAGGGCGACTTCAAAGAAGCAGCGTGTCAGCATTCATCCACAGCGATCCGGCTCGATACCGAACGGGCATGAGCAATCAAACACGATCCTTTGCTGAAACTGAGGCGAACTGATACCTCACTTCACTTGGCACCGCTCCAGTCGAGCACCACGAACGGTTCATCAATCTCTCTGTTTAGCAGCGCGCCATAGACAGCAGAAGGGTCACTGGGATTCAAGCTGCGGACCAAGCCATCGACCGGGATGCGGCCTTCTGACAACCATTTCAGTGCCTTAACCAGGCCGGTAAAGGTGCTGTGTGAGGCATTGTTGTACCCCTCGTAAAGCTCCTCCCACACGAAGGCACGGGCGAGGAGCGGAACTTCCCATTCCCAGCCGCTGCGTAAAACGGCGAAATTGAAGAATATCGCGTGGAGTATCTCTTGGGCCAAAATGGCCGTATTCGCCTTCCACGGCACACCGACCAATACGACCTCACCGCGTTTGCGCACAACCTTGCAGCCGTCGAGTACCGCCTGTTCATGTCCCGAGCAATCGATCACCAGAGCGACCGAGCCGACATACGCCGGATCGCCCACCGGCATCGTGGGGAGCGTGTTGACAATGCCCGAGCGTAGCGCTTGAGCCCGCCGTTTTTCGTCCGGCTCGACAAGGGTAACCTCGTAACCCGCGATCCGACACTGGTGCGCCGCCAGGTAGCCGACTGGACCGGCGCCGCAGATGATGACCTTGTCGCCAGGTCGCGCCGTCGTGGTCATCAGGGTGGTCATCGTCACCCCCATCAGGCGGGCCACCACAGCTTTCTCTGGCGCCATACCGACAGGAAGCTTGACTGCGTAGCGCGTATCGAACTTCTGGGTCGACCGGTGGGCGCCCATGCATAGCAGCCGATCGCCTGGCTTAATACCGGAGACGGCCGAACCGATCTCCTCGGCTTCGAACACAGCGGCATAGCCGGGACGAACCGGGAAATCGCCGCCATCGGCCCACGCAAGTTCGGTGCCAGGGCTCACCAAGGTCGCCAATGTAGGGCCACGTACTTCATTCGGCGTGATTGGACTATCGTCGTAATCTGCTAGTTCAAACTTGCGCTTCCCGGTGAAGACGATCTCTCGTCCCATGGCGTCCTCCAAATGGATTCGATTGTGGCCGCAACCTCAGGGCCGAATGGCCTGCCCGCTTTGCGTGTCGAAGATATGCAGCTTGTCCGGATCAAAAGCGATGCGGACATTTTCCTGACCGGCGGCGGGCCTGGCCGAAGCAGGCACCTGCGCCACAAGTTCCTGGCCACCCGCGTTGAGATTGAGCAGCGCCTCGGTACCGAGGTATTCGACGACCTCGATCGACGTGTCATAAGAGGTTGTCGCGACCTCGCTACTCACCAGCCGGATGTCCGATGGCCGCACGCCGACCGTCACCTGCTGTGCCGTTTTCAGGACCTGACTCAGAGCGTTGGGTGCCGGAATCTGCAATGACCCACAGGTAAGAACTGCCGCCCCGCCAGCGGCCGCGACGACCCCCGGCATGAGGTTCATCGCGGGGCTACCGATGAAGCTAGCAACGAACAGGTTGCGCGGCAGCGAGAAGACCTCCTCTGGCGACCCGATCTGTTCGATGTGGCCATCCTTCATGATGACGATCTTGTCGGCCAGTGTCATCGCCTCGATCTGGTCATGGGTGACATAAAGGACCGTGGTGCCAAGCCGTTTGTGCAGCTTCGCGATTTCTACGCGCACCTGCGTGCGCAGCTTCGCGTCAAGATTGGAAAGCGGCTCGTCGAATAGGAAAACTTTCGGCGTTCGCACCATGGCGCGCGCCATGGCGACGCGCTGCCGCTGGCCGCCTGAAAGTTGTGACGGTTTTCGCGCGAGCAGCGATTCAAGGCCGAGAATACGCGCCGCTTCGCTGATACGGCCTTCTGCCTCAGTCGCGGAGAGTTTTTGCGGCTTTAGCGCGAACTCCATGTTCTGTCGGACGGTCATATGCGGGTAGAGCGCATAGTTCTGGAAGACCATCGCGATCTGCCGGTCCTTTGGCGGGACATCATTTACCCGGCGGCCCGCGATCTCAAGTTCGCCCCCCGAAATGTCCTCAAGTCCGGCGACCATGCGAAGCGTGGTGGTCTTGCCGCAGCCTGAAGGGCCAAGCAGGACAACGAACTCCCCCTCCTCGACGGCTAGGTCGATACCGTGCACAACTTCGACTTGGCCATAGCGCTTGACCACATTTCGCAACGTCACCGACGACATTGACGTCCTCCTCTAGAATTAATTTTTGGGATCGCGCTCATCCCTTGACCGACCCCATGGTCAGGCCCTTTACAAGCCAGCGCTGGCAGGTGAGCACAAAGATCACACCCGGAATCAGGACGACCAAGGATCCCGCCATGATGCGGCCCCACTGGACCGCATCGCTCGACCAGAAGGACATGACCGCCACCGTCACCGTCTGGGCTTTCGATCCTGTGAGCATCAGCGCAAACAGGAACTCGTTCCATGAGAAGATGAAACAGAACACCGCGGATACAGCGAGGCCGGGAGCCGTTAGCGGAAGGGTCACGTGAAGAAAGGTCGCGAAGACGCCGTGACCGTCAACCTGCGCTGCCTCCTCCAGCGCCTCCGGCACCTCGTCGAAGAAGCCTTTCATCAGCCAAACTGTGAGCGGGATGTTGAAAGTTGAGTAGACAATTATGAGCGCTAGCGGCGTGTCGAGCAGGCCAAGCGACTGGAAGATGATGTAGTAGGGAACTACGACTGCGATGGGCGGAAACATGCGCATTGACAGGATCCAGAATGCTACATCGTTGATCCATTTGCTCTTGATGCGCGAGATCGCATAGGCGGCGAGCGTCCCAACCGTCAGACTGAAAGCGGTAGAACCGAGCGCCACGATCAGACTGTTCAGGATTTGCAGGTCAAACGGCCGCATCGTGAACAGGTCATAGTAGTTGTCGAGTGTCGGCGTGAAGATGAAGGCTGGCGGCCTGGAGAACATAAGCGCCGCCGGCTTCAGCGAGGACACCAGGATCAGATAGATCGGCGTCATGAAAATAATCAGCACGACGCCAAGCAGCAGGTAGATGAAAGTCTTTTCGCGAGCACTCGATGTCATGGCGATTTCCCCCTCACCGCGCCTGGGTGGCCTGGCTGCGCTGCATCGACTTGAAAAAGAAAGTGATCAGTACCGTGATGATAACCAGCGACACGAAGGACGCAGCCGCCCCGACGCCCATGCGCCAAAAAGTGAAACTCTGCCGATAGATGTAAAGCGATATGACCTCGGTCGCGTCGCCCGGCCCGCCCTTCGTCAACACGTAGATCACATCGTAAATCTTGAAGGCGTCGATGGCACGCAGGAACAGCAAGCTTATGAGAACCGGCTTGAGCTGCGGCAATGTCACATAGCGGAACACATCCCAGCGCGAATTGCCGTCTATGCGTGCGGCCTCATAAGGTTCCGGCGAAAGGCTCTGCAACGCGGCAGCGGTACCCATCATGATGAAGGGCGTCCACTGCCAGATATCGGCGATCGCTATCGCGGTGAGCGCCCAGCGGGTGCTCGTAATCCAAGGTATGGGACCCAGTCCAACAAGACCGATGAAATAGTTGAGATAGCCAAGCTCGGGAAAATAGAGAAAGAGCCAGACCAACCCAACGATGACCGGCGAAATCATCATGGGGATAAGCAGCAGCGTCCTTACGACCGCCATGCCGGGCAATTTTTGGGTCACGAGCAGGGCGATCCCCACGCCAAGCACAAGCTGCACGGAAAGCGTCATCGCCATCAGCTTGAACGTCGTCAGCAGGGCATGGAAGAAAGCCTGCGACGTCAGGATCTCGAAATAATTGGTAAGCCCGACGAAAATCCGCGGGATGAAGGGCTTGGAGAGGTCGTAGTTGCGAAAGCTCAGCCACAATGCGTAGACCATCGGGTAGATGGTCGTAACAAACAGAATGACGACCGCCGGCAGCAGAAATATCCGCGCGATGCTTTTGTTACGGCTGGCAGTGTGGCTCATGACAGCTCCTTCCTCCTCCCATCTGAAGGACCCCACCCCGGCCTTTCACAGCCGGGGCGGGTGGATCAGAATTACTTCGCGAGAACTTCGGCCGGTACGTCCTGGATCCAGCGCAGACGCTGCTCCAGCGGGAAGATCGAGAGCCGCGAGTTGACGGCATTGCATGCGTTGGTGAGCGCCTCCAGAGCCGTCGGCGTTTCACCTGCCATGTATTTGCTCAGCTCCACACCAAAGTTCTCTTCCATATCCTGATAAAAGGGATGGAAGATGCGGCGGCGAGCATTGACCTGGCTGTCGAGAAGCACCTTGTAGTAGGGATATTTTTTCTGCAGCGCCGGGTCAGACAGGATCGACTTGCGGAACTGGCTGACGCCATTTCCCTCGTCAGCGAACCGCCTCATCAGCTTTTCGCTGGTCGCCCACTTGATGAACTCCCATGCGGCATCCTTCTCCTTGTCGGAAGACTTGGCGTTGATGGCGAAGCCAAGAGTGCCGGTATAGGTCGGCTGGGGACCCGCGTCGGATACGGGGCTCTCTGCAAAACCCGCCTTGCCGATCGTCGCAAGCGTCGCTTCCTTGGGGTTCGTCAGGCGCACCGAACGCACGCTCCAGTAGGCCGCCTCGGCAGCTTCGCCGCGCTCCATGAAACCCGACTGAATGTCCCACATCAGGCCGAGATAATCGGGCGGATTGAACGGAATTAGGGACTTCATGTACTCCGCAGCCTTGACATGCGCGTCGCTCGTCATGGCGCACAGGCCAGTCTTTGGGTCCCAGTAATCACCACCGAACGAGCGCATGAACGGAAAGTAGTCGTGCGTGATAGCACCTTGGACACGGCTATAGGATTGGCTCGCACCATAGAGGTCGAAATCGAGGGGCTTGCCGCCGGCAAGCTCACCTTTCTTGCGTGTGAAGAATTCCGCGATATCGCGGTATTGAGCCCATGTCTTGGCAGGCGCCAAGTCGTAACCATACTTCTTCTTGAAGTTGGCCTGCTCATCAGGATTTTCGAGCAGATCCGCTCGATATTGCTGCATCCAGATCATGCCTGAAGCCGGGAAAGCGAGAAGCTTGCCCTGCCAGGTGTTTTCCTGCAGTTGGACTGGAATGATGTCATCCAGCCCAATCTCCTTGGCATCGCGCTTGGCGCGGGCGGTCATGTCCTCCAACGCCCCTGCTTCACCCAAAAGACCGACCCACGGGCTGTCGATCCAAAGCAGTTGATAGGTCGGACTGCTCGAGCTCGCCTCGACGACAATCTTGTCGATGAGGCCGGGATACGGGAGTTGATCGATATGAACCTTTATCCCCGTCTGCTTCTCGAATTCGCCGACGATTGGCGCGACACGGGTGACAGACGTATCCCCTATGCCGAGCATTTTCAGCTCGACCCCGGCGAAAGGTTTGTCATCAGCAAGGGCGCTTCCACCTAAGAGCGTCGCCACGCTGGCTGCCCAGACCATTGTTTTTAAGTGCATCATTAGCTTCATCCTCCATTGACTTGCGTTGCAGAAAAAACTTGCTGATACGATTAAGCGTCGATGAGTCTTGGGCCTTCTAGGCACAGGGGCGAGAGCCCATTCTTTGGCTATTCGCTGCTCGGCGACCACATTTTCGGGCCACCGCCCTCCTCGTACCCCATCGGGCCCGTCGTGCTCACCAGTTCAAGATACTGACCCCAAGGCGAACGCAGATAGACCCATGTCAGGCCCTCCATGGGACCCGATGAAATCAATGTCGGTCCGTCCAGGACATCGACACCCGCGGCGCGCAGGCGCTCGGCCGCGGCGACCACGTCGTCGACGGCAAGAGCAAGATGAAACGCGCCGACCTCGCTGTTGCGCTTGATTTTGCTAGGTTCGGCTTCGCCGCTGTACTCAAAGAGTTCAAGGTTGCCGCCATTCCCGCATCGAATGACCCTCTGGTCCTTGATGCGGCAACCACCGGGCACTCCGAGCCGACGGGCCATGAAGACATCATCGACATCGACGCTGCCGCACTCCATCACAGTCACGGCACCGAACATCGTCTGAAAGAAGCGTACTGCCTCCTCCATATTTGGCACTGTCAGACCGATATGCTGGATGCCGTGAACCTTGATCATCGCTGCTCCCTCGTCTGCCGTGCTTATTCGATTAAGCTATCTGAGGCAGCTCGTTTGTAACTAATTAGTTATTTCATAGCGCTATGTGCCTGTCAATTGACAAGACCCGATTGCGGGGCCCCTTATGCTTCGGCGAAGCGTCGTCTGTCGTTGCGTTCCCAATCGAAGATTGTCGGAGCGAGCGACGGTTTCCCGGCGACCAGGTCGGAGGCCTTCTCGCCTATCATTATGGTCGGTGCGTTGGTGTTGGAGGAATTGATCAACGGCATGATGGAAGAGTCGCAAACTCGCAGCCCCTCCAGCCCATGCACCCTCAGGTCGGTGCCCACCACCGCCATCGAGTCATGCCCCATCTTGCAAGTGCCAACAGGGTGGTGGTCCGTCTTGGCCATGCGGCACGCGTAGTCGAGAAGCGCCGTCGGATCCTCGGCAACCGCGGCGCCCGGCAGCGCTTCGCGCCTGATAAACGGCCTCAGCGCCGGCTGCGACATGATCTCGCGCGCCATCTCAAGGCCGCGTAGCGACATCTCACGGTCATACGGCTCGGCCCAGTAGTTTGGGTCGATTAGCGGCATGGCCCCAGGATCGGCGCTCTTCAGCCGAACACTTCCCCTGGAGCGTGGGCGCATGAACGCCGTGTTCAGTGTCACACCCGGGTTATCAAGACGGGCAATGCCTTTCTCGATCCCGGAGCCCTGCCCGAAATGAAACTGCATATCGGGCGAACGTGCACCTGGATCCGCGTACCAAAAACCGCCGGTCTCAAACAGCGAGGACACGACCGGTCCAGACTTGAACAGCAGGTATTGCAGCCCTGCCATGAGCGTTCTGTGCGGCCTCTGTACGCTGTCATAAGAGTGGTCGCCAGTGCATTTACAAAGCACGCAGATATCGACATGATCCTGGAGGTTAGCGCCCACTCCCGGGAGATCATGAGCTACATCGATGCCAAGGGCATTGATGTCGTCGGCCGGCCCAATGCCCGACAACAGGAGGAGGCGCGGTGAACCGATGGGGCCTGAGGTTATCAGGACCTCTCGCGCACATTCAATGCGCACGACCTTGCCCTCTTGCGCGACATGGACACCGCGAGCCCGCCCCGCCACAATCGCAACGCGGATCGCCTGCGCCCCGGTCATCACCGTGAGATTTGGCCGCGACCGCGCAGGCGACAGAAAAGCTGTCGCCGTAGAGGAGCGACGCGCATCGCGCTGGGTCAACTGATAGTAGCCGATACCGCGCTGCCGCCGGCCGTTAAAATCAGGCTTATAGGGAATACCCGCCTCCTGGGCAGCACGAATGAAAGCATCGCAGATCGGCAATGCCCCCCGCGGCATGGAGACGCCAAGCGGCCCCTCCGCGCCATGGAAATCATCGCTGAATCGCTCGTTGCCTTCTGCGCGCTTGAAGTACGGAAGAATGCCGGTAGCCCCAGCCCTCGCAGCCGGCATCGTCACGCCACGCGTCGTAGTCAAGCGCGTTACCCCGAGTATAGATCTGGGCGTTTATCGTCGAGCCGCCCCCGATCACCTTTGCTTGGGTTACCAGAGAACCCTATCCTGCATGTGCCTCTGGGGCACCGTAGACCAGCCCCACGAGGCGATGCCTTTTGTCATCTTGGCGAAGCCCGCCGGCCAGTGGAAAAGGTAATTGTCGTCGCTACCCCCGGCCTCAAGTAGGAGGACCGAGACTGCCGGGTCTTCGGTGAGGCGCGATGCAAGGACACATCCTGCCGACCCCGCTCCGGGGATGATGTAGTCAAAGGATTTTGGCACGACAGTTCTTCCTCCAAATGACGGCCAGGCACGGCTTGGGCCACAAGTAACTATCCGGTTCTGATTAATCGATTAATCTCCCGATGCAACCACCGTCAATCTGATTGCCGATGTTACGCCCTCAGTTTGACAACAGACTCCCGGGCTATCAGCCGGGGCTCAATCAGCAGCCTTTCATGCTGACGTTTCGGGGTCTTCAGACGCCCAAGCATGAGCACCGCCGACTTCCGTCCAATATCGCGTGGAAACAACTCGACGGTCGTTAGCGGCGGTAACAGCGATGCCGATTGAGGGACGTTGTCGAACCCGACAACCGAATACGTCCGTCCCACCACCTTCCCTGTTGCGTGAATGGCGGTGTATGCGCCGAGAGCGACATAATCGTTGAAGCAAATTGCTGCATTGCAGTCGGGATGTGAGCTGAGAATGCGGTCAAACGTTTGTGATCCCGCCTCCCGCGTCGGTGCTGACGTGAAGATCATCTCGTCCGGAAAGATCACGCCAGACGCCGTCGTCGCCGCGCAGATGCCGTCCAAGCGGTCGCG
This sequence comes from Mesorhizobium sp. LNHC229A00, assembly GCF_000502415.1. Taxonomy (NCBI): domain Bacteria; kingdom Pseudomonadati; phylum Pseudomonadota; class Alphaproteobacteria; order Hyphomicrobiales; family Phyllobacteriaceae; genus Mesorhizobium; species Mesorhizobium sp. LNHC229A00. Next base: position 63,974 of record NZ_AYWQ01000016.1, read on the forward strand.
CCATGTTTTGGTATGATCAAGCCCGCCGACGAAGGCAAAATGCCGGAGTCCTGCGCCCAGCAGGTGGCTCGCCGCGAGATAGCCAGCCTGCCAGTCGTTCAGCCCGACATAGTCGGCCTGTTTGTCTCCGATATCGCGGACGCAGACCACATAGGGCTTGCCATGCAACTGCACCGACTGCATCGCCGCCGCCTTGGTGCCGTTCACCGGACTTATCAACAGGCCAGCCACGCCCTGCGCCAGCATCGCATCGATTAGTGCCGCTTGCCGGTTTGGGTCGTCCTTGGCATTCGCGACAATTGTCAGATAGCCAGCCTCATAAGCGAACGCCTCAAAATCGCTGAGCAATTCGGCAAAGAAAGGGTTGGATATGTCGTGCACGATCGCGCCCAAAAGGTTCGACTGGCCGGTCCTCAGACGGGCCGCCGTATCGTTCCGGATGAACCCGATCTCGTCGGCGATTCTTTTCACGATCTCCTGCGTTTGCGCAGAGATGCGTCCCTTTCCCGTCAACGCATATGAAACAGCCGCCGTCGAGAGGCCGGCGGCCTTGGCAATGTCCTTGATGTTGGGTTTCTTCTTCAAACCTGGCTTCGTTCGAAATGGCACAGCCACCACGTTCCGCACAAACGACGCCGATTGTCCAGAGTTCTGGTTTACACTTGCACAAGACATCGATCGAATGTCAAAGCGCCTTTTGCAGTTCCGGCAAAATGACGAACAGGTCGCCGACAAGGCCGTAGTCGGCAGCCTGGAAAATCGGAGCCTCCTCGTCCTTGTTGATCGCGACGATGACCTTGGAATCCTTCATGCCGGCGAGGTGCTGAATGGCGCCGGAGATGCCGACCGCAATGTAGAGATCGGGAGCGACCACCTTGCCGGTCTGGCCGACCTGCCAGTCGTTCGGCGCGTAGCCGGCGTCGACGGCGGCGCGCGAGGCACCGACGGCGGCACCGAGCTTGTCGGCGACCGGCAGGATGACTTCCTGGAACTTCTCCGCCGAACCCAGCGCGCGGCCACCCGAGATGATGATCTTGGCCGAGGTCAGTTCTGGACGGTCGGTCTCCGACAGGTTCTTGTCCACAAATGACGATATACCCGGGTCGGCTGCCGCCGAGACAATCTCGACGGCAGCCGCGTTGCCTTGGGAGGCTGCTGGAAAGGAAGAGGTGCGCACCGTGATGACTTTCTTGGCGTCGGTCGACTGCACCGTCTGGATGGCGTTGCCGGCATAGATCGGCCGCTTAAACGTTTCGTGCGAAACCACTTCGATGATCTCCGACACCTGCGCGACGTCGAGCAGGGCCGCCACGCGCGGCGCGACGTTCTTGCCCGACGAGGTCGCCGGCGCGATGATCGTGTCATAGGAACCGGCGAGTGAAACGATCAGCGCCGCTAGCGGTTCGGCGAGACGTTCGGTGAGCTCGTCGGCCTCGGCCAAGAGCACCTTGCTGACGCCCTTGAGCTTGGCCGCGGCATCGGCCGCCGGCTTGGCGCCCTTGCCGGCCACCAGCACATGCACGTCCGAGCCGATCTGCAGCGCCGCCGACAGCGCCTTGGCGGTCTGGTCCGAAAGCGTCGCGTTGTCATGTTCGGCGATGAGGAGAATTGCCATTTTTATCTGTTCCTTTCCCGATCGCTTACAAGACGCCGGCTTCGTTCTTCAGCTTGTCAACCAGTTCGGCGATGCTCTTGACCTTGACGCCTGCCTTGCGGCCACTCGGTTCCTCGGTCTTGATGACCTTCAGCCGCGGCTTGACGTCGGCGCCGTAGTCGGCCGGGGTCTTCTCGTCGAGCTGCTTCTTCTTGGCCTTCATGATGTTGGGCAGCGAGGCATAGCGCGGCTGGTTGAGGCGAAGGTCGGCGGTGACGATCGCCGGCATCTTCAGTTCCACCGTCTGCAGGCCGCCGTCGACCTCGCGCGTCACCTTGGCCTTGTCGCCCTCGATCACCACCTTGGAGGCGAAGGTGCCCTGCGCCCAGCCGAGCAGAGCCGCCAGCATCTGGCCGGTCTGGTTGGAATCGTCGTCGATCGCCTGCTTGCCCAGGATGACGAGGCCGGGCTGCTCGGCGTCGACGACGCCCTTCAGCACCTTGGCGACGCCGAGCGGCTCGGTCTGCTCATCGGTCTTGACCACAATGGCGCGGTCGGCGCCCATGGCGAGCGCGGTGCGCAAGGTTTCCTGCGCCTGCTGCGGTCCGATCGACACGACGATGATCTCTTCCGCCTTGCCGGCTTCCTTCAGCCGGATCGCTTCTTCGACCGCGATCTCGTCGAACGGGTTCATCGCCATCTTCACGTTGGCGAGCTCAACCGCCGAACCGTCAGCCTTCACGCGAACCTTCACATTCGCATCCACAACCCGCTTCACGGGCACAAGGATCTTCATAGCTGCGCCTCCACTCGCGCTCGCTTCCGTTCTCAGCAAACTGTTCGAAAGCGCTCGACGCAGGCATCGAGCACATCGGCCGGATCGCGCTTCCACCAGTTGGCGGCAGAGAAAACTTCCACTTCGCACAAACCCTGGTAGCCGGCCGTTTCGACGGCGGTCCGGATCCTCTTTAGATCGGCGACGCCCTCACCCATCATACCGCGATCGACAAGAACGTCGCGCGTCTCGGACAGCCAATCACAGAGATGGTAGCCAAGGATCCGTCCGGCACCGGCACGTTCCAATTCGACGCCGAGAGTGGTGTCCCACCAGACATGGTAGATGTCTACAGCCACACCGACACTGGCGTGCCCAATGGCATCGCAGAGATCGACCGCGTCGCGCATGGTCACCAGGCAGGAGCGGTCACCGCCATAGACTGGGTGCAGAGGCTCGAGCGCCAGTTTCACCTTGTGTCTGGCTGCATAGGGGGCAGCCTCGGCGACGCGATCTGCGACACGCTTCAGACTTTCGAGAACGCCTAGCGTACCGGGCTCAACCCCGCCGGCCACGATGGTCAGGACTGGAGCTCCGAGTTCCGCCGCCATATCGATGGAGGCGCGGAAATCGTCCATGATCGCGGATCGTGTCGGTAGCGCCAGCGGACCCACGAGGAACGGCGCCCGGCAGAGGCCCGCCACGGCGAGCCCGGCTGCGCGGGCACGATCGCCGATCTCGACAGCCCGCCTGCCGATCTCGCGCCGCCAGAAGACGATGCCGCCGAACCCCCGCTCGGCACAGCTATCAATGACCCGCTCGACCGGCCAGCCGGCTCCGTGCCCGTCGACATTGTGGCCGAGCGTGGCCGTGTTGAGGGCCAATGCGGAATGATCGTTTGAAAAATCGCGCATCGGTTTGGTTCAGGCACCGTAGAGCGCCAGCAGCCGGCGCATCCGGTCCGCCGCCATGTCGGGATCGCGCAGCAGCCCGCAGTCATCGGCGAGCTTGAAGGCTTCGACGAAATAGGGCAGCGGGCGCTTCGCCTGGGCACCGCCGAGCATGACGAAATGATCCTGGAAGCCGTTGAGCCAGGCGAGAAAGACCACGCCGGTTTTGTAGTGTTGCGTCGGCGCCCGGAAGATCAGCCGCGCCAGCGGCACGGTGGGATCGAGCCTGTCGCGGAACGCCTTGACGTCGCCATCGCCAAGCTTTGCCACTGCATGGGCCGCCGCCGGCGCCAACGGGTCGAAAATGCCGAGCAGCGCATGCGAAAAACCGTGCTCGTCGCCGGCGATCAGCTCGGGATAGTTGAAGTCATCGCCCGTATACATCTTGACGCCCGCCGGCAGCCGGCGGCGCATCTGGATCTCCTTGTCCTTGTCGAGCAGCGAGATCTTGATGCCGTCGACCTTGCTTTCGTTCTCGGCGATGATGGCAAGCACCGTTTCCATCGCCTGATCGAAGCTATCCGTTCCCCAGTAGCCAGCGAGTGCCGGATCGAACATGTCGCCGAGCCAATGCAGGATCACTGGATTGTCGCATCGGCCAAGCACATCGCGATAGACCGACACATAGTCGTCCGGACCGGAGGCGACCGCCGTCAGCGCGCGACTCGCCATCAGGATCAGCCGCCCGCCAAGCGCCTGGATGGCCTCGACCTGTTCGAAATAGGCACGCCGCACATCGTCAAGCGAACGCGTGGCGGCGGGATCGAGATGATCGGTACCGCAACCATTGAATACCAGGGCTCCAGGAAGCTCTTGTCTGGTGCGACGGATCAGTTCGAGCGCGCCAGGCCAGTCGAGGCCCATGCCGCGCTGCGCCGTGTCCATCGCTTCCGCGATGCCCAAACCCATATCGGCAAGATAGCGCCGGAATGCCATGGTGGCCTCCCAGTCCACGGTGGCCAGCCCCATCGGATCATTGTCGGTGAATGGGTCGGCGACGACATGGGCGGCCGAAAAGACGACGCGTGCGGGACGCTCCGGGAGCCTGGCCACCGGAACGGTCTTTCCACTCAGGCGATAGTCGGAAAAGGCGCCCTTTGCATCGGGAAGACTGATCATCATCGGGTCGTCTCCTGTCTCACAAGGGTCTCGGGAGCTCAGAAACGCGGCACCAGCATCCCGGCATCGGCCGAGATGACATGACCGGTCGTATAGGGCAGCGCGCCCGACGCCAGGGTCGCCATGATGCGACCGACATCCTGCGGCTGCCCGAGCCTGCGGATCAGGGTCAGGCCTTCCTCATTGATCCGCCGCTGATAGGTCTGCGAGACGGGTCTGGTCATCGCTGTCTCGATCAAACCGGGCTGGATGTCGTAAACCGCGATGTTCTCGCGCCCGAGGCGCACGGCGAACACCTTGCTGATCATAGCGGAGGCGGCCTTGGAGACGCAGTACTCGGCGCGCGGCTCGGCCACCGCGGAGGCGTTGGACGACGACACGTTGATGAGGCTGTAGAAGCGGCCATCGTCGCGCGGGCGCGTCAGCAGCCGCCGGGCCCAGCGCTGGCCGAGGAAGAACTGCGCCTTNTAGAAGCGGCCATCGTCGCGCGGGCGCGTCAGCAGCCGCCGGGCCCAGCGCTGGCCGAGGAAGAACTGCGCCTTGGCGTTCACCGTTTGGCAGCGGTCATAGCTCGCTTCCGAAACGTCGAGCGGATCGCCACGATCCATCACCGACACACCGGCATTGTTGATCAAGGTCGACAGCGAGCCGATTGCATTCTCGGCCTGGTCGAGCAGCGTATCGTGTGATGAAAGATCGCCGACATCGCCAGCCACCCGGACCACCGGAACGCCAGTCGCGGCGACCGTCGCCTCGGCCTCGCGCAATTCGTCATCGTCGACCGGACCGTTGAGCGCGATGGCGAATCCGATCCTGGCCAGCTCAAGCGCGGCGGCAAGCCCGATGCCGCGGCTCGAACCGGTGATCAGGACCGCATGGCGCGGCGCTGCACTCATCCCCGCGCCCCGTGTTTCATCAGTTCACGCGCGATGATCATGCGCTGAATCTGGTTGGTGCCTTCGTATATCTGCGTGATTTTGGCGTCGCGATAGAGCCGCTCGACTTCGAAACCCCTGATATAGCCTGAGCCACCGAAGACCTGCACCGCATCCGCGGTGCGGGCAACGGCCATGTCGCCGGCGAAGCACTTGGCAATCGAGCAGGCCTTGGTCGCGTTCTCGCCGGCGTCGATCTTGGCGGCCGCACTTTGCACCAGAAGGCGCGCTGCCTCGATGTCCTTGGCCATGTCGGCCAAAAGCCACTGGACGCCTTGAAACTCGACGATGGCCTTGCCGAATTGTCTGCGCTGCTGTGCATAATCGACGGCCGCTTCCAATCCCGCCTGACCGATGCCCACCGCAAGCGAAGCAATGCCGACACGCCCTTTGTCGAGCACGCTCATCATCATGTGGAAGCCCTTGCCCTCCTCGCCGAGCAGGGTCTCTTCGCCAAGCATGACATCAGCGAAATTGAGCGCGCCGACCTGGCTGGCCCGCTGGCCCATCTTGTGCTCCTTCGGGCCGCGCTCGATGCCCTTGGCATGCAGGTCGACGATGAAGATGCTCATGCCGCGATGCCCGGCGGTTTTGTCGGTGCGGGCCAGCACGAACCCGACATCGGCGACCGGGGCGTTGTGGATCCAGATTTTTCCACCGTTCAGCCGCCAGCCGCCTCCATCACGCGTTGCCGTGGTGCGGATGCCGGAGACATCGGTGCCGGCTTCAGGCTCGGTGATGCAGTAGGCGACCTTGGTTTCGGCGCGCATCACCGAACCCAGCCATTGCTCGCGCTGGGACGGCGTGCCGTGGCGCACCAGCAGCGTGCTGATCAGTTCGACCAGACCGCACTGGTCGGCGACCGACGCGTACCCCCGCGACAGCTCTTCCATCACCAGCGCGTAGGTGAGCGTATCGAAACCAGGGCCACCCATCTCCTCGGGAACGCCGATGCCAAACAGGCCAAGCGCGCCCATCTGCTCGTAGATTTCCACCGGGTATCGTTCGTCACGATCGAGTGCCTCGGCCGCCGGTCTGATGACCTCGTCGGCAAACTGGCGGGCCATGTCCCGCACCTGGCGCTGGGTGTCTGTGATAAGCATCGCGTCCATCATTTGTAACTATCTAGTTACTCCTAACGCGGATGCGGCTTCCCCGTCAAGCGCGGAAAATCGAAGCGTCCAATCAACCTTCGCAACAACGACTTGCCCGGCGTATAAAGTTACGATAAAAAATAACCAGATGGTTACTAACGGGAGGAATTAGATGAAGCCTTCAGACAGGCGCAGGTTCGGCCGGGTCGATCTCGATGTCACGGCGTTCGCCTTCGGCACCGCGCCGATCGGGAACTTTCTTAGGGAAATCGACGAAACCACGGCCGATGTCATGGTCCAGCATGCCTGGAACGCCGGTGTCCGATTTTACGACACCGCCCCCATGTACGGCCACGGACTTTCAGAACTGCGCGTCGGCCATTCACTGCGTTGGAAGAACCGTTCGGATTTCGTACTCGCGTCGAAGGTCGGACGCTTGCTGAAGGCGAAGAAGCGATCCGAGATCGACTTTTCGCCATGGAAGAACGCCGCGGCCAACAAGATGATCTTCGACTATAGCTATGATGGAACGATGCGGTCGTTCGAGGATTCGCTTCAGCGCCTGGGGCTGGAGCATATCGACATGCTGTTCATCCATGACATCGATCGCTTTACGCGTGGCGACGCCCAGCCCGAAGTGTTCAGGCAAGCAATGGACGGCTGCTGGCGCGCGCTGGAAAAACTGCGCGGGGAAGGCCTGGTCAAGGCGATCGGCGTTGGGGTCAACGAGTGGGAGGTTTGCCTCGAAGCGCTCAGGCAACGCGACTTCGACTGCTTCCTGCTGGCAGGGCGGTATACGCTCCTGGAGCAGGATGCGCTCAACGAGTTCCTGCCGCTTTGCGAAGAGCGCAATGTCGCGGTGATCGTTGGCGGCGGCTTCAACTCCGGCATCCTGGCCACAGGCGCGGTCGACGGCGCCAAATATAATTACGCACCGGCGCCCTTGGCGGTCATGGACAAGGTCGCCAGGATCGAGGCCGTCTGCCGCGACCACAACGTGCCCCTCCCCGCAGCCGCACTGCAATTCGTCGTGGCCCACCCCGCAATTCCCTCCTTCTGCGCCGGCACACGAACGGTGGAGCAGTTGTCCCAGAACCTCGCTTGGTTCAGCCATCCAATCCCGACCGCGTTCTGGGCCGACCTAAAGCAGCGCAAGCTTATCCGGGAGGATGCCCCGGTGCCGACATGACAGCCGAGAGCGCGCCGAGCCGCCAGCTCACAGCCCGAGGCCTGTCCTATGGGGAGGTCGCCGTCGGCGATTGGTTCGAGACCGGTGCGGTGGCCGTCACAGAGCAGATGATCGACGCTTTCGCTGAGCTGACAGGCGATCGTTTCGAAATCCACCTGAGCACGGCTGGCGCGCAACGCCACGGCTTCCGGGCTCGCGTTGCGCATGGATTGCTGGTGCTGTCGCTGGTGGACGGATTGAAGAACCGGGCACAGGCCGGGTTTCGGGCGATCGCTTCGCTGGGCTGGGACTGGACGTTCGTGGCACCCGTCCTTGCCGGCGATGAGATACGCACACGCATTGTCGTTGCGAACAAACGGGAGACCCGGCACTTAGCGCGAGGGATCCTGGCGCTGCGCTTTGTCGTCACAAACCAGCGCGGCGAAACGGTCCAGTCCGGAGAGAACAAGCTGATGGTCTATCGCTAGGTCGCATCGCGCCGGTCAGTCGACCTATCATTAGAATCGAAGATCGACCACCGTCACGCCGTCAATGCCGCCTTCGGTGTGGGCCACGATTCGTGCACCGACCTCCTGATGCTTTTGGTCGCGAAGATATTCATCACGCGCATACTCATCTGCGAAGTCGACCCAGAATGCGTCGAGGTTGCCGCGGATCAGATCCGTTTCCACGCTGACATTCGGTCCGCCGTGAAACGCGACGATGCCCGGCAGATGGTCCTGCAAGCCGCGCAATTGCCCATAGAGCCCGGATTTGGTTTCGGCGCTCACATCGGCGCGAAAACGCAGCAGCACAAAATGGCGGATCATCGGAACTCGTCCCCCTGTCACGATATTTTCTAGGTCTCGGCCAGGCATTTGCCGCCCGGCAAATTGGCCGTCCTCAAAAACGCGCAGGCCGTTTATCGCGAAAGGCAGCCAATCCTTCCTGGAGGTCCTCCGATCGCGCCGCCGCAATGCCGGCAATCGCTTCGAGAACGCGTTCAGTTTCCTCACCTTCGGCGGCGTTGACGAGCATCTTTGTCAGTTCGGTCGCCAGCGGCGCGCGACCGCAGACCTGCGCGGCGATCTGTCGTGCCGCGACAATTCCCGCACCACTCTCCACGATATGATCGACGATGCCGAGACGAAGCGCTACGTCCGCATCGAAGACCTCGCCGAACAGCGCCATTCGCCGCACCAGTTGCGCGCCGAAACGGCGGGATGCGCGTTGCGTGCCCGACCAGCCCGGAATGATCCCGAGCCCGGTTTCCGGCAGCGCGATCCTGACATGCTGTTCGGCAATCCGCAGGTCCGCGCAAGCCGCCAATTCCAGTCCGCCGCCGAACACATCGCCGTTGAGGACGGCAATCACCGGCTGCCTAAGCCGGGCGACGGCCGCGAAGGCATCATGCCCTTCGCGCAGCCAGAAGCGACCGAAATCATCCGGCGCCTTGTCGCTCCAGGCCTGGATGTCGCCGCCCGCCGAAAAGGCCCTGTTGCCCGCGCCGGTCAGGATCACGACCCTGACCGCCGCATGGTGCTCGATGGTCCTGCAGGCTGCTGCAAGCCCCTCGATCATCGCCGCATCCAGCGCGTTGCGCTTTTCGGCACGGTCGAGCGTCACCACCGCGACACGGCTATCGATCTCAAGACCGATCCGGCTATCCGGCATCACTCGGCAGCCGCAGCGAGACGAAAATGGCCATCCATGCGATCGGGCATGAAAAGATGTCCCGACATCGGGCGAATGGTGTCGGCAACCGCCAGCGGAAACGCTGCCTGGGCAAGGATGTCCCGGTTCAGATCAATTCCAGGTGCGACCTCGGTCACCGTGACCTTGCCGTCGATCAGCCGAAGCACGCAGCGCTCGGTGACATAGGTCACATCCTGCCCCTGCGCTGTTGCGCGCTTTCCGGAAAAAGACACCTGCTCGACGGAGGGCACCAGCTTGGGCACCTTGCCTTCCTTGTCGATGGAGAGTTTTCCGTTGCTGACCGAGAGCTTTGCTCCGGCATTGAAATAGCCGCAAAAGACGATCTTCTTCGCCCGTGCGGTGATGTCCACGAAGCCGCCGGCGCCTGCGGTTACGTGCGGCCGCGCCGACAGTTTCGAGACATTGACCGATCCGTCGGCACCGATTTGCAGAAATGAGAGCAAGGACGCGTCGAAGCCCGCTGCCTGAAAATAGGTGAACTGGTGCGGTGAGGCGACGAACGCCTCGGCATTTGCCGAGCAGCCGAACTTGAAATCGAGCAGAGGAATACCGCCGACGGCGCCCTGCTCGATCACCCAGGTCACTTCGCCGTGGCGGCCCTCCTCAAGGAAGATACGCGGCACGTTGGCCGAAATGCCGAAGCCGATATTGACGACCCATCCCCGTTGCAGCTCCATCGCAACCCGGCGCGCCATCGTCTTGGCCGCATCGAAGGCTGGCAGCCGGAACGTATCGAGCGGCCTGAACAATTCGCCTGAAATGGCCGGATCGTAAGATGTCGCGGTGGTCTGCATCTGCTCGGGGTCCTCGACGATCATGTCGACCAGAACGCCCGGCACACGCACGTCATGCGGGCGCAGTGTGCCGGCCTGGGCGACGTTCTTGACCTGGGCAATCACCACCCCGCCACAATTGTGGGCGGCAAGCGCAAGCTCCATCGCGCCAAGATAGGCACCTTCATGCTCGAACGTCAGGTTGCCGCGTTCGTCGGCAGTCGTGGCTCGAATGATCGCGACATCCGGCTTGATCGACGGGAAATACAGCCACTCGTCGCCCTCGAATTCGATCTTGCGCACGATTGGCCGTGCCCGCGCGCGTGCGTTCATGGCGCAGCCGTCCAGGCTGGGATCGACAAATGTTTCGAGGCCGACCTTGGTTATAACGCCCGGCCGATGTCCGGCCGCTTCACGCAGGATGTCGAAGATGATGCCACTTGGGACGTTGTAGGCAGCGATCCGGTCTTCGCCGAGCATCTGCCAGATCAGCGGCGGCTCGGACGAGGACGGTCCCGACGGGTAGGACCCACCGATGATGGTGTCGATCATGCCGTCCTGCGCCAGATGGTCGATGCCTTTGGTGCCGAACATATCGCCTGCTGCGATCGGGTGGACCATCGTCAGTCCGGTCGGATGGCGCTCATCACGATAGCGCTCGCCAAGCGCCTTCAGCACCAGATCGGGACAGCACAGCCCGCTCGACGAATTGACAGCGACAATCGCGCCATCCATGACCGCCTTCGCCGCGTTTGCTGCACTTGTAACCTTGGACATGATCCGCCTGCCTGTGCTATATCAAGTAACTATTTAGTTATTATCATATCGTCAGACTTGGTCAAGATCGATATCCGCCGGTCGCGCAAGGCACGCAGCAAAATCGCCCCGAGGCCGGCACGCACGCGTCTTGCCAAAGGGATCAAAAATGGTACAAGTAACTATTCGGTTATTTATTGGAGGCGCTGACGATGCCGGAGACCAAGCCGTGAACATCTTTTTTCAGAAGACGCATCAGCGGGCTTTCGGCACGTTCCCGCTGCGCGATGACGCCTGCATGGCTGCGATCGCCATTGCGCTCAATGCCGGTTACCGGGCGTTCGACACTGCCCAGATGTACGGCAACGAAGCCGAGGTCGGAGAAGGCCTCGCCCAGACCGACCTGCCGCGCCAGGATCTATGCATCACCACAAAGGTCCACCCCGACAATTACGGCGAAGCTCTCTTCCTGACCTCCGTCGAAAAGAGCTTGAAGGATCTGCGGCTGGACTATGTCGATGCGCTGCTCCTGCACTGGCCGCCGCTCGACGGCGACCTTGCGTCCCCCCTAAGGCTGCTTCGGAGCGCGCAGGACAAGGGCCTAGCACGCCATATCGGCCTGTCGAATTTCACTGCCGTCATGATGCGCGATGCACGCGCCATCCTCGACGGCCCGATCGTCACCAATCAGGTCGAGTTCCACCCACTTCTCAACCAGGACATCCTACTTCGGGCGGCTAACGAGACCGGCATTCCGCTGTCGTCATTCACCTCCGTTGCCCGCGGCGAAGTCTTCAAATATCCGCAGTTCGCTGAAATCGGCAAAGCCTATGGCAAATCCGCCGGCCAGGTGGTGCTGCGCTGGATCCTGCAGAAAGGCGTTTCGGTGAACACCATGTCGACCAAGCCGGAGAATATCCGGTCGAATTTCGACATCATGGATTTCACGCTATCCAGCGTCGACATGGCGCGCATCGATGCACTCACCCATACGAACAAGCGCATCATAGGCTCTGATTTGGTGCCGTGGGCACCCGTCTGGGATTGATCGCGCCCCCGATTCCTTTGGACGTTCGACCGCTTCGCGCAGGGACGTCCACTGCCATGGCAGCTTCGGTAAGAAAGCGGCGACCTGGGCGGTCGTCACCAGATTTCCGGGGAACTTACCTGTTGCCGCGGATGAGGTCGGCTGCCCTTTCGCCAATCATGATTGTCGCGGCATTGGTGTTCGAGCCGACCAGGCTGGGCATGACCGACGAATCGCAGATGCGGATGTTTTCCATCCCCCGCACGCGAAGTTTCGGGTCCACCACTGCCATGGCATCGAGGCCCATCCTGCAGGTACAGGTCGGATGGTAGGATGTGCGGCCATAGCGGCGCGCATAGTCTTCATAATCCTTCTGCGTTTTAACATTGTCGCCCGGCAGATGCAGGCGCTCGATGTATTTCTGCAGCGAAGGCTGCTGGAAAATCTCGCGGCTGATGCGCACGCCTTCCGCCGAGATTTTCAGATCGTCGGGATCGGCAAGAAAGTTCGGATCGACGATCGGCTTGTCGGCAGGATCGGACGAGCGCAACCGGACAGTGCCACGGCTTTTCGGCCGCAGCGTATAGGAATTGAGCGTTATGCCGGAACCCGACGGGACGCTCGGAACGCCATCCTCGGCGCCAGCGCCAGCGAGGAAATGAAACTGTAGGTCAGGAATGGCGGACGATCGGTCACTATGCCAGAACGCGCCGCCCTCGACGACGTTTGACGTCACCGGCCCGCTCTTGAACAGCAGGTACTGGAGACCGGCCCAAACCATCCAATGAAGCTTGTTGTACTTGTCCAGACTGGTCGGGCCCTTCAGTTCCGCGACAATGTCGACGCCATAGTGATCGGTGAGGTTCTCGCCCACACCGGGCAAGTCATGGACCACCTCGATGCCGTGGTGCTTCAGGTGCGCCGCCGGGCCAACTCCCGACAGCATCATGATCTTTGGCGAGCCGATTGCCCCAGCAGTGACCAGCACCTCGCTGTCGGCGCGCGCAATTCGCGCCTCGCCGCCACGGCGGTACGCCACCCCGATCGCACGAACCCCCTTGAACAGGATACGGTCGACAAGGCATCCGGTCTCGACGGTCAAATTGGAGCGGCTCTCAGCTGGCTTGAGATAGCCGACCGCCGCGGAACAGCGACGCGCGTTCCTGGTGGTCGTCTGGTAGATGCCGGCGCCTTCCTGGGCCGTGCCGTTGAAATCAGGATTGTAGGGCATGCCAAATTCCTGGCACGCCTGCACGAAGGCGCGGGTCGTCGGCTGCGGGTCCGGGATGTTCGAAACGCCGAGCGGACCGTCAGTGCCGTGCATCTCGCCCGAAAACACGGTGTTGCCTTCCGAACGCAGGAAATAGGGCTGCACGTCGGAGAACGACCATGCCTCGGCCCCTTCGTCGCGCGCCCAGCGGTCGTAGTCGGCGGGATGACCGCGTGTATAAACCTCGGCGTTGATGGACGATCCACCGCCGATCACCTTGGCCTGGGCATAGGGAATCTCGCGCTGGTTGGCATGCTTCTGCGGCGCGGTCTTCAATCCCCAGGTCAAAGGGCCGGAGGTCATCTTGGCAAAGCCGACTGGCATGTGAATGTAAGGATTGGTGTCGCGGCCGCCGGCCTCAAGCAGAAGCACGCGTGCATCCGCATTTTCCGAGAGGCGCGCAGCCAGCACGCAGCCCGCCGAGCCGCCGCCAACGATCACGAAGTCGTATCCGCGTTCGCTTGTCACGACACCCAAGGCTCACGCTTGCCGAGTTCGATGTGCACGGACTTGATCTGGGTGTATTCCTCGACACCGTATATCCCGGCTTCGCGACCCCAGCCGGACTGTTTGAAGCCACCAAGCGGCAATTCCGGTCCGCCGGCAAGCGTCGTGTTAACCCAGAAGCGCCCCGCGCGCACGCGCCGCGTCACCGTCAGCGCCTTGTCTATGTTCTTGGTCCACACGCTGGCCGCCAGCCCGTAGACGGTGTCGTTGGCGATGGCAATCGCCTCCTCGACCGTATCGAACGGCATGATGCTGAGCACCGGCCCGAAGATTTCGTCGCGCGCGATCGCCATGTCGCCGGTAACATCGCCGAACAGAGTCGGCGCGATGTAATGGCCGCGGCCGAAGTCAAGCTGATCGCCACCGCAGACCAGCCTTGCGCCCTCCGCCCTGCCCTTGGCGATATAGGTCATGATGGTGTCGTTCTGCGCGGCCGTGGTGATGGCGCCGACCTGTGTTTCCGGATCGAGCGGGTCGCCGACCTTTACCTTGGCGAATTTCGCCGCGACCATCTCTTCGAACGCGCGCGCCACCGAGCGCTCGACGATGAGCCGACTGCCGCTGACGCAGCACTGGCCGGTGTTGAAGCCGATGCCGAAGGCGACGCCATCGGCGGCATCCTCGAGATCGGCGTCGGCAAAGACGATCTGCGGATTCTTGCCGCCGAGTTCCAGACCGAGTTTCTTGAAGTTTCCGGTGGCCGCCTGGACGCAGCGCCGGCCAACCGAGGTCGAGCCCGTGAATGACAGCATGTCGATGTCCATATGCTCCGTCATCGCCTGGCCGATCGTGCTGCCCGACCCGGTGACCACATTGTAACAGCCCGCCGGCAGGCCGGCTTCCGCCAACACTTCGGCGAGGATCAGCGTCGTCGCCGAGGTTACTTCGGATGGCTTGGCGACGATGGTGCAGCCGGCTGCAAGAATGAACGGCACGCGCTCGCACAGGATGAGGAAGGGAAAATTCCAGGGCGTGATCAGACCGACAACCCCAATAGGCTCCCGCGTGACCAGCCCAAACAGGCGGTCGCCCAGATTGTTGAAAGCATCGCCATGCAGTGCGCGGGCGGCACCTGCCGCGTATTCGAAGATGCCGGCGCAACCGTCGACCTCGGCGCGGGCCTGGCTGATCGGTTTGCCATTCTCCAGCGTTTCCCAAAGGGCGATCTCCTCGGCGCGCCGCCGAATGATCTGCGCGGCCCGTAGCAGCACGCTCGCCCGTTCAACCGAGGGGATGCGCGACCAGCGCCCGTCCTCGAAGGCCCGCCGCGCCGCGGCAACCGCCAGATCGAGATCATCCCTGGTGCATTTCGGGATGCGGGTGACCGCAACGCTATGCCCTGGGCTCTGCCGCTCGAAATATGGACGCGACCCTGCCTCCACGACTTTGCCGTCGACGAAGAAACCGAACGTCCGTGGCTCAGGAGGCAGCAAAGAATTGGCGGGTCGATTTTCCATGGTTTTGTCCTCCGGTCGTCGCCGCGATCACACTATAAGTAACTATTTGGTTATTTCAAGCGTCGCCGCCGTGCGCTCCCTGCCGCTCAGATCGCGATTTGCGTCTTGAGAACATCCGGCCGGTCCTTCAGCGTCTCGAACGCCTCCTGGATCGCACTGAGTTCGTAGGTGGCGCCCACGAAAGGCGCGACATCGAACCGACCATGCAGCAGCAGGGTCAAGGCGTCGTGCATGTCCACTCCCATGCCTGCAACCGATCCCTTGACCGAGTTTTCCTTGAGCACGGTGTCGAGCAGCGCGAGCGGAATGCTGTCACCAGGACCAGTTATGCCGAAAGCGGCAACGTGGCCGCCAGGTCGAATAAGGTCAAAGGCTTGAGCGTAGAGTTGCGGCAGTCCGACGCTTTCGATGACGATGTCTGCACCACGTCCGCCGGTCATGGCGAGCACGGTCTCCTTGACCCGGGAGGGATCGCTCACAACGGCGTCGGCGCCTGCCTCCACGGCGAGCCGAGCACGCTCCGGAGAAAGTTCAACCACGATGATTGGCGCAGCTCCGACCAGCCGCATCATCTGGATGTGAAGGTTGCCTATCGGCCCGGCGCCGAGAATAACGACGGACTGGCCAAATCGCACATCGGCCTTGCGCGCTGCGCGCACGACGCAGGCGACCGGCTCGGTCAGCGCCAGCATGGACGGCGCAGCATCGTCGGGCGCAGGAATGACCAGACGACCTGGTATCGAGACATATTGCGCGAACGCACCGTCGCGCGAGATGCCGACCTGGCGAACCTCGGCGCAGTTGAGCACCTCGTTCCTGCGGCAGTAGTAACATCCGCCGCAGCCAATATTGATGTCGGCCACCACCCGCTGGCCGAGGACAAATGGGCCTGCCCTGTCGCCCATCCGGCTGATCGTGCCGGTGAATTCGTGGCCAGGGACGATGGGTAGCCGCTCAGTGGCATAATGGCCATTGAACATGTGGATGTCGGTGCCGCAGATCCCACAGCGATCGACCTTGATGAGGACATCATCTGGTCCACAAACCGGGACAGGCAGTTCCCTGATCTCGAAGCGTCGCGGCGCGACCAGGACCGCCGCCGTCATAGTTGCCATGGTCGATCCTACTTCACGATGCGCATTTTGGAACGGTCGATCGTCAGCGCGATCGCGGCAATCAGCACGATGCCGAAGACGATCTGCTGGCTCGTCGCCGGAACCCCGAAATACAGCATGCTGGCGCGCACGACCGCCACGATCAACACACCGACCAAGGTGTTCAGGGCGGATTCAAGCGGTCGTCGCAACACTCTGAAGTTGGAGGTTGCGATGAGCATTCGAAAGCGGCGATCGGCANGGGCGGATTCAAGCGGTCGTCGCAACACTCTGAAGTTGGAGGTTGCGATGAGCATTCGAAAGCGGCGATCGGCACGGTCTGGACGAGCGCCATTGCCTTCACCAGGACGGCCGCCTGTGGCGGGGCGCGATGAACAGATTAGATTCTGGCGGGCGATCGCCGCGGGGCTGGGCAGCGAAGATGCTGCGCTCGAAGCCGGAGTGTCGCAGCCTGTAGGAACCAGATGGTTCCGAAAGGCGGGCGGTATGCCACCAGCGATGTTCAGATCCTCGGCGAAGCCGCTCTCTGGGCGGTACCTGTCATTGGTGGAGCGCGAAGAGATCGCACTTCTCAGGGTACAGGGCCATTCCATGCAGGAGATTGGGCGCCGGCTCGGTCGGTCCGCCTCGACAATTTCCCGTGAACTGCGGCGCAACGCGGCCACCCGCAGCGGCGGGTTGGAGTATCGGGCGACGACTGCTCAGTGGCATGCGGATCGATCGGCCCGTCGGCCCAAGCCGACCAAGCTTGCGTTCAACGCAACCTTGCGCACTTATGTGGAGGAGAGACTTGCTGGCGTTGTCGTGGCCCCGAGCGGCGCTCTCGTTCATGGTCCCACCGTTACGTGGAAGGGCCGCCGGCATGGCCCGCGAAAGGATCGGCGATGGGCCAGGGCCTGGAGCCCGGAGCAGATTGCCCGACGCTTGCCGATCGACTTCCCGGACGACAAGACGATGCGCATCAGCCACGAAGCCATCTATCAGGCCCTCTTCGTTCAAGGCCGTGGAGTGCTGCGCCGCGAGCTGACGGCCTGCTTGCGAACAGGACGTGTATTACGGGTCCCCAGGGCGCGCGTACGTAGGCGAGGCAAGGGCTTTGTCTCACCGGAGATCATGATCAGTCAGCGTCCCGCCGAAGCGGCCGATCGAGCGGTGCCGGGACATTGGGAGGGAGACCTCATCCTCGGTCTTGGCAGCTCGGCGATCGGCACGTTGGTCGAGCGCACGACGCGCTTCACGATGCTACTGCATCTTCCCCGGCTCGTGGGGCATGGCGAAGCTCCGCGCACGAAGAACGGACCTGCGCTCGCGGGACATGGAGCTGAGGCCGTGCGTGACGCGATTACGCGCACCATCATCACCTTGCCCGAAGAGCTACGCCGTTCGCTGACCTGGGATCAGGGAGCCGAAATGGCCCAGCACGATCGTCTCACGATCGATGCGGGTGTGCGGGTCTACTTCTGCGATCCGCAAAGCCCATGGCAGCGCGGCACCAACGAGAACACCAATGGGCTGCTGCGTCAGTACTTCCCGAAAGGCACCGACCTGAGCATTCACAGCGCCGACGAGATCGCCGCCGTGGCAGCGGCCCTCAATGCNGTTGGAAAACGCCGGCAGAAGCGCTTGACGAGTTGTTGCCATGAGTGAACACAATCGGTGTTGCGACGATCGCTTGAATCCGCCCAGCACACCGCCGACGCCGCCGGTCAGCGGGGTGCCACCGACCAGGACGGCGACGATCGCCGGCAGCAGAAAACCTTCGGCAAGCGTCGGCGAACCGCCAGAAAGCTTGACGGAAAAGAGCAGCCCGGCAATCGCGGCGAGCATGCCGGAGAAGGCAAAAGCCAGGATCTTGTAGCGCTCGACCTTTAGGCCGGAAGCGACGGCGGCAGGCTCGCCGGCGCCGATCGCCTTTAGGGCACGCCCCGTCGTGGTGCGGTTCTGCAGGAACCAGGCGAGCACGACCAGAACCAGAGCCAGGATCAGTTCATGGGGCACGCCACTCCATCCGCTGCCGACCATCCAGCCGAAGGCGCGGTCGCGTTCGCCGGCATCCATGTAGAGCGCGCGCTGGCTGGAAGCATATTGCCCGACGGACAACGCCAGGCCCCCTACCGCGAGCGTGGCAATGAAGGACGGCACTTTGAGCCGTGTTGTCACAAAGCCGGAAAGGGCGCCGAACGCCAACCCCGCCAGGATGACGAGCACACCGCTGAACACGCCGAACATTGGCAGCGATATGGTCGCGAGCACGGTCGTCATGTTCGCCACCGACTGGGCGGAAAGATCGATGCCGCCGATATAGATGACGAGCGTCATGCCAAGCGCCATGATGAACAGCGGCACGATGTCTCCGGCGAGCTCGATCAGGTTTTGCGGCCGCAGGAAACTCGGGTGGATGATACCGACGATGAGCACCAGAACCACCAGCGTGATCCACGGAAAGTGTCGCTTGAGGCGACCAAATGACATTGCGCGCTCCTGGGTCATGTCATGTAGTGGATGAGATCGTAGAGAGACGGCTTGCCACCGGGTGGGCTGTCGTACCATTTGCGGATCTCGCCATCCCTGATGACGGCAATGGTGTGGCTGAGGCCGATTGCCTCCTCGAGCGTATCTGCGACCAGGATGATGCCGACGCCGGCACCGCACATGTCGCGCACCATATCGTAGACGTCCTCCTTGGCGCCGATGTCCAGGCCGCGCGTCGGATGGTCGAGAAGGATGATGTCGGACCCGCCGCTCCGCCACTTGGCGAGCACCACCTTCTGCTGATTGCCGCCAGAGAGGTTGGCGCAATCGACATTCTCTGAAGATGCCTTGATCGAAAGCCGCTTGATCCAGTCGCGGGCAAGCTCCCTCTCCCTGGCGATCTCCAACACGCCTGCATTCGAATAGTTGCGCATCTGCGACAGCGTGATGTTCTCGTAGACGGTCATGCCACCGACCATGCCCTCGACCTTGCGCTCGCGCGGCACATAGCCGACACCGCACTCCACCCCGTGCGCGGCACTGAAGGTCTCGACCCGCCTGCCCTTGATGGTGACGTGGCCGAGATGCGGCTTCTGCAGGCCGAAGATGGTGCGCAAGATCGCTTCGCGCCCCGAACCCTCGACACCGACCAGACAGAGAACCTCGCCTGCATGCAGCTTGAGCGAAATGTCCTTGTAGCGACCGGCAAGGCTGATCGCATCGACTTCGAGCAGAGCCTTTGCGGCATCGAAGGGCTTCTGTTTCTCCTCGCGGTAATATTCCTTGCTGATGTTGCGCCCGACCATCTTGTGCTGGATCGACGCGACGTCAGCATCCTTGCCATCGACGACGTCGACCACGGCGCCGTCCTTCATCACATAGATGCGGTCAGATAGCTCGATGACCTCGTCCAGCCGATGCGAGACGAAGATGAATGAGGCGCGGTTGCGCAGGTCCCTGACGAGGCTGAACAGAAGTTCGATTTCCTCCTTGNGACGAGATCGCCCTGCACACGCTCTTCCAGTGTCAGCACCTTGGCGAGCTCCACCAGCTGGCGCTGTGCGAAGGACAATTTCGAGGTGACCGTTGCCGGATCGATCGAAAGCTTGACCTTGTCGAGCTGCTGACGCGCCGCCGTCGCCATTTTCTTCCAGTTGACGACGCCCAGGCGCACGAACTGCTGCTCGAACCCGAGGAAGATGTTTTCCATGACGGTCAGGTTAG
The DNA here is from genome assembly GCF_000502415.1 of Mesorhizobium sp. LNHC229A00. NCBI lineage: Bacteria > Pseudomonadati > Pseudomonadota > Alphaproteobacteria > Hyphomicrobiales > Phyllobacteriaceae > Mesorhizobium > Mesorhizobium sp. LNHC229A00. The sequence goes on from NZ_AYWQ01000016.1 coordinate 83,926, forward strand.
GGATCAGCGACTGCTCCTGGAACACCATGCCGACGCCCATATCCATGGCCTGGCGCGGGTTGTGGAAGCGCACCGCCCGTCCATCCACGAGCACCTGCCCACCATCATGCTGATAGGCGCCGTAGATTACTTTCATCAGCGTCGATTTGCCGGCACCGTTCTCGCCGACAAGGCCGACGATCTCGCCGCGCTTGATGGTGAAGTCGATGCTTTTCAGCGCGTGCACGCCGGGGAATTTCTTCTCGACTTTCTGAAGCTCGAACATTGGCGCGTCACTTCACGAAAGACAGAAAGCGACGGTCGGTCGACAGATAGACCGCGATGATGACCAGCAGGCCGAGCACACCGTCCTGGATGTAGCTTGGCAATCCCATGACCACCATGCCGTTGCCGATGACATTGACGATGAGGACACCGACGAGTGTGTTCCAAACGCCGCCGGCGCCTCCCCAAAGCGCGGTGCCGCCCACCACGACTGACGTGATGGAGACGAACATCAGGTTGCGTCCGGTAACTGTCTCGGCAATGCCGATCTGCGCCACAGCCAGCATCGCGCCGAGTGCGTAGAAAACCCCGGCAATGGCGAAGCCGATGACGCGCACCCTGGCCACGTTCAGGCCGGATGCGTGGGCGAGGTCCTCGCCGCCACCGACGGCATAGAAATTGCGTCCGATCTTGGTGCGCCCCTGGATAAAGCCGGCAATGGCCAGCGCCGCCAGCGCGACATAGACCATTAGCGGAAAGCCACCCAGCCGATAGGTAAGCAGCGAGCGAAAGAGCGGATCTTCGACGCGGATCCTGTCGCCGCCGGTAATCAGCAGTGACAGGCCGATGCCGACGAAGCCCATCGACAGGCTCGCCATGAAGGAGGGTATTTTCAGACCGACATGCACCAGCCCATTGATCAGGCCGAACAGGGCTCCAACGAACAGCGCCCCAACGATCGCCAGCCATCCCCATCCTGCCAGGCTTCCGCCCAATGCCGTGAACATTGTCGCGAACAGCACGGCGCAGACGGCCACGGCCCCTTCCATGGAGAGGTCGATCGATCCCATGAGGATGATGAAGGTCACGCCGACGCCGATCATCAGCGACGGCGTCGACAGAATGGAAATGCGCGCGAAATTGCGCATGGAGAGGAAGTTCGGATTGGCGAGCGAGAAAAACAGGACGAGCGCAAGCAGCACCAGAAGCGGTGCCCATTTCTGCAGATTGTCCCTGGTCAAGAAATTGTCCACGCACGTCTCCCGCAGGCAAGGGACGGTGAAACGGATCGCCGTCGCAAGCAAATGGCAGGCCGCCGGATCGGAACGCGCACCGTGGTCGGCGCGCGTCCGCCTGCGGGCTGATTATTTGTATTTAATCTGGCCGTTGCCCGGACCCCAGAAGTCCTTCCAGTCGTATTTCGGCGTGCTGTCGAGGTACTTCGCCTTGAACTCCGCCGCGTCCTTGCGCGTAATGAGGACGGTCGGGCCGTAGAATTCGCGATGCTCCTTGGGTTCGGCCGAAGGCTTGAACGCGCCGGTCGCCGCATAATAGGCAAGCGCCGCCGTGATGCCGCCGCCCCAATGGGGATTGGTGAAGACGGTGGCCAAGATCTCGCCCTTGGCCACGAGTTCCACAGCCTGCTGGTTGCCATCATAGGAAACGATCGGCATGCCTTCGATGCCTTCGGCACGCAGCGCCTCTATGACGCCGTAGGCGATCGTGTCGTTGGCGCAATGCACGCCCTTGATAGAGTCGCCGTATCGGGTCAGGAAGCTGGCCATGATCTGGTTTGCCTTCTGCGTGTCCCAGTCGGCAGGCTGGGCGTCGAGCAGCTGAATATTCGGATAGTCCTTGAGCGCATTCTTCAAACCGTTCAGGCGCTCGATCGCAGGATTGTTGGACGCGATGCCGCCGAGATGAACGACGCCACCCTTGCCGCCCATGGCGTCAAACAGGATGCGGGCGGTCTTTTCAGCCGGCCCCTCGTCCGACCAGGTCATGTGCGACACGTAATTGTCGCCGAAATCCCATGGGTGCAGGTCGTCGGTCTTGTTCCAGATGGTGGAGACATAGGCACCGGCCGCGGCGACCGCCTCGACTACGGGGCGGCAGTTCGGCGCATCGTTCGCGTCGATGGCAAGCGCGAGGTTGCTGCCCTCCTTGCCAAGAAGTGCCTTCACGTCTGCAAGCGACTTCTCGCTCGACCCTTCATTGATGAGGTTGACGAGTGCGCTCTTGGGCTTGCCGATGCTTTCGACAAAGGCTTCGCCGCCCGACACGATTGAGTTCCAGTACGGATTGGTACGATCGCGGTAGCTCCAGGCGATCGCCGGGTCCGTGGCCGCCGCCCGCGCCGGGGTCGCACCCAGGGCGCGAAGTGCCGCAGCACCGCCAAGCCCGAACGCCGACGCAAGAAGCAGATTGCGACGATTGATGGTTTCCTGCTCGATGAATTTCTTGATGAACGACATTTTCTCTCTCCCTGCTGACCTGAATTCGAGCGAGCGCCCTCCCAAGACGCGCACCTAATTGAACCTTTACGCACTATCTAGTTACTTTTTTAGAACTGCCTTGTCAACAGGACTCCTGCCGCGGTGGCGGCCTTGCCTCGGGACATTGGTGACACGCCCGATTGCGCTGCGGGGTGCCTCTATGTAACTATTGAGTTAGTTGAACTGGCCTTTGACTTCAGAGGCAGGCGGGAACCGGAAGCCTTCGAAAAATGCAGCAGATCGCCGATGGTCGTCGTGAACCAGACCAATGCTGCCGGCCGGCTCCTGGCCGCCGCGGAGTGCCTTTTGACAATTCGCTGGTCGCTCTGGTCACAATCTAGTTAGTGCGCCATATCGATGGTCAAATGTCGGATTCGAAACGGACCAGTTAGGAAAAAAGATGTTGGCCGCGAAGACAAGGAAGCCAAGAATTCGCGATGCGGAGGCAACCCAGAAGCGGATACTCGCGGCCGCCAAGCAGGAATTCGCCAAGAAGGGTTTGGGCGGCGCCAGGGTGGACGACATAGCCGCGCGCGCAAAAGCCAACAAACGCATGATCTACCATTATTTCGACAGCAAGGAGAGCCTGTTCCAGCGCGTGCTCGAAGACGCCTATGTCGACATTCGAACAGCCGAGCAAAAGCTGGAACTCGATCATCTCGACCCCAAGGAAGCGCTGGAAAGGCTGGTGCGCTTCACCTGGAAGTATTATCTCGACAATCCGGAATTCCTCACCATGGTGAACAGCGAAAACCTGCACAAGGCGCGCCACCTCAAGAAGTCCAAGGTCGTTCAGGACATCAGCCGACGTCTGGTCACGATGGTCGAGACGCTTCTGGAGCGCGGCGCAAAGCAGGGCGTGTTTCGGGACGGCGTCGATCCGGTTCAATTGAACATCACGATCGCCGCCATCGGCTACTACTACTTCACCAATCGCTTTACCGGCTCCATCATCTACGAGCGTGATCTGATGTCGCGCGAAGCTCTCGATACAAGGCTGCAGTTCAATATCGATACCATCATGCGCCTTGTCAGCAAGTAGCCGTCGTTCCAGGATGGAAGCTCTTTTTGCAAGGGATTAGACGGGATTGCGCGCAGGTCCGTCGGCCTATTCCCGACCCGAGCTGCTCGGCGGGCGTTGCGGGTCTCTCTCCCGGATCTTCCCCCGCCCCTGCGGCCCGCCCGCCCTCTTCCTTCCGGCATCCGCGCGCAGCGCCCCATAAGCGTCGGCATTGCGGCAGCGGCCGCGTCAAGGCTGACACCCAGGAGGGAAGGCGCGGGCTTCAGGAAAGCCCGCCCATGGGACCAAGCGCCATTTCACCTCCGGACGCGACAGAACTCCGCTGTGCTTTGTTGCACAAGAAGACCGGAACCCATCGGGATATGGCGACCGGCTGAAATTGGACAGGCAATTTGTACTGAGATTGAGCAACTGCAGGTTCTCTTCGGGCACCAGCCAATACATGTATAAATTGATCCTACGTCATGATACGCGAAGACCGTGTCGAGGTCGGAACTGAGAGTGTAATTGCATGTCGAGCAGGTTCGTCCGGCCCGTGGTGGTGCAAGTTGGCCGGCATGACCGTGAGCNCAGAATTCCGCGGTGCTTTCTTGCGCAACAAGGCCGGAACATAGCGGCCTGCTTGATTGGGCAACTGCTAGTTCTGTTCTGGCCCTAGTCAGAAATGTATAAATTGTCCCAACGTCATGATACGCGAAAATCGTGTCATGGTCAGAACTGAGAGTGTAATTGCATGTCGAGCAGGTTCGTCCGGCCCGTGGTGGTGCAAGTTGGCCGGCATGACCGTGAGCGCGTCATATTCGATGTGAACGACGCAGCCACGATCCTGCTGCGGAGTTTCATTCATCAGACGAAGAAGCGAAAACTGGCGATGGATGCATGTCTTCAGGTTCTGCGTGGTGAAGCCCAGACGCCGGTAGCGAGACGGGCCTTCGTGGTAGCGGCGTTAGAAGCGAAAATCTTACGCAGCGACTGAGGTCCTTGCCTTCAAAGATCGAGCTTGAGCACACCTTTCGCGCGAGACACGCATGGGATAAATCGGCTGTCCCGAGCCTGCTTGGACAAGAAAGCATCGCGGTGGATCGGTTGACCTTCCAGCATCCCGCATTCGCAGGTCCCGCAAACGCCGTTTTCGCATGAAGCCATGAGCAGCACGCCCGCCCGCCGCAATGCTGCCAGCGCTGTCGTATCGGCTGCGACAGGGACCAATGCCCCGTCCCGTAGCATGATCGTGAACGGTTCTGTTGTGTTTCGGCGTGGAATAAGGACCCCGTTTCAGGGGTGATCGGCGTCCAAAAAGGACCCCTGTAACGCAGGGTTGTCACACTGCCTCCGGGTTCATCGGAGGCATTTGTTTTGGATGTTGGTTGTGGAGACGATTGCAAAGATACGCCGGCTGTCGCTGGTTCATGGGAAGTCGATCAAGGAGATTTGCCGCGAATTGCGGATCTCCCGGAAGGTCGTCCGCAAGGTTCTGCGATCTGATGCGACTGAGTTCCGCTACGAGCGCGAGCGGCAGCCGATGCCGAAGATCGGTCCCTGGCAGGGTCAGCTCGATGGATTTTTGAACGGCAATCACAGCAAGTTTGGGCGCGAGCGGCTAACGCTGATCCGGATCTTTGAGGAGCTTCGCGGTCTCGGATACGACGGCAGCTACGATGCGGTTCGCCGATACGCCAAGAGCTGGGCGAAGGCGCAGGGATCAGCGACGGCGGAAGCCTATGTGCCATTGTTCTTCCCGCCGGGCGAGGCCTACCAGTTCGACTGGAGCCACGAGATCGTTCTGATCAACGGCGTGACGATGACCGTGAAGGTCGCCCATGTCCGACTCTGCCACAGCCGCATGATGTTCGTGAGGGCCTATCCGCGCGAGACGCAGGAGATGGTGTTCGACGCCCACGATCGGGCCTTCGCCTTCTTCGGTGGCGCCTGCACGCGCGGCATCTACGACAACATGAAGACGGCGGTGGAGACGGTGTTCGTCGGCAAGGACCGGCAATATAATCGCCGCTTCTTGCAGATGTGCAGCCACTATCTGGTGCAGCCGGTCGCCTGCACGCGGGCGTCGGGCTGGGAGAAGAGTCAGGTCGAGAACCAGGTCGGCCTGGTGCGGGAGCGCTTCTTCACGCCGCGCCTGCGCTTCAAATCCTATGAGGAACTCAACGCTTGGCTCCTCGACAAATGCATCGCCTACACGAAAGCGCACCGTCATATTGACCAGCCGGAGCGCACGATCTGGAACGTGTTCGAGGAAGAGCGCGGCAAGCTTGTCGAGTATCGTGGGCCCTTCGATGGATTCCACACGGTCCCCGCCTCAGCGTCGAAGACCTGCACGGTGCGCTTCGACAACAACAAATACTCGGTGCTCTCGACGGCCGTCGGCCGCCCCGTCGAGGTCCAGGCCTATGCCGATCGCATCGTCATCCGTCAGGACGGCAGCCTCGTCGCCGAACATGTCCGCTCGTTCGGGCGCGGCGAGACGATCTACGACCCCTGGCACTATGTCCCCGTGCTTGCCCGCAAGCCCGGAGCGTTGCGCAATGGCGCGCCGTTCCAGGGCTGGGTTCTGCCATGGGCAATGGAGCGGGTCCGGCGCAGATTGAAGTCCGCGGACGACGGCGATCGGCAGATGGTGGCGATCCTGGCCGCCGTTCTCAGCGACGGTCTCGATGCCGTCGAGGTGGCCTGCCAAGAGGCACTCGACCAGAACGTCTGCTCGTCAGCCGTCATCATCAATATCCTGACGCGTCGGCGCGATCCGGCGCCGGCCGTCACCATCCTCACCCCGGACGCGCTCCGCCTGCAGCATGAGCCGCAGGCCGACTGCGCCCGCTACGACAGCCTCAGGAGGGCAAGCTGATGGAACGCACCCAGGTTCTGGATCTTATGGGGACGCTGAAGCTCTATGGCATGCGCAGCGCCTACGACGAGATCATGGCGACAGGCATCAAGCGCCAGCACGAGCCGCCGAAGATCGTCGGCGATCTGCTCTCGGCCGAGATCGCCGAGAAGCAGGCCCGCTCTATCAAATACCAGCTTACCGTCGCCAAGCTGCCGCTCGCCAAGGACATCGAGGAGTTCGACTTCGACGGCACGCCGGTCAACGAGGTGCTGGTCCGCGACCTTGCCAACGGCACCTTCGTCGCCGATCAGCGCAACGCCGTCCTCATCGGCGGCACAGGAACCGGCAAGTCGCATCTGGCCATCGCCATTGCCCGGGCCTTGATCCGCAACGGCTCACGTGGCCGCTTCTTCAACGTCGTCGATATGGTCAATCGATTGGAGACCGAGCACCGCGGTGGCAAGCAAGGCCGCATCGCCGACTACCTCACCCGGCTCGACTTCGTCGTGCTCGACGAGCTCGGCTATCTCCCGTTCGCACAAGCCGGTGGGCAGTTGCTCTTCCATCTGATCAGCCGGCTCTACGAGCGCACCTCGATCATCGTCACCACCAACCTGGCATTCGGCGAATGGCCCGCCGTCTTCGGCGACCCCAAGATGACCACCGCGCTGCTCGACCGTCTCACCCATCACTGCGAGATCATCGAGACCGGAAAGGAATCCTGGCGCTTCAAGAACCGCGCCTGATCACCCCATAACGCCGATCCGCACTCGCCGGGCTGCGCAACCCTGACCAGCTCCGCCCGGCGAGCGCTGACCATTTGTGCCTCAAAAAGGGGTCCCTTTTGCGAGCCGATCCAGGGTCCCAATTGCGGGCCGATTGACAGACTGAAGAGCTGCACCGTCAATCTTTCAACCAGACTTTCGCCGAGGCCGGGCTTGGCTGGGTCTGGGACCGTAGCTTGTACACGGACTTGCTCGGCACTACAGGAGGCCGCGAGCGCATTGTTTCGTATGCGCAGATGGCGGGGCACAATGTCGACCCAGATCTTCTGCACGCACGAAAAACGGAAATCTATAACGTCAAGCTCAAGGAAGGCCTGGTCAGCCTCAGGCCCGGCGTGGCGGAGCTGATTGAGCATGCCACGCAGGAAGGGGTTATGCTCGCGATCGGGACGACGACTAGCAGGCAAAATGTGGTGTCGCTCCTTCATAGCACGCTTGGCTCACGATCCTTGGATCTGTTTTCCAGTATCCGTACGGGCGAGGACGTGCGCGCCAAAAAACCTGATCCTGAAGTTTATAGGCTGGTGCTATCTGACCTTGGTCTAGGGGGCTCCGAGTGTCTTTGTATCGAGGATTCAAGGAACGGGCTTATGGCCGCTCGTGGGGTTGGGATGCGCACGGTTATCACGGCCAGCCTGTTTACGTCTCACGAGGACTTCAGCGGTGCCGATCTCATCCTGCGCAATCTGGCGATGCCATGGTCATCGGTTGAGTTCAAACCTTATACGTCGATATTGGACCAGCCTCTCGACGTGAGCCGCCTTCTGAGGCGCGCCGGAGGAAAGTCCGGCAGTCGGCGAACGGGCACTTCAATATCGCCAACGTCGTCGAGCGGATCCGGACCGGCGCCCAAGTGATATGTTGGCGCTCGACCATGTCGCACCGCTGTTGCGGGTTTTGTTACAACGGCTGAATCGGGACGCAGAGTTCCCTAATGCGAGGTCAATCAGGTGCCGCGCTCGTCGACGCGACGTCCGGGATAGGGCGTTTTCGTGGGGGACCGCGCCCGGCGACGGGGAAGGTCATCACTACATCCACGGGATAGACCTTTTGCTTGAAGGGATGCAAGCCCCTTCAAGCATCTGTTTGATTTGATTGAAATAAAGTGCACCAGACTCTGTGAGGCTGCCCCTTCGGCTCTTCCCGGTTGACCAACCGGATGCCCAGGCGGCTCTCCAGCTGCATTACGTGTTTGCTGGGCATTGCCGGCGAAATGCCGAGGCGATCCGCGGCAGCGGTGAAGCTTTTCAGGTCGGCGACGGTGCAAAACACCCGCATGCTCGTCAACGTATCCATTGATCATCAACATCCAGGAAATGGCTCTTCAATATCAGCCAGATTGGAGAAAAATCAGTACTTCCGCTCGGGCAACGCTTCGTTATCTTCGACCGCGAACCTCACGTCGAATTCGGGCGCCTGAGGGTGCGAAGCGGCAGCCGTAATTTGTTTTCCGCCATGCGTGGTCCATCGCTATGTGCCCCTCAGATGCGGTTACCAATTGGCGGTGCTTTCTGATGAGTTGTTGCAGGCGACGATGCCGGCGGAGCGATCCGTTGCAGCAATTGCTGCAAAAATCGCTCGTGCCGTCGATGCTATTGTTTTCTTGCGAGATTTGTGCGCCCGCAGACGCCGCCACCAAGGCAGCCGAACTTGAAGCGGCTCGAACCCGCCAAGGTATCCCGCTTATCCCGCTCTTACGCGCAACAGGCCCCGCGAGTGGATCAACGACGGTCGTGTTGCCTTGCGATAATCCGCGCGGGGATCCGCCAACCGCTGTTCGATCAACGCAGGCCGAATTCCCGCAGCAATTCTTCGCGATAGCGCACGAAGCGGCTTTGGCTGCGCTCGCGCGGGCGTGGCAGGTCGATGTCGATCAGCCTTGCCGCGCCGCCCTTCTCCTTGGGCAGGATCAGCACCCGGTCGGCAAGATAGATCGCCTCTTCGAGATCGTGGGTGACCATCACCATGGTGACGTTCTCCTCGCTCCAGATGCGCGCCAGTTCCTCCTGCATGCCGATCTTGGTCATGGCGTCGAGCGCCCCCAGCGGCTCGTCGAGCAGAAGGATCTCGGGCTGCACGGTGAGTGCCCGGGCAATGCCGACGCGCTGCGCCATGCCGCCTGAAAGCTGGTTCGGAAAAGCATCGGCGAATTCGGCAAGGCCGACCAGCGCGACGTAGAAGCGTGCGCGTTCCTCAGCTTGCCTCTTGGGCACGCCGCGCACTTCGAGGCCAAAGGCGACGTTGCCGAGCACGCTCAGCCAGGGCAGGAGGCGCGGTTCCTGGAAAATCACGGCACGCTCGGCGCCAACACCATGCACCGGCTGGCCGTCGATCACGACACCGCCGCTGTCGGCCGCCTCGAGCCCGGCAAGAATGCGCAGCAGCGTGGTCTTGCCGGAGCCGCTGGCGCCGACAATGACCAGGCATTCCCCCGAACGAATGTCGAGGTTGAGCGTCCGCAGCACGGCAAGCTGGCGCCCGCCGAGGCTGAAGGATTTTGAGAGGTCGCGGATCGAAACCTCTCCGCCGCGGTTGGCGCCAGTCATTTCAGCTCCTGGTCTCAGCTCAGTTCGTCTTGGTTTCGCCGGGCCGGTACAGAATGTCGGCAGCTTTCAGCTTGCCCTTCGCCAGACGGCCGTCGCGCTCCAGCACGGCGACCCAGAAATCGATGTCGCGATCGTTCGCCTTCGCACCTTCACGCAAGCCAAAGCCGGTCCAGTAGCGGGCGAGATCGCCGTTTTCGCCGCGCTTGTTGAGGATGTTGGCCAGCACCTTGCGAGCTTCCTCCGGGTTCTGGCGCGACCAGTCTGAAGCGCGCGCCGACTGTTCGACGAAGTTGCGCGCCGCATCCGGGTTGGCGGCAATGAAGTCGCGCCTGAGCACGACGAAGCCGCCGGCGAGTTCGCCGAGCACCTGGGTGTCGTCGAACACGCCGCGCACGCCGCCATTGGCGACCAGCGCGCCGGCGAACGTCGCCTGCCAATAGCCGAGCCCGGCAATATCAACCTGGCGAGAGCGCAAGGTCTGCTCGAGCTGCGGGCCGGGCACGACGACGAGATTGGCGGCATCCGGTGGCAGGCCGACGCTGTGCAGGGCTTCGCGCACCGTATAATCGAGATGGGCGCCGAGCGTGTTGACCGAGATGGTCTTGCCGGCAATGTCGGCGATCGATTTGATCGGGCTGTCTTCCAGCACGTAAAAGACGCTCTTCACATCCTTGTTGATGCCGTTGCTCGGATACGCCGCGACGAAGTCGTTGCCGCCCGAGATCGAGTTGATCACCGCCGCGGTGGCGGCCGAGCCGATGTCGACGCTGCCGGAAGACAGCGCAAACAGCGATTCCGGTCCGCCCGAGGAATAGCCGACATTCTCCAGCTCGACGCCGAGCGCTTTGAAGTAGCCGAGCTCGTCGGCCAGCTCATGCGGGGAGATGCTGCCACGGCTGGCGAGGTAGCGGAACTTGACGGCTGCGGCTTGCGCAAAGACCAGGCGCGGCAGGCCGGCGGCGATGAGGCCTGCGGCAAGCGGCGCGCCGGCAAGCAGCGAACGGCGAGTGATTTTCATGGTCGGGTCCTTCCTGGAGGTAAACGGTGAGGGGCGGACTGCTCAGTTGACAGGATTGCTCCAGCGACAGAGCCGCCGCTGCAGGGTGACCAATGCCTGGTTGGCGATCAGGCCAAGACCGGCGAGGATGACGATTGCCGCAAACATCAGCGGGATCTGGAAATTGTACTGCGCGTTCATCACCTGGAAGCCGATGCCCTTGTTGGCACCGATCATCTCGGACGCGATCAAAAGCAGCAGCGCCGTGGTGGCGCTCAGCCGCAAGCCGACGAAGATCGACGGCACGGCGCCTGGCAGCACGACGCGGCGAAACACGGTGAGCCGGGTTGCGCCATAGACGCGCGCCATTTCGAGCAGCTTGGGATCGACTTCCTTGACGCCGCTGGTGGTGTTGAGCAGCAGCGGAAACAGGGTCGCCCAGAAGATGACGAAGATCTTGGAGGTTTCGCCCAGCCCCAGGAGCAGGATGAACACCGGGTACAGCGCCAGCGCCGAAGTCTGCCGGAACACCTGCAGGATTGGATCGAGCGCGGTTTCGACCGAGCGCACCTGGCCCATGAACAGGCCGAGCGGAATGGCGACCGCGACGGCCGCGGCAAAGGCAATGCCGGCGCGCTGCAGGCTGATGGCGATGTCGCCGAGCAGGCTGCCGCCGGCGAGCCCCTTCCAGAGCGCAACGACGATCATGTCGATCGGCGGCAGCACCGCCGCGTTGACCCACCCGACACTGCTCGCCACCTGCCAGAGCGCCAGGAAGCCGACGAGCACGCCGTAGCGCTTCAGAAGGCGGACAGCCGTTCGGCCGCCGAGGTGCAGAAAATCCTGACCAAGCCTGGTTTCGCCGCGGCTGGAGCGGATCGCGATCGGCCGATCGATGTGTTGCAATGTCATCGTTCTACCCTTCGGCTAGGAGGATCATTCGGCGGCAAGGACGGTCGAGCGAGCGACGGTCCATGGGTTTTCCGGGCGCCTGAGACCGAGGTTTTCGCGCAACGTGCGGCCTTCGTAGGCCGTGCGGAACAGGCCGCGCCGCTGCAATTCGGGAATGACAAGGTCGACGAAATCGTCGAGCGCGCCGGGCAGCCAGGGGGGCAGGATGTTGAAGCCGTCGGCCGCTTCGCTGGTGAACCATTCCTCCAGCTGGTCGGCGACCTGCACCGCGCTGCCGACGATGGTGTAGTGGCCACGCGCCGTCGCCACCCATTGGTAAAGCTGGCGGATGGTGAAGTTGTGCTCGTCGGCAATCTGCCGGATCAGCGCCTGGCGGCTCTTCATGCCTTCGGTTTCCTTGCTCGGCGGCAGCGGGCCATCGAGCGGATAACCCCTGATGTCGAGCGTCTGGCCGGCGAGCCCGTTGAGGAGCGCGACACCGTCCTCGGGCAGGATGAGGTCGTTGAGCAGCTGGTATTTGGCGCGGGCTTCTTCCTCGGTGCGGCCGACGAAGGGCGCGACGCCGGGCATGATCAGCACCTGGTCGGGATCGCGGCCGACTTCCGCCACGCGCGCCTTGATATCGCGGTAGAATTCCTGCGCCGTCTCGAGCTTCTGATGGGCGGTGAAGATCACTTCGGCCGAATGCGCGGCAAGCCCGCGTCCGTCTTCTGACTGTCCGGCTTGTACGACAACCGGATGACCTTGCACCGGGCGCGGCACATTGAGTGGGCCCTTGACGCTGAAATGTTCGCCCTGGTGGTCGATGTCGTGCAACTTGTCCTTGTCGTAGAAGCGGCCCGACTGCTTGTCGCGGATGAAGGCGTCATCCTCCCAGCTGTCCCACAGCGCCTTGACAGTCTCGACATGCTCATGCGCCCGCGCATAGCGCTCGGCATGGTTGGGCTGGACGTCGCGGTTGAAATTGCGCGCGGTTTCGTCGCCGGCCGAGGTCACCACGTTCCAGCCGGCGCGGCCGTTCGACAACAGATCGAGCGAAGCGAATTTGCGCGCCAGCGTGTAGGGCTCTTCATAGGTGGTGGACGCCGTGGCGATGAAGCCGAGATGCGTGGTCAGCGGCGCCAGTGCGGCAAACAGCGTCACCGGCTCGAAGCCGGCGATCTTGGCATTGCCGCCTTCGCGGGCGCCGAGGCCGACGGTCAGATTGTCGGCCAGGAAGTAGGCGTCGAACAGACCGCGCTCGGCGGTCAGCGCCAATTGCTTGTGGAACTCGAAATTGGTGGCGCCGTCGGCCGGCGCATCGGGATGGCGCCAGGCGGCGATATGTTGTCCGCCGCCAGGCAGGAAAGCGCCCAGTTTGATCTGCCGCGGCTTGCTATCGGACTTGCTGGCTCGGGTCATTGCAGGCGTCCTTCTGGTCTATGCGGGAGGAATGTTGCGTCCCGGATCGGTGGTTTCAGGCGGCTCGGACGACGCTGTAGGGCACGCCGGCCACGCGGCATGCCTCGGCCACCGCCTGCCGGGCTCGCGCCTGGACGGCCTCCGACACCAGCACCCCATCGGCGAAGTCCTTGTCCGAGGCGTAGATCGCGGTCGGCAAGGTCTGCGCCTCGAAGAAGCCGAACAGCGGCCGCAACTGGTGCTCGACAACAAGCGAATGCCGCTCGCCGCCACCGGTCGCCGCGAGGATGACCGGCTTGCCGCGCAGCGATGATGGGTCGAGCAGGTCGAAGAAATGCTTGAACAGACCGGTATAGCTGCCCTTGAAGGTCGGCGAGCCGACCACCAGTGCATCGGCGCCCAGTACCTGTTCGACGATGGCGCGGGCCGCCGGATCGAGATCGTCATGTTTCTTTGCGAGCGGGAAAGACGGGCCGAGGTCCTCGATGTCGAAAATGCTCAAAGCAGCACCCGCGCGGCTCGCCACTTCACCGGCGATGTGGCTGACGAAGGCTTTGGTCTTTGACGGACGGGTCAGGTTGCCCGATAGTCCCACCACCAGCTTTTTTGACATCCGAAACTCCTTCTCGCAAACGCACTATCTGCATTAAGCCTACCGATTATGTAGAATTAAATGAGCGAGAAGATTTCAAAACAGACCCGGCAGGGGGATTGGGTTTGCGCGTTCGAGCCGTTCCTTGGATCAGCAGGTGCGGATATTGGTCCTAGGGTCTTCAGCACGGTCTGGGGTCACTTCGCCCCTCGATATCGCAAATCGCCCGACGAAGAGCAAGGCGGAGCAATCGCCGCGTTCGCGGCTCACGGAGCTTCGCAACGACCGTTAAGGTACGTGGGCCTGAAAGCCCGCCCGTCTTCAGAGTCGGCGGTTGTCATCGTCAGCGGCACGAGAAGCGACCAGCATTCACCGCCCGACTTCGCATGAGCGAGCTTGACCCAATGACTTTGGGTCTGCTTTTCACATCTAGCGGTCGCCGAGTTTTGCCTCATCGCTAGTCATGAGTTCCTTTAAAAACCTGCTCGCCACGCGAATCGGGAGAGATTCGCCATATCCTGATGAACGGAAAGCCAAACGTCTCTGTGCCCCTGCCAGGGCCGGCAGGACGTTGATCAGACCCGTGTTCACGCGGAGAGCGAATTCTGGAAGCGCGACGATCCCCGCGCCGCCCGAGGCCGCAAACATTGGGCAATCATGCTGTTGGAGGCGAATGCAAGTTTTTGGCTGGGATGAAATCTTCGGGACAGCGGACCGCTTCGAGCTGAACCAGTTCCTCGATGTAGCGACAAAATGATGTCTTTGGAGGTCCTCTTTGCCTTCGGGGGTTCCGTATTTCTCAAGATAGGACGGAGAAGCATATATCCGTGTGGCGAAGCGGCCAATGCACTCGCCCACGACGGCGTTTCCGCGGCGGGCGACTCGTACTGTCTGCGGTGACGTGACATCGAAGGTCTGCCAAGTGCCGCATCCCAGGACTGGCAGGGGCTGCCAGGACTGGCAGGGGCTCGCCGCTCGAGAGAATCTGGCGGCGAAGCATCATGACTTGACTTGCTGTTTTCGGCATTCATCTACTCCAGCTGTCCATGCGGGATGGGATTTTTTGGGCAAGTCGATCAAGCTCGTCACCGATATCCTTGCCCCCGATCCCGAGGCGCTTGAAATAGCTCGTCATACGGCTGGTCGTTATCATGAGTGGGGTACGGCCGGTGCAATGTCCTCCGGCAGACGCAGCTTGCCGAAGGCTTGCCGCTGCTCCATTGAGCACCTGGATTTGTCGGCCACCAAGGAGACGATCTAGTGGACCAGCCAACAACATCACCGCTGCACGGAGCGCTCGTTCAAGGCAGGGCGCTGAGCGCCCTGCCCGCCACACTTGTCAGTTGTTGCAGATTTTTTCGATAGCATTCGACGCCTGAACTAAGCCAGAAAAGTCACTCACGGTCTCGTCGTCTGTTGGTGCCGATGAAAGCCGGACAGCAATCAGGTTGTTGGGGAGCATAGCCACGATTTGCCCCCCATAACCCATGAAGCGCGCAAAATTTCCGTCGCATCCATCAAACGAGAAGTCGTCGATCCAGAAAGAACTAAAGTATCTCTCGCCCGAGCCTCTCGGCCGGCCGGTCGGCAATCCCCACTTCTTATGGTTGGTCAAGCCTTCTTGGGTCTTCTGAGGGGTAAGGAGTTGGTCGCCCGCGACCGCGCCACCGTCTTTAAACAGCTTGGCAATTTTAACAAGGTCGTCGATGGTTGCGTACAATCCCTCGAACGCAAGCGGCTGTTTTTTTGCACCGAATGTCGTCGCGACCGGCAAGTCATAGACCTTGATCTTTTGATAAACTTCGTGCCTCAACATCGAAGTGATGTCTTTGTCGGCGCCTTGCTTATCCTTAAGTAGACTGTCCAAAGCCGCACCGAGGACGAAGTAATCCTCGTCCCTGTAGCGAACAAATTTGTCGACGCCCCACCCGTAGGATCGGGGGCGTGCGAGTGCTTTCTCTAGTTTCGATTCGAAATCGCCGTCGTTGTAAAATGCCATGTATGAATCATCGTAAGGCTCGTCACCGATATTCGCTTCTGGCTTCCCTGCGCCGTTTCCGACACCGGTCGCCATATTGAGGGCACTGCCTAAGGTGACGTCTTTCCACGCCGGATAGCGTTTTGCTGCGGGTAGCAGATCGTCGATCTTCGTCGTGAAGATCTGATCGCCATATTTGGCGGCCATACGAAGCATGGCCATGCGCGTAACCGCGGATTTTGTCGCCGACCACACGCCGAAGCGTTGCCTGTCGCAGTAAGGCAGCGGACCCTCCGATGTTTGGCAACCTTTCATGTAGATGGTTCCATCCACAAAAACCGCGGTCGCAAGCTTCCAGTCATCTCGCATGCGGCCGCCGAACTCAGCGCTTTGAGCTATGCTAAGGCTGACCGGCAGGCTGTCCCAGGATTTTACCGGCAGGCGGCTGGCCTCTCGCAGGCTGAAGGCCTGTTCAATGGAATGGACGTCCTCTGCCGAGATCGGTTTCATCGTGGAAACAGACGTTGCTGCCGCCTTGAAAACCGAGCCCGCCTGGAAGGGCGTCGTTCCGGTGGTTATTTGAATATGCAAAGGCGTGACATCCGCATCCTTGTACATGAACAAAGCAACGCCATTATGGCTCTCGCCGCCTTCCACCGGATTCATAATTGCAAGTGGGAACGACGCGCGCGTCCAGCCCGGTGGATCACTCGGCTCCGACCACACTTTTCCAGGCTGCACCAATATCTGCCAATAAGTCCCGCCTCCCATCGGTTTGAAGTCACCCAGGATGTCTTGGGACGAGGGTACCAGAGTGCTTCCGACCGTCGTGAAACTGACTTCGAAAGCAGGAAATGCATGCAGGTCCTTGCCATTCACCGGTGCAAGCTTATCGCCGCTCACCATGCTTGCCTCGGCAAAAGCCAGATGCCCGCTGAACGGCTTGGCTGCGCTCGATGAATTTGAGGAAACAAAGTCGTCGTTGGAGCGAAGCTGCAGCGTTGCAGTAGAAGTCACATCCTGGACCGAAATCGGCGACGCCTTTAGGTCACCAGCAGACATGGTGATGGCCGCCGTGGCGACCCCAAGCGCTACAAAAGCAAATCTCGACCTCATATTAGATCCTCCCTGTTCCCGTTATTGGCATCGTTTCAGAACGCTAAGCCTTCAATGCGAGCTGAGAGCGCGCTGACGCCGGGCTGGCAATGGTGGCGCCGAGCCTTTCCAGGAGCCATTTCGCTTTCTCGACGAGCTCGGCATTGCTCTTCACGAGTTCAGTCCGCGACATCCGGATCGTGTCCTCCATGCCTATCCGCACATGCCCACCGAGCAGGTAGGATTGCATGAGCATTGGGTAAGCGGCGCGGCCGATGCCAAAGCCTGTCCAGATGGCGTCTCGGGGCAACATGTTGCGGGCGAACATCATGGTCTCCGGCGTCGTCGCGAAACCGTATTTCACACCAAGCACAAGGCTTACGAGCGGCGGGCCGCGAAACACGCCGCTTGCGAGAAAGTCGTTGAGGAGATTGATGTCTCCGCTGTCGAAAAGCTCGAACTCGGGCCGGACTCCACAGTCGTAGATGATCTCAGCCATCTTCTTGACGTTGGGCGGAGTGTTGATGACGACCTCGCTGCCGAACGTCATCGTGTTAAGGTCCAAGGTGCAGATGTCGGGCCGCAGATCGCGAATGTGCTCGACGCGACGTTCGGCCGTCACGAAATTCGTCCGGGGGCCGGCAATCTTTGGGTCCTCCTCACCGGGCTGGAACCGGCCGCCAGGTCCGGTGGTGATATTCAGGATGACCTCCGTATTCTTGGTGCGGATCAAACGAACGAGTTCGCGGTAGTGATCGAGTTCCATCGACGGCCGACCGTCGGGATGGCGAACGTGAAGATGCAGAATCGCCGCGCCTGCTTCGGCGGCCTCCAGGGCCGAGATAGCGATTTGTTCGGGCGTCACCGGCAGATTTGCGTTGTCTTGCGGCCTTGTCAGGCTACCGGTCACGGCGCAGGTGATGATGGT
Organism: Mesorhizobium sp. LNHC229A00; assembly: GCF_000502415.1. Classification (NCBI taxonomy): domain Bacteria; kingdom Pseudomonadati; phylum Pseudomonadota; class Alphaproteobacteria; order Hyphomicrobiales; family Phyllobacteriaceae; genus Mesorhizobium; species Mesorhizobium sp. LNHC229A00. The sequence goes on from NZ_AYWQ01000016.1 coordinate 101,503, forward strand.
GTCCTTCGACATAGGCTTCTCTCTCAGCTTGCGAGGATGGCAGTGGCGGCGATCTCGACGAGAAGGCCATCGTCGATAAGGGCTCCCGCCTGCACCATCGTCGTTGCCGGCCGAATGTCGCCGAAGACGGAGCCGTGGGCTTTGGCGACCGCTTCCCAATCGCTCATGTTGCGCAAGAAAATGCGCGTCTCGACGACATCCTCGATCGAGGCGTTGAGTTCGCGCAGCGCGGCGCCGATGCGCTCCAGAACCACGATGGTTTGCCGTTCCGCGTCGCCGGGGTGAAGAGCCCCATCGGGTCCAGAGGCGGAAGTGCCCGATACAACAATGATGTTTCCGGCGCGGACGGCCCGGGAATAGCCGATCGCGGCCCCCCACTTGTTGGTCACGGTGACCTTTTGCCTTTTCACGTGCCGCTCCTTAATTGTCCCAGGTTTCCCTGCCGCCGTCATCATGCGACAGACCGCAATGCTCGGTCGAAGGCCCGCACTATTTCGTCGATATCCGCATCGTCCATGGCGGCGGAGAACGCCATCAACCCATTGCCTGCAATGATCACGCCTTCGTCGAACAACGCCTTGGCGAGAGCCGAAACCCGCGCGGCGCCATCTGCTGAGGCGAAAGTGGAACGGTAGTCGCTCAGCGGTGCGTCCGTCAGGTGGACACGGCGCAGTGAGCCCAGTCCGGTAACCTGTCCCTTGATTCCATGACGGGTGAAACACGCATGAAGACCCTCGTCGAAGCGATCGCCGAGCGCCTCGAGCTTCTCGAATACAGGAGGCGTCAATTCTTCAAGAGCGGCTATCCCGGCAGACATCGACATGGGATTGGCACTGAAGGTGCCGCCATGCGGCACCGCGGGCTGGCCCTTGCTCGGATCAAACACCGACATCACTTCCGCACGGCCGCCAATGGCGCCGATCGCGAAGCCGCCACCGATAATCTTGCCGAGTGTGGTGAAATCCGGATCGATGTCGAACCGGCCCTGCGCACCATGATAGCCAAGGCGAAAGGTGATGACCTCGTCAAGGATCAGCAGCGCCCCAAGCTCGCGCGTAACCCGCCGCAGCATCGCCAGATATTCGGGCTTTGCCGGCACCAGGCCCGCGCGATTGGGCATGACATCGACGAGGACGGCCGCGAGGCTGTTGCCGCTGGCGCGAAGGATTGCCTCGGCTACAGGCGTGTTGTTGAAGGGAATGACGACGACATCATCAAGCACACCTTGGGGTGTCCCCTTGGCGGTCGGCACGGATCCTGGCCTGTCGATATCACCCCAGGTGGCGGGGCTGGCGTCCTGGCTTGTCTCGGCCGGATCGTAGGTCCCGTGGTAGGCGCCCTCGCATTTTGCGATCTTCGGTCGGCCGGTATAGGCGCGCGCGGCCTTGATCGCGTTCATCACCGCTTCAGTGCCGGAATTGGTGTAGCGAAGCTGCTCGACGGACGGCAGACGTTCGCACAGGATTTCCGACAGTCGGATCTCGCTCTCGGTGGGCATGCCGAAACACGTCCCGGCTTCAAGCTGCCGTGTGGCCGCCTCAACGATTTGGCGATTGCCATAGCCATGGATCAGAGAGGTGAAGTTCCCCAAGGCGTCGATCCGGACATGGCAATCGACATCGGTGATACGGCAGCCGTCGCCGCGCCAGGCATAGATCTGATGCGGTTTGCGATAGACGGTCGTGCGCGTGTTTCCGCCAGGCATGACCTCGCGGGCACGGGCATAGAGCTTTTCGGAATTTGGTGTCGCTGGTGCTGACATGAGGTCGCTCATCACTTGGTTCTAGATGGCAAGGTTGATCCGCTCGCGACGCAACATCGGGTCGCCGTTCTCGAATTCTTGAGCAAAACGGTGGCCTGAGTAGACGGCGGCGTAAATGGCGGCCGGGGCTTCGCAATCCCCGATGCGTGAGACGCGGCGTAAGCGACCTGCCTTGCCCTCGACAAGACGCGCGGTCAGCGCGGCAAAGAGTTCGTTGCGAGGCAGCCTAGCTGTGACGAGAACAAGGGCGTCGGCCTCTCGATTCTCCGTGGCCCCGGTTCTCGCATCGACGAAGAGGGCCTGGCCTTCATGCGTGCCGATGAGAGCCATGTGCGTAACCATCCTGACGCCTCGCTCATATAGCCGTTTGGCCGTCCGGATATTCTCCAGCGTGTTGATGGTGAAGGAGGAGACGTCGGCCGCCGGTGTGACCAATGTGACGTTGCTGCCGGCAAGCGCCAGTTTTTCAGCGATCACAGCGCCCATGTAGTAGTGATCGTCGTCATAGACGATGATGTGGCCTGAAGGGATATTGCCGCCCATGATGTCGTCCGGTGTGAACACGGGCACGCTGGGCGACAATGCAAGCGGCTTGAACGCCGCGCGCCCCACGCCATCGGCGCGCCATTGCGATCCTGTCGCCAGCACAACCTCATCGGCATCGAATTCGAGAATTTCGGCCACTCCGAGGTCGCTTTCGAGGTAGACACCGACATTTGTGAGTTTGTCGAGCTGGGTGACGCGCCAGTCGCGAACCCTCAGCCATTCGCGCAGGCCCGGCAGCTCGCCCTCGAGGGTCACGCGGCCACCGAGACGGCTCCGCCGCTCGGCCAAGGTTACCTGGTAGCCGCGCTGACCCAGTGCCCGGGCGCATTCGAGTCCCGCCGGCCCACCGCCGACCACGAGCACGGTCGCATCGCTTGATCTGGTGGAAATTCGTTCGGGGTGCCAGCTGCGGCGCCATTCCTCGCCCATGGTCGGGTTCTGCGTGCAGCGCAGGTTCGTCATGGCAAAGTGGCTCGACACGCAGATGTTGCAACCGATGCATTCGCGGATATCCTCGTAACGTCCCTCCTCGATCTTCTTCGGCAGGAAGGGGTCCGCGATCGACGGGCGCGCCGCGCCAATCATGTCAAGCACGCCACGACGGATCAGACTTGCCATGGTGTCGGGTGAGGTGAAGCGCCCGACACCGACGACCGGCTTGGTGGTGACACCCTTGATCCCGGTCATGAACGGCTCGTGGTCGTTCTCCGATGCGAAGCGCGAGGTTGGCGAATCGTCGGCCCAGGTTCCCACCACGAGATCCCATAGATCGGGCAGCTCGGCGAGCAGGCTGATGGCCTCTATCCCTTCCTCCGCAGCGCGAAGGCCATCGGGACCAAACATCTCATCAATGATCAGACGTACGCTCACCGCGCAGGCATCGCCGCCGCCCTCTCGCGTCGCCTCGATCAATTCCTTCAGCAGACGAACCCGGTTTTTCAGCGAGCCACCATATTCGTCGGTGCGCTGATTGCGAGGCGAAATGAACTGGAAGGCGATGGTGGAAAAATTGCCGTCGACATTGAGTATGTCGAAGCCGGCCTTGCGCGCACGCTGCGCGGCCGCCTTCCACCATCCGAGCAGTGCCTTGATGTCGGACTTGTCCATGGCGCGAACCTGGACCGGATGGTGTCCGCTGACCGGTCGGTCCATCGGGCCGAGCGGCACGTCGCGGGTCATGCGATTGGCATTGTAGTAGGCGGGATAGGCGAGTTGCACGCCGGCGAGTGAGCCGTGCTCGTGGACCGCTTCGACCATCAATGCAAGCGGTGGAATGTCGCCGTCATCCCACAGCATCTGCAGAACCTCCGGCATAAGATCGCCAGAGGGATGAACCGAACAATGCTCGGTGTTGACCACCGCCCATCCGCCCTCGGCCTTGATACCGCGCATCGCGGCATGGGCTTGCGGTCGCAAATTGCCCATGCCGTTGCAGTGCGGCGCCTGATAGAATCGATTGCGAGCGACAACAGGTCCGATCCGCACTGGCTGGAACAGGATGTCGAAGCGTGGATCGCGCATGCATGGCTCTTTCTGTGCCCTCGTCTCAAAGGACGAGGAAGGGCGTGCTCGGTCAGGGGATGAAGCCAGGACGATCGCTAGGCGCGGATCTTGATCCAGGTTGCCTTTAGCTCGGTGTATTTGTCGATCGCATGTAGCGATTTGTCCCGTCCGAAGCCCGATTGCTTGTACCCGCCAAAGGGCATCGTAATGTTGCTCTCATCGAAGTTGTTGACCCAGACAGAGCCCGCTCTCAGCCGGCGAGCGGTGGACAGCGCGACGTCGATGTTGTCGGTCCATACCGCGGCGGCGAGGCCATAGATGGTGTCGTTGGCGAGCGCGACCGCCTCCTCCGCCCCGGTAAAGGAGATGGTGGCGAGGACGGGGCCGAAAATCTCCTCCTGTGCAATCCGCATCTTGTTGCTGACATTGTCGAAAACGGTCGGCTCGATGTAGTAGCCGCCGGTCTCGCGAAGGACACGCTTGCCGCCGGATCTGAGCTGCGCGCCTTCCTTGGAGCCGATATCGATGTAATCGAGGACGCGGTCCATCTGGACCTGACTGACCATCGCGCCAAGTTTGGTGGCGGGAGCGAGAGGATCGCCAACCGTGAGGGTTTTCCCTACCGCGATCACCTTGTCGAGAAAAACGTCCTTGATCTTGGCGTCGACCAAAAGACGCGAGCCGGCGTTACAGACTTCGCCCTGATTGAAGAAGATGCCATAGGCCGCCGCCGTTGCGGCTTCATCCAGGTTACCACAATCGGCCATGACGATATGTGGGGTCTTGCCGCCGCATTCGAGCGCGACGCGCTTCATGTTCGACTGGGCAGAATAGCTCATGAAAAGCTTGCCGACTTCTGTGGAGCCGGTGAACGTGACCGCATCCACATCCATGTGCAGGCCGAGCGCCTTGCCCGCAATCTCTCCAAGGCCGGTGACGACGTTGAACACGCCATCCGGGATGCCGGCCTCCGCCGCGAGTTCCGCAAGCCTGATCGCGGAGAGCGGTGACTGCTCGGCAGGCTTGAGAATGACTGAGTTGCCTGCTGCCAGCGCTGGCCCGAGTTTCCAGCATGCCATCAGCAAAGGAAAATTCCATGGGACGACGGCCGCCACGACGCCGACAGGCTCACGCGTAATCATACCCAGAGCACCGCTGCCGGTCGGAGCAATCTCGTCGTAGATCTTGTCGATCGCCTCGGCGTACCAGGCGATCGTATTGGCCGATGCCGGGACGTCGACAGAGCGTGCGTCAGAGATCGGCTTGCCCATGTTCAAGGTCTCGAGCAGGGCGAGCTCATCGCCGTGTTGATGCATCAGCTCCGCGAACCGCTGCAGCACTTTCTTGCGTTCGCTCGGCGAACGCCGCGACCAGGAACCAGAGTCGAAGGCGTTGCGTGCGGAGCGCACCGCCAGGTCGACATCCGCCGCGTCGCATGATGCTATCTGGGCAAGCGTTGTTCCATTGGCGGGATTGATCGCGTCGAACACTCCACCCGATACCGCGTCGACAAATTTTCCGCCGATGAATGCCTGTTTGCGGAGATTGAGATTTGACGCGGCCTGCCGCCAGTCGATCGCACTCATGAGGTTGCCTTTCTCGATAATCGATACCAATATTCAATTAACGAGAAAATAGACCTGACGGCCGCTTGCTGTCAACACAAGATCTCCATGCTCCACGTTGATTTCTTTGAAAAGAGCGCCCGTGATGATATTCGTCAGATATCTCTCGCGAAGGCTTTGACAGACGTTGCGCAAAAAAGAGGGTTTTTATAATAACACACGCCATAAGAGCGCGTCGGTTACTACCGAACGCTGCCGCGCAAACAAGGATTTCTGGATTCAGGCTGTACTTTTTAACGTATGCCGAAATTTTTTCTCCAGGACCTTGGAAAGCTTCTCCGCCAGGCGCTTGACCACTGCGACGTTGATTTCTCGGTTGGTGTCGATAATTCCCTTGATCGTGCCCGTCACGCACAGGCTATGCTGCGTTCGCTGCCCATCGATTCTGATCGGTGCGGCAATCGCTGCAAATCCGTCAACATCTTCTCCGATGCAGTAGGCCACGCCGGTTTTGCGTACGAGTTGCAGCTCTTCCACGAGGGCGGCGAAGTCGACTTTGGTCGCAGCCGTGAACCGCTTAAGCGGCCTGTCGAGGACCGAAGCGATGAAGTTCGAATCCTGAAAGGCGAGGATCGCCTTGGCGGAGGCACCGGCGTGCGCTGGGATTTCGTGCCCCGGAACGATGTAGGCCCTGACCAGATCGCCGGGCGCAACCATGTCGAGGCTGCGAACGCTGTCGCCCGATAGTCGCGCGATGAAGCAGGCCTGGCCGGTTTCTTCTGAGAGCTCTTGCAACGTCGGGCGCGCAACGGCCTTGAACCAGTCGTCGCTCGCACCTGAAAAGAGCAGTCTCTCCAACCGCCGCCCGAGCTTGAAATTGGCCGCGCTCGGGCCGCTCTGCTCGATCAATTCAACATCAGCCAAGCTCTTCATCAGCCTATAGGCCGAGGCTTTCGGCAGATCGAGCATCTCGCCCACGGAGGTTCCTGAGATACCGCCGGGAAAGCCGGCGACGATCTCAAGAATACGCACGTAACGCTCGAGAGGCTTTTCAGTGGCCGGTTTGTCCGTCGGAGTTTTTGCCATGATGTATGCGCTCTAGCCTTTTGCGATTCGATCATCATGCCAGTCGAAATAGCGCATAGCCAAGGGCACGAACCACGGCGAGCCGTTAAAGAATGGCGCCGTCGGAAATTTTTCGATATCGAAGGCCGAAGACATGTCTCCCCGTTGAAGAATGCGGGCAGCGAGCTTCTCCCCGAAATGTGTTCCAAGAGGAATGCCGGCGAAGTTGTAGCCAAGCGCGAAGTGCACGCCGTCCTTCGTGCCGATATGGGGCATGAAATCGAAAGTTCCCGCGCAGTGCCCAGTCCACGCACGACTGAGGCGGACGCCCTCAAGGTCGGGCAGAATTCTCACAAGGCGATCGCGCAGCGTGCCTGCGAGCGGCGTCGCCGTCGGGCTCGCCGTACCAGTCATGCCGCCAAACAGAATGCGGCTTGAGTCAGGTGCCGGGCGAATAAAATCGATGTTCATCCTGGTGTCGAGATAGGTGCGGCGGCGCGGCATCACCTTGTCGATCGTTTCCACGGGCAACAGCTCGGTTGCAATAACAAAGCCGCGAAAAGGAATGACCCGCCTCGCAAGCCATTTCAGATTGCGGCTTGTATAACCATTGGTGACGACAATGACATGACGGGCCGCAATGTCGCCCCTGGACGTTCGAACGGTCTTCCCACTCGTATCGTGAGCGACGCCCAAGACATTCGTGAGGGGGTGCAGCCTGACGCCGGCATCGAGCGCTTTGCGGACAAGGCCTGCGTGATAAAGCCCGGGATGGATCGAACCGAGATCTGGAATGACGGCGCCGCCATGGTAGCCGTCGGAGGCGATCTCCGTACGGACGTCCTGCTTCTCGACAACGGAATAGTCGAACCCCACGGCTTGCCGCGTCTGTTCGAGTTCCCCAATCAAAGCTTGAAAATGGGCTTTCGAATTGGCGGCAATGAATCGGCCACAGGTCTGGTAGTGGCAATCGATGCGCTCGCGCTCGACGAAGGCCTGGACGCCGCGGAGAGCCGTATCAAGCTCGCGATAGACCCGCACCGCGTGGTCGCGCCCGGATTTTGCCGCCAGCCATTCAACGGACCGCTTGAGCGTGCGGCCAACGAAACCGGCGTTGCGGCGTGCGGCGCCCTCGCCGATCCTCTGCGCATCGACCACGGCGACGTCACAACCCGCACGGGCCAGATGCAGAGCGGCGACCAGACCCGTAATGCCACTGCCAACGATGACGACATCAGCCCTGCCGCCAAGGCTGACTGGTTCCGTATTCTCGTCGGCTGCCGGCAGCGGCGCCGCCGACCACCAATAGGGCTCTTCAAGATAATCGTCAGCGAACAATCCGGCTTGCCCCGCCCCGATCGTCCCGGTCTCTTGCGACATGATGTGCAGCATCACGTTACCTATTCTTGTTGGCGTTGTAGACTGCAGCCATCAGGCAACTCGTCAGTATGATCATCACCGCGGCCGCAGCGAGGATCGTGGGATCGAGTTGCTCACGCAGTCCCGTGAACATTTGCTTCGGCAGCGTGCGCTGCTGAGGTCCGGCAATGAAAAGCACCATCACCACTTCGTCGAATGACGAGGCAAAGGCGAAGACCGCCCCCGCAGCCACGCCTGGCGCGATGATTGGAAGCATCACGGTTCGAAATGCCGTCACGCGGCCGGCGCCCAGACCTGCCGCAGCCCGCATCAGGTTGAAGTCGAAGCGCGTCAGTGTCGCCGTGACAGTGATGACAACGAAGGGCGATGCCAGAATGGTGTGGGCAATAACGACGCCAGCGTAGGAATAGTTGAGGCCGAGCGGCGAAAAGAAAATGAACAGTCCGAGACCCAGCACGACGACGGGAACGATCATCGGCGAGATGGCAAGCGCCATCACGGCCGTCCGGAAAGGAAACCGTGAATTGACAAGCCCGATGGCTGCGAGCGTACCCAAGGTCGTGGCCACGACGGTGGTCGATGTAGCAATCACCAGACTGTTGACCATTGCCCCGGTCCATTGGGGCGAGGAAAAGAGCTGTACGAACCAGCGAAGAGATAACCCACGGAACGGGTAGGTGAACCAGGGATCGGCATTGAACGAGATCGGAAGAGCGACCGCCAGCGGCAGCATCAGCAGCAGAAGAACGACCCCTACAAACACATAGAGCGGTATGCGAATGTAAGTCGGAAACTCGGAATAGACGCGGTGCCCCATGTTCATATCCGATCCGATGAGTGACGCGCGACGTGCCTCGCAAGCGGGAGAGCAACGAGGCCTGCCCCGAAAATAAGGATGGTGCTGAGCGCCGAAGCGAGCCCCCAATTCAGATCCTCATTGGTAAACCTGGCAATGAAGAAACTCACCATCTGATCGGACGGTCCACCCACCAATGCCGGCGTCAAATAGAAGCCAAGGCATAGCACGAACGTGAGAAGTCCGCCGGCGGCAATGCCCGGAACCGCCTGCGGAAGAAAAATCGTCGCATGTGCCAGCAGCGGGCCGGCGCCGAGGCTGCGGGCGGCCTTTACCTGGTTCGCCGGAATCGCCCGCATCACGCTGATCATGGGCAACACGGTGAACGGCAGCTGGATCTGGATCATGGCGATGATCGTCGCCATGCGCGTGTAAAGAAGGGGCAGTGGCTCGGATATTAGCCCCGTTCCCGCCAGTGCATTGTTGAGAACACCGTTGGTCTGAAGGAAAACGATCCACGACATTGTCCGCACGAGGAGCGAGGTCCAGAACGGCAGGAGAATAAAGAACAAGAGGACTGCCGCTGTCCGCCCACTGGAATTGGCTATGACATACGCGACCGGGTATCCAATAACGATTGTGAGGCCCGTCACGACAAGGCTGATCAGGATCGTCCTGAGATAGATCGACCGGAAATCATAGCTCGTTTCCTGCGACGGTCGACCATCGGCTTCGATCTTTACGGAAAAGCCCATGGCCCAGCGCAAATAAAAGGCGCTGTAGCGACTATCATAGTGCTTGATAATGCTCCATACACCGCTCTGGTCCCACGCCGGGTCTGCCTTGATCAATTGGGCCTTCCAAGCCTGCGGGTCGGCACGATCGAAATCCTCCGAAAGCGTCCGCTGCGCGTTAAGGATGACGTTCATCCCGCGGGACAATTCGTAGCCCACCCGACGACCTAGCGGGCGCACCGACCCAGCATGTCCTGGGGCTTCGAGTTCCTGTCCAAGCGTCATGTAGAGAGCAGGGGCCGGAAGGTTATCTTCGTCCCAGGCCTTCAGCGCCTGCGTTGTCAGCGGCAGCGCTCTGGCGATCTCTCCGTCCGATACCGCCGTATGAAGAATTGAGCCTATCGGGATCACCAGGAACAGAAGTAGGAAAATCAGGAGGGGCGCCGCTGGAAGAGCAGCCATGACTGCCCTCCGATTGTTGTCCCTCCTGATCGTCGAGTGAACGACATGAGCCGTCGGCGACGCAACCTTTGGCGCAGAGGTATCGGTCTGCGTCATTACCAAGCCAACGTCGCCGTACGGTAGTGTCATCAAACAACTCCCCGCTGCTCGGTTTACTGGGAAACCCAGCTGGCGAAGCGGGCGTTCAGCGCGTCACCATTCTTGGCCCAGAAAGATCCGTCTTGGGCCAAGGCGCCCTCACTGTTTTGCGGGGCAGACGGCAAGTTCGGCAGCACGTCCTTGGCGACCAGAGCGCTGGCTGCCTTTACGGTTGGCCCGTACGCGATGTAATTGCTCAGGGCAGCGTTGATGTCTGGCTTGACGCTGAAAGCGACGAAGTCCTTGGCAGTTTCAAGGTTCTTGGAGCCGGTTGGGATAACCCACATATCAAAGCCACGGATCTGATTGGTCCAGGCAATCCCCAGATCGGCGTTTTCCTTCGTATTGGCGTCGGCGATGCGGCCATTCCAGGCCAGGGTCAACTTGACTTCGCCTGATTTGAGAAGCTGCGGCGGTTGTGCGCCAGCCTCCCACCAGACGATGTCTTTTTTGATAGTGTCGAGCTTCTTGAACGCTTGATCGACACCGGCCGGAGTTGCAAGTGTCTTGTAGACGTCCGATGGCGCGACGCCATCCGCTATGAGCGCGACTTCGAGTGTGTCCACCGGGCTCTTGCGAAAGCCGCGTTTGCCTGGGAAGTGGGTGGTGTCAAAGATGTCCGCCAGTTTGGTGGGCGCCGTCGGGAATGCCTGCTTCTGGAACGCCAGGACCGTGGCGTAGACGCTGGTTCCCACGGCGCACTCAGTCAGAGCACCATCCACAAGGCCAGCGGCCTTGAAGGCAGCATCACCGCCAATTTTTTCAAGCAAGCCCTGGTCGCAAGCGGTCGCCCCTGTTTGCGGATCGACGTCGATGACGTCCCATGCGACATTGCCGCTATCGACCATGGCACGCAGCTTTGCCAGTTCACCGCTCCAGGTGTCCTGGGTGACGGTGAGGTTCTTCGCCTTCGCGTATGGATCGAGCAAAGCCTTTGTCTGTGCCTCCTGTAGGGCACCACCCCAGGACACGACGGTCAGTCCGTCTGCCAGGGCTGGAAAACTCGCTGCGGTCAGGACAAGCCCAACAAGGCACGAATGCTTGAACGAATTCGCTCGTAACATGTGACTTCCTCTCTGGATGTTCGGTTGTGTTATCTGCCGTCAAGCGCCCAGGCATCGTGCGGCTCCCAGTCGAGAAGGACAGGGCTGCCCATCTCCATCTGGACTTCCAACGATGATGAACTCTTCGCAATCAACCGTTCCCCGCCCGGCAGTTCGACGTGGATCCGGAACTGGTCGCCGCAGTAAATGATGTCGCTGACTTGCCCACTAAGCGTCCCGGCGCGGTTTTGTCCGGTAATGCGGACGCTCTCCGGCCTGATGGCGATCGTCGCTCGTTGATCAACCTTCGTGTGAACGCTGCTGCGCGCCCAAATTTCCTGGCCGCCGGCGAGCCTTGCGCGCGCCAGGTCGCCTTCGATCGAGACGACTTTCGCGTCAAGGCAGTTGTTGTCGCCAACGAACTCCGCCACGAAGCGGCTCGCGGGGTGTCCGTAGATATCTTGCGCCGAACCGATTTGCTGGATGCGGCCGTCGTTGAAAATGGCGATCCGGTCGGACATCGTCAGCGCTTCGTGCTGATCGTGCGTCACGTAGACGACTGTCAGGTCAAGCCGATCGGCGATAAGGCGGATTTCGAGCTGCAAGTCCTCGCGCAGCTTCTTGTCCAGGGCGCCGAGCGGCTCATCCATCAGCACCAGGCTGGGTTCAAAGACAAGCGCTCGGGCAAGCGCGACCCTTTGTTGCTGACCGCCCGACAAGGCCGTGGGCTTGCGCTGCGCCAGGTCCGAAAGTTGGACCATCGCCAGCGCTTCGCCGACGCGCGTGGCGATCTGCTGCCTGGAGGAGCCGCGCACCCGCAACGAATAGCCAACATTCTCGGCGACCGTCATATGCGGGAAGAGGGCATAGTTCTGAAACACCATGCCGATGTTCCGTTTTTCCGGCGGCTTGTCCTGAATCGGCCGCCCGTCCAGCGTGATTTCACCGCCTGAGGGATATTCGAAGCCGGCGAGCATCATCAACGTCGTCGTCTTGCCAGATCCCGAAGGACCAAGAAGTGTCAGGAATTCGCCCTTCGCGATGTCAAGGTTGAGATCGCGAACCACGAAGCTATGGCCATCATAGGTTTTGGATATGCCGGTCATGCCGACATGCATCGTGGGCTGAACCATGGCTTTAGTCGTATGTCCCATTCTCGTTGTTCTCGATTATCGAGACGCCTTATTAAATATCGAGAATAGAAGCATTCGGATCGGCCTCCGTCAATCCCCTATTCAAGATGAGGCTTGGATGAGCAGGCGGCCGCTTTGGCGGAGGTCTCCGCGCCAGGCTGGAAGTGTCATCTCAATGCCGCGGGCCTGGCCCTGATTGAACGCCGCGATGCCCTTGTCGGTGAACTGCAAGCGGAACGTGGAGAGCGTTTAAGCACTGGCCGCAGGCTTGGTCCGACAAGGCGTCGTCGGCAGCGTCGGCCATGCACGGCGCTAAGTTGAAGTCAGAAGATTCTTCAGGAGCGTCCAACTGACAATTGCGCCTGGCCTCTGATTCCCGAAGTTCAAGTCAAATCACTTAGCAGGCTGTTCCTTCACAGCAGACTTTGGCCGGCTGTTGCTTGGGAGGAAAAAATGGTGCCGGCTCAGGATGATGCCGGATCTGTTTAGTTCAAGCCGGCACATGGCCGTGATAGGCGTTTTCGAGCAGCGCGCGTATCAGGTTGCGGTCAAGCGGACGCGGATTGGCATAGGGATTCAAAACGGCAATGTTGGCGACGCGGTCCAGTCCATCTTCGGGCATGCCAATGTCCTTCAACGCTGTCGGGGCACCGATCGATTTTGCCAGTTCGTGGGGACCAATCGTTGCATCTTCCGTACCGAGCGCACGCGAGATGCGCGTCATCGCATCCCGGCCGCGGGCGCGTTGTAGGCGACCGCCTGCATATCGGCTCACTAGGAGGGAGACGTAGAAGGCAGGAAGCCCACGAACCCCGTGATCTTCCACGTCCCGTCCTCCTTCGTGCAGAAGAATACCGACTGCCAGTTCAGTTTCTGAAAACCGCCGCCTTCGAGTGCTATCGCGTCATCAAAGGTCTTTCGTGCCGTTGCCGTGTGCCCTTGCACGCCGGATGTCGAGCATGTTCGTAGCCCGGAAAAGAGCATCTCGACGGTCTTCCGCATAGGCCGTTGCAGCAGAACGGCGGGCATCGTCGAGCCAGGCGTCTCGATAGGCTTCAACCGTCGGAAAGCCGATCTGCCAATCGGCTGGACCAAACGAGCCCTTGGCATCCAACCCACAAAAGCCGCCGCGTCTGAACGATTTGCCAAAAACAGACCAGTCCTCGTTCACGAAGCCGTCGACGTCTTCGCGTACGAGCATTTCCCAAATCGCATGTTTATCCTGATCAGATGAGGGGAATGGATTGCTGTCGTGGGACATTAGTGTTGTTCCTCTTTTTTACACCGACGAGAAATTTGATTGACTGCCGGCGTGGCGCCTGAAGGCCGAGCCGTCAAACGCGCAATCCCGTTTCCTTGTCGAACATGTGCAGGTTCGCCGCCTGGATCTCGATATTGACGGCATCGCCTGGCTTGACCCGCAGAAAACCAGGCACGCTCGCAATGAACGTTCCGGCCGCTGTATCGATGGTGACATGGGTCGCCGGCCCAATCGGCTGGAGAATTCGCACCCGGCCTTCAATGCCATTGACGCCCAAGCGGACGTGTTCTGGCCGGACGCCGAACTCGACGGCCCTGCCGGCCTTCAAACTGCTGGGGCCGATACTCACCGGCAGCGCCTTTTGTCCGGCACGAACGAACGTTGCGCCGTTTGCCTCCTCGATAAGGCCATCGAGCAGTTCAATTTGTGGGCTTCCGATGAACGAGGCGACGTAACGCGTGGCGGGGCGCGCGTAGATTTCCTCGGGCGTTCCGAATTGTTCAACGCGACCCCGATACATGACGGCGATCCTGTCCGAGATCGACATCGCTTCTTCCTGGTCGTGCGTCACGAAGATCGACGTCACGTTCCGCTGCACATGCAGTTGCTTGACTTCTGTGCGCATCTTCACGCGGAGCGACGCATCGAGGTTCGAGAATGGCTCGTCAAACAGAAAGATCCGCGGCTCGCGGACCAGAGCGCGGCCGATCGCCACGCGCTGTTGCTGGCCGCCAGAGAGCTGCGCCGGAAATCTTTCCAGCAAATGATCGAGCTCCAGAGACGCGGCAAGCTTTTGGACCTTCTCCCGAATGATCGCCGGTGCGACGCTGCGCATCTTGAGTGTAAATCCGATGTTCTGGGCGACCGTCATATGCGGATAAAGCGCATAATTCTGGAACACCATGGCCACGTCGCGCTCGACAGGGGACAAGTCGTTGACGCGTCGTCCACCGATTAGAATGTCCCCGGATGTGCTGTCTTCAAGGCCTGCCACCATATTCAGCGTCGTGGTCTTGCCGCAGCCGGACGATCCCAGCAGCGTGATGAATTCCCCGGCCTTAATATCAAGGTCGATGTTGTGGCAGACCTGGACGCTTCCGAACTTCTTGGAAACCTCTTTCAACGTTACGCTAGTCACTGGTTATCCCTTCATCATGCCGTCGGCGAAGCCGCGGATGATCTGGTCTCGGAAGATCGTTGCGATGATGATGACGGGGGCCACGCTAATTACGGCGGCGGCCATCATCTGTCCGAACACTGTTTGATATTGTCCGGCGAATTGCGCGATCGCGAGCGGTACCGTCTGCGCGCTCTGCCGTGTCAGGATCAATGCGAAGAAGAACTCGTTCCACGCCTCGATGAACGCGAAGACGGCAGCCGCTCCTATGGGCGGGATAGAAATCGGCAAGATGACGTGCCAAAGCGTCCGCAGCGGCCCCGCTCCGTCGACGGCTGCCGCCTTCTCGATTCCAATGGGAATGCTGAGGAAAAATCCGCGCAAGATCCAGATGACGATCGGCAAGTTGAAGGAGAGATAGACGACGCCCAAGGTCAGGACGCTGTCGATCAGGCCCAGATAGCTGATAAGCAGAAAGAGAGGGATTGCGATTGCAATGCCCGGCAGCATCTGGGTTGCCAGAATGAAGAAGCCGAGTGCATTCGAGTACGGCACCGACAGGCGAGCGAGAGCGTATGCAGCCGGTGCTCCCAAAGCCAGCGCAAGCGCCGTGGAGAACAGTGAGACGATAAGCGAGTTGAGGACGCCGTGTCCCAGCGCGGCCGCGGACGCCATGACTGCGACGAAGTTCTCGACCGTAAAATTGGACAGCGAGAGATCCGGGGGCTGGGCAATGAGGGCGCTCTGTTCCAGCAGGCTTGATAAAATCAACCAGACGATGGGTGCAATCGACCAGACAACGAAGACCGTCAAACCCAGATAGACCATGATCCTTTTGACAGGCCCGCCGATGCGATGGGTTTGAAAACTCATTTTGCACCTGCGGTGGACTTTGGTTTGAGAAGCCACAGGTAGCCGATCGCGAGAATGAACGTCAGGATGAAGATGACGTTTGCGATCGCCGCGCCGTAGCCTATGTCGAGAAAATTGAACGTGACACGATAGGCCAGGAAGTTCAGGAGCACGGTTCCGTCGGCGGGACCGCCGCGGGTCAGAACGAACACGATGTCGAACACGCGCAGCGACCAGATCGTCTGAAGGATCACTGCAATCCCGATGGCGTCCTTGATGGCCGGCAGTGTGATGTAGCAGAAGCTTTGAAAGCTGCTCGCACCATCCATGTACGCCGCCCTGTGCAGCACGCCGGGCACCCGTTGAAGCCCCGCGAGCAACAGGAGGGTGACGAATGGTATCGACTTCCAGACGTCAACAAGGAGCAGGAAATTCAGCGCGCTGAGCGGCGTTCCCAGCCAGACCTGGTAGTTGTCGATAAGCCCGAGAGATTTCAGCAGCCCGTTCAACACCCCGTAGTTGGAGTTCAGAATCCATTTCCAAAGCACGGCATTGGCCACTGGAGCGATCGCCCAGGGGATGACCAGCAAAATCTTCAGAAAGCCGTTTCTTCCCTGAGGCTGGTTCAAGAGCAGTGCTACGCCCAGACCGATGCTGACAACAAGGATGACCTCCATTGCCGAAAAGTAGAGTGTGTTCAGCGCGGCGTGCTGGAGGCCTTCATCGGAAAGCATCCGCCTGAAATTCCCCAGCCCCACCCAGACCTGGTCAAGTTTGCCGGCCCGCAGTTTGACGTCCTGGAGCGCAAGCAATGCCGATCTGACGATCGGATAGCCGAGAATCCCGGCTATCACTATCAATGCTGGCGCGAGGAGGACAACGCCGACGTTCTGCCGGCGTTTTTCGAATGTTGTGGCCATCTATATCACCTCTACGCGGCTCACCCGCGACGCTTGATGATCGCAGTAACCAGATCATGTGCCTCCGCAATTGCCTCCGCAGCAGTTTTCTGACCTTGCAGCGCCTTCTGCACCTCGGTGCCGATGGCTTGGCTAACCTGGGTAAAGTCCGGCGTTACAAAGCTGTCGTAGGGATGCTTTGCTTGCTCAAGCACGACCTTGGCAATCGGGAGTGCGGCCTGGACCTCTGCATCTCCCAGAACAGACAATCGGGATGGCAGCCAGCCGGTATCAAGCGCCTGACGTTTTTGGACATCCTTGTCGAGATAGAACTCGATCAGCTTTCTCGCCTTTTCGGGACTTGCACTTGCCTTACTAATTGTCCACGCGTCAGTGCCGTCGATCGAGGCAGTGCCGGCTGGGCCTGCCGGAAGGATCGAAGCTGCCACCTTGCCGATGATTTGAGACTGTTTCGGATCCTGCGCGGGATTCCACATATATGGCCAGTTCATCATCATCGATGCACGGCCGGACATGAAGACGTTACTCGCGTCATTGATCCCAGCGTAGGATATCGAGCCGGGTTCCGTGCCGGCTCCCATGAGATCGACCATCATCTGCAGAGCATCGACACCGGCATCACTCTTGAAGACCGGCAGACCGTCTTTGCCGTACATCGTTCCGCCTGCCTGTTGCAGGAACGCCATCCAATAGCTTGCGGCGCCGCCGATGCCGGCGGCTTCGGCATAGTTCGCGACATATCCGTACCGACCGTCGCGGGTCAGTTCCTTCGTGACCCGCTTGAACTCGTCCCAATTTTGCGGCGGAGCCTTAATTCCGGCTTGCTCAAGATGCTCCGTGTTGAAGAACAGGGTTAGCAGTGAGAGTGTGAAGACCGTGCCGTAGCG
Source organism: Mesorhizobium sp. LNHC229A00 (assembly GCF_000502415.1). Classification (NCBI taxonomy): domain Bacteria; kingdom Pseudomonadati; phylum Pseudomonadota; class Alphaproteobacteria; order Hyphomicrobiales; family Phyllobacteriaceae; genus Mesorhizobium; species Mesorhizobium sp. LNHC229A00. The sequence goes on from NZ_AYWQ01000016.1 coordinate 118,667, forward strand.
CTTTCCGTTCCAAGTTACGGTTTTGAAACTCGATTCCGGGAGATCGGCGACTAGATCAGCGGGAAGGTTGCTCACGAACGGCAGAAGGAAGCTTTCGAACTCCGGCACCCATCCGCACATATAGATAATGTCCCAAGGGGCCGATCCGGAAGCGAAAGCCGTTGCCATTCGGTCATGAAGTTGGGGCCACGCTAAGAGCTCGTAGTTTACGGATGCTCCGTTTGCCGCCTTCCAGGCTTCAAATGCTGCTTCCGCAAACTTTGCGGCCCCTGGAGGTGCCGGATCAGGCGGAAGCGGTCCGAAGACGGAAAGGGCGGCTTCCTGCGCCTGCGCGTGGCGGCCAAAAAGGCTTCCGGTTGCGGCCGCGGCTGCCGCCAAGCCTGCATTTTGAAGAACAAGGCGACGAGAAATGGTCGATTGCATTGGGAGAACCCCTCTTTTTTCTGGTGTACCAATGGATATGCTTCATTTCTGCATCCCGGACCGCTGAGCGATCCGGGCTCTTATCAATACCGGTGGAGCGTACTGTCCGTTTCCCTTGAGCCTCCTCCTCCTTTGATGGCATCGGAAGGATGAAGCGTCATTCCCTCAGGGTTCGATGCACAGATGGCCTTCAGCGGCCAATGCTGGAGTGAAATTGCTTGAGCGCCTTTCCGAAGCGCTCAGCGATTTGGTCGACGTCTGCTTCGTTGACGACAAGCGGCGGGGCCAAGATTAGGCAATCCCCGGTGGCTCTCACGACGAGGCCGTTTTCGACCGAAAACGTGTCGTACTTGAAGCCGGCCCCAAAGCTGGGCGCAAATGGAACTTTGGTCTCCTTGTCCTCGACAAGTTCAATGCCAAACATCAATCCAACGCCCCGGACATCGCCGACGATCGATGAGCCTGCGGCGATTTCGCGGAGGTGCGATTTCAACCGATCGCCCATGGCCCGTACATGCGGTACGAGATCCATTTCCTCATAGATTTTGAGGCATTCCAGCGCAACGGCGGCACCAACCGGGTGGCCGGAGTTTGTAAAGCCATGCCCGAAGAAGCTGCCGCTCTTGTTGAATTCTGCGACCGCTTCGTAGATCTCAGGCGCCATGACAACGGCCGACATCGGGAAATAGGAGGATGTCAGGCCCTTCGCCAGGGCCATCATATGCGGCTGCATATCGGTCGTCTGGCGACCAAACCAATTGCCGGTCCTCCCGAAACCTGTCACGATTTCGTCGTCCAGCAACAGCACATCGTACTTGTCGAGCACCGCCTTGATCTTGCGGAAGTAATCCTGGGGCGGCACAACCACCCCGGCGCCGGCCATGACCGGCTCGGCGATGAACGCGGCTACCGTATCGGCGCCTTCTCTCAGGATCATTTGTTCAAGCTCTGCAGCAAGCCGGTCCGAATATTGCTCGGGGGTCTCGCCGTCATTCATGCCCCGGTACATGTCGGGGAAGGAAACATGCAGAAACCCGGATATCGGCAGAGCAAACTCGCGATGCATCGTTTGCAAGCCGCACATCGAAGCCGCTGCAATCGTCGAACCGTGGAAGGACTTTCTTCGCGAAATCACTTTGCGTTTGCCCGGATTGCCACGCACGGTGTGGTAAACCCACGCCAGTTTGACCATGGTTTCGTTTGCTTCAGATCCGGACGTCGCAAAGTAGACGTGCGCATTCTCGATCAGCGACCGTTTGGACAGTTCCTCCGCTAGCAGGCTCACCTCGTGAGAGGTTCGCGAAAAGAAGGTATGGTAGTATCCGATGCGCTTGGAGTGCTCATAGATGACTTTTGCAAGCCGCTGGTTTCCGAAGCCTAGCGATGCACACCAAAGCCCCGACATGCCGTCGATGTATTCCTTTCCATTGCTGTCGAAGACCCGGGGGCCCTCCCCTCGCTCGATAACCGCGGGACCCTGAGCCTTAAGCTGCTGAGGATTTGTCTGCGAGTGGAGATGGAAAGCCACATCGAGGCTAGCCGTTCTGTCGCGCGATAGTTCGATCATCCCAAGTTCTCCTGCTTACGGGTGTGAGGCATGCGCCCAACTGGTTTGGCTCCATGTGCCGTCGCCGAAGCCATTTTTTCAGCGCCCGCAGGACCAACTCACAGCTTCCTTCCTGCTAAAGTTGCCATCCGTAGGTATATATGTCAAGGATACATACATACCTATATCTGGAAAAGCCTGTCGCAGGAATTTCCTGAATATGCAAAACCTGACACTCGCCCGAGCGGCAGTCGCTCGCTTGTTGGCAGCGAGGTAGCAAACGCTCGCTAAACCGTAAGCGGCGATCAAACCAGTAGACGCTGGAAGTGGCTAGATGACCGGCTCGTCAGAGGGGGAAATTCAGGAGTTCCGAAAGCACCAGTCCGGCAGCGCCGCGCAGGGCAGCGACATCCTCGCTGTCACCGAGGACGAGCGATACATCATCCCCCGGCCGGCTGAGAATCAACTCACGAAATCTCGCTTCTATTAGCTGAAGCATTCGCTCTCCGCCCTGAGCGACATCCCCATGAAGTATGATGTAATTGGGTGCCATCAATTGTTGAAGATTTGCCAAACCGACGGAAAGATTGAAGGCGTATTCTTGCAGTAGCTCGGCTGCGCCTTCTACACCCTGGTCAGCGAGAATTATCAAACGGCGCGTGTCCAGTGAAGCGGGCTGCGGGAGCCCTCGTGCCAGTGCCTCGTCTCTCAACCATCTAAGCGTCGCGATAGTCTCCCAACAGCCGCTTCGGCCACATTTGCAGCGGCTCCCATTCAATTGGACAATAGTGTGACCAATTTCGCCGCCAGCGCCCGATGGCCCTCTATGAAGATGTCCATCAATATAAAGTGCCGCTCCCAGCACCTCACCAGTATAAACCACAGCGAAATTTCCGCGCCCGCGGCCCTTGCCAAACCAACGATCGCCAACAAGCAATGCCCGATCGTCTTTGTCGACGCATACAGGGACTTCAAACTCCTTCGCCAACTCGGTCTCTATGGGAAAATTGTTGAAAAATGGCGCAAGGCTCATGGACATTATTGAGCCGGCTTCCGTGTTAATCATTCCCGCGACAGCTACGCCAATGCCGAGAATCGGCATGTCGACTGATGTGGCCGTTTTCTGCACCGAGCGCGAAATAATTTGAAATGCCTCATGAGGGTCGTTGAGATCTTTCGGAAACTTCTCGGTGCTCTGCGCATAGACTGCGCCATCTAGAGAGACCAGGCAGGTCCGAACGTGATCATGCATTAGCAGAACAGCACATATCGGCTTAGCATCTTTCGAGAACCACAACTTCGTCGCTGGCTTGCCGCCAGCCTGATTGGGTGGAACGACTTCGCCTTCGACAAGAATCCGCTTATCAAGGAGTGGCTGCACGATTCCACCAACCGTTCCGCGACTTACGCCGGTATACCGCGCCAAGTCTGCCCGGCTGGACGGTCCCATGTCATACAACGCCTGAAGAAGACGGCCACGATTGGCTGGACCAAGAGTGCTAGTCGAGATGAGATTCGTTGTCGGCCTAGACGGCCGGTGCCTGGCTGAATCTTCTTCAACTCGCCCCATGACATACAGCCAGTCACCGTTAGAAGCACCCATACCTGCCCCAATTCCTTGTTTCCTTGAGGTTGGCGATCTAAGTACCACAGTGCCTTACCTTTTCGCCTACATTTTGCAGCAAACGCATACTGATTGACGTTACATAATGTATGCGTGAGCGTCGTACAAACCATTTTTCATCGAGAGTGCTGAGTGATGTGCGCCCGATCGAAAGGCCGAACAGCCGCTGCGGCACCTTTTGGGGCTTGGTCGGGAGTCTGCAAGTCGACGGCTACGCCGGATACTGGGCGGTGGCCGAGCGCAACGCCGTGGGCCTGGCGTTCTGTTGGGCGCATGTCCGTCGCCTTGTATGAACTAGCGCAGTCCGGATCCGCGCCGATCGCAACCGAGGCTCTCCAGCACATCGCCGAACTCTACAAGATCAAGAGCGATCTGCGGGGTCGCCCAGTTGAGGAGCGCCGGCGCCGCTCGCCAGCAGAGGAGCCGACCCATCATCGACGCTCTGGACCCGTCGCTGCGCCAAAAGCTCGCCTTGGTCAATCTGGCCGGCCACCCTCAAAACCACCTCGATGACCTGCTGCCCTGGCCCACGCCCACACCCCACTCCAGGCCTTGGCCTGAGAACAGCTGTTACCGAGGTTCGGTACTACTCCCGCCCTGTAAGGGGAATCTCAGTCCGCCAGACCCCGATTGCGTTATCCGGTAAGTTCTGAATTGCACCACCGTGTAGCTGGTCAAACACCGGGCATTATTGCCAGGACCGGTGGGTCCTGTGCCTCTATTCGGTGAATAAGGAACTTTTCGTCGGTTATCGTCGCCACGTCGAATTGTGGCGTCATTGCTACGAAGCGAGCGTCATCGTTGACGAAATCCGGAACGATATGGTGGCAAGTTCCGGCTGAGATAGTGAACGGAATTCCTTCCCATTGCCCCGCCGTTGCGACGTGAACATGCCCGCAAAAGATATGCCGGACGCCATCGTGAGCGTGGAGTAGAGACATTACTTCTATCGGATTGCTGAGAAGAATCTTTTCACAATGCGGTAAGCCGACCGAAAGGAACGGATAGTGACTAAAAATTACAACGCGCTTATCGGCCGCCCCATCAAGGGTGCGCTTGAGCCAGGACAGCCGTTTATCACATAGGCGGCCCTGAATTGCCCCCGGCTCGAGTGTGTCGAGATAGATTAGGCGGGTTCCTTCCAAATCATCGAAGCCCTGGATGAAACCATTGTTGTCGGTCATGGCTTCGGGAAAGGCGCTGCGGAAGTTTTCACGGTCATCGTGGTTGCCAATCAGTAGCCGCGTCGCAACGGGAAATGTCTCGAGCCGGCCACGCAACATTTGGTAGGCATCCGGTTCGCCAGCATCGGCAAGATCCCCGCTGATGATGCACAGGTCCGCATCACTAAAGTCAGCCTCGATTTTACGCAGCACAGCCTCTAGCCGTTCAACCGGATCAATGCCGAAGAGCAAGTTGCCCGGCGCTACGAGATGTGTATCCGTTACATGAATAATGCGCATTAGCTAGATTCCCCAGATATATGAAGCAAGCGAGAAGCGGATCACCTCGAGCTGAAGCTGTTCGTGATCGGCTATTTTCGTTAACACGTCTTAAATCGCGTTTTCGGACACGCGGATCTGTATCTTTACATCTGATGCCCGAGCGGAAGCCGCTCGTTCAAAGGCTTGAACTGCGTCGTCGAAGCCATAGGTATCGGATATCAGAGGCTTCAGATCGACTTTGCCGGTCGAGATAAGAGAAAGCGCGCGGTCGAAAACATTAGCATACCGCATCACAGTCTCGATTCGGACTTCTTTGCAAATGGCGGCATGTGTGTTGAACGTGACGGGCTGCACAGGCAACCCCACCAACACTACGGCGCCCCCGGGACGAACGGTGTCAAAAATGGCATCGAAAGCATTTTGACTGCCGCTTGCCTCAAAAACGATGTCGGCACCCCAGCCCTCTGTCTCACTCAGGATAAAAGACTGAAAAGGCCCATCCGCAGCATTGACAGGATAGATACCTTGATACTTACCCGCAATTGCAAGTTTCTCGGAACTAAAGTCAGAAACGTAAACTCGGCTACAGCCTCCGACCAATGCTGCGATCGCGGTCATGATCCCGATAGGACCACAACCAATAACCGCTGCCACATCACCAGGCACTATCCGGGCTCGCGCAGCTGCCTGAAGGCCTATGGCGAATGGTTCGACCATTGCGCCCTCGGCAAAGGAGACAGAGCTGGGAAGCTTGTAGGTGAAGGCCGCCGGGTGGACGATAAGGGGCGTCAGAACTCCATGTATAGGAGGCGTGGCCCAGAACACAACGGATGGATCAACATTGTAACGGCCGAGTTTTGATGCACGCGAAGACAGATCGGGAACGCCCGGCTCCATACATACGCGATCACCGGCGACAAAGTTTTCAACCTGCGATCCAACTTCGACGACAGTGCCAGATGCCTCGTGTCCCAGTACCATTGGCGCATTCAATCGAAAGCTGCCAATGCCGCCATGAGTATAGTAATGAACGTCACTTCCACAAATCCCGACGGTGTGCACTGCGACTTTCACATCGCTCGGTCCCAGATTCAAAGGCAGGTCAATCTCTCGGAGGGATAACTCACCCTGTCGCTCTACAATCAGCGCCTTCATGGCGTTGTACTTTCTGTCGGCATGGACGGTTGAGCTGTATCAATCAGGGCTGCTTCCAATTACTGTCTGAACGAAGTGACAGTTCGTCCGGCCCGCTCTTACTTATCGTTAGTGTGCAGATGTAAAGAGATGCTGGGTAACAGTGACATGTCATGATAACTCGACAAATCGTTTTGCCGGCTCTTAGATCCGTGATCTGAGCAGAACGACGATTAAGAACACAAGCAGCGCTTACGACATCGTCTTTAGCCATCTGTTTTGGGGCATCATCCTGTAACCGCTATCCGATTACGCCGGATGGCCAGTCCACCACGTGTCATTATATGGAATATAACTCCATCATATATTATGTCAATGGACTTTTGTTCCAGTAGGAGAAAATGTCATCGCTGGTTCGCGCTCGATCGCTTAGGCTGAACCGATTAGTGATCGTTCCGCGCGATGGTCGCTGCAGACACAAGGACCTCGATAACAAAGAGCTGGGTGAAAGCGGGCGTCAACGCACCGCCGGTGAGCGGAGATTCAATTGAAGCAGCTAACAGCATCAAATCTGCGGCACCAACCAGGGGGCTTTCTGGGCGGCTGGTTATTGCGGCGGTGAAGGCACCAGCACTATGGGCTCGACGAAGTGCAGTAACCGTGTCTCTCGTCAGGCCAGTTTCTGATATGGCGATTGCCACACAATCCCCATCGAGACCGTGAGCGACCTCGGCGCCAAAGGTTGGGTCACTGATCGCGAAGGCGTGTACATTGAGTCGTAAAAGTCGGGCAGCAAGCAGAGAAGCAAGGATGCCAGAGAACCCCGCACCATAGACATCGACTCGTTTCGCTTTCAACAGCCGCATCGCCAAAATCTCAACGTCGCCAAAATTCAGAAGCGATCTGTTTTCTTGGATAGCAGCAATGAGATTGTCACCTAGTTGATCCGACAGCTTGCGACTGGCATCGGGCTCCGCCGACCTTATTGGGCGTGTCGCTAACTCACCCGCTAGCGCAAGCTTGAAATCTTGAAATCCGTTGAAGCCAACCGTTCGGCAAAACCTAATTACGCTCGCCTGTCCACTTTTTGAGGACGAGGCAACTTGTGCCGCCGACTGATGCACGATCAATTCGGGGTTTGCGACCGCGTATTTCGCAATGCGCATCAGTGCGATTGGAAGTTGGGGCATATGGGCCCGAATCATCGGCAGCACGACTCTTGCCTGACTCATATCGATTTCTCACGCTCAAAAAAACAAATATAAAAACTGCAGATTGTGAACGTCTATAAAGGACCTTCGAGTGAGCCGCAACATGTGCCAGTAGCGATAAAGAATCATAATCAGCGCTGTAAATAAGTTCGTATGTCCTCCCGTCGTGAGGATCGGCTCCGCCTATCCGAGCAGCCCTCGGAAGACCAATGTAGGGTTAGCTACCTCAACCACAAAGAAGGACAAACGGACTTACAGTGAATCCGCCAACTGGCTCGACCTTAAATGATCGTTGCATCAAAGGCCTTCCGGCCCCCGATCCATGTGGACCGCAGTTGAAGCTCGGGAGTCAGTAGCAGAAAGTCGGCGTCGGCACCGGTAATAAGCCGGCCCTTATGGGAACCAATCCGCATGGCGTCCGCGGGATGAGCGGTGGCCATGCGGATCGCTTCCTCAACGGGCATGCCGAGCTTCTTATGCACGAAGCGCACGGAGGAAAGCATGTCGATGTCGGCGCCGGCAAGCGTGCCATCTGCGAGCGTCAGCCTTCCGCCCTCGCGTAGGATCTCTCGACCGTTGAGAAGAAGGTGTGTCATGTCGGTCCCAATCGTCGACATTGCATCGGTCACCAGGAAAATCTGGCCCGGCCCTTGCTTGGCGCGAATGGCAACGCCCATTGCCGCCGGATCCACATGGAAACCGTCGGCAATCAACCCCACATCAAGTGTTCCCGTCGCCAGCGCCGCACCGACGAGGCCGGGTTCACGATGCCCGAGGCCACTCATGGCATTGAAAAGATGGGTGACGACGCGAGCGCCGGCCTTTGCATAGCCGCAGGCCGTGTCAAAACTGGCGTCCGTATGGCCGAGGCTGACGACGACACCCGCATTGGCGAGTGCGAGTACCTGCTCTTTGGTTGCATTCTCCGGAGCGAGCGTAACCATGAGGCAGCCGAGTGCCTCCATGCAGGCCAGCAGCTCGTCCAGGTCTGCCTTGTCCATAGGCCGGATCAGCGCTGGATCGTGAGCCCCTTTCCGAGCCAACGAGATGTGCGGGCCCTCGAGATGAAGACCTAGAAATCCTGGAACTTCCGCAGCCTTCGCCTCCAAGGCTGCGTTTATGGCCGCAGTCTTCACCTCGCGGGTGTCGCTGATCAGCGTGGGCAGCAATGCCGTGGTACCGAACCGCGCATGTGCCGAACAGATTTGCCGAATGCCGCCAAGCGTTGGCTCCTCATTGAAGAGCGTTCCGCCGCCGCCGTTGACCTGCAGGTCGACGAAACCCGGTATGAGAAGCAGGCCAGCCGCGTCGACTATCTCTGCATCGTGGAATTCAGCGCTTCTCGGGCTGATTTCTTTCACCCTACCTGCTTCAACGATGAGATCAGCGCCGTCGCAAAAATCTTCGCCGTCGAAGATCCGCGCACCAGTAATTATCCGCGTCATGGCCATAGGGACAGTCAATCCGTTGTTCGTCTTGTTCGTTCGAAGCTCGGCGTCGATAACGTTCGTCTCGCCGACCCGAAACTTCCCGCGATGCGCAAGAGCCGGCAGTCTCGCCATTCATTGAGCTTGCGGGTTGGTCGTGTGTCTCGCCGCAAGTCCTTCGCCATCAGAGATGCGTGGCCAAACGGTGTGCGTACGCGATCTATCTCCTGCCAGCCGTAAAGGCCCTTGGAGTCCTCTGTGGTGAGATAGAGGCGCTTGTAACCCAGGCCTTCGGCTTCAACTTCCAGCTTCGCCATCAGCAACAACCTATGCCTGTTTTGCGATGAGATGGATGGACGTAAAGAGATGCGAGCCACGGCGAGAGATCGGCCCGTTCCTTGAAGTCGCCTTGACGAAGGCTGATCATGCCGGCAGGCTTGCATCCGCGATGGCGACAAAGGTAAGAGGCAGAGAATATGTTTCATTCGCCGCGTCGCAGAAGAGACGATTGGTTTCTTCGAAGGTCGTTCCTGCCTGGCAATCCCAATGCCCGAAAGTCCAACTCGCGCAGACCGGGATCATTTCTGGGCAGGCGTTCAGAGGTTCAATTTCAATCTTCGCCGTCATGTTGAAAGCCTCGGTTTATCATCCTGGGTGGCGGATCGCTGAGACCACGTAAGGTGTCATCCCAATGGCTAGCGCCGTTAAGCAATTATATCGTTTCCGTGACCTTCCTCAGATGTGCAGGCGCGTCGGGATTGAGGCCTCGCGAGCGTGAGAGCGCTTCCACCAGACCGTAGAACGGCAGGACTAGCGTCAAAGCGTCGGTTAGAGGGTGGCCGGTTTCGACGAAGGGCAAGCGCCTTGCCTTTGCCGTCTTTCCTGACGTGACCCGCACGACGGCACCCTTGGTACTCAAGCTTTCCGCGGCCTTAACCACCGAGTCCTCTGCGGCGTCACGGGCCGCAAGCGCGAGCACCGGAAAGCGGGGACCCACAATCGCGACCGGGCCGTGCAACACCTCTGCAGCGGAAAACGCCTCGGCATGGATGCCAGTCGTCTCCTTGAATTTCAGGGCGGCTTCGTTGGCAATCGCGAGGACCGGGCCGCGACCTAATACATACAGTGAATCCGCCTCGTCGACGCAGGCTGTGAGGTCCAGCCACTCAAGTCTTGCTGCTTGAGCGAAATGCTTCGGGAGGTCAGCCACCGCATGCTGCAACGCCCGATCACCCGTCCATTCGCCCAGAACAGCAAGCCCCGCGACGATGGAGTTCACAAAGGATTTCGTTGCCGCCACCGCGTTTTCCGGACCGGCGAGAATATCCAATGGATGGCTGCAAGCTTCAGCAATCGGCGAAGGCATCGTATTTGTCAAAGCAATCGTTGTGGCCCCTGCGCGGGTTGCGGCCCGGGCCATCTCCACGATGTCCGGGCTTTTGCCGGACTGCGAAATTGCGAGCCCCGCACCGCCGCCGAGTTTCAGCTTGGCCCCGTAGATAGAGGCAAGCGATGGCCCGAGTGAGGCCACTGGGATACCGGTTGTCAGTTCAATGGCGTACTTCAAGAAGAGAGCGGCATGGTCTGAGGAGCCGCGTGCAATGGTGACAAGAAAGGCCGGGTCTTTTGCCCGTAGAGCCGCGCCCGCCGCTGCAAGCGCGTTTGCCGAGCGATCAAGCAATCGTGCGGTCGCATCCGGGATCTCGTCGATCTCGCGGCGCATATTTGTCTGTTCGAGAGACTGCATGAGAGGTCCCTTCCTGGAAATTTGCTCAGCTTTTTGAGAATTCGAATTCAGAAACAAAGCCATGGCCATCGCCTCGAAAAACGGAGCGTGTGAACTCGATGGCGCGGCCTGAAGATAGGTATGCGACGCGTTCGACAGAAAGTCCGGCTGCCGGTGGGATGAGACCCAGCCAACGGGCGTCAGGCTCCTTGATGCTCCCGATCGTCAACCGCTGTATTGCGCGAACCGGCCTTGCGTTCGTTCCCCTCAGCCAGTCATGTACCGATGAGTTGACGCGCAACGGCTCTGGAATAATGTCCGCAGAAACGGAGCTCCGCTCCACGGCGAGGGGCTCATCGTTCGAGAAATGAAGACAGGTGAGACGTGCCACGCGGGAGTGGGCAGACAAGCCTAGGGTGATGATCTCGTCGGATGTGGGCTGGAATAGCCCGCGCTCCAGCCACTGCACCCGTGAATTGGCGCACTGCCGTGGCGAGGCGTCAACCAACTGGGCTGATCGGCACAGCAAGTCTCCGACGTTCGATCGCACACATTCGACGAAGGTGCCGGCGCCGCGGCGCCGCACAAGTAGCCCCTCGTTCACAAGACTCTCGATGGCTTTGCGAACTGTGACGCGACTAACACCAGCATGACTCGCCAGGACACGTTCAGGAATCAGTGCGTCGCCATGATTGAATTTGCCTGACAGGATCGCCTTTTCTAGGCACAGCCGAAGCCGGCGATAAAGCGGCCCGGTACCTCTTGATTTAAACCCTTCTGGCGGCAGGATACCGGCCAACGGGTGGGTCATATCATTGCTCTCCGCCGACTGCCGAAACGCCGGGCCGCCAGTGCAACGGCGCCGCTGAGCGCGTCGGCTTTGGCCTCGACGAACAGCGGCTGATGTCGACCGGCAAGCCAAGGCCGGTAGAGCGGCGCCAAACCTCCGAGCAAACAAATCGTCCGTGCCTCTTTTGAAACAAGCGCATCGAGCGCCTCGTCAACCATGGCTGCTGACGACTTCAGGAGGCGAGTTGAAACTGGATCGCCGCCTGCGGCGAATTCGAAGACGCGTGGTGCATAGCGGCCGAATTCACCAGGTTTCGCCAGCCGCGCGAAGTCGACCAGATGGCGGGGATCGTCGTTGAATTCTGTGAGCACCGAATCCGTGATCGCCGAGGGCGCGTGGATGCCGTCGTAGGCGAGAAGGCTTTCCTGCAGGAGGGCGTGGCCGATGCGCGCTCCGCTGCCGTGGTCGCCGATGGTGAAGCCCCAGCCGCCGAGGGAGCATACTGTGGCGCCACGTCGGGCGATGTAGATCGCACCTGTTCCGAGTATCGCAATGGCGCCGTCCATATCCCCAACCGCGCCTTCCAATGCGATGAGGCCGTCGGATTCGATATCGGCGGTGGCAAACGGAAGCCGCCGGCCAACATTTTGAACGGTATCGCCGACGTTGTGCCCCGCAACTCCCACGATCGCATATGCCGCCGCGATGCCTTCCGGATTGAGACCTCCGTCTTCGAAGGCGGCGCGTGCCGCTTCTGCAATGTTCCTGAGAGCCGTCTCCGGATCTGTCAGAATATTTGCCGGGCCCGATTTTGCGCGACCGAGAATGCGTCCATCCCGGTCCGCCACCGCCGCCCGGCAACTCGTTCCCCCGCCGTCGATTCCGATCAAATATGAGGTCATGGAGCCTAAACTTGTGCCTACGCAATGTTGCTTGGGGAACACGGCCGACGGATGGAATTGGCGTCAGGTGCCGCCTATTGCCGCTACAGCGGCGGGTGGTGATGGGGAACATCACCGCACCAACAGTGTCCTTGCATGAGCGGCGGAGCTTTTAAGCTCCATCGCTATTGTCGGCCGCCCAATCAGATCGAACTCCTGCCAAGCGTGATGGCTACCAAAGCGTATATCCGCCATCAATCAAGTAGGAGGCGCCGGTGACGTAGGCCGATGCGTCGCTTGCCAGGAAAACAGCCAGCGGCCCAATTTCATCCGGGACGCCGGCCCTGCCCATCGGAACATTCTCAAGAAAAGCCTCGATCACCTCGGGGTTCTTCTCATTCCATTCCTTGTTGATATCGGTCATGAACAGGCCCGGGCAGATCGCATTGACAGTGATCCCGTGCGGCGCCCAGTCTGCACCGGCGCATCGCGTGAAGTGCAGAACCGCTGCCTTGCCCGTTTCGTAGTCGCGCCCCCCGATCCCACGGTTGGCGATCAGGGCGCTGATCGAGGCAATATTGATGATACGTCCTTTTTTCTTGGCCGCCAGCATTGCCGCGCCGGCGATCTTAGTGCCCAGGAAGCAGGTGGTGAGGTTCAGATCAATCATCCTTTGCCAGGTTTCTAGCGACTCCGCCTCAATTGAAACATTGACCTCCCGATTGCCGAGGTTGTTGATCAGGATGTCCGGTGCACCGAGTTCCTTGACGATGCGCTCGAACGTTGTTTCGCACACCGCAGGCACGGCCATGTCGGCCTTGAATGTCCACACCTTTCTTCCGAACGCACTGATTTCAGCGGCTGTCTTATCCAGGGTGTCTTGCGTGCGCCCGGTTATGGCGATATCAGCTCCAGCTTCCGCCAAGGCCATGGCCATTGACCGCCCGAGTCCCCGGCTACCGCCGGTGACGATCGCGCGCTTGCCGTTTAGTCCAAACCACTTTTCAAAGCTCATAGTTTCGCTCCTTATGTTTGAAGGTCCGGTCTCAAAAACAGAGCCTAACCGGGGTTCCCTGAGCGGCTGACTGTTCAATCGCCGCCAGAACTCGGGTAACAGCCAAGCCGTCTTTTGCATCTGCAAGAAGGGGAGCTTCGTCCAGAACGGCATCAACAAACTGCGCGATCGCCTCCAGGACGAAGCCTCCAATGCGGGACGGCCCCGTCGGTGTGATCCCAAGCAAATCGGCAAACTTGGCGCCTTGCGACGTAAGCTTCGTCACAGCACCGTTGTGGGAGGGGTTGGCATTGATCTGGCCCTTGTCGCCAACCAGTTCGATCTTGAAGTCATATGCGATCGGGTTGGCGGTCGAGAGGATCCAGCTGTTTTCCAGCGTGATGACGGCACCCTTAGAAAATTCCAGAGTCGAAATATGCACGTCCTGTGTATCGACGCCCCGTGCTTTCAACACGCCACTGCGAGCGACCGAGTAAACCCTGACCACCTCGTCATTTAGAACAAATCGCAGCGCGTCAACGACATGGCTACCCAAGAACCAAAGCGCAGACGACTTTGCCGCCCAGGACAGCATTTCAAGCGGAACGTACGTGGTGTTGCTGAGGCGCGCATAGCCATGAACAGCATTGCCAATCTCGCCGGCGGCGACGGCGTCGCGCAACTGCACGATGGCCGGATTCACCCGATTGTGGAAATCGACCATCAGTTTGCCGGAGGACTGTGCCGCCGCCTTGGCAACTTCCTCGGTTTCTTCCAGCGTCATTGCCAGCGGTTTTTCGCAAAGCACATGTTTGTTGGCTTTCAGTGCCGCAAGAATGATCGGGGCATGCGTAAAGTCGGGTGTTGCCACGGAGATGGCCTCGACTTCGGGATCCGCGATCAACTCATTGAAGTCGGAATAGGCCGCCGCGCAGCCACTTTGCTCCTTGAATGCGTTTGCCCGTTCAGGCGCAATGTCGCAGACCGCAACCAAGCGTGTTTGGAGCAGAGTGTTGAAGACCCTGGCATGGTTCGCTCCCCAGATGCCAGCGCCAATGATGCCTACTTTTAGTTCCCGCATGACGCCTCCGGTAAAAACGGCCGAGCTGTATGTACGTATCTCACACATACCTCACGAAAGGTCAAGCACACATCGTTTTTTCCGGAAATCGCGCACAACACCTGAGATTCCGCCCCTTGGCTGGTGCAGCTGAGCCTTCTCAGACGGCGGGTATGTATGTATGTTTGACATATATCTAGAAGTTGTGGCATACTTCCCCTGCCTGGCCGACGACTCAGGGTTGTCGCTTGACACTCCCGAGGCGACCACTCGTGTAGGCGCGTGACGGGGACAATCGACGATGCGGGGCACGTCCTAAGGGCCTTCAGATGGACATTGTTAAGTCAAGCCCATGGTGATGAGGGCCGGGCCGCTCGCCGCTCCGGTTTAGATATCAAGCGACCGATCGATCTTCGGACCCGAACGTGCATGCCGGCCCTCGGCTCCTCCCCAGCCTCGCTTATTGCGCGGACAAGGATCTCGATGGCAGCGCGCCCAAAATGGAACACATGGAATAAAACTCCATTGACATAATATCCTGTGGAGTTATATTCCATGAACTGGTAACGGATTAGATCAGTGGTTCACCAATAACTTTCCGGAGTGACAGTGTGATGAAACACGGTCAGACGCTTAGGCGCCTTCACGCGTCAGACGCTAACCCGTTTCGGGACGCACGTTTGCTTGGGCTTCAACTGCACCCCGAATCTTTCGGCTCATCCTATCACGAGGAAGCGGAGCGGCCTCTCGAATGGTTTGAAGCTAAGCTAAGCTAAGCGACAACATTGTCATTGGCGCTAACACGCCAAGCCTTGAGCTGAGCGGCATCATAGCGGTCGAACGAGTGCAATCGACCAAGCAGCGCCATAAGGGCGTAGTCTGGGGTGTATTCATACGGCCGCAATTTCGAGGATGCGGCCTAGGTGACATGTTGATGAACATGCTTTTCGCGCAATGCGAAGGCATGATTGAAGAGCTTCGCCTTACGGTGGCTGAGACGAATGAAGCGGCTCGCCGCCTTTATTTGAGAGCTGGTTTCAGCGATTTTGGCTTCGAGAGGCGCTCGCTGAAGATCGATAATTACTATGTCGCAGAACATCACATGATGAGGCAGCTCTGAGAGTCGAACGTGCGCGTCTGTCCATCGGCCAAAATAAAAGGGATACGAGATTGATCTGCGAAGTGGATAATACCGCGATAGACGTTAAAGGGCTCGTCAAGTCATTCGGAGCGCAAAAGGTGCTCGGCAAGATCGACCTGAAGGTCAGGCGCGGCGAATTTCTTACATTGGTGGGACCATCCGGCTGCGGTAAATCCACTTTATTGAGACTAATCGCCGGCCTGGAAACAGCGTCCGAAGGCGACATTTCAATCGCTGGTCATGACGTAACCAAAGCCCCGCCCAAGCAACGCGACGTGGCGATGGTTTTCCAAAACTATGCGCTTTACCCTCATTTGACTGTAGCACAGAACATGTCCGTGCCTCTGCGGATGAGGAGACTCGGGCGCCTGCAAAGACTTCCGTTGATCGGCTCACTGATGCCGCAGGCATCCGAAAAACTGGCTGACATCAAAGCCGAAGTGGAAGCCGCCGCCCGATCACTTGCAATCGACCATCTCCTCGCAAGGAAACCTGCTCAACTATCTGGTGGACAGCGCCAGCGTGTCGCCCTTGGCCGCGCGATCGTCCGCAAGCCGCAGGTTTTCCTCCTGGACGAGCCCCTTTCCAATCTGGACGCGCAACTGCGGGTCCACATGCGCAGTGAGTTGGTGCAGTTGCACCGGCGCCTCGGCGTGACCCTGATTTATGTAACGCATGATCAGGCCGAAGCTATGACCATGTCGAGCCGGATCGCTGTCATGTTTGCTGGCCAGATTCTTCAGGTCGGAACTCCGGATGCCGTATATGACAATCCGGATCATCTAAAGGTCGCGCAGTTCATTTCCAATCCAGGTCTAAACACTCTACCGCTTGCGTTAATCCTCGGCGGACCACGGGGCCGGCTGATTGATGATGGTCTCGGGACGATTGCCGCAAGCGGCTCCGAGCTCACAGTCGGTTTCCGCCCGGAAGCCTGCGCGCCTGCGGCGTCTGCAGCGGTATCGGACTTGTCTGGCCGTGTGCTGCTGTGCGAGCGTTTTGGCGCGGAAGCCTTTATCCACGTCTTATTGCACGGGGCGCCGGCGCCCGTCATCGTTCGCGTTGAACCAAGCCAAGCATCGGCTCTTCTTCCGGACGATGTAATTCATATCCAGATCGATCCTGCAAAACTTTTCGTTTTCGGAAAGGACGGGATGCGCGTCCGCGTTCAAAGGCGGGCTGCGGCATGAGCGCAAATATCACAAGCAACAACCTTGCCGGCGCTCGGCATGGGTTCCTTTCCGTTCCAACGCTGGTGATGCCAGCGACAATCCTTCTCCTCGCCTTTTCCCTCGTGCCGTCCGCCGTTGTAATCCTGCTTTCATTCACAGATTACGAACTCGGAATGCCGGGACTGCACTTTGTAGGGCTGGGAAACTATTTGGACATGGTGTCGGACCGTATCTTCTGGCAGTCGGTTCGAAATACGGCTCTATACGTCGCGATCGTTGTTCCTGGCTCGATCTTCATGGCGCTTTTAGTCGCGCTGCTTCTAGAGCGCAGGCGTTTCATGACGCGCTTCTATAAAGTCGCATACTTTCTTCCTGTTACAGCAACATTGGTCGCGATGGCCACCGTGTGGGAATTCATCCTACATCCCACGTTCGGACTAGCGAACCACTTGTTGACATCCCTAGGATTAGAGCCGGTACGTTTCCTCGCTGATCCGAACTGGGCGATGGTTTCGCTGGCGATCATCGGCATCTGGCAATCTGTTGGCTTCAATGTAATTCTTTTTCTCGCAGGACTTGGCTCGATCCCACGTGAGATCGACGAGGCGGCGGCCCTCGACGGGGCCGATGGTGGACTTGATCGCTTTCTTACCGTCACTTGGCCGCTACTTGGACCGACCACGTTGTTCGTAACGCTTACGACTGCGGTAAACTCACTTCGCATCTTCGAGTCCGTAGCCGTAATTACTCAAGGCGGGCCAGATAAATCCACAGGGGTTATCCTCTACTCAATTTATCTCGAAGCATTCCGCTACTTTCGAACAGGCTACGCGTCGGCTCTTACCGTCGCTTTTCTCGCCGTTACGGTAACGTTGATCCTCCTTCAGATGCGGGTCTCTGACAGAAAGGTTCACTACTGATGGTACAGAACCGATCCCTCCTTGCTAGTGCAGTGGCACATTCGATTTTGCTCGCCGGCGCCGCTTTCATGCTGATGCCTTTCGTGTGGATGGTAATCACATCACTTAAAACGCCGGACGAAGTATTTACGGCAGATTTTCATCTGCTCCCGTCGAAGTGGGGTGCAACAGCTAATTACATTTCAGCCTTCACTGACGCGCCGCTACTAAGATTGATGCTCAATGGCGCGTTTGTTTCGCTCTCCATCTTGGTCATCCAGGTCGTCATTGCGGCACCTTGTGCCTACGCCCTTGCCAAAATTCCCTTTCGTGGAAGCGGCATCCTAATGTCCTTGGTGCTGCTTGGACTGATGATCCCTATCCAGGTGCCCGCACTGCCGATTTACATCGCGTTCGCTTACGTAGGTCTTCTAGACACCTATACAGCGTTGATTATACCCTTCTCGATCTCTGTTTTTTGCATCTTTCTGCTTCGGCAGTTCTTCAAGACTTTTCCTCATGAGATCATAGAAGCAGCTCGTTTGGATGGTTACTCCGAATGGGGGATCGTCTGGCTGATTGTTGTTCCTTCATCCTGGCCCGCGATCGCCGCCTTCTCCATCTTTTCTGTGGTGGGTCATTGGAACGATCTCTACTGGCCGTTGATCGTCATAACTGACCCAAATCTCGCAACGCCACCTCTTGGACTGATGATGTTTCGTCAATCGAGCCAGGCGGGCGGAAATATCGGTGCACTCATGGCCGCAGGCACCATCGTCATCGCGCCTCTAGTTCTAGCATTCCTGTTTGCCCAAGCACAGTTCATTCGCGGGCTTACAGTCACTGGCCTGAAATAAACCCTCAACATAAAGGTGGAACTCATGAAACTTTTTAGCTTGATTTCGCTCGCCCTTGCATCTCTTGCCGCCTCTCCAGCACTTGCGCAAACAGAGCTCAAGGTTCAGTTTGCCTATCCCTCACATCAGCCCTTTCACCAAGCAATCGCTGATGAATTCATGGCCAAGCACCCGGATATCAAAATTACCTTTCGAGCTCCGGCATCCGACTACGAGGAAGCGCTTCAAACCGTGCTTCGGCAATCAATAACTAAAGACCTCCCAGATATCTTTATATCGGGACTGCAAAAGATCTCCGAACTATCAGCACGCAATATCGCTGTTTCCATGGAACCGTTCATTAAAGCTGAGCCCAACTTCGCCGACCTCGGTTATTCCGATCGTCTGCTGGCCCTTGCGAAGGTCGATGGCACACAATACGGGATTGCCTATGCAACCTCGACCCCAATCGTGTTCTTCAATACAGACCTCGTAAAGAAAGCCGGAGGGGACCCTGACAAGCTTCCAACCGATTGGGATGGTTTGATAAAGCTGGCTGGTGCAATCTCCTCACTCGGTGGCGTGGATGGGATGTATTACGATGTCGGCGATGATGACTGGATGTTTCAAAACCTCATCTTCAATCAAGGCGGAGAACTCTTGACGCCGGATGGCAAGGACGTTGCTTTTGACGGTCCCGAAGGGAAGGCAGCGATCACGCTTTTTAAGCGCTTCTTCACGGAAGGAAAACAAAAGGCGATCGAGTCACGCGCTGCTCGTCAACAATTCGTGGCCGGAACTCTAGGGATCTATTTTACTTCGCCTTCGATCATCAGCACCTTCGAGAAACAGATCGGGGATAAATTCGTGATGAAGACTTCTACTATGCCTCTCGCGAACCCCAAAAAGGCAGGACTACCTACAGGCGGCATGGCTGCCGTTATCACCACACAGGATTCTGAAAAGCAAAAGGCCGCTTGGGAATACATCAAGTTTGCGACTGGGCCTGCGGGCCAGACTATCGTGACCAAAGCAACCGGATACATGCCTGCAAACACCAAAGCTCTTGAACCAGGATATCTTGGCGAATTCCTGAAGGCTCATCCAAACTGGGAGACCAGCTCGCGGCAGATCCCGATCGCCCGCCAGTGGGCAGCATGGCCTGGCCAGAACGGTGTAAAGATTGCAAGTAACATACTCGACAGCATGACACGCATCGCCGGTGGCGCTGACGCACTTCAAACACTCGACAGCATGGCCGCGGAAACACGTGCATTGCTGCCGAAGTGACATAAACTGAAGGATCTACCGCTGGTCCGCATGCTTCACGACAACTGAACAGCCAACGCAGTTTTCATGAGGCGGTTCGTATCGTGCTTTGAAGTCAAAGCATTCTGTTTGATATCGAGCAATGCCGACCAGCGGAAGACTCACCGTGTTCTATGTACGATCAGCCGAGTGTCAGGTCGGAGCATTGGCAAAGACACGCCCGCCAACCTCGATAATCCAAATCTTCTAACATTTCCAAGAGCCAAGCACTTGCTCGTCGTGTCGCTGATGCTGCACGAGGTCGGAGATCGAAAAGAAGCGTTGGCTCAGGGGTCTTCCAAGCCAAGAAAAGAAAAGCCACAAACAATGTCATTGCCTCATTTTCCTCCCGCTAAACTCATCATTTTTGACTGTGACGGCGTGTTGATCGACAGTGAATTCCTGGGTTGCAGGGTGGTGTCAGAAGCGCTTGCAACCATCGGATGCCACATTCCGGTTGAGGAAGTGGTCCGCCGATTTACAGGGATAAGTTTCGTTGAAATGTGCCGTATCCTTGGCGCTGACTATGGTGTGAATCCACCGGCCGAGTTGGAAAATATAATCAAGAACGATGTCGAAGCGGCATTTCATACCGAACTGAAGATCATCAAGGGTGCGGCCAACTTCGTATCCGGCCTTGGCATCCCATTTTGTGTGGCCTCAAGCAGTGCCCCCGCAAAACTTCGCCTTGGCCTTGCGATCACGGGCCTTCTGGAGGCGTTCGAGCCGAATATTTTTAGCGCTGCGATGGTCCCTCAGGGGAAGCCCGCACCTGATATCTTCTTACATGCCGCTAAAGAGATGGGCGTTGCACCCTGTGATGCAGTCGTTGTCGAGGACAGTGTGGCTGGGGTGACGGCCGGGGTGCGTGCCGGCATGCGCGTAATAGGTTTTGTCGGCGGTTCTCATTGCGGGCCGGATCATGCTGCAATGTTGGAACAGGCAGGCGCACAGTTGGTCGTCTCAGATCTCGCGGAAATGTTCTCCTTGCTCGATCTCACGCCACGAGTGACAAATATTCAAAAATCGAAACCGGAGCCGACATCGATGTCAAAAACGCTGAAACCGGTCAAAGTTGCTGTGGTTGGGGCGGGCATATGGGGCGCCAATCATGCGCTCGCCCTGACATCTTACGCGCCAGCGGAACTTTCCGTCATATGCGACATCGATGAGTCACGTGCGAAGGCCGCCGCTGAGCGTTTCGGCTGCGGATGGTCGACTAATCTTGACGAGGTTCTGGCCTCCGATGTGGAGGTCGTGACGATTGCGACGCCTGATCATCTTCATCGTGATCCGGCCGTGGCGGCGTTGCATGCCGGAAAGCATGTTTTGATCGAGAAGCCTATTGCGACAACAGTTTCGGACGCCAAGGCTATTCTCGACGCTGAGCAGAAAGGTGGCGGTATGCTGATGGTCGATTTTCATGCCAGGTGGCATCCTCTGTTTATGGGGGCAAAGAGCTATGCCGAGAGCGGAAAGCTTGGAAAATCGGTTATGGGCTACGCGCGTTTGAGCGATACGATTTGGGTGCCGACTAAGATGCTAGGCTGGGGCGCGCGTTCTGGTCCGGAGTGGTTTCTTATGCCCCATATGATGGACGTTGTACGCTGGCTAATCCAAGAGGAGCCGCGGGAAGTCTACGCAAAAGGGTCAAGAGGAGTGCTAAAAGGTCGTGGCATCGATTGCTTTGATACCATCCAGTCCATGATCACCTTCGAAAACGACGCTGTATTCACACTTGAGAGTTCGTGGATTCTTCCCGAGAGCTATTCGAATGTGGTCGACCAGCGCCTGACACTCTATGGAACTGAAGGTGGTCTCGACCTGAGAAATGAGCCAAATCTCTGGGTTTACACGGACAAGTTCCACACTCCCTTCTCATCGGAAACACTGACTCGCTACGGTAAGGCATGGGGCTTTCAGTACGAGCCAATTAGGTACTTTGTCGACTGCGTCGCTGCCGGTACACGTCCGGAGGCAACTGGATTTGACGGGCTTGTTGTCACCGCGATGATCGAAGCGACTCTGAAGAGCATTGCCGAGAGTCGACCTGTTATGATGGACGAAGTTTTAGGGGATATCAGTCGATTAGGCCTCCGCAAGAAATTTGTCTGCTAATGGAGTTATATTCCAAACAATTGGAGCGATGAAGCGTATTGGGCAGCATTCCATTTGTTACGTATCGTGGGCGGGGCCATCTAAGTCCGGGTTAAATGTGTAATGCGACTGGAAAACTGCGCAGATGTGCTGTTCCGAGCATCGAGTTTCGATGGGAGCGATTGGCGGTTAAAAGATCTTCGCACCGAACATGAAGTGTTGCCGCAGCTGGCCATTCGACTTCGGCAACACGCAAGCGTCCAAAAGGTCACTGAACGTTGTCGTACGCATTTTTGAATGGAGCTTTTGGAAGTGCACACGGTTGGTTCGCCTTTCACACTACCGATTCACGCAAACGTCCGGTGGGTTCTGATTCCATATCCCGGGTCGCGAAAGCATGGCGGCTCTGAGGGACCCACGGTGCTGCGACCCGTTCCCAGGATGGGCAATGCTTGATCTCATTGGCGCAGTCGCACTTCTGCTCTGGGGTCTTCGGTTGGTGAAGACCGGCGTGATCCGCTCGTTTGGCGTAAAGCTGCGCCGATGGATCGGATCCGGCACGCGTAACCGGCTGTTGGCCTTCGGCGTTGGCCTTCTCGCGACGCTCGCCTTGCAAAGCAGCACGGCGACCGCGCTCATGACGGCCACATTCGCCGGAAGCGGGTTTATGAGTCCGATGATGGCTCAGGCCATCATGCTCGGCGCGAATGTGGGCACGAGCTTTGTCACGCGCCTTCTCGCCTTTGACCTTCACTTCCTGGCGCCGCTGATGATCGCGGTCGGCGTGTTTGCCTTTAGCTTCAGCCATTCCAAGGCCGCCAAGGGGCTGTCACGCGCCATCCTCGGACTAGGGTTGATGCTGTTGTCATTGCGGCTTCTCGGTCAGGCCACCGAACCCATGCAGCATTCTCGCGTGCTGGCAGCCCTCATGGCATCACTGGACGCCGTACCAGTGCTTGCCGTGCTTGTCGCTGCGGTACTTGCGTTCGCGGCATCGTCCAGCCTTGCAATCGTGTTGCTGGCAATGTCCCTGACATCGAGCGGAACAGTTACACCCACGCTCGGGGTCGCTCTGGTGCTCGGCGCCAACCTGGGCGGCGCAATCCCTCCCGTTCTAGGCACCTTGAACCAAGGCGCGTTGGCGCGCCGCGTGACAATAGGCAATATGCTGGTACGGCTGATCGGATGCGTTGTTGTCCTACCGTTTATCGAAACGGCAGCTCTTTTGCTGTTGGACGTAAGTCATGGACCCACCGCGCTCATCGTCGATGCGCATATTGCTTTCAATATTCTGCTTGCGCTTATCATGCTACCGGCCCTTCGCCCGCTGTCCTCCCTGATGGGCCACGTCCTACCGGAAGCAATCGAGAATGAGGGGGGACCGCGCCATCTTGATCTCGTTAGTCTCGACAAGCCGGCAATTGCGCTTGCCGGCGCAGCCCGCGAGACGTATCGGCGATTGCGTCACCGAGATGCTGAAAACAAATCTTGAGGCGCTGAGAAAAAATGACACCGGTCGGTCTTCGGGGATCGCCGCCATGGATGACGAGGTCGATGGGCTAAATAGTGCGGTCAAGCTTTACCTCTCCAAGCTTAACAGCACTGCTCTCAACCAGAGGGAGGAGCACCGTTCGAACGAGATCATCAGCTATGCCACCAATCTCGAGCATGTTGGTGATATCGTCGACAGAAATCTGCGCGATCTCGTGGACAAGAAAATACGCAATCAGCTGAGCTTTTCGGCCGAGGGTGCTTCCGAGATCGAAGAACTCTATCGCGTGACGTTGGAAAACCTGCGGCTAGCCCAAAGCATCCTGGTATCTGGCGATGAGCAACTAGCCCGCCAACTGGTCGAGTCCAAAATCGATATCCGCAATCTCGAGGAGCGGTCAGCCGCTAACCATAGAGCGCGACTTCGCGACGGTATGATCGACAGCATGCAGACCAGTTCGTTGCATCTCGATATCCTGCGCGATCTTAAGTGCATCAACGCCCATATAGCAGCGATCGCCTATCCAATCCTCAAGCGCCAGGGCGCACTGCGTGAAAGCCGGATCATGGCGGGAAAGTAGATCGCAAACGATAGGCAGCGCCTCGATCTACTGGAAATCTTCGAGGAGCGGCATCGCCGGAATCGACCCTGATGATGACTCAGCTTCCCGTGGCTACCTGGCACGACATGGTCGGAGAAGCCACTTTAGGGGTCGGAACAAGAACTACTCGAAATCGTACGCTAAGGTCGAACCGATCATGAACATCATGCGACACGCTTTAGCGCCACCGGAAGGCACAGTGTCCTATAGCCTTCCGGCAAATGCTGCTCGCTGTCCCAGGTGTAGATGCCGGTCAGATTAATGTGCTCCCAGCTCTGGCGAACGCCTTGGCGAGCGACCTCCCTTTGGCGATGCCGAGAGCTTCTTCAGGATGGTCGACGGAACGAGGGATAGCGCTGCGGGAATCGGGTTGCGCCGGGACGATCCTTTCCTCTCCAATTTGCCTTGCTATCGCTCATCGCTGATCAACGCGCCGCAATCGACAATCACTTTGTTCGACAACGTTTCAATTCAACCAGCGCTCCGTTCGGCGGAACCTCGACTCGGCGTTGTCGTCGACATCGCGTTGTTCCTGCGACTCGGTCGGCGCTTGGTCGCCCTGAGGCACACCTAGCTGTGAGCCTTCGGGAGGTTGTCCATTCGGACCGGACCGGGAATCCTGGAGTTTAACGGCGGATCAGCGAGCGGTTGACTTTGCGATCACACCAATTCCACAGTGCCATTTATGCGACTTTTCGAGCACAGACCGGGAACATCTGACCGTTTCCATTCATCACCCAAGGCCAGTTTAGCGCTGGAAAAGCCAAAGTGTGGGAGTTCAGAAATGACCGCAACGGGGCCGGAAGCGGGCCGGCAACTTCTGGCATCCGAAAAAGGATAGCAGACATTAAATCCAGTGGATTTGGCTAGAGCATAATCTGACCTGATGGAATCGCTAGGGATTCCCATCGGGGAGAATATCTGATTCATCATGTCGGCTGGGTATGGAGGCCAGCAGGCATGGTTAGAGCCATATCGGNAGGGATTCCCATCGGGGAGAATATCTGATTCATCATGTCGGCTGGGTATGGAGGCCAGCAGGCATGGTTAGAGCCATATCGGAGGATTTGCGTTCGCGAGTGATCGCAGCGGTTGAGAGTGGCCTGTCGCGGCGGGCTGCGGCGGATCGTTTCGGTGTTGCCGCGGCAAGCGCGGTCCGCTGGGTCCGCGAATGGCGAGAGAGCGGCGCGACGCGGGCAAAGCCCCAAGGCGGAGACAAGCGCTCCCATCGGATCGAAGCCTACCGGGATACGATCCTGGCGGTGATCGAAGGTCAGGACGACATCACACTGGTCGAGTTGGCTGAATTTCTCAGGGCGGAGCATGCGGTCGTGTTCGCGCCGAGCACGATCTGGCGCTTTCTCGACCGTCACTCGATGACCTTCAAAAAAANCAGCGAGCAGGATCGGCCCGACGTGCTCGCGCGGCGACGCGCCTGGTTCAAGGCCCAGCCTGATCTCGATCCCGAACGGTTGGTCTTTATCGACGAGACCGGCGCATCGACGAAGATGGCTCGCCTGCGTGGACGGGCAAAGCGGGGCATGCGGTGCCGATCTCCGATCCCGCACGAGCGCGGCTTACTTGCGCTGCCCCAGGGTCAGGTGCCGCGAACGTCGCTTCTGAAACATGGCCGGGTGTAGACCGAAGGTCTAAGCCTTTCATAGAGCAGCCGAGTTGACAGGCGAAATGGCCTGTTACACGCTGGTTAAATCGATTAGGATGTTTCGCAGGGAAAACTCTGCCCAACCCAGGCAACCATGGAAGATCGCCCAAAAGCAACACGCAACGGTAGGGCCGCCGCCAAGGCCAAGCAAGTCGAAGCGGAGCTGATTGCCGTTGTCGTGTCCGTCAATGACGGTGAACCAGCGGTCCTCACCATCGGGCAGGGGGATTGCCTGCCCTCGGGGCCGTTCGCGCTGGAGCATCGATCGCTGCAGTCAGGTCTAAGGGCGTGGGTCGAGAAGCAGACTGGTCATCCCCTCGGCTATATTGAGCAGCTCTATACGTTCGCTGATGCCGACCGCGCCGACGGGCGCCAGCAGCGCGTCATTTCCATCAGCTATCTCGCTTTGACCCGGAAGGAACATGCCACCGGCGCATCCACCTGTGCCTGGCGGAGCTGGTACGATTATTTTCCGTGGGAGGACCACCGCCTCGGAACACCGAAACTGATTGCGGATGTTCTGAAGCCGCGTCTGCTTGCCTGGGCGGCCGATGCCAAGCAAACTGCGACGCGCAGTGAGCGGCGGCGGCGGGCTGCCATTGCTTTCGGGCTCGACGAGCGCCCCTGGAATGAAGAGCTGGCGCTTCAGCGCTATGAGCTGCTTTACGAGGCGGGTCTGGTGGCAGAGGCCACCCGCGACGAACGGTCGATCGCATCCGACTCAACAGCCGGGACAACGATGGTTGCCGACCATCGCCGCATCCTGGCCACGGGCCTTGCGCGCTTGCGCTCGAAGATCAAATACCGGCCAGTCGTCTTCGAGCTGATGCCGCCGGTGTTTACGCTGCTGCAGCTGCAACGGACCGTGGAAGCCCTGGCAGGCCGGCTGATCAACAAGCCTAACTTTCGCCGGCTCATCGAGCAGCAAGAACTGGTCGAGGAGACTGGCGAGACTTCTCTGGATACGGGCGGGCGCCCGGCCAAGCTCTATCAGTTTCGCCATGTCGTGCTGGATGAAACTGCCGTTGCGGGGACAAAATTGCCTCTGGCCCGGGGTTGACACGCTTATAGTCAACCTAGATATATACCCCTTATAGTCGAATGGATTATAAACGGGAGGCGCCGGTGAGCGGGACGATACCTTCGGCCGCGTCCGTGTATCAGCGCGTCCATCGCGTCATCCCCCGAGTGGAATGGGCAGCTTTCAGCGACGACGTCGAGGCCATTCTGGCGCTAAAGCGCGAGCGCAACGCCGTTATCCTGGCGCACAACTATCAAACCCCCGAGATCTTCCACTGCGTGGCCGACATCGTCGGCAACAGCCTGGCGCTGGCCCGCAAGGCAATGACCGTCGATGCGGACATCATCGTGCTCGCCGGCGTGCATTTCATGGCTGAGACGGCGAAGCTCCTCAATCCGGACAAGACGGTGCTCATTCCGGATCTTGGCGCCGGCTGCTCGCTGGCGGACTCGATCACGGCGGACGACGTGCGGCTGATGCGGCAACGCTACCCTGCTGTGCCGGTCGTGACCTACGTCAACACGTCCGCTGCCGTGAAGGCCCAGTCGGACATCTGCTGCACCTCCGGCAACGCTTTGGCTGTGGTGGAGTCGCTTGGCGTTGAGCGGGTGATCATGCTGCCCGATGAATACCTGGCCAGGAACATCGCGGCACAGACTTCGGTCGAGATCATCGCCTGGAACGGTCATTGCGAAGTGCATGAGCGCTTCACGCCAGCCGACATTCGCGAGCTGCGGGATGCCTANTCAGACGTGTGCTCTTCCGATCTATCGCGGCACAGACTTCGGTCGAGATCATCGCCTGGAACGGTCATTGCGAAGTGCATGAGCGCTTCACGCCAGCCGACATTCGCGAGCTGCGGGATGCCTATCCTGGCGTTACCGTGCTTGCCCATCCCGAATGCCCGCCGGAAGTTGTCGGGGTTGCCGATTTCGCCGGCTCGACGGCGGCGATGTCGGACTATGTCGAACGGCACAAGCCTGCGCGCGTCGTGTTGATGACCGAATGCTCAATGAGCGACAACGTCGCCATCGAGCACCCCGACGTCGAGTTCGTGCGCCCCTGCAATCTCTGTCCGCATATGAAGCGTATCACGCTCGCCAACATTCGCACGGCGCTGNCTGCGCGCGTCGTGTTGATGACCGAATGCTCAATGAGCGACAACGTGGCCATCGACCACCCCGACGTCGAGTTCGTGCGCCCCTGCAATCTCTGTCCGCATATGAAGCGTATCACGCTCGCCAACATTCGCACGGCGCTGGAAGAAACCCGCCACATCGTGACCATCGATGCTCGAGTGGTTGATCGGGCCCGGCGTGCGGTCGAGCGGATGCTTGCCGTATGACGCCAGAGGTCGGCGACATCAGGGGAGCGCCCGTGATCATCGGCGCTGGCGTTGCCGGGCTGATGACCGCGCTTCATCTGGCGCCGCATNGACATCAGGGGAGCGCCCGTGATCATCGGCGCTGGCGTTGCCGGGCTGATGACCGCGCTTCATCTGGCGCCGCATCCCGTTTACCTTCTGTCCCCGACGCGGCTCGGGACCGAGGCCGCCAGCACGCTGGCGCAAGGCGGGCTGGCGGCAAGCCTCGGCGCTGACGACAGTCCAGACCTTCATCTTGCAGACACGCTTGCTGCAGGTGACGGCCTCTGCGACGAAAGTGTGGTCAGACGCGTTTTGAATGAGGCGGACCGAGCCATCGAGAATTTGATGGACCTGGGCGTCGCCTTCGACTGCTCGTGGGACGGGACACTGCGGCTCGGGCTCGAGGCAGCGCATTCCCGTCGCCGGNTGGGCGTCGCCTTCGACTGCTCGTGGGACGGGACACTGCGGCTCGGGCTCGAGGCAGCGCATTCCCGTCGCCGGATCGTCCATGCCGGGGGTGACTCTACGGGCCGCGAGCTTGTACGCGCGCTCATCATCGCTGTGAGGCGAACGCCTTCGATCACAATTCTGGAAGGCATGGAAGCCCGCCGGTTAATTGTGGAAAATGGTGCGGTCAGCGGCGTTGTGGCGGCAAAAGGTGGACAGGCGATTATATTTCCGACGCGCCGCGTGGTTCTTGCGAGCGGCGGTATCGGCGCCCTGTTCAGAGACACGACCAATCCGGCCGGCTCATTCGGGCACGGCCTGGCGCTCGCCGCATGCGCCGGTGCGGAACTCGCCGATCTGGAATTCATCCAGTTCCACCCGACGGCGCTCGACGTTTCGCAGCGGCCGATGCCGTTGGTGAGCGAAGCGGTTCGCGGCGAAGGCGCAGTGCTGATCNGCGCTCGACGTTTCGCAGCGGCCGATGCCGTTGGTGAGCGAAGCGGTTCGCGGCGAAGGCGCAGTGCTGATCGACGAGTGCGGGCACCGCTTTCTGTGCGACACGCCTGGCGGCGAGCTGGCATCGCGCGACGTCGTGGCACGGGCCGTATGGCAGCAGCTTGGCACCGGACATCGTGTTTACCTTGATGCCCGGCAGTCCCTCGGCCAGAAGTTCGCCAAGCGCTTCCCAGTTGTGACCCGGCATTGCCGGGACGCCGGAATCGATCCTGCCGTTGAGCCGATTCCGGTTCGCCCGGCGGCACATTATCACATGGGCGGCGTGGCCGTGGATGCCGCGGGCCGCAGCACGGTGTCGGGCTTGTGGGCTTGCGGTGAGGTTGCCTGCACCGGTCTGCACGGGGCGAACCGGCTTGCCAGCAACTCGCTGACCGAGGCCGTGACGACCTCGTTGTGGGTCGCGCAAAGCGTAGCTGCCGCTCCTGCAGGCTGGCAGTGGCCAAGGCTTGTCGAAACGTCACCCCCGCAGCCCGACCCCTCCTCCGTCCGCCACGCGGTCTCCAATGGGCTCGGTGTTATACGGGACGGGCAAGCACTATCCGACACCGTGGAAACGCTGCTGCCGATCGCGGTTCGCAACACTGGCGCTTCCGACCCTGCTTTGATCGCGCTGATGATCGCCATTGCAGCGCTTCGGCGCGAGGAAAGCCGCGGCTCGCATTGTAGGTCGGACTTCCCCACACGCAGGGCGCAGGCCCGGTCTTCGCGCTTGACCTTCGCCTCAGCAATGACGGTTGCGGCCGAACTTATTCTGCGGCCCGCGGAACGGAGTGCCTGATGACGTCACCTCCACCCCTTCCCGGGATCGTGATCGAGCTGATCGTGCGTAGCGCTCTACTTGAGGATCTGGGCAAAGCCGGTGACCTTACCAGCGATGCGATTATACCCTTTGACTGCAAGGCCGCCTTTGCGTTCAGAGCCAGGCAGTCTGGCGTTGTTGCCGGTCTTGATCTGGTAGCCTACGCTTTCATGCTTGTTGATCCGTCGATCGACATACGTTTTGGACGTCTGGACGGCAGCAGGATCGCGGCGGGTGAAACCATTGCAAGGGTGAGTGGACCGGCGCGGGGAATGCTTGCGGCCGAGCGTACAGCGCTCAATTTTCTCAGCCATCTCAGCGGCATTGCGACGGCAACGGCCGAGATCGTCGAGGCGGTGCGCGGTCAGAAAGCACGGATCGTCTGCACGCGAAAGACGACGCCCGGCCTACGCGCGCTGGAAAAATACGCCGTGCGCGCCGGCGGCGGCGCCAANATCGCGCTAGGCGCCGGGGTCGACGCCATCCTGCTGGACAATATGTCCGTCAAGCAACTGACCCGAGCGGTGGCAATGGTCGACGGCCGCGCGACCACCGAGGCCTCGGGTCGCATAACGCCGGCAACGGCACCAGCCGTAGCGGCAACCGGGGTCGACCTCATTTCTATTGGGTGGCTTACGCACAGCGCGCCAATCCTCGACATCGGCATGGACGTGCCTATCGAAGCATGCATCCAGAAGCATCTNCGCGCTAGGCGCCGGGGTCGACGCCATCCTGCTGGACAATATGTCGGTCAAGCAACTGACCCGAGCGGTGGCAATGGTCGACGGCCGCGCGACCACCGAGGCCTCGGGTCGCATAACGCCGGCAACGGCCCCAGCCGTAGCGGCAACCGGGGTCGACCTCATTTCTATTGGGTGGCTTACGCACAGCGCGCCAATCCTCGACATCGGCATGGACGTGCCTATCGAAGCATGCATCCAGAAGCATCTGAACTGAATAGAGCGCGCTCCATATAGGAGCAATCTGCGGAAGTGGGGACGTACGATGATCGACAAGGGATTGAGATCCGACCGGGCCAAGGCGCTTGCCTTCATCAGCGCAATGCTCAGCGAACTGAATCAGATCGCGGGGTCTCACAGGCTGCAGTTCCTAGGATACCTCCTGGAGATGGCGTATATCGAGTCGTACGACATGGTCCGCAAAGAGCGCTCCCACCATCAAAGCAAGGCCATAGATCAGGGATAGCCCTGCTGAACNCTGGAGATGGCGTATATCGAGTCGTACGACATGGTCCGCAAAGAGCGCTCCCACCATCAAAGCAAGGCCATAGATCAGGGATAGCCCTGCTGAACTGAGCGCTGCGGCAGCTTCAAATCTGACCTCGGCACTTCTATTTCCGCAAAAAAGACGCGCAGTGCTCCAGCGCGTTCACGGGCGGTTGGACTGCAAACCAGTTGGAATATTTGACAGCGCGGCAGGACACGATTTGCCCTCCAGTGCGCGAGCAACGACATGGATTCGATCTCCTTGTTTCGAGAAATGGTCGGACTGTTTCGCACAACTGACATCAGTTTCGGTTGAGTGGATTCGAGTGGGTCTAGTGGCCCCTCACTGAGGCCCTATGCGAAATCCTAGGCCAGCGGAAAAACCAAAAAGTCGTGTGACACGCCAATTGCATCGAGGAGGATTCGCGTTGCCCTTGTACGAGCCAATGCTTCGCCACCTGAAATCGCGCGAGCTGTTCGGAGCCATTGACCGGGTGCCGGCTCTTGGCATGCCAGTAAGCGAGCGGACCTTCGAGGTATCAAACCCTTCGACCGGCGAGGTGCTCGGGGAACTGCCCGACATGGGTGTTGAGGAGACGCGCGCGGCGATCGACAAAGCTCATGTGGCGCAACCTGAATGGGCCGCACTGACCGCGCGCGAGCGCAGCGACATCCTCTGGCGTTGGCACCAACTGATCGTCGACCACACCGANATGGGCCGCACTGACCGCGCGCGAGCGCAGCGACATCCTCTGGCGTTGGCACCAACTGATCGTCGACCACACCGACGATCTTGCAGCGATCCTCACTGCGGAGATGGGCAAGCCGCTGGCCGAAGCGAAGTCTGAGGTGGCGCATGCGGCCGCATATCTGCAATGGTACGCCGAAGAGGCTAATCGCATCTATGGTGAGACGATCTCGCCGCCCTCTACAGACCATCGCATGCTGGTGATCAAACAGCCGATCGGCGTCGTTGGAACGATCACGCCCTGGAACTTCCCCGCCTCAATGGTTGCGCGCAAGATCTCGCCGGCTCTCGCCGCCGGCTGCACCATCGTGCTCAAACCTGCTGAACAGACGCCCCTCGTGGCAGGTGCAATGTTTGCTCTGGCCCATCTTGCCGGCTTTCCCGAAGGCGTCGTCAACCTCATCTACGCCTCCGAAGGCAATACGGTCGGCCGCGAACTCTGCTCCAACCCCAAGGTCCGCAAGATCAGTTTCACCGGTTCGACCGAGGTCGGCCGATTGCTCATGCGCCAGTGCTCGGACCAGATAAAGAAAGTCGGTCTAGAGTTGGGTGGCAATGCGCCTTTCATNTCGGCCGATTGCTCATGCGCCAGTGCTCGGACCAGATAAAGAAAGTCGGTCTAGAGTTGGGTGGCAATGCGCCTTTCATCGTCTTTGATGATGCCGACGTCGATGCTGCCGTCGACGGNGCGATCCAGGCCAAGTTCCGCAATGCCGGCCAGACCTGCGTTTCCGCCAACCGGCTTTACGTCCAGTCGGGCGTTCATGACGAATTCGTCGCCAAATTCGTGGAGCGTGTCCGTGAGCTTCAGGTCGGCGACGGCTTCGATCCAGGTGCCGCTATCGGTCCGCTGATCGACGGGCATGCACTGGCCAAGATCGAACTTCACATTGCCGATGCCTTGGCCAAAGGTGGCGCGATCCGATGTGGCGGCGGCCGGATCGGCAGCGATGGCAACTTTTTCCAGCCGACGATCCTCAGCAACGTCGCAAGGGAAATGATCGTGGCGCAAGAAGAGACCTTTGGACCCTTGGCGCCGATTATCCGCTTCGAGGATGCTGATCAGGCCGTGCGTGAGGCCAACGATACGATATACGGCCTCGCCGCCTACTTCTATGCTTCNCGATCCGATGTGGCGGCGGCCGGATCGGCAGCGATGGCAACTTTTTCCAGCCGACGATCCTCAGCAACGTCTCAAGGGAAATGATCGTGGCGCAAGAAGAGACCTTTGGACCCTTGGCGCCGATCATTCGCTTTGAGGATGCTGATCAGGCCGTGCGTGAGGCCAACGATACGATATACGGCCTCGCCGCCTACTTCTATGCTTCGAACCTGAAGCGTGTCTGGCGTGTGGCCGAGGCGCTGGAATANCGAGCCAGCGTTTGCGCCAAAAGTTCAAAGCCGCGTCCGTAACATTCAACAATGAAAGCCAGCGTTATCAGGTCGAGCAGAAAGTCGTCGATCGCATGCGTGAGCGCATCCGACCTTTGTACGAATCGAAATAGCAAGGCGCGCGCCTCTTCGATCGCGGCCCGGCAATCGTCTGCGTCTACCAGGGAATCGATCCTGTCAAAGATCTGGCAAGCGTCCTCACTTTTCGAAAGCCACACTCAGCATCGAACGCCGCTGATGAGTGAGTTTTCAACAAAAGAAAGGGTCGCCTTTCGCGAAAAAACCGCTCGGCAGCGCG
The DNA here is from genome assembly GCF_000502415.1 of Mesorhizobium sp. LNHC229A00. NCBI lineage: Bacteria > Pseudomonadati > Pseudomonadota > Alphaproteobacteria > Hyphomicrobiales > Phyllobacteriaceae > Mesorhizobium > Mesorhizobium sp. LNHC229A00. The sequence continues at coordinate 151,950 of NZ_AYWQ01000016.1, forward strand.
TCGATCAAGCATGGTGCCTCAAATGACATGTGAATCCCGGCTCACCAAGATGTGGTCGAAGGCGAGTGAGCCGGCCCATTTCTGCGTCTCGGCCGCCAAACCACTAGTCAGGNCGCTCGGCAGCGCGTCGATCAAGCATGGTGCCTCAAATGACATGTGAATCCCGGCTCACCAAGATGTGGTCGAAGGCAAGTGAGCCGGCCCCCGGTCTGCGTCTCGGCCGCCTAACCATTGGTCAGGAGGAACTGTGGCCACATTTGTCGGGCAAATGGGTTCCATCTATTCTTCTAGCCGCCACGGTTCAGCCTAGATTACATGGGAAGCGACAATAACGGAAAGCAAAGGTTCGCAAAATGAGTAGGGTGGCTGGATCAAACGAAGATTTGGCTGCACCAACGACCTTTGGGCCACTTCTGCAGCCCACCTTTCGTTCGATCTGGCTCGCCACCCAGGTTTCGAGCCTCGGCTGGTTGATGCAGACTGTCGCCATCAGCTGGCTGATGGCAACGATCTCGACTTCCGATCTGATGGTTGCGTTGGTTCAGGCTTCATCGAACCTGCCCGCTTTCGTCTTGTCCGTTTTCGCCGGAGCTCTCGCCGACAATTTCAGCCGGCGCAGGGTCATGTTCGCCGGTCGGTGCCTTATGGTGACTGCCTCCGCGATGCTGACCGCATCGGTGGCGCTGGGCTTTGTCAGTCCGTGGATGATCCTCGGCTTCAGCTTCTTGATCGCAAGCGGCGGTGCTCTCAATGATCCNAATAACGGAAAGCAAAGGTTCGCAAAATGAGTAGGGTGGCTGGATCAAACGAAGATTTGGCTGCACCAACGACATTTGGGCCACTTTTGCAGCCCACCTTTCGTTCGATCTGGCTTGCGACGCAGGTTTCAAGCCTCGGCTGGTTGATGCAGACTGTCGCCATAAGCTGGCTAATGGCAACGATCTCGACTTCCGATCTGATGGTTGCGCTGGTCCAGGCTTCAGCGAACCTGCCAGCATTCATTCTATCTGTCTTCGCCGGAGCTCTCGCTGACAATTTCAGTCGGCGCCGGGTCATGTTCGCCGGCCGCTGCCTTATGGTGATAGCCTCTGCGATGCTGACCGCGTCCGTGGCGCTGGGCTTTGTCAGTCCGTGGATGATCCTCGGCTTCAGCTTCTTGATCGCAAGCGGCGGTGCTCTCAANCGTGGCGCTGGGCTTTGTCAGTCCGTGGATGATCCTCGGCTTCAGCTTCTTGATCGCAAGCGGCGGTGCTCTCAATGATCCCGCCTGGCAAGCGTCGGTTGGCGATATCGTGGATCGACGCGATGTTCCCGCTGCCGTCACCCTGCTTTCTGTTGGCTTCAACACCGTCCGGACTGTTGGCCCGGCGCTCGGCGGCATTGTGGTTGCCTCATTTGGCCTTATGGCGGCATTCGCCGTAACCACGCTCACCTATTTCGTACCCTTGGCTACTATTTGGCGCTGCAAGTGGAAGGTTCGTTCTTCCCCTCTTCCCCGCGAGTCGATGAGGACGGCAATTTATGACGGGCTGCGCTTCACCGCGATGTCATCGGAAATCAAGGCAGCGATCGCGCGAGGAACCCTCTTTGGCCTGGCGAGCATCGCCATACTCGCGCTGCTGCCGGTGGTTGTCCGCGACCAGCTGGGAGGAGGCCCGCTTGCCTATGGCGCGCTCATGGCCGGCTTCGGGACCGGTGCCGTCTTGGCTGGCCTCTCCAACAGCCTGTTCAGACGGAGCTTGTCGCAAGAGCGGCTGATGAGGCTCTCCTGCGTCGCCTGTGCGGCGTGTTCTCTCTCCCTGGCACTGACATCTTCGATTGCCGTGGCGGCAATTGCACTCGCCTTGGGCGGCGCGGGCTGGGTGACCGCCTGGTCCGGGGTTGGTGTGAGCGTGCANTGGCGGCAATTGCACTCGCCTTGGGCGGCGCGGGCTGGGTGACCGCCTGGTCCGGGGTTGGTGTGAGCGTGCAGCTGGCGAGCCCGCGCTGGGTCGTGGGGCGCACCATCTCGATCTACTATGCTTTGATAGACGGCGGCATCGCGCTCGGTAGCTGGGTGTGGGGCACNACCATCTCGATCTACTATGCTTTGATAGACGGCGGCATCGCGCTCGGCAGCTGGGTGTGGGGCACGGTGGCCGAAAACCATTCGCTGACCTGGGCGCTGGAGGGTTCCGCTGCCTCCCTGCTGTTCGTCGCTGCAGCCGGCGTTCTCTTTCCGCTTCGCGAGCGCCGCGACTCCGAGCCCGATCCTCTGGAGGAATTCGATGCCCCAGCTGTCTCTCTCAATCTGAAGCCGAGGAGCGGCCCGATCGTGGTCAAGGTCGAATATCTGATAGCCGAGAGAAATCTCGAGGCCTTCCTCGACCTCATGCGGCAGCGGCGCCATGTACACAGCCGCGTCGNCTGATAGCCGAGAGAAATCTCGAGGCCTTCCTCGACCTCATGCGGCAGCGGCGCCATGTACACAGCCGCGTCGGTGCTCGGAACTGGACGCTCCAGCGGAACCTGCAGAAGCCTATGCATTGGATAGAAACGTTTCGCACGCCGACCTGGACGGACTACCTTCGCCTCAATCATCGTCTGACGGAAGTGGACAAGGAACTGGACGAGCGTGTCTTTCAGCTGCACGCGGCTGAGACCCCACCTCAAATGACACTTTCCATCGAGCGGCCGACAAGCTCGGCCCGCAAGCTTGAGCACTCAGCTTTTCGCCATCCCCGTCATTGAAGCCTGGCCGGCAGCTCTGCCATCAATCGATCGGCTACGAGCGCGACCGGTCAGCCCCCGACCTTCAAGACCATCGACATCGAAGCGGCCGCGAGTTGCCTATAAAGCATTACTGCACTCTTATTGTTTGTGGCGCATGCGGGTGGTGAGCGGTTTTCAAAGGTCCCGTTTCCTGCTGACAAATTTAGCTTGGATCACTGAATTGCCGATCAAACGCTCTCGGATACTGGTGCGAGTATGAAATCAAAGACAGGTTCAGGCTGGGCAGGCTTTGGCTCCCGCAGAACAACCGGGTAAGCTACGATCGCTTGGGCATGTTCAGCGAGCGCGGCAGGTGTCATTCCCAGCGCTTTCTCCCACAGGCCGCCCGGCACTCTCACCACCTGACGAAAAAGCCCTGCAGCTCTTGTCGCATGGCGCGCCGCAGCCACCCGCTTTCCCTCACGGATCTTCACGCCGGCCGCCGCCAACAGGATTAGTCCCTTGAAGAACAGGCGGTGCTGAGCACTTTGTTTCGCAGCCTGCCAGAGAGGCTCCCAGGCTTCATGGGCTTCCCAGTAGTAGCCGTGATTGAAAAGGTCTATTCCCCATAGAAACACATCTGAGCCGAGCGCTTCGCCAACGGCGACGGTCACCGGATCTGATCGGTAACTGTGGCCCAAGGGATCACGCACCGGATGCGGATATTTGCCGGGCAGATACGCATAGCTCGGGAAACTTTTTTCGGGCAGCAGGCGAGGGCGAAACATAGGCCCAGCAAACATGAAAGTGCGTTAATGGGCAATTCATGCTGACCGCGTCGTGACAGGGAAGCAGTCGTAACCGGCTTGTAAAAGGTGCCGAGATTGGCCAAAACGCGCTTTGCCAAATGATGACGTTGGGTAAGCGGCTGACGCAAGGAGAAGATATGATTTTGCGACTGAAGGAGCGGCTCGGCAAAAGGTTTGAGGAAGAAGTCCAATTCTTCAAAGGCTGGCAGAAGGACAAGAAGGGCGTGGGAGCCCTTATTCCCACTTCGGTTTATGCGGCACGCCGGATGGCAAGCGTGGTGAACCCACGGTCAGGATTGCCGATTCTGGAGCTTGGCGCGGGAACCGTGTCATCACAAAGGCGATCCTGGCTAAGGGAATCAAGCCGCGCCAGCTGGTTTCAATTGAATATTCTAGGATTTTCTACGACGGCTTGGTGCAACGCTTCCCGAATGTGGACTTCAGATTGGGCGACGCATTTGCGCTGGAGAAGCTCTGGGTGAGCGCAAAGGTGAACAGTTCGATTGTGTTATAAGTGCAGTCCCGCTGTTGAGCTTTCCAATGCAACAGCGTGTCGCGCTGGTTGAGGATCTGCTTGCCCGTATTCCTGCGGGCCGGCCCCTAATTCAGATCACGTATGGACCTCTGTCGCCGGTGATCAAGATGCCAGACCGTTACGGGGTTTCCCACTATGACTTCGTCGTCCGCAACATACCGCCGGCACAGCTCTGGACTTATCGTCGAGCAGTCTAGGTAGCTTGGAAGGCGCAAAGATCGAAGCCGTAACGAGGATAGAACCGCTCGACTTTTCGTCTGCACTTCCCCCCGAGTCGCGTCTGAAGATGAACCGTTTCTATCTCATACCAAGCGCAATGCGCCGCTCGCCTTTGATATTTATGATTATGCAGCCAAAGGTAGTGCCCAGATTCGAACCATCAGATCGGGCGACGACTTGGCCCTGACAGGGCGGAGACGCCGGCGTCACGCCAGTTGATGGTAGACGGGGAGCTTCCCGCATCCTTCACCAGGCCCGGCGGCCTGGGGGTGGAACTTGACGGCTTCCCCATTTTGACCTATTTACAGAATTCTGTAATTTTAAAATTTGGAACCATCGCTATGACACAGCTCGAATACGACAACATTTTCGACGCTATCGCGGACGATCCGATGGAAGCTGCGGATTTGACGTTGCGGTCGGATCTCGTCAACACGCTCGTCGCTATCTTCAAGGAGCGCGGATGGAAGAACTCCCATATCGGCGCAGCGCTTAACGTCCCCCAGTCACGAGTTAGCGAACTTGTGCGTGGTAAGATCGCCGTGCTCTCGGTCCAGAAGCTTTTTGGATATCTGGCAGTGCTCGGGTATCGCTTCAGGCCGGCGCTGGACGGTAGCCATCATGTGGTCTGCCGCGTCGAAGAAAGACAAAGAGAGGCCGCGTAACGGCCTCTCTTGCTCTCGTCTCCTATTTCTTGGTAGACGTTTTGTCTTTCGCCGCCTTGGCTTCGGCTTGGATTATATCCCGAACCTGGGCCATCATCTCCTTATAGCGGAAGAGTGCGGTATCCATTTCCTTTCGATCAGCCTTTTCGCTGGTCTTCGTAAAGGAATGGAGGATGTAAACCGTGTCGAGGTGCTTTGCGCAGTAGAGGGCTCGGTACGCCGGCGAGCCGTTTTCTCGTAGTTCGATAACGCCCTTCCATTCACCCTTGAGAACCTTGAAGTCGTCGAGTGGGTCGTCGCCCTCTTGAACTCTCCGGATTTCGCCTGAAAAATTGATTCTAATATCTTTTGGAAGGTCCATGAAAGCGCGCTTGGCGCCTTCGTTTACAAACCTAAATTTCTTGGACATCTAATTTCGGATTCCTCATTGCTTGTATCTCTCTCTTTCTCCCACTCACCGGTGGGGCTGGGTCACAGCCTGTCGCAAAACGCAAACAGAGCTACGAGCAATAATGTATATTATTGCTCGCTGAGAGTCAATACAAAAATAGAGGGATTTCCTATTATTGGACGATACACGCCACGAAAAAAGGTGTCAAGCAAAAATTTAAAAATAATTCGGCTCGCCGAAAATCCGCTTAAGGCTTGTTTGCAGACTCCGGTGACTGTCGGCTTCGGCACGTACCACCAAGTGCCGCCCATCGGTCGGTCGGTTGAGATTGGTCAGCGAACCCGTCCTCGTCCAAACAGAACGAAATTTTGGATGCCGACATGCGCCAGCTGCTGAGCAGCGTGCGAGTTACCTCCGCCGAGGCCACCAGGCCGAAGTAACCATCATGCGAATGCCTCGGGGATAGAACACTTCTCCTGATAGTCGTAACAGGATAGTGGCCGACGGCATCGCTAGGAGTTGATGCATGTCCGCATAATATTGCGATCTTGTGCAAGTATCGAAGACGACAAGCGGGGGGGGGCATACAGACTCTTGGGGCGCCAAAATTGGGCCTTGATACACTGGCAGCGGATCGCGGGGTAGCCGTGTCGTTCAGCGGGCCGCGCCAGTCGAAAAATAGCGCCAAGATTTCACCGGCCAGTGTGAGGACGCCCGTCGACATCGACGCATCTCCTGGCAGCCTCGTCGGCGTATATCCTCACAGAGCGCAGGTCCGGTCTGCCGCCATCAGAATTCGTGGTGCTCATCTTGACCCAAAGCAAGCAGCTGACCGGACCGTGATCCTATTTTTGATTCAAAAACAATCTCCGCCCGTTATTCGGCGCTATGGTTTTGAAATATTCCGTGGAAAATATTGATCCGGCGAAACGAGTGCATTTTCAATAACTTCATTTCGTGAAAATTGGCTGCAAGGTCGAATCGTTTCAGACAGCCTGTTTCTGGGCCTGCATCACCGAAGATGGCAGGCCTTGGCGGAACTCAAGTTGGCCGGGGCGGAAACGTGGGTTTGAAAAAAGTGAAAATTCCTCTTTCCGCTTTTTCATTCTTCGTCAGATCAAAGAGTACCAGATAACTGGATTGCCAAGGGAGAGCCCGGTGAAGCCACTGGCGGGATCGAACAAACAAGGCGAGCGCTACGTCCGGCCGGACGCGGTAGCGGCTGAGATAGAGGCGGTCCTTGAATGGCCGCTGCCAAAGGCGTTTGCTCTGGCTGCGGCGGGCAAGCTGCGGCCTCAGACGCTTGTCTACCTGATGCGAAACTGCACGCCGAACCGACCAACTGCGCAATATGATGCCCTGATCGTTGCGTTCTTCTCAAGGCTGCAGCGGGCCGGCGCTCCAATGACAAGGGATATGTCGAACCTGGACAGGGAGCGCGTGGACGATCTGGTCAAGGACAAGGCATTGCAGTTGATAGAAACCGATCGCCTCGACATCTTCGAGATGAGTTTCAAGCTCGGTGCGGAGCGGCTTTATCTGACTGCAAAGGCCGCCGTTCGGCTTCGCACGAATACCGAGGTCTCGCGCGAGGATCTGATCGAACCGGGCTCCGACCTGACCGGCGAGGAGGCTGCGGATTCGCTGAGCCTGGCCAAAGGTGGGTCGATGCCTTTGGCTGAAGCCAAGGCTATGTTGAACCAGATCTACGAGTTGCTCACCGAAAAGGAGCGCCTGGCCATATTCTACGTTCATCAGGCTGGCCTGACCGAGAAGGAAGCAGGCGAGCAGATGGGCTGCACGGACCGCAATGTCCGACACTTGATCAAGAGCGCGAGCCGGAAGGCCCGGGCGAGCGAGGAGAGCGCGCCACGCCAAAGGCGCGGGAAAGAGTGAGGCCATGAACAGCAACCCAATCCCTATGGATCAGCTTGACGACATACTGGCCGGCGTGCACCTCGAGCTCGAGGACGGCGCCACCGCTGACCGCATCAATCAGATCGCAAACGAGAACCCGCAACTGCGCGCCGAGATTTTGGCCTTTGCCGCCGAATGGTTCGCTTCGGATGGAAGTGATTTGTCGGACGACATCCTTACCGTTCAGCAGACAGTTTCGGAGCATACAATATTGTTGGAGCGGTTTTGGCAGCTGACGATGCCTGCTGCCATCGACCCGTTCGAGAAACTGTCAACTGATGACCTACTAGCATTGGCTGAACGATGCCGCGTCGACCTGATTATCCTGCGTCAGCTTGTCAGGGGCCGCATTGACGAGACCACCATTCCGGGAAAGTTGATTGCCTGGCTCGCAGACGCCACCGGCGCGAGTATGGCGGACGTCTGGTCACATCTGGCATCGGGTCAGATCAACGCCGCGGCCGATTATTTCGCGCCTTCCGGCAGGCGCACGGGTGCGAAGGTAAGCTTCGCCGAAGCGATCCTACGTTCGGACCTCAGTCCAGATGACAAACAGTTTTGGCTCGCGCACCTGGAAGCTTGATTGGACCAGTTTGCAGCAATTCGCGCACTTGCTCGGGCGCTCAGGAAAGACGCCTCACTGTCGGATTCTCTGACAACGATGGAAGTTGCTCGCGGGGCGGCAAAACACCTCGGGCTCACCATCCGACCACATGAACCGGACTACCACGAGCTGGACGGTGCGCATGGCGCGCTCGATCGTCAGTTCAAATTCATATTCGTGCGCAATGACTTGGCCGATGACGAGCTGGCCGAGGTGATTGCCCATGAGATTGGTCACTTCAAAGTCCATGATGGTGTTGAGAAGGGCTATTATCCCCGCTCAGAAGCGAATGGTGGGGATCCCAGCCAGCGCATTGAGACTTATGGCATCAAGGAGCGCCGAGAGGCCCAGGCCAACAGTTTTGGACGAGAGCTGATTTTGCCGCGGCCGCTCGCCAAACGACTATTTCTGCAAGGAATGAATGCAAGCCGCATCTCTGAAGACCTCAAGGTGCGCTATGACACTACGTTGCAGCAGCTTGCCGACGGCCTGCTCCTGCCTGACGTACAGCCCACTGCCGAGACGTTCAGTCCCGCAAACGACAATTGCAATGAATCGCAGGCCCGTGCGGTCGATCATCGCGGGTCGCCGTTCCTGCTTGGGGCCGGACCTGGAACCGGGAAGACCAAGACCCTCACCGCGAGGATCGTCTCTCTGATCGCGGACAAGGTCCCACCCGAGAAGATCCTGGCTCTTACGTTCTCAAACAGGGCAGCACTGGAACTGGCGGAACGCGTCCAGCGCGTGGCAGGCTCAAGCGCCGTCAATGTCTGGGCCGGAACATTTCATGCTTTCGGATTGGACACGATCCGCAAGCACCACGCGCTTTTCGGTATCTCGGACGATCCAAAGATCGTCGACGCCAGTGAAGGCGTGGCAATGCTTGAGGAGGTCCTGCCCGCGCTTGATCTGAAGCACTACCTCAATCTCTTCGAGCCAGCGCTGGTGCTTAGCGACATATTGCGAGCGATCGCGCGCGCCAAGGACGAATTGTGGACCTGGAAAGACTATGCTCGGGCTGCCGAACAGATGCGCGTGAGGGCACAAACGGATGACGCGATGGTGGCTGCCGAGAAGGCGCGCGAAGTAGCGCTGGTCTACGAGCACTATCAAAACCAGCTCATCAAGGACCGGGCGGTCGACTACGGTGATCTGATCATGCGACCGACACTGTTGATGCGCTCGGACCAGGATTTTCGGGAGGGAATGCGCAAGCGCTTCACCCACGTCCATATAGACGAATACCAGGACGTGAACCGCGCCAGCGCGATGCTTGTCAAGGAAATCGTTGCAGAAGGCAGCAATCTGTGGGTCGTAGGCGACGCCCGTCAGTCCATCTACCGGTTCCGTGGCGCATCCGCGGCAAACATAGCAAGGTTTGAAGCTGACTACTCCGTGGGAACACGGGACGGCCTGGAAGAGAACTACCGCTCAAGCGAAGAGATCGTCGAGGCCTACACGGCCTTTGGCGCGACCATGAAAGTCAGCGCCTTCGCAGGCACCAGCACGCTGCACGCCGCGATCGGTTCGATCGGTGAGAGCCCATCCATTTTTCCATGCGCCGACACCCAGGCCGAGATGGACGTCCTTGCCGGGTCAATCCGCGAGCTCGAGGCAAGAGGCGTTTCGCTTCGCTCCCAGACCGTACTTGCCAGAAGCAACGGCTTGCTTGCCACTGTTGCGGAGGAGCTCCAGGCACGGGGAATACCCGTTCTTTATCTCGGGCCGCTTTTTGAGCGCGCAGAGGTTCGCGATCTGCTTTCCCTGCTTTCGATCATTTCCGACAGCGCGGGCACCGGCCTGGTGCGTATCGCTGGTCTTCCCGAATATCGCATCCCGCTGGAGGACGTGCTGAAGGTCATCGGGACCGCACGCACTACCGAGCAGCGGGTTCTCGATCTTCTCAGAAAAATAGAGAGCTTGAAGGAAATTTCACCGGCCGCGCTTGCCGGACTGATGATGTTGGCCCGCCATCTGCAAGGGACCACCCAAGGCACGACACCCTGGCTAGCGCTTAGCCGGTTTCTTTTTGACACAAGCGACTATGTAAGGACGGTTCTGTCGGGTCAGTCGCCGTCCGATGACCTGCGTCGGGTCGCTGTGCGCCAACTCCTCGATGCGCTGCGCGCCATGCCCCTTCACGGTAAGGGAACACCGATCCGCCGCGCCCTTGATCGCATCCGCCACATGATCATGCTTGCCGACGAGCGCGACCTCAGACAGCTTCCACTTGAACTGAGCGGGCTGGACGGGGTGCGCCTTATGACCGTTCACGCATCCAAGGGCCTGGAGTTCGAGGCCGTCCACCTGCCGGGGCTTTACGCTGGAGCGGTTCCCGCACCAAACCGACCGCCGGCCTGCCCCGCGCCGGTCGGAATGCTAGGCCCCGAGGAGGAGGACGCTCACGAGGCGGAGGAGGAATGCGTCCTCTTTGTTGCCATGTCGAGGGCAAAGAGGCACCTCAGACTCTATCGGCCGACCATGCGAAACGGGCGGAAGGCCAATCCATCAAAATTTCTCGAGCGGGTTCCCGTCGGCCCGGGTCATTCTCTCGCCGGTGTGATCCGCAAATTGCCCCCGCCGAGCTACCACCCTATTCGTCTTCCGGCTGCCCCTGATGAGCTGACAGCAGATGATGTGGAGCGCTACGCCCAATGTCCGCGCCGCTTCTTCTACGCCCGCGTCCTGGGCTTGTCACAGCGATCCAAGGCGGGCGCATATCTTGCCGCGCATGGCTGCGTGCAAAAGGTGATCGCCTTCGTTCGCCAACTCGGCGAAGGCGTCGAATATGATCGCGCCGAAGCCGCTGCGATTTTTGACCAGGCGTGGCGTGAAAGCGAGCTCGAAGAGCATATGTTTGGCGCTGCATATCGCAAGCTGACCATGTCGATGCTTGATCGGTTGCACGCTTCGGCGGCTGGAGCGGCCGCCACCAATGGCCGCCTCTCCACGGCCATTGGTGGCGAGATCGTCGGCCTGGAGGTGGACCGCGTCGTTCGCGACGGCGACAACCACGTTGTCAAGACAATCCGTTCGGGGCGGCAATCGACCGGTGATGCGGATCGGCTGTCAGCGACCCTTCTTCTCAAAGCCGTCGAAGAGACGCTCGGCCCACAGACGCGTGTCGAGAACCATTACCTGCTCCTGGGCTCCGTCGTTGAGATTGGCCAGACAAAGGCGAAGTTCGACAAGCGTCTGGACGACTGCGAGGCGGCGATCGCAGATATTCGGGACGGGCTCTACGAGCCAAGGAAGGACGATTTCCGCTGCCCGCGCTGTCCTTACCTCTTCATTTGCGCCGCGCCGAACGCCGAAGCCTGACCGGGACCTTTCCTCGCCAGCACCGTTTGGCGGCCGAAGCACCGGCGGCGAAATCAATCCTCAAAAAATCTTGGCAGCGGCCTTTCCGCTTTCATTGAGCTCAGCCGATCCAATGTTCAAGGGCGGCCTGTTGCCGTGCCGGAACAGAGGAAACTGATAGATGAAGACTGTAATCTTTTTCACGGCCGGAGCCGAGCCTCCCGATCGCCTCGAACTGGAAGGGGCTGCCGTCGTCGGGGATCTCCTTGCCTTGGCGAAAGAGCGCGGTATCGATGTCGCCGAGCTCCTGATTTTCAAAGAGGACGACGACGAACCCCTGGAGCACCACCACCCGCTCCATGGCCATGACCACCCGGTGTTCCATGCCCACCGCTGCCGCAAGGTCGACGTCACGGTCCACTATAAGATGGAAGCCTTCAAGCACAAGTTTGCGCCCTCGGCGACGATCGCCAAGGTGACGCGCTGGGCCGTGGAAAAGGCTGGCCTTGGCAAGGAGGAGGCCGAGGAGCACGTCCTCCAGATCCATGGTAGCCGTGTCCAGCCGCCGCAGAATGCACATCTGGGCAGCTTCACCGGCGAAACCTGCGCCGTTGTGTTCGACCTGGTCCGCAAGAAGCTGGTGCAGGGCTGATGGCGGCCTTGCCGACAGCCGAGGAAAGGGCGTTCCAGGAACACCTGGAGCGCCCTGATTTCCAGCTCGGCACGATCAAACAACAATGGCGCTTGCTGCGCGTGGCGTGGCCGACTGCCGACTTCGCGATAAGAGCGCGCGACGGCACTGAGTGGGGGTTCCGTTTTCTTCTGGACGGCTATCCAGCGCAACTGCCGAACGCCAGGCCTTGCGACATGGAGACCGGCGTGCCGCTTGCCGCAGAATATTGGCCGAAGGGTTCGGGCCGGGTGGCGGCGGCGTTCAATCCAAACTGGAACGCTGCGGCCCTTTATTTGCCGTGTGACCGAATGGCGTTGCCCGGGCACGAGCAATGGATCGTGGAGCATCCAGAACTGATCTGGAAGCCCGCCCGCGGAATTGTTCATTATGTGGAGATCATTCATGACATTTTGGCTTCGTTCGCTTATTTCGCGCCTGTTCGGCCAGCCGCCTGATCTCTCGATCCCGGTCGAGTTGTGGCTCGAACTTCTTCACGGACTGCGAGCGCGTGGCGGCAACCACCGGGAAAGCGGCGCTTTCCTTCTGGGACCGAATACTGCGCACCGCAGGATCACCTCTATCGTGTTCTACGACGAGATCGATCCTCACGCGTTCGATACCGGCATCATCGAGATCGACGGCGGCTCGATGGCGGATTTGTGGAACATCTGCCGTGAACGTGGCGAGGTTGTCGCGGCCGACGTTCACACCCACCCCGGCAGTGCTGGGCAAAGCGAATCTGATCGGCTGCACCCAATGATCGCCGAGCCGGGTCACATCGCGATGATCCTGCCTCGCTTTGCCGCCGAGCCGATCAGGTTCGAGGAGATCGGGCTCTATCGCTACCTGGGCCGTTTTCGCTGGACCGCACTCAAACGGTCGCTTCTGCGGCCCACACTGCGCATTGAAGGAACAATCCATGGCTGAAGATATCATTGACACCCTGAACAGGTCCGCCAAGCTGTTCATGGACCGCGGCACGGCCGCTACCGCGGAGGAAGCCGAGCAGCGGTTGCATTCTTTCCGGATGCATCTTTTCATCGGCGAGAGCGCAGCCTCGAGTCCGACCCATCAGGCGGCGCTGCTCACCGCTCTCAATTGCGCTCGCCGCACCTTCCTAGGCGGCGTTACGGTGTCGGGCGTCCTGGGCGCGCCTTTGACGTTGCCGGTCGTTGCCGGTGCGACCCTGGCTGACGCGGTAGGACACCTTCAGGGCATCGTCGTCGAGGACATTCCGCAAGGCGTTCCGCTTGTCAGCATCGGAACTCCGCCGGCGATCGATCGCGCGGGTTTTGCTATCAGAACGACCTTCGAAGGCTGGCGAGCCGGCCTGGTGCCGTTCGACGCCCCCGCCCTTCCCGACTCTGCCGAGTTTGCTCCCGCTGGCGTGCTTGCCGGAGCGCTGGCCGTGTCGGAAGTCTTCGCCCATTTCGATGGCGAGCCGATGGCAGGCTACAGATCGATCGGAATGTCGCTATGGGATCTCAAGGGGTCCGCCGATTGGAGATCGCCGGCGTCTGATGGGCCTGTCGCGGTACAGTTCCCATCGGATTTCTGGGTGATTGGGCTTGGCCATCTCGGCCAGGCATTCCTATGGACGATCGGGCTCCTGCCTTTTGCCGATCCGTCAAATGTCCGCCTGTTCCTTCAGGACGTCGACCGGGTCGGGCCGTCGACCGAGAGCACATCCGTTCTCACTTTCGCTACAGACGTCGGGCGGCTGAAGACCCGCATCTGCGCTGGCTGGGCTGAGGCCCGCGGTTTCCAGTCCAGGATGGTCGAGCGGAGGTTCGCTTCCGATCTGCGTGTTGGCCACGACGAACCCCTGCTGGCGCTTTGCGGCGTGGACAACCCCCAGGCGCGAGCCATCCTCGAAGGCGCGGGCTTTGCAACGGTTTTCGAGGCCGGCCTCGGTAGCGGCGTGGAAGATTTCCGCCTGATCAGGACTCATAGTTTCCCAGCGCCAAACAAGGCGCTCGGCATCTGGGCCGACGGCCCGGAAGTGGAAGAGGCGGGGCCTCAAGGAAATGCGCCTGTTGCCCTAGCTGGGCGCCCGCCTGCTTATAAGGATCTCCATGATCGCGGCGGCCTCGACGAATGCGGCCTGACGCGGTTGGGACAAGTGGCGGTAGGCGCTCCCTTTGTCGGCATGATTGCTGCTGCCGTCCTGATTTCGCAAACGATCCGTATGGTCGCCGATGGTGTTCGCCCCACCGTTGCCAATTTGGATCTCAGGGCACTAAAGCATCGCAGCCTCGTGCTGCGCGAAGCTCATGACATCGTTCTGTTTGGCACCGCCGGATCGGCCTGAACAGGATGTCCGCCCAGTCGAGATACGAGTTCCCCCGCCTTTTCTGAAAACCTTTGAATTTTCGAAGATCAGCCAGGCGATATCTGGCTGTCTCGTCGATCTCCTCGAGCAAGAACGTTGCCGCGCTCCTGGCGATCTCGAAATCCCTGACCGAAATCATCCATTGGCGTACGCGATTGTAGATTTCTCGGGGATGCTCATGACGCGCCTCGTTGGAATGATTTTGGAGCTTGGCACGGCGTCAGAGTCTGGTGATCATGGCAAGGGCATTGTTTGCAAACTGAACCCATCGTCTTTCTGCATCTTGATTAGGACCCGGCGGCAGGGTCAAGCGAAGACTAAAGCTGAGGATCCGGAGAAGACATGACCGAAAGCCCGTCTCTTAAGAGCGTGCTCGTGCAAGGATGGCTGGCCTATGCGATGCGCCGCGCTTCGGCAGCACGCGATAGCGAGCATGGGTTGCAGATCATGACGGCCGCGTCTCTGGCGGCGCGCCTTGCAGGTGGCCTGCTGCGGCCTGCTTCACGCGAAAGTATCGAGGTCGGCGTGCGCACGGCACTGGCTCGTGCGGATCTGCTCGACGAGATTTTTCCAATACGCGATCTTCCAGGCGCGGCAAGAGCTATCCTGCGCACACTTGGGGATGTCTGGCGCGCCGGTTATGACCTCCGAAGCGCAGACGCAGCGTCTAAACCACGTCTGCGGGATTTGGCGCGGATCGAAGATGAAATGCGTCTTCATCTGCAGCCGGGAGAGTTGCTCTTGCCCGATCTTTGCCGGTTGGCGCGCGAAGCCGTGCGGTTTGGCCCGCGCGTGATCGGATCGCTTCGTCTTGAAGGGGTCCATGCTGTCGATCCAATCTGGCGCCCGCTGATCAACGATTTGTGCGACACGATCGATGTCGAGTGGATGGCGCCGCCCTGTTGCGATGCGGCTTGGTTTAAAGGCAGGCTCCGGCAGGCTTCTAGGGGCCAGGGAACTCGACGCGACATCAGTTGCGCCGATCCCTATCACGAGGCCTTGCAAGCCATGCGCTGGGCTCGCGCGCTGCTTTCCTCCGGCAAGGCCAAAGCAGGCGAAATCGCGATCGCAACGACGGCTCCCTTCGCATGTGATGACTATTTGCTGGCGCTGGCGAGCGGCTCCAGCCTACCGCTCTGTTTCGTGCATGGCCGGCCCGCGCTTGCAACCAAGGACGGGCAGCGATGCGCGGCACTTGCCGACGCTCTGCAAGGTGGCCTTGGCCAGGCGCGCATTCGCAGGATGCTGGCGCTCGCCGTCAACCAGGGAACCGTCCTCGATGGCCTGCCCGATGGCCGTTTGCCGGTCTCAAGCGAAGCGTCGCTGTCGAGCGCCGCAGAGTGGGAGCGGGCGCTGACCGCCAACGCGTCAGTTTCATCGATTCTGATGCCTGTCATCAGGCTGCTGGAAATGGGGACAAGCCAGGCCGAAGCAGCCGGCAAGCTGCTGCTTCGGGGACGGGCCCGCAATCTTTGGGACGATGCGCTACGCGCCGCGCCGGCGTCAGCGCTGATGTTTTCACTTCAGGCGCTGCGTGTGGCCGACGACCGCGATCCAGCCGATTCAATAGCGTGGTGCTCGGTTGACCAGCTGGCCGCCGCGCCACGCCGCTTTGCCTGGCTGATGGGGCTCAATACCAAGTCATGGCCGCGCGACAGCGGCCGTGACCCGATGCTTCCAGGTTACATCGTGCTGCGGGCGCTGATCGATCCGGATCCGCTGGAAACTTCTGACCGGCGCTGCTTTGAAAACGTCGTGGCGACTGCGCAGCTGGCGGTGCTGTCTAGCGCCAGGCTTTCCGGGGACGGCAAGCGTATCGGGCAAAGCACGCTGCAAGCATCGACCGAGACTTTGGAAATCGTGCCGCGCGAGCAGCCGGCGCTTCACGCGCTTACTGAGGCCGATCGGCTGCTAGCCCGGCCGCAAGATCGCGCCGACAATCCCATGGTGAGCTCCGCAATAGCGGCCTGGAACGACTGGCGGTCCGCAAGGCTGACGCCCCATGATGGTATAGTCGGCGGCTCACACCCTGCTCTGTCGTCGCTGCTTGAAAAGCCCCAGTCCCCGACATCCCTGTCGCGGCTGTTGCGCGACCCGCTGGCTTATGTCTGGTACTACGCGCTTGGCTGGCGCGACCTGGTTCACAAGGAACGTGGGCTTATCCTTCCAGCCGACGACATGGGGCGGCTCGTCCACGAGCTGTTGCGAAGGACAGTCGACCACCTTGAGCCGGAGCCTGGCTTCAAGGCGGCCGCGCGCCACGAAGTCGAGGACGCATTGGCAACCGCGGCCGCTCATGTGCTTGCGACCTGGCCGCTTGAGACCAATGTTCCGCCGCCGGTTTTGTGGGAAAGCACAGTCCGGCAAGCGGTCAAACTCAGCCTCACCGGCCTTACCTTTGAAACGTTGACGGAGGCCGACACCCGCTCCTGGACGGAAGTCCCCTTCGGAGGCGGCGCCCGCGAGGCTGCATTAAGCACACCTCTGCCCTGGGATCCCGAGCAGCCGGTCGTCCTGCCGGGTACCGACATCCGCATTCAGGGTGCGATCGACCGCCTTGATCTTCGTACCGTCGCCCAGGCTGTTCGGGTTACCGACTACAAGACGGGCCAGAGGCCCAAGGCGCCGGACAAAATAAATATTGGCGGCGGCGCCGAACTGCAGCGGGTGCTCTATTCGCTTGCCTGCCGGCAATTGCTTCCAGACATCACCAGGGTTGCTGCCCGGCTGATCTATTTGCGGCCACCGGTAAAAGCTTATGCGCTTGAGAACGGACAGCAGCTTGGGGATCTTGTCGCGAACTGGGTAAGGCAGGCGCGCATCGTCCTTGAAAATGGCGTTATCTATCCAGGCGTTGCGGTGATGCCCGAACGCTTCGGCAAGATCGCTTTGCCGGCGTCGGCCAGTTACGTCGACCGGAAGTCGAGCGCCATAAGAGAGGCTGCCGGTCGCGACCTTGCCGCATTCTGGGGGTCGAAATGACAAGCAGGCCGGACGACCGGGAGCGCTGGCGCGCGCTGACAGACTTGGACGCCACGCTCCTTGTCGAGGCATCTGCCGGAACGGGCAAGACGTCGTTATTGGCAGGGCGCGTCGTGATGTTGCTGGCAGCCGGGCGCCTGCCTTCAAGCATCGCAGCCATTACCTTTACCGAGCGAGCTGCGGGCGAATTGCGGGCGCGAGTGGATAAATTCGCCAGCATGCTGATCAACGGCATGGTGCCGAAGGACCTTGCACCGGCATTTAGCGAGCAGCCGCTACGTGACGATCCAATCGAAGCCCTGCGCAATGCAAGACCACAGCTTGGCGATCTGACAGCCTCAACGATCCATAGCTTTTGCCTCGAGATATTGCAGAGCTACGCCGTGGAGGCACGCGTCGACCCGGGCGCCGTCGTCATGGATGCCGAGCAGACCGATCTTGCCTTCAAAAGCATTTTCGACAACTGGCTTGGCACAAGGCTCGGGCTGGCATCACGGCCTGACGACCCAATCGTCGTGATGGCCGCGGACGATCCGAAGCTGGCGGTCAAGACACTGACGGCGCTTGCTAGGTTTCGCCGCTCTTATCCTGAAGCAAGGCCACTCACGCCCGCTGCCTATGGCGGCTTGGTGCATGAGCTGTTCGACGCCATCGCTGAATTCCGGCGCTGGATCAGCCGGGTGCCGGCCCCGGATGAGGCATTTGAGGATGTCACGGCTTTCGAGGCGCTTGCCAACGCAATCTCGGATGCGCGCTCGGATGGGCTGCCGTTCTCGCAACTGTGGTCACTGGTTCAGGTCAAGAGTCCGACCCTTTCGCGACGCGATGGCCACAAGCTCGCGCGCTACAAGCTTCGGCAAAACCATTGGGACCGTTCAGCCGGCAAGAGCGAGGGCCCCTTGCTGGCGGAAGAAGGAAGGCAGCACTACGAGCGTTGCGCGCGATTGTTCGGCGATTGCATGGCAACGATTGCCGATACGCTGCTTGCAGGTTTCTTCGGTGAGACAGACGGGCTTCTCAAGGCCTTCGAGACGTTCAAGCGCGATGCGGCGGTTTTGGATTTTGACGACATCTTGATGCGCACGCGCGATCTTTTGCGTTCGAACGAAAAAGTGCGTGAAGATGTCGCCAAGCGTTACCGGCACATCCTGGTCGATGAATACCAGGACACAGACCCGGTCCAGACAGAAATCTTGTTCCTGATCACGAGCGAGACAGGCAGCGCGGTCGCATGGGAAGAGCGCATCATGCGGCCGGGCGCATTGTTCATGGTGGGCGATCCGAAACAGGCGATCTATCGCTTCCGTGGTGCGGACCTCAAGACTTATCTGCGCGCACGCGCGGCGGTAGAGACCCAGTTTCAAGGCAATGTCCTTCAGATCAAGGCAAACTTCCGATCGGGAAAGAGCATCCTCGAGCATGTCGACCAGGTTTTTGCGGAACGCTTGACCATACAACAGGGCGGCTACGTCACGCTGGCGGCGACAGTCGCGGAAGACCTGGACCGAATCCAGAGTGTCGCGCGATTGAGCTACGACGTTGCCCCCAACGCCTATGCCGACACCATCCGCGATGTCGAGGCAAAAGCCGTCGCCGAGCTTTGCGGCAGGCTGATTGGAAATGTGATGGTGCGACGATCGAGCGGCAAAATTGCCTTGGCCGAGCCCGGCGACATTGCGCTTCTGGCACCTCGCCGCACGGGGCTCTGGCGATATGAGCGCGCCTTGGAGGAACTGGCGATCCCGGTCGCTTCCCAAGCGGGCAAGAACCTTTACCGGCGTCAGGAGACGCAGGACTTCGTTGCCCTGGTCAGGGCGCTGGCCGACAGCCGAGACACGTTGGCGCTGGGAGCGGTTTTGCGAGGCCCTCTTGTTGGACTGACAGAAAAGGACCTTCTCGATATCGCCACCGCTCTCAAACAGCACGACGAAAAGGCCTTCCTTGACCTCAACACCGATCTGTCGCTTGTCCATCACCCGGTGGCCAGAGAGGTTCTTACGATCCTGCAGGATCTGTGGCGAAAGCGCCGCTCAACGACGCCCCACGCAATCCTTTCAGAAGCGATCGAGCGGCTGCGCGCAATGCCCAGCATTGCAAGCCGAAGCGATGAGGAGCGGGCACGCTCCCTTGGCAATATCGGCGCCTTGCTGGAGCAAACACGCAGCTATCATGTGCGCGGCTTCAAACAGCTGGCGATCGATCTGGCCGGCGACTGGGACGCCGGCGCGCCGACGGATGAGGCCCCATCCGACGCCCAGCGCAACAGCATTGATATCGTCACGGTGCACAAGGCGAAAGGACTGGAATGGCCCGTCGTCATCCCGATCAATTTCGTCACCATGCCGGACGATGCAAACGACTTCTTTCACCGCTCAGCCGACAACAGCGTACACTGGACGCTGGGCGATATCATTTCGAGCACGCTTGATGAGACAGTTGCGGCCGATCGAGCGGAGGCGGCGCAGGAACATGAGAGGCTGTTGTATGTCGCATGCACCCGCGCCCTCGACCTGCTCGTTCTTCCCGCGCCCGGCTGGTCACCTCTTGGCGGCTGGGCAAAATTCCTCGATCTGGGCCAGGCATCGCTTGCCGAGATAAGACATCCTACCTCAAAGCCCCGCAACATGCGGTCACCACTGACCACCAACAGTCAGACCTCGCAGCTGTTTGCCGAGGAAAGCGAGCATATCGAGGTCTCCAATCCGCGCATCAGATGGCACCGACCGAGTATCGACGATGTCGACCGCGAGCTTATCGATCGGGCAGGAATCGACACGTCAGAAAGTGGCATTCAATCCACACCAGACGCCCTTGTTGAAGGTGCAGGGGCGCTCCGCGGCATTATCTTACACAAATTGATAGAAGAGCTCCTCACGCAAGTCGTTGAGCCAGATCCCAACCATTTGGAAGGCCGTGCCCAAGTCCTCGCGGGCCAGCTGATTACCGCAGATGCAGGAAGACCAGCTCCGGCCGAAATGGCCGCGACCGCGATGCGCACTTTCACGCTCCCTGGCTTGAAGCCCTATATAGCCAACATGGTGCCCGAAATCCCCCTATACGGCGTCCGATCTGAAACATTGCTCGTATCTGCCCGTGCCGATGCGATAGCCTTCGACGCTGGCGTCGCTGTCGCTGCATTCGACTGGAAGAGCGACATTGCGCCATCGCCGGCCGACCGCCAGGCCTATGCGGGCCAGTTGCTGGAATATCTCGAGCTTCTGGCGCTTGATCGGGGTGCAATTGTCTTCATGACTTCAGGTGAAATCCAGTGGGTCAACCGCAAACGCACAACCAGCGGCAGCGAATAGGCAACTGGCATCGCGGCCAGAGGCGCCTCCCCTAAGGACGCCGGCACTTCGCCAGGAGATGCACGGCGCTGCGTACTTGATGGCGCCCTGTCTTTTCTCAAATCGGGCGTTGAGCGAAGGCGGCTTCGATATGCTCGACCATGGCTTCAGCGGCCTTCTCGAGTTCGGCCAGGTCATCCTTGCTTATCGAACGCTCCTGGCCTTCATGGTCGTAGCCGTAGCGATGGACGCAGTCATGACGAACCGGCAAAAAGGCCATCAGCGTCGCCTTGACTAGTTTGTTGGGGAAGATAGTGAAGCCCAAAGCGCCCCGGTAGTAATTATCTATTTTCACAAAGTTATGGTAGGGCAGCTCACGCAGGCGTGTGAGCACCCAGTCGCGGTATGCGGCAGGATTGGCCGCCAGTTCGGTGACCGGGATCTTTTCGCCGCTCCATTCCTTGTTGTTCTTCACCAATGCCGACATTGCCGCCGTTTCATCCATGACGACTTTGATCAACCGATCGCTGAGATAAGCCTCCATTGCGGAGAAATATTGAACAAAGAGCATTCTGTTCAACGCCCGGATCGGGCTTTCCAGCCCGCTCGCGATGTAGTCGATGTCATAGGTCGCAAACTTGAAAATCGTCGCGGGATCACGGATCAACTCCTGCTTGTGATCGGCGGTGGCCTTCGCGAAATCTTGCAGCAGCTCATCGGCAGGTTTTTCAATAGCGCCCATGAGGATGCCATATGCTCCAAATACCTGTGGACGCAAGTCATCTAAGCCTTAGTACTCAATCCGCATTGTTAACAAGCGTACGCAGCAATCAAGAAATATTTGACGCGATCGTAGGAAGGCGAGTGGCAAACAGGGCGGCGGCTGAGTAATTTCCCTTATGACCGGTTTGCCGTCAACGGCAAGCTATATGCTTCACAGCTGACTTCGGCCGAATTGCCTGGCGGTCTATGATCGTGCGGTGTTGGATAGACTTTCATCGACATCCGCCGAAGGCCTGATCCGCAACTCCCGGCTCATTCATGCTCCGCAATCGCTCAGTGTCTCGGCTCGCAAAGCATAGCGCTAAAACAGAAGTCGCCACACAGTTTTAACCGCTCTTGATGGAATACATTTTGCCAGTGGTCTGACTGGCGATCGTTTCACGATTAATCACCTGGTGTGGCTTGGGAACTGTCGCTATGGTCGAGATCCAGGGACAACGGCTCAAGATATTTCGACTTCCATGACCTCGGTCACCGACCCTTCTTCTTCGTCGCGATTTTCTCTGCCCGCCAATCCTGTCACAATATCTCCCGCCAGCAGTTTCTCCTTTGAAAGCAAGCCGGCGTCCTCGAGCGCCTCGAAATCCGGCAGCTGGCGCAGCGTGTCGAGCCCGAACTGCGACAGGAACGTTTTCGTCGTCACATAGGTGTAGGGCGCCTTCGGCTGCGGGCTGCGCGGCCCCGAGGCGATGAGGTCCTGCCCGCGCAGCACGCCGATCAGGTCGCGTGACACCTCCTTGCCGAAGAAGGACGACAGCTCTCCACGGGTGATCGGCTGGAAATAGGCGATACACATGAGGACAAGAGCCTCCGACTGCGACAGCTCTTTTTCGCCCTGGCCGCCTTGCTGGCCGAAGGCGGCGCGGATGGCGTCGCCAAAAATTTTTTTGGTCCGGTGCTGCCAGCCGCCGGCGACCGCAACCAGCTCGTAGGGGCGACCGGTGAGTTCGGCGCGGATGTCGTCGATGACCAGCTCGAGATTGCAGCTTCTGCCAACGACCCGCGCCAGTGTCTCGCGCGGCACCGGTTTGCTGGCCGCAAAGATCACCGCTTCGACCCGGCCCATCCATTTGGAAGGCGGCGTCGGCAACGTCAGACGTGCTGCCGGCGACGACGGCCCAGGCCGGCACGGTCGGCGGCGCGGGGCTGGTCGCAAGATCGAGGCGAATCATGATTTGGAGGGTAAAGCTGCTGTGCGCTTTGTGCCATCACTTTCGCAGCAAAACGCACAGCTTGTCGGAATACTACAACGAATGATAATCTTGCATTGTCGAAATCTTGGAAGCGTATCCACAAAATGCTACCTAACACGGTCGTCAAGCACGCGGCGCTCGCATTTCTCATCCGGCCATCCTCGCCGTCACGCCATTCGCCTTCAGCGCCGCCATCAGCATCGGTCCGACGGAAAACTGCCCTGCCCTCGCCTTTTCGGTCAAAACCCGCAAATAACCGCCGGCCGAGTTGATATGCTGCGCCCGTTGCAAGATGCAGGCAATCACGATGGGAGCGACCTCCTGGCCCATTACATGGCAAGCCTCCTCGTATGCTGAGGGCGATATACCAAGGTAGCCTCGCACCTGGGCCGCGGTGATCATCAAATCGCGCCAGTTTCCGATCCCTCGCACGGCATAGTCTGAAATTTCGGGGCAAGCTTTCAGCACAAGTCCTATCGGATAGCTTTTCGGCTTCTCGTCGGTTGTCTGCCTTGGTTCGACCGCTGCCCTGCTTTTCTC
Organism: Mesorhizobium sp. LNHC229A00; assembly: GCF_000502415.1. Lineage (NCBI taxonomy): Bacteria > Pseudomonadati > Pseudomonadota > Alphaproteobacteria > Hyphomicrobiales > Phyllobacteriaceae > Mesorhizobium > Mesorhizobium sp. LNHC229A00. The sequence goes on from NZ_AYWQ01000016.1 coordinate 174,871, forward strand.
TAAAGCCGGTTCAAATACAAAAATAGAGTCTGTGTTTGAATCAGATTGCTGCCGCTCATTTTGGGACTCATTGGCGCTAGGATTCGTGGAATTCATGAAGTTTTCCAGCATCATATCCACATCGTCATGAAGTTTGGTCAGCTCGGCAACAATTGCCTCCAATTCGGACAGCCCTGCCCGCCGCGGGATTGCATCTACAATGGCCCTAAACCGTCTCCAGGCGGCTCCCCAGTCGCCAGGAACGCCCTCCTCGATCGCAGCCTCGACGAGTTTGTGGATGTCACGACGATGGAGCGTAATCCGCTCCCTCATTAACCTGAGCGCCTGGCTGTCGGCGCGCACCTGTTCGGCAGCATGCTGAAACTCAGCGGCCCGCGTCAGCAGCGGCGCCAGCGAAAATCCGAACGCTTCCGCAATAGCACCACCTTTTCCCTTCCGGGCGAACCTTTTGCCGTTTGGACTGTCTCGACGGATGATCAGGCCACAACTTACCAGCTCGGCCAGGTGTCGTCGCAACGTGGAACTGGGCATGCCGTGTGCGCGAAGCGACAGCTGCGCATTCGAAGGAAAGACCATCAGGCCGTTTTCCTCGCTGATCTGGTCGTCCGGATAGAAGGACAGAAGCCCGCTCAGCACAGCCAGAGCGCGATCTCCCACACCTACAATGGTCTTGCCTTCACATAGCCAGCGATAGACTTGCCATTTTTCGACAAGAGCTCCTTCAGGGATCTCTCGTGCTGCCGTGTTCGCCTGCACCAAGGCAAGCGTCATCGGCCGCCGCCCAAAGGGCGTCGTTGCGTATCCACTCTCCATTTCCCTCACCTTTCAAGAAGGCAAAAGAAATCCGCTCGCCGAAAACCGACGCTATGTCTCTTGACAGTGATTCGCGAAAATGAGATTCTCGAAGTGCGATCTACGAGAAGGGCTTCCGCGACGGCGACGTTCGGGGGCCTTTTTCTTTTGCGGTTTTAGTCTCCTGTTGCTGCTTTCTCCGACTTTCTGAAGGCCTCGTAGAGGCCTTGCAGATTGTCGGAAATCCAAGTTCCAAAGCGGCTGCCATCCGTCTCCTTTACGGCGATCGTGACGGCCTTCCCTACTCTCTGAACGCTGACGCTAACCGACTGGTCATCCGGAGCCCACGATTGCGCGCCGGGCTTCACATTGGCCTTGCGGACGCGCTTGTCCTTTGCGTTCAGGGCCATGAACAACTGCTCAAAGCGTCGGTTGCTCTCTAGCCCACTGAATTCGGGTTCGGAGAGGATTTCATCGACCATGTCCGATTTCTTGCCGACGAGCAGCGATAGCTCAACCCACCGCTCGCGGCCTATAGACGGAGCTGATCCAATTTTACTTATGACAGATGGCTGGATCCGTGTAGCAACCGACACCATTTTTGAGACGGCGGAGGCGTTCGCAGCCAATGCCGAGGAGATGACATCTCTGTCGTAATTCAACTCCTCGAGACGCTTTGCGAACATCGCCTTCTCGATAAAACTGAGATTTGCTCGGGCAGAATTTTCCTGGCCCTGAGCAATGACATGAGCCTTGTCGTCAATCTCCTTGATGACCGCCCTAACCTTCCGTCGGAGATCTCGGGCCACCCGGACGCGCCGATGCCCAAAGACGATCATGAAGCGACCTTCGATGCTCGGGTGGGGGCGCACAAGAATGGGGGAATCCTGACCCCTCTGCTGAATCGCTTCCAGCAGTTCCTGATACTGTTCCCTGTCGTCATCCATGCGATCGGAAACGAAAGAGCCGTCAATAGCATTCGGGTCGAGTTCGACTACATGCTCACCTTCAAGGTACGCATCCGCCTGCTTTGCCAGTTCGTTAACGGAGCGGATCATGGATTTCGAAGCACCGCGAATCGGATAGGCCGCAGTTGAGCTAGATGTCAGCTGGTCGTCTGCCTCTGTCTCTGCGAGGCCGGAAAGAAGATTCTTACGTGCCATCTTAGTCTACCTCCGGACACAACCTAGTCTGTTGAAAGCACTGCGCAAAAGTCCCTTTTTGTCAGCGGACAAGTCAGCGCCCCCATGCTTTATGTATCAACGTAGCGATTTCTCCGTTTACGACATCGAGTGCATCCATTGCCCGCTCGTATGTGGAACGAGTCATTGCGTTTTTTTCGACTTCGTAGAGGCTCTGCTTGGTAATCCCCGCATCAGAAATCGCCGTGGATTTCAGCATCTGGTTCTTGAGGATGAACTCACCAAAAAGCGTGTGGAGGAACGCCACCATTTGCGCCTGCGGCTGATCCGTCGGCTCGTATCGCGTTATAAGATAGCGATACCACTCCAGGTTCACCTCGGCACCCGCTGCCCGGATTGGCTCCAGAATATTCCCGAGCATCAACAGGAATTGGCCCATTGACATGACATCGAGCATCTGCGGATGGATCGTTATCAAGACTGACGTTGCCGCGGTCAACGCTGTAATCGTCAAATAGCCCAGTTGCGGTGGGCAATCGATAACGACGACATCATATAGGGCGTCGACCTCACCCAATGCCGTCGAGATGCGCGTGAAGAAGGCCCTCCCCACGTTAGACGTCCTGTCCGTCATCGCCAAAGGCGTATCGTATTCGAATTCTTGCAGCTCAAGGTTCGCTGGGACGATATCCAATCCTGGGAAATTTGTTGGCCTGATGATTTCCGATAGAGAAACCTTCTCGTCGTCATAGCGGATCGCATCGTAAAGCGATTTCGTCTGGTCGAGTTCTGCCTGGAACCCGTGCAGTGAAGACAGCGACGCCTGGGGATCAAGGTCGACAGCCAATACACGGTGTCCCGTCAGAGCGAGATACTGGGCGAGATGAGCTGCTGTCGTTGTTTTGCCGCTACCTCCCTTGAAGTTAACCACAGCTAGGATTTGAAGTTTCTCGCCCGACCGACGATGGGGAACATACATGCGGGTATCGGAACGCCCGTGTTGGTCAAGGTATTGGCGTAGCTCGATCATCTGCCCGGCCGTGTAGGATCGTCTGCCAGAAGACGAGGTTTCAGGTACAGGGCCTTTGCCTTCTAGATGTAGTTTCTTTAGATGGCTCTGAGAAACACCGAGATACGTGGCTACCTCCGCCAACGAAAAAGAACGCAAACTCTTTTTGGCGTGGGGAGGAAAACGCTGCATCGAGAGAAGGTGCAGCTTCTTTGATATCTGATCGCCCTGTTCGAGAATGCGTTTCTCGAACAGCAATGGGGTTTTCGCGGGAACGGGCGAACTCACGTTCATTCGATCAAGACTCTCTAAAAACGATTTTTGGCGGAATGTGGCCAAGCAACCGTCATTATGTCCGATTCGTTCGTGCCGGCAAGAAGTTTTAAGTTAACAAGAGGTTAATGCCCTCTGATCGCATTCTGCGCGGCATAATGAATATAATCTGATTCAAAGAATTGAATAGGCTGCGCAATTTGCCGATTTTGTCAGCGGACAAGAAACCTCAATTCTTGAAGTTGCCCTTTGGCACCAGCAGGAGCTTCCAGTTCGGCCGGGACCACGTGCTGGGCATCGCCTAGCAATAGACTTCAGCAAGGCCGACGGTGAGTGAGGACCCGTTTCAACAACATGCGCGTTGTAGTCGGCCCGAACTGGTCAGCCACGATGAGCAGTAGTAACTCGGCCTCAGCGATCGCCTTGTCCTGCCCCAGTTCGGCGATCGACCAGCACGAAGGGCCGCGGCTCTCGTCCGTCCATTTTATGGACATAAGTCGAGTTGGCAGGAAGCGATCGAGGTCATGGGACACGACAACACTACAGTAACCGGCGCGGCCATCTCACACCGGGGCAGCCAGATCAACAGCAAAGGCGGCTCTCTCAGAAATCCACGGAACGGGCATGAAACGGGTAATTTCTGAGCGGACTAATGCTCATCGCACTGTTTCGGGCGATGATCGACGCGCAGGCTAGGCCGCGACTAACGCTTTGAAAGACCTCAGTGGGTCAGCGACAGGGTGAAATGCCGTAAAAGCGCTGTGTGCTGGATGGGGGTCGTAGGGGACAGAGAGCCGGGCGAAAAGCCTATCCGCCAATTTCGGCCAGCGTTTTCGCAAGGATATGAAGCGGTACCGCCTCGACGTCATGTTTCAACGGGAAGCGCTCTGCTCCTGGATAGACCACGAGGCGACGGCTCGGATCTACGTCCTCGCACGCCAAATGAAAGCCCTTCTCCACTTTTGGTGTCAGGCTGCGCTTGATTTCGATCGCCCAAGGGCGGCTGCCTGGAGGGGTCAAGAGGAGGTCAATCTCGGCGCCGGCGGATGTGCGATAGAAGTTGGCTTCTGTGCCCGACGGTGCGACCGCAATCAATGTCTCAATGACAAAACCTTCCCAACTGGCGCCGGCCACGGGATGGGCGAGAACGTCCTCAAGGGTTGTCAGTCCAAGCAGCGTATGTGCAATGCCACTGTCGCGCACGTAAACCCGCGGCGACTTGACCAGACGTTTTCCGACATTTGCATGCCACGGCTCGAGCCTTCGCACTAGCAGCAGATCGACTAGCAGGTCCAGGTACGAGGCAATTGTCTTGCCATCGACTCCGAGGGCCCGGGCAAAGTCGGCAGCGTTGAGGAGGCCGGATTGATGATGTGCCAGCATGGTCCAGAAGCGGCGCAGCGTTTCGGCCGGAATACGAGGCCCGAGCAGCGGGATATCGCGTTCGAGGTAGGTGCGGATGAAGTCCTGCCGCCACCGCTGACTGGCGCGGTCGCTCGCCCCCAGAAAGCTGTCGGGAAAGCCGCCGCGCACCCACAAAGGGTTCAACTGTTCGGCCGGCACCTCCAGTCCATCAATGGGATGCATTTCAAGATAGGCGATACGGCCGGCGAGCGTCTCGCCAGTCTGCCTGAGGAGATCGATGGAAGCGGAACCCAGCAGCAGAAAGCGCCCGGTCCTCTTGCCGCTGCGGCGACCGCGATCGATCAAGCCACGAAGATTTTGGAAGAGGTTTGGAAGCCGATGGACCTCATCGAGGATCACCAACTCGTCTTCGTGCTCGGCAAGGTAGAGCTCCGGTTCCGCGAGCTTGGCTCTGTCCGCATCGGACTCGAGATCGAGATAGATCGACGGCCGTGTCTCGGCTATTTCGAGCGCAAGCGTAGTCTTGCCAACCTGGCGCGGCCCAATTAGCGCCATCGCTGGGATGGTGTCTATCAGTTCGGCGAGTTGCGTTTCGATCCGACGCTTTATCATCCTAGCAATTATGGAGTGCAATTCCTGATTTGCAAGGAGAGAATGGCGAAATCGGTCAGTGTTGAGTTATTGGCCCGCAACGCCCGAATTTGGGAGAGGTATGCCAGATTGGCAGGGGAGCGGACTCCGTCTTCTACAGTCCCGACGCCTTGGTGAGATTGATCCGAAACCGGTCGCGCCTTCGCTGATATCTGCGGGTCATCTCTGCGCTGGTGTGGCCGAGTTGCTGCTGCACATAGCGCTCGTCGACCTCGGCCGAGGAGGCGAGGCCAGCGCGCAGCGAATGGCCGGAAAACTTCTGGCCGCGTTCGCCTTCCGACAGGTCACCGCGCACGCCGGCAGCGAGCGCCGCCCGCTTGACCAGGCGCGCCACCTCCTGGTCGTTCAATCGCTCGGCGCCGACAGCCTTGCCTTGGCCGGTGACGCGTCGAAATAGGGGTCCGTGCCCAATCCGTGCAAGCTTCAGCCAGGTCTGCAGGGCGGCCATCGGGCAGGTAGCGTCGGAGGAGCCACGACCGATCTCGACCTCGCGCCAGCCAGTCTTGCCGCGCAACGTCACCAAAATACCTTTGTCGAAAATCTCGACCCAACCGCAGCCATCCTCGGTCTGGTCACGCCCGAGATCGAGGCCGACGATTTCCGAGCGCCGCAAGCCGCCAGCGAAGCCAATCAGCAGCATGGCGCGATCACGCAGGCCGCGCAGCGTGCCGCGATCGAGCGTTTCCAGCATGGCGATCAAATCCTCGGGCAGAATGGCTTCCTTCTGCAGGGGAGGGGAGGCGTGGGTGTTGCGAATACCGGCGAGCACGGTGGCGATGTGGCGGTCTTTCCTGTCCAGTGGTTGGCCACGTTGAGTATAATTCCAAGACAGCGAAGAAAGGCGGCGCTCGATCGTCGCCACCGATTTTTTGTCCCGACCAGATCCCGATGCTTGCGCGGCGATGTAAAGGCCGACAGTCTGAGGATCGGGCGGCAACACCTCGATGTTCTGGCGGCGCGCCCAGGCGCAAAAATGCTTCCAGTCGGCGGCGTAGGCACGCCGGGTGTTGGCGGAGCTAGCCGCCTCAACGTAGTCGCGGGCGCGATCGGCGAGTTTTCCCAGATGCGCCGGCAGGCCAAACGTTGGCGCCAAACCGGACGCCGGCAGCGGGGCAGGGGACTTTTCGCCATTCTCGGGATCGTCCGCGGTCTGGCTCATAGCGAGCACAACATCGACAATATCAGGCAGGTCGCCGGCCGACGTCTGCGCCGCGGGTTGATCGACATCGGCCCCCGCGCTGCGCGACGATGCGGAGCCCTGCTGAGGGTGATTTCTTGGCTTCTGCTCGACGTTTTGGGCCATTTTTCTACTAGAGAGGAATACGAACGATAATGCAACATTATCGTTCGTTTTGTTGCTCCGACAGGCTGTGCGTTTTGGCGCAAAGCCAATGGCGCAAAGCGCACGGCCGCTTTACCCTCAATTTCATGATTCGCCTTGATCCGGCCACCGCCAAGCCAACGTTGCCGCCGACCATCCCGGTCTGGGCGCTCGCCACCGATGGCGCCTCCAGCGACGCTGACGCCGCCTTCGCGGCCGGCGCCGCCCTGGGCGCGCTCGACACGCTTGCCCGCGGACAGCCTGCCTGG
>NZ_AYWQ01000017.1:0-80162 GCF_000502415.1 Mesorhizobium sp. LNHC229A00
TGACCTGCCCCTAAGAATTTCCTCCATCTGAGATTAGAGTCCGGCCCTTGATCGAAGGACGGACTGATGAAGAGAAAGCGGTTCACAGAAGAGCAGATCATTGCGGTTCTGCGCGAGCATGAGGCGGGTGTAAAGGCGGGCGATCTGGCCCGCAAGCACGGGGTCTCGGAGGCGACGCTGTATAATTGGAAGGCGAAGTATGGCGGGATGGACGTGTCCGACGCCAAGCGGCTGAAGGCGCTGGAAGACGAGAACGCCAAGCTGAAGAAGCTGCTCGCCGATCAGATGCTGGAAGCCTCGGCGCTGCGTGAGCTTCTGTCAAAAAAATGGTAGGGCCCGCCGCCAAGCGCGAAGCCGTCGCGCATCTGCAGGCCGTCATGGGTCTGTCGGAGCGTCGGGCCTGTTCCTTTGTGGGCGCCGATCGCAAGATGATCCGCTACCGGTCAAGGCGTCCGCCCGAGACGGAGCTGCGTGGCAGGTTGCGCGACCTCGCCAATGAGCGCCGACGCTTTGGCTACAGGCGGCTGTTCATCCTGCTCAGGCGCGAGGGCGAGGCATCTGGGGTCAACCGCATCTATCGTCTGTACCGCGAGGAGGGCCTGACGGTGCGCAAGCGCCGGGCAAGGCGGCGAGCGGTCGGCACGCGGGCGCCGATCCTGGTCGAGGCAAAGCCGAACGCGCGCTGGTCGCTGGATTTCGTGCATGACCAGTTCGCCTGCGGCCGCAGGTTTCGCGTGCTCAACGTCGTCGACGACGTGACGCGCGAATGCCTGGCGGCGATCCCGGACACCTCGATCTCCGGCCGTCGGGTTGCCCGTGAACTGACGGAACTGATCACCCAGCGCGGCAAGCCACGCATGATCGTCTCCGATCACGGCACCGAGTTCACCTCGAACGCCATCCTCGCCTGGTCGAAGGATTACAGGATCGAATGGCACTACATCGCGCCGGGCAAGCCGATGCAGAACGGCTATGTCGAGAGTTTCAACGGCCGGATGCGCGATGAGCTGTTGAACGAGAGCCTGTTCTTCGGTCTCGACCACGCCCGAAGCGCCATCGCCGAATGGAGGGAGGACTTCAACACCGCGAGGCCACATTCCTCGCTCGGCTACCAGACCCCGGCAGCCTATGCCCAGGTCATCACCGCAACCGGCTCCGACGCTGTGCTGATGGAAGGCTCCGCGCCTCCGCCGGTTGCTCAACCCGCGCCACAAGGCGTAACAAAAACGGTCGAGGCTCTAATCGCAGCTGGATGACAGTTCAGTAGCAGGTCACATCCACAAACATAGAATAGTGTAGAAGCGCCGATGTTCCGCTCCCGATGAGTGGCGCTGGACGTAGTGTTCCGCCGAGACGGAACGCCCGACGTTGTTCGCCGAAATGAGGAACGCCTTAACGAATGTGAATGCTGCAGCTGGCCAGCTAAGCTAAGCAAATCCTGTGAGATGTGGAGAGCAGGCGAATGCCACTGGAATCCGTGATCGACCAATATGTGAGCAGCCGAAAGGGAAGGGGCCTGTTGTCCACACAGCATGCTCTCATGGCTCTGAAACAGGTCTTTCCGGCACCGTCGGTAGGCGATAGCCATCTCGTCAATATGATCGCGGAGCGAGCCGTCGCTTGTGGCCTAGCGATCCATTTCGATCATTCAGGCGAGATCGCTAAGTAAGGCGACTGCTTTGGCTCCCTGACATCGCGCCGCGATCGCCACGCATCGTGCAAGTTTCCACCCGACGGATCGCTTTGCTCGATTTGGTGGCTAAGGGCGACAGGCGCGATCGCTGTGCCGCGCGCTGCTGAAGCGCGTTCGCGAAAATCAGGGTGATGACAAATGAAAGAATGCAGATTGCTCCCTTTGCCGTGGCAGCGTTCGATCTTCGGATCACGCTTCCAGGCGTCGAGCCATAGTCGGGTCCATGCCTCGCTGATGAGGTGAGCTTTTCCGGTCGAACACGAATTCTCGACCGACTCTTGGTGGCAGACGGCGCCCGCCATGTTCCTGGCCCCCGCGTCAGCATTACCATTTGAAAGGAAGGCGGCATTGTGAGCCAACGGGAACAATTTGCGCGGGCCGAGCTTTGGCGTGGCGTCGTGCAGAGGTGCAAGCATGCTAGTTAACTTGGACCGAGCTTCATCCGTCGCCGAGGTCGCTGAAGCCTTCGTGAATTCCCGCAGGCGGTTCTCCGTCGTGTCGACCCGGGATGCGGTTACCTTTGTCAGGAACGTGGCAGCTTTTTGCGAGCACACGGATGACGAGCTTGCCGAGTTGGCGGCGGCAATTGCGGTCAGGCGTGGTCGATTAGTAGCGTTCGATCTTGATCTCGAAGAGACCAGCTTTGAGATCGTCCGCGCAGCATAGTAGTCGCGCGGCCGCTTCGTGCATGCTGAGATGCACAGCGATAACAAAAAGAAAGATGGGCCGCACCCGGATACGCAAGGACAAAGTCGATCCGCCCACCAGCATGACAGGTCTGCTTTATGAACATATCAGACAATCTCGTTCTTGTGCTGTCAGGGGGTAATGCGCTGGGCCGGAGCGTACGAAGCGCTTGTTGAGAAGGGCCACCAGCCGAAGCACGTCGTCGGCACCTCGATTGGAGCAATTACCGGCGCGATCATCGCCGGCAACCGGCCAGAAGATCGACTGAACCGCCTTCATGCCTTTTGGGCAAAAGCCGAACAGACGACCGTCGGTTCGCAAGCTGGCGTGTGGGTTAACCGTCGTGGCAGCGCTTGGAAAAGTCATTCGCGGCATTGCAGACTATCGTAAGCGGGAGGCCTGGGCTCTTCGGCCCCGAACTGTTTGCCGCGTGGCCGATCTCCGGCCCAGTACGGCGAAAGGTCAGCATTCTCGAGACCTGTGCCACACGCGAGACCCTTTGCGAACTGGTCGACTTCGACCTTCTGAACGAAGCAGACCCACGGTTGACATATTGGCTGTAGACGTCGAGAAAGGCTCGGACGTGGTTTTCGACACGATGCACGAGGCGATCGGTCCTGACTGCCTGCGCGCCAGCGCCGCCATGCCCGTTCTCTTTAACCCGTGTATGGATGGCTCCTGCGGGTCAAGGGTATCGGATCGGGTTTGGTGAACAGGTCGGTTGCGGCCATGTATACGGCGTCTGAATGTGCAACGGGATCGCTGCGCGCCCTGATGAATATCCGCTTGGAGAACAGGTCCCACTCAATCGAGCGCGCTCGAGGCGCTTCGGATTAATCGGGGTGTCCTGGTTCTTCGTCTCCGTTTGTTCGCCATCACCTCACTTTGCCCTGACCATTCCGAGAGCCTGTCAGGCTGACTGCGGCTCGTAACGCGATCCGCCCCTCAGGACGGCGAATATTGTTCGTGCCATGCGATGCGCCAAAGCGACGGCGACGATCTTCGTCTTCTTTCGCATCAGCATGCCCGATAGCCAGTCCGAGCTCGGCTCGCGCTTGAGTCTGCATCTGAGCATGATCTGCGCCATGGCGCCCAGATACAGCAAGCGTCGGATATAACGATTGCCCATCTTCGAGATCCGGCCCACCCTCTGCTTGTCTCCGGTGGAGTGCGGCTTGGGAGTGAGGCCGAGCCAGGCGGCATAGTCCCTTGCGCTGCCGAAATTGTCGACATCCGGNCCCTCTGCTTGCCTCCGGTGGAGTGCGGCTTGGGAGTGAGGCCGAGCCAGGCGGCATAGTCCCTTGCGCTGCCGAAATTGTCGACATCCGGCGTCGTCGCCGCGATGATCGTCGCCGACAGCATCCCCACACCTGGGATTGTGGCTAGACGCTGGCTTGTCTCGCTTTGCGCGTAGGTCTCTTCGAGCTCGTCGGTCAGCCGCTCGATCCGCTTGTCCGTCTCGGCCAACTGATCGAAGAGCAAACTCACAGGCATTCGAGCTACTTCCGGCAGTTGATCCAGTTGATCCTTCAGTCGATTGACGTTCTGCGCGCCCTTCGCCGCGATGACGCCGAACTCCGTCATGTGGGCCCGGATCGCGTTGCCGATCTGCGTGCGCTGGCGAACCAGAAAGTCTCGCGTGCGGTGAAGAACCAGAACCGACGAGCAGGCTTCGCTCTTGATGGCGACAAACCGCATGGAGGGGCGTGTCACGGCTTCACAGATGGCGGCCGCATCCGCAGCATCCGTCTTCCCGCGCTTCACGTAAGGCTTCACATAGGAGGGCGGCATCAGCCGGACGTCGTGCCCCATCTCCAGAAGCCTGCGCCCCCAATCGTGAGANCCTGCGCAAGCCTCCATGCCGATCAGGCATCGTGGACGCTTCTGGAAAAACACCAGCAACTGGCTGCGGCGAAGCTGACGGCGTACGAGAACCCGACCGTTCCCATCGACACCATGGATCTGGAAGACACTCTTTGCGAGGTCGATGCCAACTGTGGCAAGTTCTGACATGGATGGCTCCTTTGCTCGGGACGACAACATCCCAACTATGGCGCAATGCGACGCCGGGAGCAGGAGCCATCCACACCATCAATCGAGAATGCCTTCTCCAAGCTGAAGTCGATNAACTATGGCGCAATGCGACGCCGGGAGCAGGAGCCATCCACACCATCAATCGAGAATGCCTTCTCCAAGCTGAAGTCGATCCTCAGGAAAGCCGCCGCACGCAACATCCCCGAGCTTTGGGACGCAATCCGCGACGCCTTGCCACGCTTCACCGCCGAGGAGTGCTCAAACTACTTCTGCGCCGCAGGATACGAGCCTGAGTGATCAGATTCTGCTCTANTTGGGACGCAATCCGCGACGCCTTGCCACGCTTCACCGCCGAGGAGTGCTCAAACTACTTCTGCGCCGCAGGATACGAGCCTGAATGATCAGATTCTGCTCTAGCACAGGAGAATTGCGATCTCGCTACCGCTCTGCTCACTCGCGATCGATGGGCTGACTATACTGCTGCGGATCAGAGCTGACTATGCGTCCTTCCGGGGTTAACCGTAATCCACCTCCGGCTTACTCTGACCCACTTCGATGATATAGCCGTCTGGATCGCGAATGTAGCACCGCGTCTCGCCGTACTTTTCCATCGGCTCGGTGATGAATTTAGCGCCCCGCGCTCGCCACTGTTCATAGCAGCCGTGGATGTCGGCAACGCGGATATTCATGAAGCTACTGAGTGAATCGGGATCCGGTGGCACGCCGAGTGTTACCGACGGTTTGTCAGGTGTGGGACCGCCTCCGATGTTGACGATGAGCCACGTGTTGGCCAACTGAATGTATCCCGGCGCGCCACTGCTGTCGCCAAGGCTCAGGATGTGACCGCCGAAGACCATCTCATAGAATCGCGCCGAGCGTTCTATGTTGGCGACCGTCAGAAAGTGCGCGACGATAAACCCGTGCCGCGGGGGCATTGCGTAGATTTCATCCTCAACTTGTACTTGGACCACCCGCGACTCCTATCGAGACAGGTTTTTGAAATCTTCGCGCACCGCCTTGGCACGCGCTGACAAGTTCAATATGGCCCGCGCCGACACGGGCTTTAAGCTGGCCTTTGGTATCGATCCATCTAGCGGTCGGCGAAGGTTACGCCCGCCGCGCCGAGAACCTGCCTTTCGACAGGGTTCCCGCACCGCGCATGGGACGAGATGGGGAAGTTGTGCCAGGGGCCTTGGCTTTTCACGGGGCCCCTTTAATCGTCACCAAGGCATCGTCGACACTATCGTCCTATGGCATCAGGACCGGATTTCCCGATCAAATGAGCTGGACGTATCTGGACGCCCTGGGGCGGGCGTGATGCCCACCACCAGAGCTAAGGCGGACTCGGAGAGGCGCTACCTCGGTTGCTCCAATCGGAGACCCGAAATGAACGAACTCCTTGCGATGATCATCGATAATCCACCCAATCTTTGGTCCATCAGCCAAATGGAGAACCGGCAATGACCAATAGGCAACATCCCCTTCCTTCGGGCTTCAATTATATGACCACTGCTCTTGAGGTGGTCGACGGTATGGATCTCTCGGGCAAGCAGGCAATCGTCACGGGCGGCGCATCCGGGCTCGGTCTTGAAGCTACCCGTGCGCTCGCAAACGCCGGCGCGGCGGTGGTTGTCGCCGTCCGCGATGTCGATCGTGCAACACCAGCGATCGACAGCCTGTTGAACGTTGAAGCAGCGATGCTGGACTTGGCTGAGCCGAAATCGATCGATGCATTTGCGACGCAGTTTCTTTCGACCGGCCGACCTGTGCATATCCTCATCAACAACGCGGGAGTGATGGCGAATCCGCTTTCCCGCGATAATCGCGGTTATGAATCGCAGTTCGCAATCAATCACCTCGGTCATTTCCAGTTGACGGCAAGAGTGTGGCCCGCACTCCAACGTGCGCAGGGTGCCCGCGTCGTCGCGGTCTCCTCACGCGGACACCGTTTCAGTCCAATGAACTTCGAAGACGTTAACTTTGTGAACCGCCCATACGATCGATGGGTCGCCTACGGCCAATCCAAAACGGCCAATGCGCTTTTCGCAGTCGGTGTCGACGCGCGCGGCAAGGCTGATCGGATCAGGGCGTTCTCGCTGCACCCCGGACGGATCATCGACACGGGTCTCGCACGTCACATGTCGGCGGCCGAGGTCAAGGCCATCCCGGTCGCCGACGCGCAGGGCCGCGCGTTCACCGATCCCGCCGATTTCATCAAGACCCCTGAGCAGGGCGCCGCAACCGAAGTCTGGTGCGCCACCAGCCAGCAGCTAGAAGGATTGGGAGGCCTATATTGCGAGGACTGCGACGTCGCTTCCCTCGTGCCGCCGGAGTCCCAAGGGCTTGGGGTACGCCCTTACGCGGTCGATCCCGGATTGGCCGAACGCCTTATGCAGCTCAGCGAAGAGCTCACTGGAGCGTCCATTCCAGGTCGCGAAAGCTGAACGCACCGCATCCGCCAATCTTCCAGGGCAGGTTTCAAGCCACCAAGATGTTTCCAGCCATACGCGCCGAGAACCTACCCCTCGACCGAGGTCCCGCGCCCGATCGGTGTGAGGAGCCCAAGGTTAATGCCTGACCTTCCCATCGGTTCTTCGGGTCGCCTCTTTGATCGTTACGAAGGTATCGGCGACACCATCGTCCTATGGCCTAAGGACCGGACTTCCCGATTAAGTAAGCTCGTCCATCTGGACGTCTTGCAGAGGGCATGATGCCAATCGCCAGAGCCAAGGCGGGCTTGGAAGGGCGTTAGTCTGGTCACTCCAAGCGGAGATCCGAAATGAACGAGTTGCTCGCGATGATCCTCGATGCTCACGGCGGACCCGAGCGTTGGCGCGCGCATGAAAAGGTTCAGGCTATGATTGTCACGGGCGGCGGTTTCTTCGCGCTTAAGGGCCTTATCCAGGACCCATGACGGTCTGGCTTCATGAAGAACGCTCTTCCGTCCAGCCATATGGAGCGTCGGATCAGAGAACCATGTTTACCCCTGACCGCATCGCGATCGAGAAGCTGGACGGCGCACTCGTCGCTGAGCGCCGCGCGCCGCTGGACTCCTTCGCCGGTCACCAGATGAACACGCCCTGGGACGCGCTGCATCGGGCATACTTTAATGGAGAGGCCCTCTGGACCTATCTGACAACCCCATTCGTGCTCGCCATGGACGGCGTCCGCGTCCACGAAACCGAGTCCTGGCAGGAGGGCGGCGAGACGTGGCGTGTCTTGCGTGCAGAGTTCCCGAGCACTGTAGCTACGCACAGTGCCGTCCAAGACTTCTTCTTCGGCGAGGACCTGATGCTGCGGCGGCACGACTACCAGGTGAATATCGCCGGCGGCTTCGCGGCGGCGCAGCTGATTTCGGATTATTCCGAAGCCAACGGGTTGCGCTTGCCGAGCCGCCGGCTGGCGTACACGCGCGGGCCTGACAGGCGACCGATCCTGGACATGCTCATGGTCTCGATCGACATCAGCGAGACCAGCTTCATCTGAGAAAGTCGAAATCGGCGGGGAGCAGCCGTCAGGCCCAAAGCGCCATGCCGGCCAGTGCTTTAACCTGGCGCCACCTACCGAGCCACGGTGCTGCGTATAGGTTGATGCGATCAGCGGCGGGTCCTTATAGCGGTCATAGCGCCGGGGCCCTTCTCAAGCGCGGTCTTGTCATGTCCCCTGTTCGAACTGACGATCCAGAAAGTCGCGGACCAATCTCACGATGTCGTCGAGTTTTTCATCGAGTGCAAAATGTCCGGCGTCGAGAATGTGGATCTCTGCGCCTGGCACATCGCGGGCATAGGCATAAGCGCCGGCGACGGTGAAGGACGGATCGTAGCGTCCCCACGCCACCAGCATTGGCGGCTGGTGCACACGCAGCCAGGCCTGCCAGACCGGATAGGCGGCGACGTTGCTTTTGTAATCGTAGAACAGATCGGACTGGACGCGGCCCTGCCCCGGGCGCGAGAGCATCGCGGCCTCGTCGGTCCAGCTGTCCGGATTGTATCGCTCTGGTCTGGGGCTGCGGCCGACATGGCGCTGTCGTGCGGCCTCGATCGAGGTGAAAGTGGACATCACTTTTTCCTCGTGTGCGGCGCGGTCCAACCAGAAGGCCTTGCGCGCCTCCCACAACGGTCCGAGGCCTTCTTTATGCGACACGGCATTCTGGATGATGATCGCCCGCACGCGCTCAGGGTGGCGCATCGCCAGCCGCATCCCGATGGGGCCACCATAATCCTGCTGGAGGAGGACGTAACAGTTCAGCCCAAGCGCCTCGACGAATCCCTCTATCACCTCGGCCAGATGCTCGAAGGTGTAAGCGAAACTGTCCGGCGGCGGCGCGTCGCTATGGCCAAAGCCAGGATAGTCGGGCGCAATGAGATGATAGCGGTCGGCGAGCAGCGGCAGCAGCGTATCGTACATGCGCGATGACGACGGAAAACCATGCAACAGCAGGATGGTCGGCGCATCGCGCGGGCCTGCTTCACGGTAGAATAGTACCAACCCGCCGACCTCGACCGTGCGGTACGCCAGAGTTGCCGATGTCGAAGACGAAGCCATGTCAGTCGAAGCTCCAGTATTGCGTTCCGGAGACGCGATGGGGCTCAAACGCCCCTTGCAGCCAACAGCTTGCGGTATTCGCCGACGGGCATCCCGCCCCAACCCCAATTCTCCATCTCGACTTCCTCGAACACGACCCAGGTCCAGTCCAGCGGCTTGCCAAGGACGTCGAGCAGTACTTGGCTCATGCCCTTGTAGATGGCTGCTTTCTGCTCCGCTGTTACATGGTCCACACCGGGCTCGGTGCCTTCGCGCGTGAGTTGAACGGTAACGATAGGCATGAAGGTCTCCATTGACCGGTTGAGTCAGTGGCCAGCGCTCTGACCGCCATCGACATGAAGCGTTTCCCCCGTCACGAACGGGGCGTCCTCCAGGTAGAGAACCGCGCCGACAATGTCGGAAATCTCGCCGAGGCGGCCCATCGGATGCAGGCTCGCCAGCGTCTCGTACGTCTCTGGGGCGTGCATCGGGGTCCTGATCACGCCAGGCGACACCGCATTCACCCGGATTCCACTGCGGGCATACTCGATCGCCAGACTTCGGGTCGCGGCGTCGACACCGCCCTTTGTCAACGAGGCGAGCACCGATGGAACCTTCGAGTTAGCCTGCTTCACCAAGGTGGTGGTGACGTTGACGACATGGCCGCTGCCCTGGCGTTCCATCACGGCGATCACAGCCTGGGTGATGAAGAAAAAACCGGTCAGGTTTGTCGCCACGACACGGGCGTAATCCTCCTCCGAGTAATTCGTGAAACGGCCGGCAAGGAAGATGCCGGCATTGTTTATAAGCGTGTCTATGCGTCCGAAGCGCTGGAGTGTTTCCTCGACCACTTTCGGCCCCGTGGCGGGGTCGCCGATATCACCCGTGATCGCAAGCACGTCCGATCTCTCGGAAGGTTCGACAGAGCGCGAGGTGGCAACGACGCGGTAATTGCGGTCGAGATAGGCCTCTACCAGCGCCGCGCCAATGCCTTGCGATCCCCCGGTGATGACGACCACTTTCTGTTGAGTTTCCATAACAACCTCGATGACACTCAGCTACCAATCTGACCTGCGCCAGGCCCGCCGGTGGTGCAGATTTGCGGTCAATCGGGGCCCTCAACCATTGTCCAATGGTGTCGCGTACACTTTTGTATCGGTGGCTATACAGTGGCCCGTCACACGATATTTATAATCATCGGAGGCCCCAAAGCGACGATCAATATTTGGAGGCGGGTGTTGATCATTGTTCGGCAAGGGCGCACCCGCCCATTCCTCGATACGGCGTTCCTCCCTCTTAAGTATTGCCGACACCTTGGTGCAATGGAACGTTCTGCTGGGGTCTGCTGTTGTCGTCTGGTAACGTCGCGAACGGCATCCCGCGGCGGACGGCGTTACCGGAGGATCTGGCCATGCCGACTGGATTTGCGAATCCATCACTTGCATCGTGCCGACCGGTGGCCTTGCATCTGGCTGAAGAGATCAGCCACCGGGTGATCGACGAATATACTGAAGCGATAGCGATCTTGTCGTCCGCCGCATCGCCAGGGAATGTGGCAGCCGAGCCGGCGTTGAGGCGTGCGGTGGACCGTTTGCAGGCGATGGCGGAGGCGCATCGATGCCTTCTCGTACCGATCGCCGAGGAATTCATCGACCTCGGTCATCATGTCGGGAAGCTGTGTTCCAGCCTGTCGCGGGCGTCCCTCGTTGAACGGGGCATTCGGCTGACCGTTGCGACGGATGAAATCGTGCTCGACGCCGCGCGATGCTGGCGTGTCGGTCTGATCATCTCCGAACTGGTCCGGAACGCGGCGCGCCATGGCCTGAAGGATCAACAGGGTTCCATCCACGTCGCACTGAGCAAGGGTGTTAGCAGCGTCTCGTGCGTTGTTCGCGATGACGGATGCGCGGGCTCTGGCCTCCCCGCGGGAGCTGGACGACGGTTGATACGCGCGCTGACCGCAGAACTTGGCGGCACGCTGGAATGGAGATCTACCCCGCGCGGATCGGTTGCGGGTGTGTGCTTCCCCCTGGTCGCCACTTCGCTTGCGCACTCTGGAACTGGCTAGCAACGCGGTCCGAGTCGTTGGTTCGATCCTTCATCCGACCCGATGAGTTGGGTCCGATGCCGAGTTTGACAGTCGACGTGGATTGATGCACCCGGCCGTCGCGTCAGCGTGCCGGTCTAATGCGAGCGCGTTGCGGTTCAGTTGGAGGGGGCGCATCAACACCGAAGGCGCGATTCTCGCCCGTGCTTGTCACAGGGGCGTACGGCCTCTCGTCGGCCGCCTGCCACGCTTTTCCGCTCAGACGCGGCAAATCTCGTAGAGAAACCAACTGCGCCGTTCGCTTTCGTCAATCCACACTTCGACGAGGCTCGCAGTGCCAATATCCGAATAGCTATCGCACAGCTCATGGACGCGACGCAGTTCGGCAACCAACTGCTTATTGTCGCCGTGAAGCTCGGCGAGCATGTCCTGCGGGTCAACATAGTCGGCATTGTTGTCAAGGATGCGCTGGCGTCCCGCAATATCGGAGATCGAACGGATCGTGGTGCCGCCGATCTTGCGCGCGCGCTCGGCGATCGTGTCGGTCATCGCGAAAATCTGATCGGCATGCTCGTCGAGCAGGAGGTGATAGTCCCGGAAATTTGGGCCACTCATGTGCCAATGAAAATTCTTGGTCTTGAGATACAGGGCGAAGACGTCGGCGAGCAGGCCGGCGAGGCCGGCAGCAATGTCACGGGTAGCGTCGGAACCCAGATCTGTCGGAGTGCGGAGGAAGCGATCCGAACCGATTGTCTTGCTCAATTGCTGCGTCATGATCCACATCTCTCTACAGGCCGCGCGTTGGCGTTTCTTTCGACATGTCACAATACGAATTGCCGGTTCCGATCCAATCAGACGAAGGTATAGGCGCGCTCGCATGGTTAGATCGCACCTTAATCAGTCCTCACAAGCGAATTGACGCAAAGCCGGATTTGATCGCGATCACATTGGGAAGACGGCGCTCAACTTGTCACCGACACCAAGGTTCTATGGACCGTGTTGGGCAGAAGGGGCATCGTGCACGCATCGCTGAAGCGGCCGGTTCGGTGACTGTGGGCGATCTTTTCCAACGTTATCGCCTTGGAGGCGCAGAAACGCCTCCACGAGGGCATGCCGGTGGGTGCAGCGCCTTTCGCGGCGACTTCGTGCCGATGCTGTTACCGCGTGGTGCGATGCGGCTCGAGCGCCGAGCCAGCGGCGGAGGCGCAGCGACATCGTCTCGCCAGGTGAGAGCTGGGTGATCAAGCTGAAAACCTGCCTCGCCTGGAATTCGCCCGACGTGTCCATCGTACTGGGATAGCGGACTGGTCAGAGAACGGTCAAGTCTCCTCAACCAGTTCAGCATCGCACGTGAACGCAAGGATCCCTGTATGGCTGACCAATTGGACAATCCGGCCGCCGCTCAGCCGGTCACCGTGGTGGTCGAAGCCAGCAGCCTGCGCGATCAGGTGGCGACGATCAGGCGAGCGCTGGTGGGATCGCCGGTTCGCAAGTGGTTGCTGTGGACATCGGTTGGTATCATGGCCGTCATCATCACGACGTCGATCGGCCAGGTCCGGCTCAACAGCTGGAACCAGCCCTTCTACGATGCACTGGCGCGCCGCGACATGGCGGCCTTCCTGCATCAGCTTCTCGTCTTTGCGATGATCGCCGGCGGGCTGCTGGTGCTCAATATCGGCCAGACCTGGCTCAACCAGATGATCCGGCTGAAGCTGCGCCAGGCGCTGACGTTGGACCTGATCGACCAGTGGCTGCGCCCGGCGCGCGCCTTCCGGCTGGCCAATGCCGGCGCCATCGGCGTCAATCCTGATCAGCGCATGCAGCAGGATGCCGCGCATCTGTCCGACCTGTCGACCGACCTTGGCGTCGGGTTGCTGCAGTCTTGCATCCTGCTAGCGTCCTTCGTCGGTGTGTTGTGGCAACTATCTTCGGGCTTCGTGTTTCATATCGGCGGTACTTTCCTGGCCATACCTGGCTACATGGTCTGGGCCGCCATCCTTTATGCCGGCATCGCCTCATGGCTGAGCTGGCTGGTCGGTCGACCGCTGATCAGCCTCAACAGCGACCGCTATACGCGCGAAGCGGAGCTGCGCTCCTCGATGGTGCGCGTCAACGAGAATGTCGATGCCATNAACAGCGACCGCTATACGCGCGAAGCGGAGCTGCGCTCCTCGATGGTGCGCGTCAACGAGAATGTCGATGCCATTGCGCTGTATCATGGCGAGGCCGACGCAAGGCGTCGGCTCGAGCTCGATCTCGGCACGCTGCTGGGCGCCCTGCGGCGCATATACACCGCGCAGATCAACCTGTCCTGGGTAACCGACACCTATGGCTGGATCACCGTCGTAGTGCCGATCCTGGTCGCCTCACCGGTCTATTTCTCAGGCGATATCTCATTTGGCGGGCTGATGATGGCGGTCGGCGCCTTCAACCAGGTCCACTCTTCGTTGCGCTGGTTCATCGACAACATCGGCAGCATCGCCGACTGGCGCGCCACGTTGATGCGCGTTGCCGATTTCCGCATTGCACTCGATGAAACAGATGTGCTGCACGACAAGGAAAGGCGCATCGAGTTCGGCGACAACGCCAATGGCAGCCTGACTTTCGAGAAGCTGGAAGTGGCCTCGCCGGAGGGCTGCACAAAACTCTCCGACCGGCATGTCGAAATCCGCCCCGGCGAACGTGTCATGATCACCGGCGAGCCGGGCGCCAGCAAGACGCTGTTTTTCCGCGCGATTTCCGGGCTTTGGCCCTGGGGCAGCGGAAAGATCGGCCTGCCGGAGGGCGAAACCCTCATCTTCGTGCCGCGCGTGCCGTATTTGCCAGCCGGCACGTTGCGCGACGTGCTCAATCACGCGAACAGGCATGCTCCCGCGAGTGACGCCGACATTGTGTCGGTGCTCGCCGAGGTCGGTCTTGAACGGCTGTCGTCGTCGCTCGACTGCGTCGGGCGGTGGGACCATAAATTGGGCGATGACGAACAGCGCTTGCTAGGCGTGGCCAGGCTCGCCTTGCGACAGCCGAAATGGGTGATAATCGACGAGGCCATGGACACTTTCGACGGCCCCGCGCTGCGCCGCGTGCTGGCGATGCTGGAAAAGCATCTGAAGGGAGCCGCGATCATCAATATCGGGCGCGGCGAGCACAACACCCAGTTCTTCCCGCGCGGCCTGACGATCGTGAAGGATCCGGGCGCGCCGGCGCTGAAACCAGCCCGTGTCAGGGCCGGCGCCATCGATCCGCCGCCGGCTGCCGCGCTTAGCAACCGATATTCATAATAGTGCCGGGCGGCGCCAGCGCTTGCTCGAGGCAGCGCGCTTATCCCGGGCTAAGGCCTGTTACAGCAGAACTTCGCAAAGCGATTAGGGGCGGCACGGCCGCTGCTTGGGACGGGTCAGTAGCCCGTTTGAATCACCATCGGCCCTGCCCTGCCAGACCGACACTATGGTCCTGGCGATACGTTGGTCCAATCGCAGGCCAGAAGGCAATGCCTCATCTTCGAGGCACTGAGCATGTAACATCGAAGGAGGGTCCAGTGGACGCCAAGACAATCACTTCGCAAATTCGCCTGACACGCCGGACGCCTGCCTATTGGCGAGTCACCTTCGACAACGCGCCTCTCAATGTCATGGGTCCACAGATGGTCCAAGAATTCACACATCTGATCGACGCCATCGAAGATGACGACGACGTTCGGGTCGTAGTGTTCGACAGCAGCGTCGACGGCTACTTCCTCAACCACTCAGACTTCAAGGCGCGGATCGAGGATATGCTCGCGCTGCCGCCCGGGCGGACGGGCCTGCCGCCCTGGCCGGATTTTCTTGTACGGCTGACGCGCGCGCCGGTCGCCTCGATCGCCCTTATCCGGGGTCGCGCTACGGGCAACGGGAGCGAGATCACCCTGTCCTGCGACATGGCTTTCGCTAGCAAGGAAAAGGCCATCATTTCCCAGTGGGAAGTTGGCGTGGGTATGGTTGCCGGCGGTGGACCGATGGCCCGCCTGCCCCACCTCATCGGCCGCAATCGAGCCATGGAGGTTTTGTTGAGCTCTGAGGACATCCGTGGCGAACAGGCCGAGGCGTATGGATACGTGAACAAGGCCCTGCCCGACGCAGAGCTCGACGCGTATGTCGACGCGCTCGCCACGCGGATCTCCAGGTTCGACAAATGGGCGATCGCGCAGACCAAGCGCTTGGTCAACACCAGCCTGACGCCGGACGTCGAGCTGGGCGCCGGTTGGGAAGCCTGCATAGCTTCGCTGAGCCGGCCCGCCGCCCAGGAGGGGATCAAAGCGCTGACCGCCAAGGGCTTCCAAGCGCCGGGAGATGTCGAGAACCGGCTGGCTTTCCACCTGGGCGAGTTGCCACCGCGATAGACCGCTGTCGATGGCGACGGCGTCTCCTCAAAGAGAAGGAACAACCCAATGGATCTACTCACGAAAGCGAAGTCGCTGGCCGAACGTGTGGAGGCAGAGGCGACAAAGGCCGATGTCCCCGTTGCAGTATGCATCATCGACGTTCACGGCAATCTGGTGCTCCAGCATCGAATGAGCGGCGCGCCTGTGTTCGCGCTCGAGATTTCCGAGCGCAAGGCGTATACCTCGGCCCTTGTGCGCCTGCGGACGGCTGACATCCTGCCGCTCGTACAGCCGGGCCAACCTTTGTATGCACTGCCCACGGTGGGTGGCGGGCGTTTTTGCCCCATGGGTGGAGGCATTCCTCTGGTCGACGAAGAAGGCAAGGTCTATGCGGGTGTCGGCGTCAGCGGCGGCACTGCCGATGAGGATGTCGCCATCGCCGAAGCTGCTGTCCGCTAACCACGACGCGGGCAATTTCGCGGGAGGCCTTCGGCACTGCCGAGATCGAGGTAGACGTAAAGCGACGCCCCTGGCGCAATAGCAACTATGTGAGGGACCGAGCCTTGACACATAATAGGTTGCCGTTTAGTGATACGTATCAGTAATACGTATCACTAAGCAATCGATGGCAATGTTGGCAAACGGCAGAGCGACCCAGAAGGATGTGGCAAGGGCGGCGGGGGTCTCGCAGGCCACCGTTTCAATGGTGCTGGGTGGCGGTAGCGCTCCTTCGATCCCGGCAGAGACGTGGGCCCGCATCGCCAAGGCCGCCAAGGATCTTGGCTACGTTCCCAACCGCTTTGCGCAGGCGTTGAAGACCAGCCGTTCGATGACCATTGCCTGCATCGTGCCCGACATCACCAATCCTTTCTATCCATCGCTGATCCGCGGCATCCAATCGGTGACCGATGGCCTGAGTTACGACGTCATCGCGGTCAACACCGATGGCACGCCGGAACGCGAGCGGCACTTCCTCGATTGGGCCCGTCAGGGTCGCGTCGATGGCGTGATCGGCGTCTTCTTCACCTTGCGTGCCAGCGATTTCAGCCCCCTGGTCGAAGCAGGGGTGCCGGTGGTGCGGATCGAGTCTTCCAAGAAGCGCGGCGGCGAAATCGTCGTCGACGACATCTATGTCGACAGCTTTGCCGCGGCGCTTGCGGTCACGGACCACCTGATCGGCCAGGGCCACAAGCGCATTGCCATGGTAGCCGGCCGCGGTGGCCCCCAGGCCACTCGCATTGATGGCTATCGCTCGGCCCTCGCCAGGGCAGGATATCCGGAACATGTTATCATCGACGAGGAATTCTCGGAGATCGGCGGCACGCGCGCCGCCGAAGCGATACTCGCAAGCACGTTTCAGCCGACAGCGATATTCGCGGCGAATGACCTGATGGCCGTCGGTGTCATGCAGGCGCTGCGCGAGCACGCCATCGAGATACCCAAAGAGATCGCTGTCGTCGGCTTCGATGACATTCCCGCAGCGAAGCTGGTCACGCCGCCGCTGACCACCGTCGCACAGTTTCAATGGCAAATGGGCGCGCGCGCGGCACAGACACTGATGGAGCGGCTTCGCGGCACCAAGATCGGTGCGGGAACCGCGCTGGAAATGCCCTTTGAACTTATCCAACGAGGCTCGACACGAGCCATCTAGATGCTGGCCGTCTTACAAAACTGGGAGGAAGAAACCATGCAACGCCGTACAATTCTGAAAGCCGGACTTGGTCTGGCAAGCCTGCCGCTCCTGCCGCGCCTCGCCTATTCGGCCGACCAGAAGCCCGTGGCCTTCTGGTATGAATCGGCATCGCCGGAAAACCAGGACAATCTCGAGACTCTGCTTGTGGACCCGTTCAACGCGGCCCATCCGGAAGAGCTCCTGAGCATCGACTTCCGCGGCTCGGACCTCGATAAGCAACTTCGTGTCGCCATGCTCTCGGGCACCGGACCCGACGTCGTCTTCACCGCAGGCCCGAGTTATGTCGCCGCCATGGCGCAGGCCGGACAACTCCTGTCACTCGACGATTATGCCAAGAAATACGGTTGGAACGAACGGCTGCTGCCTCTGTTCCTCGATCTCGGCCGCTACCAGGGCAAGCTCTACGCGCTTGCCAAGACCTATGAGACGCTGGGGCTTTTCTACAACAAGACGCTGTTCGCCAAGAACAACTGGAAAGCACCTACGACGATTGCTGAACTTGAAGCACTCGCCGATGAAATGAAGGGCAAGGGCCTTGTACCGTTCGGCGCCGGCAATGCCGATTGGCGTCCGGCAAACGAGTGGCATGTCTCGATTGCCATGAATTCGATCGCTGGTCCGGAAACCGTCCACAAAGCATTGACCGGAGCGATCCAATGGACCGATCCGGCCTTCGTCGCGGCAATCGACAAGCTGGCCGAGTGGTGGGACAAGGGCTATTACGGCGACAACTACTTCTCGCTGACCTCCGAGCAGGCCTTCGCTCAGATTGCCACCGGTCAAGCGGGCATGGCGCCCACGGGCACCTGGAGCTTCACCAACGTCAAACCGTATTTCCCTGACAACAATGCCGAGCCGGGTTTCGTCGGCTTTCCCAGCGCGTCCGGCGATCCGATCTTTCCGCTCGGCATCGGCTCGACGCTTTCGGTCAATGCCAAGTCGGAAAATCCCGATGGTGCGGCCGCTGTGCTCGACTACATGTTCCAGGACGACTTCTACACCAAGATGAACTCGGCCTGGCAAGGCGAATGGAACCTGCCGCTGGCGGATCTCTCCAAGGTGCAGCTGTCGGACAAGGTGCTGCCGCTCTATACGGAAGCCATGAAGGAGCTGTCCGCCGCCGTCGGCGCGGGCAAGTATGGCTATACGACGTGGACTTTCCTGCCACCGGCGACCGACACCTATCTGGTCAGCGGCATGGAAGAGGTTTGGCTCAAGAAAACCAGCTCCGCCGACTTTCTCAAGAAACTCGACGATACCTTCAAGCAGGAAAAGGACGCGGGCAAGGTGCCTGCAATTCCGGCCCGCGCCTGACACACCGCTGAGGGCGGCACGGTATGCGTCGCCCTCACCTGGAGGAATTCCATGCATCGGCTCTACATTGTCCCGACGATGATCATCAACGTCGTCATCGTGCTGGTTCCGGCACTTTTGACAGTCGTTCTCGCCTTCTGCAATTGGGATGGCATCTCGGCGCCGACTTTTGCAGGCCTCGACAATTTCCGGGCGTTGGCCGCGGATCGCGTCTTCTGGTCATCCCTCGGCAACAACTTCGTCTGGACGTTCGTCTTCCTGACCGTGCCGATCATCATGGGCCTTGCCGCCGCGTCGATGCTGCTGATCGTGCGCCGCGGCAGCAACTTCTTCCAGATCGTCTATTTCCTCCCCGTGGTCATTGCCACCGCCATTACCGCGCGCGTCTGGCAAGGCATGATCTACAGCCCCGTCACCGGGGTCTTCGGCGTCCTCAAGAGATACGGCATGCCAGTCCCCAATCCGCTGACACAACCGCCGCTGGCGCTGTTCGGCGTCGCGACGGTCGATCTGTGGCACTGGTGGGGCTTTCTTTGTGTCATCTTCTTCGCCGCGCTCCGCCAGGTGCCGCAGGAGCAGATTGAGGCCGCACGGCTCGAGGGCGCCACCTATTTCCAGATG
This sequence comes from Mesorhizobium sp. LNHC229A00, assembly GCF_000502415.1. Lineage (NCBI taxonomy): Bacteria > Pseudomonadati > Pseudomonadota > Alphaproteobacteria > Hyphomicrobiales > Phyllobacteriaceae > Mesorhizobium > Mesorhizobium sp. LNHC229A00. The sequence continues at coordinate 18,971 of NZ_AYWQ01000017.1, forward strand.
ATGCGTTACGTGCTGCTGCCCGGCATCCGGCCGACGATAACGCTCATGATGATCATGACAGTGATCTGGTCATTCCTCGCCTTCGACTTCGTCTACATCATGACCCAGGGCGGCCCGGCATTTTCGAGCGAGCTGCTGTCAACCCTCGCCTACCGCAAGGCCTTTTACGACCTGAATGTCGGGCAGGCCGCCGCGGCGGCGCTGGTCATCAGCCTGTTCGGGCTGGTGGGCACGTTCTTCTATGTCCGCATCCAGACGCGGGAGGGAGAGCAGTGAGACTTGTCGAAAGCCGCCTGACGCTCACGGTTTCCTATGCGTTTCTCGCCCTGTTCGCCTTCATCGCTCTGTTTCCGATCGCGCTTCTGGTGCTCAATTCCCTGAAGCCGGCTGCTCAGATCGTTCAGAACCCGCTCGGCCTGCCGGACCCGATCCGTTGGCAGAATTTCGGCAATGCCTGGAACCATGCGAAGTTTTCGAAGACCTTCGTGAACTCCCTTGTCGTCAGCGGCACGACGATCGTGCTGGTCTGCTCGACCTCGTCGCTGACCGCCTATGTGTTGGCTCGCAGGAAGATCGAGGCGTGGAAGATCGTCACCTTCTACCTGCTCGCGACGACGACGGCGCCGATTCAGCTCTACATCTTCCCGCTCTATTTCGGCTTCGCCAAGCTTGGGCTGATCAACAATATTTTCGGCGTCGCGCTGATCTACACGGCACTCTACAGCCCCTTCGCGGTGATGCTGCTCAGGACCTACTTCATCGCCGTTCCGAAGGAACTGGAGGAGGCCGCGATCGTCGATGGCGCCACCTCCTGGCAGGTCTTCTGGCGGGTGATGCTGCCGATCGTTTCGCCTGGCATCCTCACGGTGGCGCTCATCATCGGCCTCAATTCGTGGAACGAGTTCCTGATAGCGACGACCTTCCTGCAGAAGCAGGAAAACGTCACCGCCGTGATCGCCTTCTATCTGCTCTCCGGCCAGTACAGTTCCGACTGGGGCGAGATCATGGCCGCTGCCCTCATCATCGTCGTACCCGTCGTCCTGCTGTTCGTCTTCATGCAGAAGCGTTTCATCGAGGGCATGGCCGGCGGCTCGGTGAAGGGCTGATACCTTTTTGAATGTGGAGTGACCGATGCAGTTTCCCAACAACTATCTCGAACGCGTCTATGCCGGCGTCCTCGGCAAGCTGGTGGGGGTCTATCTCGGCCGCCCTTTCGAGGGCTGGACGCACCAGAAGATCATGGCTGAGCTAGGCCCGATTGAATACTACGTGCATGAGCGCCTGAACCAGCCGCTCGTAGTCACCGACGACGATGTCGCCGGCACCTTCACATTCATTCGCGCGCTGGAAGACTATGGCATCAAGGCAAACCTCTCAGCCGAAGAAATCGGCAAGGCCTGGCTCAACTACATCGTCGAGGAACGCGCGATCCTGTGGTGGGGCGGCAACGGCAATTCCACCGAACATACCGCCTGGCTGAACCTCAGGAAGGGCGTGCCCGCCCCGCATTCCGGCTCGATCGAAAGCAACGGTCAGGCGATCGCCGAACAGATCGGCGCGCAGATTTTCATCGACGGCTGGGCGATGGTCGCGCCGCGCCAGCCGGAACTTGCCGCAAGGCTTGCCGAACAGGCCGGCAAAGTCAGCCATGATGGCGAATCCGTTTACGCCGCAATGCTGTGGGCTGCGATGGAGGCCGAGGCGTTCGGCTCCTCGGACATCGACCATCTGATCGATACCGGCCTGAGCCAGATACCCCAGGACTGCCTGATCGCCAGGCTGATCGCGGATATAAGGGACTGGCACAAGGCGCATCCGGATTGGCGCGACACCCGTCAGAAGATCGAGCAGCACTACGGCTATGACAAATATCCCGGCAACTGCCACGTCGTGCCGAACCATGCGCTAATGATCATGGCCGTGCTCTACGCGCCGCAGGATTTCCAGAAGGCGCAGATGATCGTCAACACGTCGGGCTGGGATACGGATTGCAACGCCGGCAATGTCGGATGCCTGCTCGGCATTATGAACGGCCTCGAAGGGCTGGAGGAAGGCCCGGACTGGCGCGGACCGATCGCCGATCGCATGCTGATTTCGTCCGCCGATGGCGGCAACTCGATCAACGACGCCGTTCGCCAGGCCTATTTCCTCACCAATCTCGGCCTGCAATTGGCCGGCAGGCAAAAGCTCGATGCTCCCAAGAATGGCGCGCAGTTCCATTTCTCGTTGCCGGGCAGCCAGCAAGGTTTCAGGCCGCAGGCCGGCCTTGATGTCAGCCGCGCGGTGCGCATCGGCAATGCCGAGTTCGAGAGCAGCCGCGCTCTGGCAATCGACTATGAGGCGTTGGGGCCCAAGCAGGTCGCGGTTGTGACCAGTCCAACTTTCTCGCCGCGCGAAATGCTTAGCATGCGTACCTACGACCTGATGGCGACGCCCCTTGTCTATCCCGGTCAGGTCGTGCGCGCTCGCGTCGTCGCCGATCAAAAGAATCGCGGTGCCGTTGATTTAAGATTGCGGGCACGCATTTACGACGAGCGTGACGAATTGCTCGATATCGACAGCTCTCCGGTGATCACCGAGCCGGGCAAGGAGACCGTCCTGGAATGGACTTTGCCGGATGCCGGCGGCCAGCCGATCGCCGAGCTTGGCCTGGCGATTTCCAGCACCGGCAAGCGCGCCGATGGCCGTTTGCTTGTCGACTATGTCAGGTGGGATGGAACGCCTGAGCTGACGCTGAAGCGCCCGGCTGGCGATGGCGATTTCTGGCGACTGTCCTGGGTCAACGGCGCGGATTTCTTCTCCAAGCGCTATCCGGCGGCATTCCGGATCTCGCAGAACAGCGGCGAAGGCATCATCATCCATGGCACGCGCCAATGGACCGATTACCAGGCGTCCGGCGATGTGATGATGCATCTCGGCAATTATGGCGGTCTCGCCATCCGAGCGCAGGGCCTGCGCCGCTATTATGGCGCGCGCGTCACCCGCGACGGCAAGATGCAGATCGTTCGCGTCCGCGACGAGAACACCGAGGTGCTCGCCGAGACCGCCTTCAACACCGAATTCGAGAAATCGATATCGATGAAAGTGGCGGCCAAGGGCGACCGGATCACCTTCGAGGCCGACGGCATTTCGCTTTTCGCGCAAGACAGCAGCCCCGAGGCCTTCCACGACGGCGGCGTCGGCCTGCTGGTGCATGAAGGCGCCCTGTCGTCCAACGAAATCCGGGTCGGAGCGGTCTGATGGCCAACGTCACGATCGACAAGGCCCGCAAGGCATATGGTTCGGTCGAGGTGCTTCATGGCGTCTCCGTCGATATTCGTGACGGCGAGTTCGTGGTGCTCGTCGGCCCGTCCGGTTGCGGAAAATCGACGCTGCTGCGGATGATCGCGGGGCTGGAAGACATCACTGGCGGGACGATCGGCATCGGTGGCCGGGTCGTCAACGACCTGGCTCCCAAGCAGCGCGACATCTCGATGGTGTTCCAGAACTACGCGCTCTATCCGCACATGACAGTGGCCGAGAACATGGCGTTCTCAATGACCCTGGCCGGCGCGCCAAAAGCCGAGAAGCAGAAGCGCGTCGCGGAGGCCGCTGAGATACTGGGGCTGACGCCGCTTCTCGAGCGCTATCCGCGCCAGCTGTCGGGCGGCCAACGCCAGCGCGTGGCCATGGGGCGATCGATCGTGCGCAAACCACAGGTCTTCCTGTTTGACGAGCCCTTGTCCAATCTGGATGCCAAGCTGCGTGTCGCCATGCGCGCCGAGATCAAGAGACTGCACCGTCGTCTGGCCACGACCACGATCTATGTCACGCATGACCAGGTCGAGGCCATGACGATGGCTGACCGGATTGTGGTGATGAATGGCGGCCATGTCGAGCAGGTCGGCCGGCCGCTCGACCTCTATGACGACCCACAAAGCATGTTCGTTGCCGAATTCATCGGCTCGCCGTCAATGAACCTGCTGAAAGGCAGCTTCGACAACGCCGACGGCCGGCCTGTCTTCAAGACCAGTGACGGCATCATGCTGCCGCTGCCCGGGAGCGTTTCAAGGCCATCCGGTATCGAAGCGATTTATGGCATCAGGCCGGAATATTTCTCCCTCGCCCCGACAGGCTCGGGCATCCCGGCCGGGATCGTGGTCGTCGAACCGCTCGGCCCCGAAACGCAGGTGACCGCTATCGTCGGGGGACAGACCGTGGTGACGATGTTTCACGAGCGGATCAACGTGCAACCTGACGAAACGATCTGGCTGGAGTTGCAGGCCAATCGCGTCTGCTTGTTCGACCCGGCAGGAAGACGGTTGACTTAGACCCCTATCGACACCGTCAAGAAAATTTAGGCCCTGTCGAGCGAACTCTTTATGCATCCAAGAGGTGGCTCTACGGCATCGATGTTCGTCACATGCATGCAGGCTGTTATTACGTATCTTGCCCGTCCAGAGGAGCCGGCAATAACGAGCCGGTCATGGCCAGAATGATTGTTCTAACGGCCAGCCACAAAATGAGCAGGTTTGCGGCCGCAAAGATTGGAAGAGCCAGGACACCAGCGAGGCCCGTATCGCCTCGGATGGCCAGCTTTTCAATCGTTGTCGCCAACGCCGTGGCGCCGAAGCTGACGCTCCACAGACCGGCGGAAAAACGACGAACGATCCTTGGAAGCACGCCGCCCAGCACAACTGCCTGCAGAAGTGCGTAACCGATGAGACAGTGAACAAAAACGTCTCCGGAGGTGCCCGACGCGTTAACATAGGCAAGCGAGCAGACCGCCGGAGGCGCGAGCTGGACCCCAAGGGTCGATCGCACCTGGTTTTTAAGCGGCTCGCCAAAATAGAGCCGGTAGAACAACACAGAATCGATAGTGAGCCACGAGAAGAGGCCGGCGCCCAGCGCCAATTGCGCCCATTCAGTGTGCCCGAATGTCGACAATCCAATGCTGAGGACAAACGATCCGGCGGCAACAGGCAAGTACAAGGCCGGCGTCGCGTCCGACAGAGCGATTGCCGTTTTCCAGATCAATTGCGAATGCCAAAGCCCAAATCCGACCGCGACCACCCCGCCAATGCAAAGGAGTACCGTGGCTAGTGTGGCGCTGAACTGCAACACGCTCACCGCGGTTAGCATCATCCCGATTCCCGCTAGACCGGGAAAGCAATTCTGAACGGGATCTGCGAGTTCGGCTCGCACCGCCGCCGGCGCGAACCATAACTTCAAGGCGTAAAGCGTCAAAAGGGCTGCCCATAGGCACATTGCCAATATGACGACCGCTACAGCAATTCCGTTGGGGGTTGCCCAGAGTTGGTGGGCAACTTGCCACATGACGGCAAAGGAACTCGTACCAAGGCCGACGGCAAAAAATGAGGCCGGAAACCGTGCTATTGGGGATCGCGCTGCCGGCGCAGAGACCACGGCCCGACGCTCCGATGCCGCCGCTGCATGGGAGCGCGCGTCACTCAGTTCGGCCACGCCGTCGGATTTGTGCCGCTCTCTCATAATTGCACCTCACGCGCCAGCGATGAAATCATCGTGCCTTGCAACGAGCGCCCAACTGAAATTGCCCCTGATCGTATGCGTGGTGCCGTCGTCGGGCCCTAGCGGGTCGCGGGCAATCGCAATGTCACAGTTGTGCCTGACCCAAGCGAGCTCTCAACGTCGACAGTCCCCCCTGATTCCTCGACAAAACGTTTCACCATCGGCAAACCAACGCCGCCCAAACCCTCGCCTTTCGTCGTGAAGAAGAGGTCAAACGCGCGCACCATGGTCTCGCTGGTCATTCCAACTCCGTGATCTTCGACGCAAACATCCACCTGGTTGGAATTCTCCGACACCGAGGCATCCACCGAGATCAAGCCACCACCAGGCATTGCATCGCGTGCATTGAACAGAAGGTTGAGAACTGCATTTTGCAACCCGGCCCGATCGCACCGCACCAAAGGTAGGTCTGGGGGGACCCGAACCTCGAGATGGATGTTCTCATCCCACGCACTTCGAACGATGGATTCAATGTCCGCCAAACAAATACCCACGTTCGCATGCGCTATCTCCCCCCGGTTCTCTCCGGCCGTTCTGATGGTCTGCCTGACCAGGCAGCCAGCCCGTTCCAGAGCGGCTTTGGCGCCAGCAAGTACAAATCCCGCTCCCGGAGCCGTTGCTATATTCGGGTCTCGCCCCAGATGGTTCAACGCAGATGAGGCGACCTGAATAAGATTCCCCAGGTCATGTACGATGCCGGCGGTTGAAATCTGCAGGGCGAGACGACCTTGTGGAATGTCCGCTCGGCCGGCAAATATGTTCTCGTCTATCTCTGGACCTGACATTCCATTCCTCCGTTTGCTCGGTCGACGGTTCTCGCGTACGAAGCGCACATACCATCGCGACCCGTTACGGTTGAGGGCAGTCTAACTGGATGCCAGAAGCACTCTTCTCGGGAATAAGGTTCAAAGGGCTCCGGCACACAATCCGGCACCGACTGCAACGCAGATCACCCCAGCAATACGATTGACAGGACCTGGCGTCACGCGTTGCAAAGTGAGCCCGAAACCGATGCCGACCGCATGCAACATCGCGGTGGCCAGTGCAAACCCCGCGACGTATTCCAGCCCATTCGCGCTAGGGGCCACCTCGGCTCCGTGAGCGTATCCATGCAGCAGCGCAAAAAAACCGATGATCGCGGCCCCGGCCCATACCGGCGGATCGACCGCCAATGCCACCATAAGCCCTAGCACGACGACCGAAGCCAGAATGCCGGGCTCTACAAAGGGCAAGGCAATCCGTGCCAAGCCGAGCACGCCGCCGACCAACATGACTGTCACGAAAGTCAACGGCCACACCCAGAGAGCGCGCCTCCCTTTGACCGCGGCCCACAGGCCGACCGCCACCATGGCAGTAATGTGGTCGAGGCCACTTAGCGGGTGAGCGACGCCCGCTGCAAAGGAAACCGCCGAACCGATGCTTGGATGCGCCGAAGCCGGCACGATGAAGGTTAAGGTTAGAGCTATCCAGGTCGCGATCAATCTCATCGTAGTCTCCTCTGTTCAACAGTGTTGGGGTAATGCGGCTGCTCGCAGAAAGCGGCGATCGGCCGTCACGCGATATGGCTGCCCTCATTCGGGAGCATCATGCGGCGGCCCTAAATAGGGGAACTCAGCAAGCAGATCGCTATGTGCCCCAACCCCGTCTCCGGCCAACTTGCCGTTCGTAAGGATGGCCATAAAGGCATCTGCGGCATCGTCCGTCAGCGTCCTTCCATTCTCCGGAAAGGAGGCAGGCCGTCTCGGGTCATAAGGCATGATATCTGGCAGCAATGTCCTTGCCACACGCTCGGCCTCATCCGGTTGATATCCACCCGTGTGCTCAAGCGCGTGTGCGAACGTTGCGACAAACCGAGCGTCATCTGCAGGTTCGCCGGCGAGATAAGCCTCTTTCTGCTCACCGGGAAGGAAGACCGCCTGCTGCGGGCGCGCACCCCGTTCGACCTGCACCCAACCCTTGCCTTGCTTGTCCAGCGTCCGTGCCCACAGGCCAACCGGCTTAGGCCCCAACGTCGAGTTGGGCACTTCCAGCACGATGCTGCAGACGTTTTTGTCCGAGAAGAAATCAGCGCCGGTGAAATGCAGATCATCTATGGCACCCAAGGTGTCAAAGAAAAATGCTTCGCTGCGCCACCCCGCGAAAAAGCGATAGTCGCCGACCTCGGCTACCTGCGCATCCCGACCTGTCGACACTGGAGCCCCCAGAAAGACAACCTCTCCACCGTCGTCTGTCTCAGCGGCCAGTGCGCCCTCAACGCGCCGTACCGTGGCGATCTGCATCGCTCCTGGTAAGGACGAAAAGCGTACTCGATACGCGATATCGGCGACCGCATCGCCATTGGTGTCAATCTTGATCTCGTAAAGGCCGTCAGGCGAGAACGGTTCACTAATGGTAAGCTCCGGATCGATCACCGTAGAGGACGGATGGACATTCATGATCAGGATCGACTTCTTCACGTCCCCTGGTTTCGGAAAGGCATAAAGATCGGTGAGATCCAGGCGCGCGTCTGCCCTAGGGAACCCGAAGTTGGGGCCTGAATAATGATGTGACATCGTCATATGCTCCTTAGAGGTAAACCAACCGACCCGCCCCAAAACCCGGCGTGCTGAGCACTAACTCATCCAAGACAAGTACCCGCACCAATTCCGACCGGCAGCGTTCAACTGTTCAAGTACTGACAGCGGCCATGGCCGAAATATATTGAACGATGGTATTTCCGATACTTTGGTGCCGATCGCATCGATGCCTCCGCGATGCTAGTTTCCGTTGGCCAGCGCTGAAACCCCTGAGCATCCATCAGTGAGGGTCGCTGAGTGAAGCAGCTGGCAGTGGCTGGCGGAAAGGACGGAGTGATGGCTCGCTTAATGTCGGTCAATGTGGGCTTGCCGCGTGGCATTCCATGGCAAGGGAAGACTGTCGACACCGCAGTCTGGAAAACATCAGTTCAAGGCCCACGCCAGGTACGCCGGCTCAACATCGATGGCGATAGGCAAGGAGACGCGGCGGGACACGGCGGCGAGCAGCGGGCGGTTTTAGTCTATCAATCGGAAGCCTATAACTTTTGGCAAAGCGAGCTAGGCCGCAAAGACTTTACCTACGGACAGTTTGGGGAAAACTTCACGGTCGATGGACTACCGGATGATGAGGTCTGTATCGGCGATCGTTACCGGATCGGAAGCGCCTTGTTCGAAGTGACGCAACCGCGCGTCACTTGCTACCGAGTCGGTATTCGCATGAACGAGCCGCAAATGGCAGCGCTGCTGGTTGCGCGCGGGAGGCCTGGCTTCTATCTGCGCGTCCTGGAAGAAGGCCAGGTCGAGGCTGGAGATGAGATAGTCCAGGTTGGGATAGGCCCCGAGCACATGACAGTGTCAGAGGTCAACGCACTGCTATACTTGCCGGGTCATCCTCGCGGCCAGCTGGAACGGGCGCTGCGAATTCCGGCTCTGAGCCCTGGCTGGCGGGGATCCTTCCAGGCGCTGCTCTCGCAGAACGAAAGTGGCGGCGAGACAACTGGAAATGCCGGGCTTGATCCCGCGTCCGGACCGCCTGCTGCGTGGGCGGGATTTCGGCCGCTGCGTGTGGTGCACAAGATCCGCGAGAGCAGCAGTGTGACGTCGCTGGTGTTAGAGCCGTTTGAGGAGTCTCGCCTTACCGCGGCTCGTCCAGGACAGTTCGTCGTGCTGCGCCTACGGGTGATGCCCGATGCTCCGGCGCTGATGCGCAGCTATTCTTTGTCGAGTGAGCCTGGTGAACGCCACTACCGAATAAGCGTAAAGCGGGAACCGCATGGTTTGGCGAGTGCCTACATTAACGACCGGGTCGAGATCGGCGACGTGCTGGACGTTAGCGCACCGCGCGGTAACTTCGTTCTTCGACCCAACGATGCGCCAGTCGTCCTGCTGAGTGCCGGCGTGGGCGCGACTCCGGTCATCGCAATGCTCCACGCATTGGCGGCCAAAGCGGCGACACGGGAAGTCTGGTGGCTTCACGGAGCCCGTTGTGGCCGTGAGCACCCTTTTGCCCAAGAGACTCGGAACCTGCTCGAAACCCTGGTCCACGGTCACAGCCATATAAGCTACAGCTCGCCGGATCGCGAGGACAGGTTAGGTGTCGACTACGATGCTGATGGACATTTGGACATAGAGGTGCTGCGAGGGCTGCACGTGCCACGCAATGCTGACTTCTATATCTGCGGGCCATCGGCCTTTATGGGCGACTTGAGCGCAGGGCTTGCGGCCTGGGGTGTCGTCGCGGACCGAATCCACACGGAACTGTTCGGCCCAGGTCCATCGAACACCCCTGGCATTGCTGCCACTCCGAGCCGCCAGCCGCATTTACCTGCCGAACCTTCCAGTGCGGGTCCAGTCGTTTCGTTCGCAAGAAGCGGCTTGACCGTCCATTGGGGCCCGGCGTTCCAGAGCCTGCTTGAACTTGCTGAGGCGTGCGACGTCCCGACGCGATGGTCGTGCCGCACTGGTGTCTGTCACAGTTGCGAAACAGGGCTTGTGGCTGGAACTGTCACATACCAACCCGAACCAATCGATCCACCCGCGAGGGGCACTATATTGATCTGCTGCTGCCAGCCCAAGGCCGACGTCGTTCTAGATCTCTGATCTGGCAAGATCTGGCACCTTGACGGTGCATGCAGCATTCGATTTCAACACTCGGCAGTTACGTAGCCGCAGCGACGTCAATCACTGCTTCCGCGAAAGCCTGCGGCGCTTCCTGAGGTAGATTGTGACCTATGCCGCCGGTGATCAGACGATGAGAGTATCTCCCCGCGAACATCTTCGCATACGCGCCCGCTTCCAAATGAGGGGCACCATTGGCGTCACCTTCCAGCGTGATCGTGGGGACGGTGATGACCGGCGCCTGCGCGAGCCGCTTCTCCAGGTCCTCATACCGAGGCTCGCCTTCGGCCAGACCGAGACGCCAGCGGTAGTTATGGATCACGACCGCCACGTGATCAGGATTGTCAAAGGCGGCCGCGCTACGCTCAAAAGTGGCATCGTCGAAGTTCCAGCGGGGCGAAGCGAGACGCCAGATCAGCTTCGCGAAGTCACGCGTGTACTTCTCATAGCCCGCGCGACCACGATCGGTTGCAAAATAGTACTGGTACCACCATTGCAATTCCGCGCTTGGCGGCAATGGCTGCTTGCCTGCCTGCTGATTGCCAATCAGGTAACCGCTCACTGAAACCATGGCCTTGCAACGCTGAGGCCAGAGTGCAGCGACTATGTTGGCTGTTCGGGCGCCCCAGTCGCAGCCAGCGATCGTGGCCCGTTCGATCCTTAGAGCATCCATCAGTGCGATGACGTCCGCGGCGACCGCCGACTGCTGCCCGTTGCGCATCGTCTTGCCGGCGAGGAAGCGAGTCGTGCCGTAGCCGCGCAGATACGGCACGATCACGCGGTAGCCCTTCGAGGCCAGGAGGGGCGCGACGTCGCCGTAAGTATGTATGTCGTAAGGCCAGCCATGCAGCAGCACCACGACCTCGCCGGTGGCGGGGCCGGTCTCGGCGTATCCGATACTGAGCAATCCGGCGTCAATCTGCTTCAGCGAACCGGATGGCTGGCGACCCGCTTTGCCGACAACGTTTCTTCCCTGAGTGTTCACGGACGGACCCGCCTGCGCCGGCTTGTCTGTTCCCAACTCAAAGGCGGAGATAGCCACCAGCGCGGTGCCGAGTAAGCGGCGGCGATCGTGATCAATCTGTTGTGACGCACAGTCCATTTTCGGTCTCCTCGACTGGGAAGTGATCCATTGGTTCTTTGCTCGATTTCAAAGGTGCCGCGCGGAAACCCAAATGCGCGGCCGGGTGGAGGGGCGACCCGGCCGCGCTACTGGGCGGAGGCGATGGGGGAGAATCGCCTCGCTCGCCTCAGATTGAACGGCGCAGCGGCCTAAACGCTTCTCTGAGTTCAGCACAAAAGATTTGAGGCTCCTCCCAAGCCGCGAAATGGCCACCCCTATCCACTTCATTCCAGTGAATGAGATTACCGAAGCTTTTCTCGGCCCAACTCCGCGGTGCGCGGTAAATCTCAGCCGGGTACACTGTGACCGCAACGGGAACTTTCGGGATGTCGAAGGCATCGAAGGGCCCACCGCCAGCTTGCGCACCCTCCCAGTACGACCGCGACGAAGATGTCCCGGTATTGGTGAACCAGTAGAAAGAGATGGCATCGAGCATCTCGTCATATGTAAAGACTGTCTCGGGTCTTCCGTCGCTATCGGTCCACTCCGCGAACTTGTCGTAGAAATACGCGGCCATGGCGACCGGTGAATCGGAGAGAGCATAACCGATGGTCTGCGGACTCTGATTCATCATCGCCGCATAACCAAAACCGTCGCGGTAGAAGTGCAGTAGCCGATCGTATGCAGCCTTCTCGCTGTCCGAAAGTTCCACAGGGGCTGGGTCGAAATTGCGGAGGTGCCGAAGAACGTTGGGCGGTACAGTCCCGGGCATATTGATATGGATGCCAAGAAGGCCTTTCGGAGCTTGAACCGCGAGCAGTTCCGAGATGATCGCGCCCCAGTCGCCTCCCTGAGAGACGTATTGCGGGTATTCCAACCGGATCATCAGCTCATGGAACGCACTGGCCATATGGGCAGGGCTCCAACCGGTCGTCGCCGGCTTGCCAGAAAAGCCATAGCCGGGCATCGTTGGAAGCACGAGGTGGAAGGCATCGTCCGCCCGCCCCCCATGCGCCGTCGGATTGGTGAGCGGGCCTATCACCTTCAAAAGTTCGATAATGGACCCTGGCCAGCCATGTGTCATAAGCAGGGGCATCGCACCTTCGTGCGGCGAACGGATATGCGCAAATTGGATATCCAGTCCGTCCACGCTGGTGATGAACTGCGGCAACTTGTTGAGCTTCGTCTCCACCTTGCGCCAATTGTACCGGGTGCCCCAGTACTCAACCAGCGGCTGGAGCTTCGCGAGCTGAACCCCCTGAGAGCGGTCATCGACGGTCTCCCGGTCAGGCCAGCGCGTTGCCTTGATGCGAGCGCGAAGATCTGCAAACGCCCACGTCTGAACATGGATGTTAAAGGGCCGGATGGATTGGTCTCCGACCGCCGCGCGTAGAGCCCCAGGTAACAGGCTAGCGGCCCCAACCGCCGCCCCCGCGACAACCATATCGCGCCGCGTAGGCAAAAGCGATAATGCCGACATTACTTCCTCCTCGGTCAATCCGATCCATGCGGACACGAGTTTCAGGATCTATATCCGCACCCCTTGAATCCATTGCACGATGGTATCGGCAATACTTTCTGGTAGTGAGAAGCAGGCAGCCGAGGCTCATGTTCCTTATCGGCTTGCACAGCGCTTCGCGCGATGCACAGGCAAGGACGGTATCCTGGATCCTCGGAGAGGCTCTGCCGACCGCCGCGGTGTTGACGTGAATCGCGGTGGGGAAGCGATTTCAGACCGGAGTGAGAGCGGCCAATCGCGACGAATCCTCTCCCCGGCATCCGCCAAGCGCACCTTGGATCAGAATTTCCGTGCCGACTTATTCCAAAGTATCGACGATACCATCGAACAATAGATCCAATCTTATCCTCGAATAGATAAATGGACGACCGATTATGCCCCGGCGGTTTTTAAATCCCGGTGGTTTGAAGCCGTAAATATATGGTCATGGCGGTCGTCATTGTGGCGATTGCCTCATCGAGGAGAAGGAACTCGCTATGAACACTAAAGCCAAATGTCTCGCCACAGCATTTGCACTCTCGGCACTCGGGGGAAGCGCATTTGCCGGCGCGCTTGATATCATCGACCCGATCAACCAGCAGTCGTCTCTTTATACCAGCTCCATCAAGGTTCCGACCCACACGGATCCCATTATGAGAAGCAGGTTCAGGGCAGCCCTTGAAACCCTTCCGATGGGGAAGCGCAAGGCAATGATAAGAGAATGCCAGGACGCGGGCATGACCAAGCCTTACGCGGAATTCTGTGCGGATCTGAATGCTCTTGGTCACGGGCACTGAATCCTGCCCGAGCAGAACAGTGGCGGGCTAGGGGCCTGCCACTTCTTGCTCCAGATTCAGTTAAATGGGTTTGTCGCCGTTGGGTTGGATTGACTGCCTGGCGGCGGGGTGTGCTTGCTCAGGATCATGACGAGGGGTACGGGATATTTTCGGCACCAAAGTATTCGCGATACCTAAGGACAATAAGCGAGTTATGAATTTAACGGCAGGTCATTCTTGCGAAACATTATTCCAAATAGGAGATTTGTTATGCTTCTCTTCCGCTCCGGTCTTTCGAGGGCAGCGGTGAACGCCGGTTCCCTGCTGGTTACAGTTGGGCTCGGCTTGGCACCAATGGGAGGCGCCCGCGCCGAGACCTTGCCAGGACAGCCTGGCGCCCCTTACCAGAGTATGCCGTCGTTGGCGCCGATTGGCACGCGCGTCGACCACTACCTTCCGATTCCCAAGGAGGACGTAACCCCGGCCATCGACCCGAGGAAGGGATACCGGAACCAAAAGCTGGGCCGTGGGCTCTATATGGTCACCGACAACGGCTACCAGTCGATGTTCCTGGTGTACGAAACAGGTGTCGTTGTGATCGACGCTCCCCCGGGATACTCGGCTCACATACGCCAAGCTATCGCAGAGGTGACGGATCAGCCAATCACGCATGTCGTCTACAGCCATGCGCACGTAGATCATATTGGCGGCGTGAACGACCTCGGCGGGCATCCAATTGTCATCGCCCAGGAAGAGACCCTGCGACTGCTCGAACGAGCGAAGGATCCCAGGCGCACCCTGCCGACCGTCACCTTCAAGGATCACTATACCTTGAAGGTCGGTAGTCAGATTCTTGAGCTGAGCTATCCCGGCAGCAGCCCTCATGAACCGGGAAATATCTTCATCTATGCTCCAGAACAGAAGGTGCTGATGGTGGTCGACGTGATCTTCCCCGGTTGGATGCCTTGGCGCCGGTTCGCACTTGCCAAGGACATTCCCGGCTATTTCGACCAGGTGGCGTACATCGACACCTTGCCGTTCGAAACGCTCGTTGGCGGTCATGTCAATCGCGTGGGCACTCATTCCGATGTTCGTACCCAGCTCGAATTCATGAACGACCTGAAGGCAGCTGCCGCTGCTGCCCTCAAGTCAACGCCGCCCGGCGAAGAGATGGAAGCCGAGGACAAGGCCAACCTCTGGGCCGTCTATGACAACTATATCGATCGCGTCGTTGTGAAATGCGTCAACGCCGTCACGCCCAAATGGCAGTCCCGACTTGCCGGTTACGACGTGTTCATCTGGGACCAGTGCTACGCGATGGAGCAGAGCCTTCGCATCGACTGAAGACTTGGCAGTCCGAGGGCTCGCACGGGTCGTCGTCGTGTGACGGCCCCGCCGAGAGGTAGCGCGAGTTGTGGTCCAAGCGATTTGCCGCAGTAGCAGACCAACACCGCGACGGTCGGCAATACTCGGACATGACCAAACCAATTCGCAAGATTGACCAGCCCCGCATGCTGGAGATTGGATCGTTGAGATGCTCCGAGTTGAAAGCCTTGAAGAACCCACGCAACCGGCGTTGAGGAGTGGTGACGAATCACAACCGGCGGCGTCTCCCGCATTCGGCCCCGTAGCTTCGCCTGGATCAACGCGGGCGCCGATAAGCCGGGCCCGGAGGGTCGCTATTCTAGTGGTGGCGACTGTGACGATATCGCTGTCGGTAGCCTGGGCCTGGCAATGGTATTCTCAGGGCCGTTCCGAAGAAACAACCGACAACGCTTATGTGCGTGGTGATATAACGAGCATCGCGCCAAAGCTCTCCGGCTATGTGGTGGAAGTCGCGGTTGGAGACAACGCTGACGTTCGCAAAGGGAGCTTGCTGTTTCGCATCGACGACAGTGACTACCGGGCGAAACTCGACGAAGCCATTGCCACACTGTCCACGCGACAGGCCGAGATCGCAAACATTGCAGCAACGCAGAAACTGCAAGATGCCTTGATCGAACAGGCGGCGGCACAGGAGCGCTCGGTCTCAGCGGATTTGCTGTTGGCCAGAGCCAATCTTGACCGCTACACCGCTCTGCGAAAGAGCGGGACGGCCAGCGAACAAAAACTCCAGGATGCGCAGACCGGGTTCGCAAAAGCCGAGGCGGCGGACAAAGGCGCGGCGGCCAATACTCTGGCGCAGAGGCTGAAGCTTGGCGTGCTCGACGCCCAGCTCGCCGGCGCCCAAGCAGCGATGGCTCAGGCGAAAGCGTTTGTCAGCCTGGCCAGGATGGATCTCGCCAACACCCTCGTCCAGTCGCCAATCGACGGTGTCATCGGCAATCGGCAAGTTCGCGTCGGGCGGTACGTCACTCCCGGCACCCCGGCGATGGACATCGTTCCGGTACAGGATGTGTGGGTTGTCGCTAATTTCAAAGAGACCCAGCTTGATCGAATGGAGATCGGACAGGCCGTCCACGTGGCCATCGACGAATACCCTGATGTTCAGATTGATGGTGTCGTCGACAGCTTCGCCCCGGGTAGCGGGGCTGCCTTCAGCGTGCTGCCGCCGGACAATGCGACCGGTAACTTCATCCGCGTCGTCCAGCGCGTTCCGGTCAAGATAAGACTTACACACAATCCGTTGCCTGGTCGGCTGGTTCCTGGTCTTTCAGCCCGCATTGCCGTCCGGGTGGGTAGCCAAACCGATCCCGTGACCAGCACTTCGAACCCGACTGGTGATCTTGCGGAAAATCGGCCCGGTACGGCACAATGAGCCCTCAGATCGAACCGCGACCGGTACCGACCAAGCCCGAGGTGCTCGGAACCGCGTTGGTCTTGACCGGAATTGTACTGACTGCCGTCATGGATTCCATCGCCAGCACGGCGCTCTCAATTGGACGCCTGGATATGCTGGGCGACATACATGCCACCACCGACGAATTCGCGACCTTCGATATCGCATTTCTCGCGGCCAAGCTGACTGGCTTTTTGGTCGCGCCGCTGTTTGTTGCGGCGCTGAAGCCTACGCCCTGTTTACGCGCCGGCACGGTCGCGCTTCTCTTGGCGTCGGCCGCAATGATCTCTTCCGCCGATATAGCCTGGATTGACTTCTGCCGCATCGTTCAGGGTTTTGCCGGCGCGACCGTGCTCGTGGCGGGCCAGACGCTGCTCTTCTTGCGCTTCCCGAGCCGTCAGCAACCGATTTTGCAAGCTCTTTTGGCCCTTGGCTCGGTAATGGCCCCGACGACAGTGACGCCAGCGCTGCAAGGTTGGCTTGTCGACCACCTGTCGTGGGACTGGATATTCCTCAGCAACGTGCCGGTGGGCATTGTCGCCCTGGTCATGCTGGCGGCGGATCGCGGACAAGCGTTCCGCGACAAAATCCGGATCCCCTACATCCAGATCGCGCTGGTTGGGATCGCCGCGGCATCCTTGACCTACGTGTCGCAGCAAGGCAGCAGGTTTGATTGGTTTGACGACGGGCACGTCACCCTTCTCACCCTGAGCGGCCTGCTGGCGATCATCCTCCTGCTACTATGGGAACTCGGATTTGCACCGGATCGTCTGATACCCACGTCACCTTTGGGTGATCCCGACTTTCGCTTCGCCCTTGTCGTCAGTCTGGTGGCTGGATTTGCCTTGTCCGGCAGCGCCTTTCTCATCCCGGCCTTTGCGTTGAACGTTCTCGCCTTCACGGCTACGGATGCTGGAACACTGCTGCTGCCAAGTGGAGTCATTTTGGGCTGCACACTGCTGGTTGCGGGAGTCGGCATACAAAAAAGCGGAATCAATCCGCTTGCCCTGGCTCCTGCCGGTGTCGTGTTTTTCGCCACGGCAATGTGGTTCCTGTCGGGTTCGACAACCGACAGCGGCGTTGCGGATCTGGAGTTTCCACTGCTCTTGCGTGGCTTTGGACTGGGGCTCTTGTTTGTAAGCCTGACGCTGTTTGCCTTCATGCGGCTTCCCGCCAAGGCGCTGCCATTCGGCATCGGGCTTTTCGATCTTGGCAAGCAGGTTGGTGGGCTGGCCGGTACCGGTCTCCTGCAAACTTATCTCGATCGACAACTTGCCTATAACAGGACAATCCTGGCATCGCATCTGGCCACTGGCGATGTTGCCCTCGAACAGCGTCTGAAGGCAGTGGCGGACCAACTTGGGGCCAGGGGCCTCGACGGTGTTGTCACTGGTAAAGCCGCGCTGTCGGTTCTGCGGCAGGCTGTCGACAGACAAGCCATCACCATTTCCTTCGATGAAGCCTTCCTGGCAATCGTGCTATTGTTCTTGGTCGCAGCGCCTTGCTTGATCCTATCCAGGAGGCTGCTTGGCCGTCGATCCGCTGTCCATGTAAGTACATCGGGGGTTTAGGCCGCTGACAAATGTCGGTGAAACAAAGCTCTTGAGCATGGCTGAGTTTTCGCACCGGTAGCAGCCGGAAGGTGCAATCTTTGCCATTCTCGCCGCACTCCCGGCTGGCGGCCGATCCGGCCAAAACGACGAAAGCGAATTCAAATGTCGGGTTTCATGGTTGGAGTAACCCCGATTGGGTCCACCGGAACGACCGAACGGCCGGGCGCCTCGAGGGCAGAGAGTTCCGTTCTTGCTGGTTACGCTCCGCTCGAGAGCGTGTTCTGCGGACTACAGCACCCAGTCAGCAAAGGAGTTAAACCTCTCAGCCAAGAAATCGACGGACTCCGATCGGCTCAAAGACCATTACGAGAGTTTGAAACAAGCTGGGAGATCTATCCTCGACAGATGGCGAAAGTTCAGTCCACTGAACTCAGGACTCGTCCTGCGGCGTTCCCATTGCCGCCTGAGCTTCCTGAGCCTTGGCCGGGCCGCGGAGAACCTTCGCTACCAGTACGGCAACAATCGTGCCGCCGACTGGACCCACGACATAGACCCACCACGTGGACAGATCGCCACGCGCCAGGTCGGGTCCGAAAGCACGGGCCGGGTTCATCGCCGCTCCTTCGTAAGGCCCTCCCAGGGTCCCAAGCGACATCACGTAAGCACCCACGGCAACGGGGACAAACTGGCCATTAAGCTTCGGGCCGTTTGCCATCGAAATCACCATCAAAACCATGCCGAATGTAAGGATCGCCTCGAAGAACACCGCCTGGATGAATTGTTCAGGTTGCGGGACCGTGGCTGCGAGATTGCCTTCGATGCCGAAGAATGAGCGTGCAAGAAATGATCCAGCCCCGGCGGCAAGTAGCTGTACAACGACGTAGGCGGCGCACATCGGCCAACCTATATCGCCGCGCAAGGCAAACGCAAATGTCATGGCAGGATTAAAGTGCGAACTGATATCGCCGAGAAAATAGATCGCCACGACCAGCCAGAGTGCAGAAATCGCCGACAGGATGAAGGCGGCGATGATGGGCTCAACCTGTATTCCGCCATACAGCACGAGAATGGCGCCGCCGGCCGACAATACGAAAGTCAATCCTGCCGTACCGATAAATTCAGACAGCAGGCGTCGGAACCGATGCTTGGGACTTTTCCAGTTAGCGTTGAACCGAGGCTGGCCAATCTGCAACGCGAGTGCCGCCTCGCCAGATACCACAGGGGGGATACTCATGGGGACTCCTGGAAATCCTAGATTGAAGCTGATGACTCCCTTGCCGAGGCCGGCAACAAGCGCTGACGGCTCGCGCATGGCGAACTGACGCGATCCCTAGACACGGGTCGCGACGTAAGGTTTGACCATTTTCTCTGGGTCGACCACGTGGTCGAACACTGCTTCGGAAACTAAGCCAAGCTTCAGCGCAGCCGCCTTGAGCGTGACATCGTTGTCCATCGAGTAATGTGCAATCTTCGAAGCCTGATCGTAACCGATAACAGGGGAGAGCGCGGTCACCAGCATCAGGGACTCGCTCACATACTGGGCGATCTTCTTCTTATTGGGCTGCGTACCCTCGACCAAGAACGTACGGAAATTCGTGCAACTGTCCGCCATAATTGTGATCGAATGGGCGATGTTATGGATGATCAGGGGCTTGTAGACGTTCATCTCAAGATAACCGCTGGCCCCTCCGAACCCGACCGCGACGTCATTGGCCATCACCTGCACGGCCACCATGGTGAGTGCTTCGGCCTGGGTGGGGTTCACCTTGCCGGGCATGATGGAGGAGCCCGGCTCGTTCGCGGGTATTATGAGTTCGGCGAAGCCAGCTCGTGGTCCGCACGACATCAGACGGACGTCGTTGCCGATCTTGTACAAAGAGGTTGCCAGCGTGCGCATCGTGCCAGAAAACTGCACGAGCGCATCGTGCGCGCCCTGAATGGCGAACTTGTTGGGCGCGGTTACAAACGGAAGCTCGGTTAGCTTCGCGATTTCAGCCGCCGCGGCTTCTGCGAAACCTGGTGCGGAATTGATTCCCGTGCCTACCGCCGTCCCGCCAAGCGCAAGGCGATAGACCCCGCCCAGCGAAGCCTCGAGCCGATCAAGGTCGTCGGCCAGCATCCCGGCATATCCCGACCATTCCTGACCGAGAGTCAGCGGTGTCGCATCCTGCATGTGGGTACGGCCGATCTTGACGATATCCTTCCATTCCTCCGACTTGGAAAGAATGGCTTCGTGAAGACGGTCGACCGCCGGGATCAGACGCTGCTTTGCATTGGTCGCCGTTGCGATGTACATCGCGGAGGGAAATGAATCATTCGACGACTGCGCCATATTGACATGGTCATTCGGATGGACTGGCGTCTTGCTCCCAAGGGCTGTCCCGACGAGCTGGCAGCACCGGTTGGAAATCACTTCATTGACGTTCATATTGAACTGGGTGCCGCTGCCCGTCATCCAGACATGAAGCGGGAACATGTCTTGATGCTGTCCGTCAAGAATCTCCTCACAGGCCTGCACGATCAGTCGATGGATCTGATCATTGAGCCGCCCGCCCGTATGGTTTGCATTGGCAGCACCTTTCTTCAACACGGCATAGGCCGCGATCATTTCGCGTGGGATCAAATCCTTCCCTATGGAAAAATGATCGAGAGACCTTTGCGTCTGGGCTCCCCAGAGTTTGTCGGCTGGAACATCTACCTCGCCCAGACTGTCGGTCTCTTTGCGCATTTGGGTCATGGCCGCTCCTCCTCATAACGCATGAGGTTGTTCCATCGAATTCCGGCTTCGAACACTATTCCCTATACCTGGCTGTGTACTGCTCCAGGTTCTTCTCGAGGTCGCCGGGCTGCTGCAAACCTTCATCAACAAGCACCTTCACACGCGCCTGCGCTGCAGGTCGTTGCACGGAAGTGATAAATGCGTCCCAGCCCGGCTGCATTTCCGAATCCGGAGGCAAACTAGCCTGATTGATAAGCCTCTTGGTGTCAGCGATCGCCTGCCCATCGAACGAAGCGATGCGCTTCGCCAAGGCGTCGACAAATCCGTCCAATTCTGAATCGGGCAGCGCCCGGTTCACATAGCCGTAGCGCTCGGCAAGTTCGCCATCAAAACCCTCGGCACCTATCAACATCTCCATAGCGCGGCCGCGACCTATCAAGCGAGGCAACCGAGCCATCGGACCGCCGCCTGGGACGAAGCCGGCGCCGACTTCAAATTGCGACAGAACCGCCTTCTCCCGACTTGCAAAACGCATGTCCGCCGCCAGCGCAAGCTCACTACCGATACCACTCGCTCGTCCACGAATTGAAACAATCGTCACTGCCCTCAGGCGGCTGAGGCGCACCATGATGTCGGGCACAGGATGCATGCCCGTTGGCCCCGGTTTCATGCCACTGGAATCCTTGAGGGGACTCAAAAGGTCGTAATGAGCGATGAAATAGTCTGGAACCGCGCTGTCAAACACCACAACCTTGACCCTCTCATCCGCTTCGATCTGGCCAACAATTTTTGCAAGCTCGCGCACTTCGGAGGGACCAACGATATTAAGCGGCGGATTGTTGAAAGTGACTTCCCAGTAGGCCTCACTCTTGCGTGTCAGGCGGATCTTCTCCGTCGTTGTGCTCAATGTCGCTGCAAGCGGTGCGCTAGCAGTACTGGGCACCTTTGATTCCTCTCCGAAGACGTGCGCAGACCCTTGCAGGACTGCGACAACAGAAAACAGCAACGCCGACTTTTGGAGTTTATAATGTTTCATAGCCACCTTGACCTCGTTAAACGCTTAAATCCGCACCACTCCTCATAGTCAAACCCCAGCGAAAAACCGCCGATCATGGCGCTTTCCCACTTTAATCCCATACATTCTTCTAAATATACTTGTAGTGCGCTTCGCACACCCCAATAAGTGCACGAGGATCGCCAGCAAGGCGATAGTACGATGGTGTCGTCAATACCTTGGGATTGTTGGGGCTTCCCACCGCGCGTTGGCGTTTGAATTGATACGCCGGGCGCGGAGAAAAGCCTCTACTAGGCGATGCCGAGCCGGGCCGCCATGTTCACCAGTTCAGCCAGCGATCGGGCTTGCATCTTGCGCATAGCCTGACCACGATGCGCCTTGACCGTGATTTCGCTGATACCAAGCTCAAAGCCGACCTGTTTGTTCAACAGACCCGAGACGACCAGCGCCATAACCTCTTGCTCGCGACGGCTGAGCGACGCGTGGCGATCCCTGAGGGCCTGCAACTCAGAATCCAATGCGAGTGCGGTCTTGCTTCTTTCGAGTCCCAGCTTGATGGCATCCAATAGTTCTTCGTCGTTGAATGGTTTGGTCAGAAACTCGACGGCTCCAGCCTTCATCGCCTTAACCGTCATAGGTACGTCGCCGTAGCCGGTTATGAAAATAATGGGCATATCGGCACGCTCATTGGCCACGAGCCCCTGCAGGTCGAGCCCACTCAGATCGGGAAGATTGACATCCAGGATCAGACAACTCGGAATCAGTGCCCGGGGGCGATTGAGGAATTCCTTTGCTGAACCGAACGCCTCCGAGCGCCACCCCGAGGAGCCGATGAGCAACTCCAGCGATTCGCGTACCGAAACGTCGTCGTCCACAATGAACACGACGGATGTGTCGCCCGACATCGCTCCACTGCCCAGATCAGCCGTTAAAACCGTATACATGGCAAATTATCCTCCTAGACCGGCATTAACAATCCACCACTTTCAAACCTTGCAGAGCGCCAGATGAAGAGCCTCCTGAAGGGCCCGATCACTGAATGGCTTGGACAAGCACTCAACCGCACCCTGTTCGATGAGACGACGCCGCATCGTGCTGCTCCTCTGCGCGGTTATGTAGACGATCGGTATCTCCTGCCCGCGACGCGTTAGTTCCACTTGAAGTTCTGGGCCTGTCATGACGGGCATGGTCACATCGAGAACCAGGCACTTGGTCTCCTGGATGTCATCAGACGCCAGAAACTCCGTTGCCGAAGCAAATGTGTCCACGCTGAAGCCCAGCTCCTTGAGCAAACCTGGTAGGGACTCGCGCACCGATTTGTCATCGTCAACCAATGAGACCAGTGCACCCGCGGGCTTCATCTCGCTCCCACTGATTTTCGAACATCGCCGACCGCAGACGCCGTACTCACACTTACATTTTGCGCTGACGATCGCTCGCTGGAGTATCCGGGCACGGAAAACGTGAACGTCACCCCCGGACCATCATTCGCTGCTGCCCATAGGCGCCCGCAGTGGCTCTCGATAATCGAACGGCTAACGGACAAACCCATCCCCATGCCGTCATTCTTGGTGGTGTAGAAAGGCTCAAAGAGCCGCTCTGGACTGTCTGGGCCGAAACCTGTGCCGGTATCCTGTACAGATAAGCGCACATGATCATCTGCATCCGGCTCGGTCTTGATTATCAACTGCCTGGGGCGATCCTCGACCCCGTTCATGGCGTCCGCCGCGTTGCGCAGCAGGTTCATGATCACCTGCTGAAGCTGGACACGATCGCCTGCAACGAGCGGCAGCCCCTCGGCAAGTTCGGGCTGAAGAACCACGCGACTGCTCTGGAGGTCACCCGACGACAAGGCGATCACCTCTCTTGCCGCCTCGTTCAAATCCACCGGCTGAACGGTAGGAGCTCGCTTGCTGAAAAGGGCGCGCAATCGCGTTATCACATCTGCGGCTAGATTGCCGTCGCGTATGGTGCGGCGGGCGGTTTCGCGCGCCCCGTCGATATTTGGAGGATCGGCCGCCAACATGCGGAGGCAGGTGCTGGCGTTGGTAATGATCCCCGACAACGGCTGACTGACCTCATGGGCTATCGAGGCTGTCAATGCTCCGAGGCTCGAGACCCTGGTTACATGGGCGAGTTCAGACCGCGCCTTACCAAGCGCTTCTTCCGCCTGCCGCCGCTCCGTCACGTCCTGAACCGCAGTGAGGCATTCCATCCGGTCATCCTGATGACGAATGACCCGGCCAAAGGTGCGTAGATATTTGACCCTGTTATCTGGCATTCGTAACCGGATCTCATAGCCCAGATAGCTTTGGCCGGCGCGAACCCGAGCCATCTGGGCAGACAGTGACTGGAGGTCGTCCGCATGGATTCGCTCACGAAACAGCTCAAGCGTTACCGGGGATTTCGGATTGAGTTCGAAGATATGATAGAGTTCCTCGGAAAAGGCGATTTCGTCGGTGTCCACGCGCCATGAGAACGCGCCGGTGGAACTTAAGCGTTGGCCTTCCGAGAGCAACGTTTCGCTCCGGCTGAGCGCGGCTTCTGTGAGAGAACGTTCGATTGCGATGCTGGCGATCTGTGTGGCGTGCGCAATGAGATCCTGATGGTGCTGCGAAGGGCTCGCGGGCTTCCGTCTTATGATGCAAAAAGTGGCGAGCACCCGCCCTTCTCTGGAACAAATCGGCGTGCTCCACACCGACCTGTACCCGTGCTTCAGCACATGTAACCGCACAGGCGAGCTGTGCCAGCGCGGATCAGATTCCATGTCCACCGCGACCACCTGCGTTTTTTGATACGCCGCTATACCACAAGGCAACAGATCACCATCGACGGGCATGCCGGCAATCGGGGCGCTGTAGTCGGACGGCAAAGAAGGAGCCACGGCATATTCGAATGTCGAGCTGCTCCAATTGATCAGGTGGACATCACAGAAGCAGTCGGGGGCAGCGTTTTCGACAAAAATGCACAACGCGCTTAGAACGTCCCGAAGCAAACTGCCCGACGCGATCATCTCTAGCAGATGCTTTTCACTGGCGAGAAAAGCTTCCGCCTGCTTCCGATCCTCAATATCGTGACTGATACCGTACCAGCGGATCACCTTCCCCGCTTTGTCATGGACCGGCACGCGACGGGCAATGTGCCAGCGATATGTCCCATCAACAGCACGCACACGGTACTCATGCTCGAACGGCTCCCCGGTCGCGACACATGCACGCCATTTGCTCTCTTCAAGTTCGATGTCATCTGGGTGGATTGTACTTCTCCAGCCACCACCCGCCAAATCGTCCGTTGAGAGACCTGTAAATTCACGTCCACGCTCGTTGATAAAAATACGCGTACCGTCGGCTGCGAAAGCACCTGCCAGCGCCGGAATGCCGTCGATCGTTCGTTGAAGTTCACGTTCGGCTTCAACTGCTTTTTCCTCGGCGCGCTTGCGTTCATCGATGTCGACGTTCACCCCGTACCATTTCGCCACATCGCCGTGTTCATCTCGCGTCGGATTGGCGCGGAGCAGAAACCACCGATAACTTCCGTCAGATCGACGTAACCGAGCTTCAGCCTCTCCTCCTTCACCAGAAGTCAAAAACGTCTTCCACGCAGTGAGCAGCCCAGTCACGTCGTCAGGGTGGATCGCAGCCGTCCAGCCCCAACCTTGCCCCTGCTCCGCCGAAAGACCAGCGTAGTCGAGATAGTGCTGGCTCAGAAACTCGGTATAGCCGTCCGGGCGAGTCGACCAAGCCAGGGCTGGAATCGTATCGATAATCAGCTTCAGATCGTGCTGGCTTGCCGCGAGGGCTTCCTCGCTTCTGCGCAGTGCTTCTTCCGTCCGGCGCCGGTCCTCGACTTCCTGCGTCAACGTTTGATTGGCCGCGACGAGATCACCTGTTCGTTCCGTCACGCGCCCGTCAAGTTCCTTCGCCAGTCGCTTCTGTTCGCCCAGTTGATAAGCCCCCTGGAGCGCAACGACCGCCTGGTTTGCAGCAACTTTTAAGAGAAGCCCATCTGTCTGGTTCGGAAAGTCTGACCTCTGCGCCCCTGTGACCACGACTCCGACTTCGCCTTGCAGGCCTAGTAGCGCCAACCCGGCGAAGAATTCGACGCCTTCGATGCGGATTTGCCCGCTCGGCGGCCATTTCGATATGGCTTCGCCAAACATCTGATAAAGGGCTCGCCCAATTTCCTGAGGCTTCACTTGCACCATCGAATGAGCGAACCGCGCGATCTCGATCGGCCATTCGGCGTTCGGGTCAAACAGACGTACATAAATGAAATCAACCGGCAACATGGCAACCAGCACGTCAAGCAAGGTGCCGGCGATCTGGGGGGGATTTGCACCGGACCAAATCGCGGGAAGAGCAAGCAGGCTCACCAAATCATTCATGGAGCGCTTGAGCCGTTGAATCTCCTCGCCGAGGGGCTCTATCGCCGATTCCATGCTAGATCGTCGTCCCGTCAGGCGTCATCTGCCCGACCCGCCGTTGACGGACCTCGCGAAGGAAGTCCTCCGGCAGCATAAAGAATGGATTCTGTTGCAAAATGCCGCCAATGACAATCATCGGATGTGTCCGCATCATGTCGACGACCGTATCCCCGCCAAACTTTGCCAAGTCGTACACGCAGATAACCGCGTCATCGTGACGGAACCATACGTCGTTTACTCGCGCTTCAAACTCGACCAGGTCGTCAATATGCGACCTCACCTCAGCGGCCCAATCCATGTGGCAGACAATGCGACTGAGCGGAAATCCACTCCCGGCGTTGCCGCTAGCCAGCATTTCAAACACCTCCAGCATCCGGTCTTGATCGAACCGGCCGTCCCGCAGGTAGGCTTCGGTGTTGGTGCGAAACTCAAGCTGGCCGTTTTGCTCCGCGGCCGCCGTGTCGATGCCTGCCGTTCTTAATCGGTGCAAATGCCTGCAACGCTCGCCTGGATTTACAATGTGAATGGTTTTGTCGCCGCATGCGAAACCATCCTCCATGAAGGGAAGCAACACACGAAAGGCTTCATCATCGCCGTTGAAAAATGCACAGGCATGGCGCGTTTCCCCAAGTTGGGATCCCGCAAAAGAAATGGGGGCCGCAGTCTTCTTCATGAGCGTCGTCGCCTAGCCGAATGTGCCTGCCTCGCAGTCATAGATGCACGCGGCCGATACGAACGTCTATTATGCGTTGGTGTCGATTTTGACTGAGAGATCGAGACGCTCGAGGTGAAAAGGGCTTGATGCCTTATGACGCCTACCGAGGTTCGGGCGCTAGCGCGGAGTGAGGAACGGGCACTGCTGCAGGGCGGGCTGTCGGAAGACCATCCGTAGCCAGGACGCGATGACCGCGAGCCGGGCTAAATCGGACACAGAACCAGAAACAGCATTGGTCGCGAGGCGGACCGGCTCATGAGTGACGTCAGCTTCGGGCGGTCAGCGCATGACTGCATTGATCGCATCGAGCAGCGCAGTATCCGTAAATGGCTTCAGCAGGCATTCGATTGTCCCGCTTTGGCGCAGACGACGACAAAATTGCTCGTCGCCATGGGCCGTAATAAAAACGATTGGTATCTGCCGGCCTTGTTGCGTCAGCTCGCGTTGGAGCTCAATTCCGGACATGCCCGGCATTGCGATGTCGAGGACCAGGCACTTGGTTCGATCGATTAGTTTCGAAGCAAGGAATTCTTCCGCAGAGGAAAATGCCTCCGCTCCGTGACCAAACATGCCAATCAGGTCGGGCAGCGCCTCACGCACGGATTCATCATCGTCGACAACAGCGATAATTGCGCGTTCTATCATTATGCACTTCCGATATTATCCGCCAAACTCGGCGGCACGTCCCTAAACCTGTTCGCCGAAATTCTCATCCTCCGCGAAATAAACGCAAGCCAGGATGAAGAGGCAGAGTGCGTCAGGCCAAAACGCTCCGGCATCCGCACGTCGATGCTGATGCCGGCCGCCGCGCCAGCTTGATAACCCAGTCGTGCCCGCGATCGCCCCAGTGTAATATGCGTAAAATCGAGACCGCATCTGGCAATAATCTTGTTTAGCAATTGGCCGGCAACTCGATCGAGGTCGGCAGGTAGGACGCACAGGATAGCAAGATTGCCTATATCTGTGAGGCGGCGGAGCTGACGCTCTCTGTTCTCAGCCAGGAGAGCGCCGGATGTCATCATTACCTTGCAGTTTGCTTCGAGAGCTCATTGATAAGCCGTATCGCCTGTACTGACGTCCTCACGAAAATCCCCGGAACGAACGGACTCCACCCCCCGCCACAGGCCAAAGTGCCCCCACTCGTTCCGAAAATCCATAGCACCTTGGTATCGACCGGGACTTTTCCATACTCTTGGATTGGTGAGCCGACACCAAGGCATAATGGACCACCGCAGCGAGTGGGTGCACACTTGCGGGCGCGCGTGCACGCCAGCATCTTGGGAGGGGGAGCACATGAATACGACAGGGCACGAACACGATACGTCGCCGGCAGGGGGTCTTTCGGAGATCACGGTCTAATATGGGACGTCAACGCGAGGGTGTTAGCGCGGAAACTGAGCGTCTGAACCGGTGCATGAATAACCTGGCCAGGTTGGTTGAGGTTCCGACTTTGCTGAGCGGCAACATTGTTTCCGAAGTCGTTTGCAAATTGCTCGATACGCTCATGGATATGCTTCGGCTCGATTTTGCTTACGTCCGACTGAACCAACCGGCGCACGAGGCGCCCGTCGAAGTGGCCCGTGCGGGCCAGGAGTTTTCCGTCTCGCCCCAAGCGATCATCAGCCAGTTTCAAGGGCTCACCGATGTTGACCTGGCTAACTGGCCATCGCCGAAAAGCTTTCAAGGAGACGCTCATATATCGATCGTGGCCTTGCGGCTGGGGATGCTGGCCAACATCGGAGTTTTGTTTGCAGGGTCACGAAGAGCCGATTTTCCACTGCGGACCGACAGCCTCGTTCTCAACGTAGCCGCAAACCAAGCAGGCGTAAGGTTACAGGAGTTGCAACTGTCGAGTGACCGGAAACGTCTGGCCAAGAAAGCCAATGAGATCGCGGAAGGGGAGCCATCAGAAGTGGCCGTCCGCGAAAGCGAAGACAGTGCCAAACTGATAGCGGACAGCATTCCGGCTGGGATCGCGGTTCTGACACCGACCGGCGAGATCGAAGCCGTAAACAGCTATATCGCTGGATACTTCGGCAAACCTCAAGATGAGCTAAAGCGATGGGAGACCGCGGAAACGGTTCATCCTGCGGATCTTCAGCGTGTCGTCGACTCTTTCAAACATTCGATAAAGGCCGGGAAGCCATATGAACTCGAGACGCGACTTCTCGGCGCCGATGGCAAATATCGCTGGTTTCAGATTAGGGGGCTTCCACTCCGGGATCGAAATGGGCGCATCATGCGCTGGTACGCTCTGCACATCGATATCGACGAGAGGAAGCGGGCCGAAGAAGCACTGCGGGAGAGCGAGGTCAATCTCCGTAAGATCATCAATACGATCCCCACATCCGCATGGTCTACCCTGCCGGACGGGTATTGCGACTTCCTCAACGACCGCTGGCTCGATTATGCGGGGTTCACAGCGGAACAGGCGGAGGGATGGGCTTGGGCGGCTGCCATTCATCCCGACGATGTGAGTGGGCTGGCCGAATATTGGAAATCGTGCCTCGCATCCGGCACACCGGTCTATGTGGAAGCGCGCATTCGTCGTTTCGACGGAGAATACCGCTGGTTCCTGTTCCTCGCCAACCCGTTGCGCGATGAATCGGGTACCATCATCAGATGGTACGGAACAAATGTCGACATAGAAGATCGCAAACGGGCAGACCAAGCGCTGCGGGATAGCGAAGTCAATCTCCGCAAGATCATCAACACGATTCCGACGTCGGCATGGTCGACCCTGCCGGACGGGTATTGCGATTTCCTCAATGATCGCTGGCTCGACTACGCGGGTTTTACCGCCGAACAGGCGGAGGGCTGGGCCTGGGCGGCCGCGATTCATCCAGATGATGCCAGTGGTCTGGCTGAGTATTGGAAGTCATGCCTCGCATCCGGCACACCGGTCTACACGGAAGCCCGTATTCGGCGCTTCGACGGAGAGTATCGCTGGTTTCTATTTCTGGCCAACCCGTTGCGCGATGAATCCGGTGCCATCATCAGATGGTACGGGACGAATGTCGACATAGAGGACCGCAAACGAGCGGACCAGGCACTGCGCGAGAGTGAGCGCAACCTGAGACAGATCATCAACACGATTCCGACGGCTATATGGTCTACCCGTCCGGACGGGTACTGCGACTTCCTTCACGATCGCTGGCTTGACTTCACCGGTCTGTCGATGGAGCAGGCGGAGGGCTGGGGTTGGCGAGTTGCAATCCATCCAGATGACTATGACGCGCTTGAGCGATTTTGGACGGCATCTCTCACATCAGGCACTTCGGGTGAAACCGAAGCGCGTATGCGACGTTTCGATGGCGAGTACCGTTGGTTCCTGTTTCTCGGCGACACGTTGCGCGACGAAGCCGGAAACATCATCAGGTGGTATGGAACGAACGTTGAGATCGACGATCGAAAACGCGCCGAGCAGGCGCTGGCCGAGAGTGAGCGCCAATCACGGCTTATCGTGAACACAATTCCGGGTCTGGTGGCTATTTTCAATGCAGACGGAGAACCGGAAAGTCTCAACAAGCAGTTCCTCGAATACCTTGGCCAGACACTAGAAGAATTTGCAAACTGGGCAGCCAACGGCACGGTCCATCCAGATGATCTGAAGCGCCACATCGACGCTCTCACGCGAGCGCTCGAGACTAGTCGAGAGATCGACTTTGAAACCCGGCTCCGACGGTTCGATGGCGTCTATCGCTGGTTCCAGCTCCGAGGCCAACCACTTCGAGCCAGCGATGGATGCATTGTCCGATGGTATGTCCTGATGACCGACATCGACGATCGCAAACGCGCCGAAGAAGAGCTCCGGCGCAGCGAGGCGTTTCTAGCCGAGGGCCAGAACCTCGCCCGAATCGGGAGTTTTTCCTGGGATGTTTCGAAAGCGGAGATAGTGTGGTCGGAGCAGCTCTATCGAATCTTTGATCTGCAGCCGGGCCTGCATGTGACGCTCCAACTGATCGGAAGCCGCTTCCATCCCGAGGACATGCCAATGCTGGGGGATATGATTGAACGGGCGGGACGCGGAGAGGACGACCTGGAATACCGGCACCGGATCATCACGTCCGACCGATCCATGAAACACCTGCACCTGATTGCGCATGGCATGCGAAACTCGAATGGTGGGATGGAGTACATTGGCGCGATCCTCGACGTCACACAACGCTGGCTCTCTGAGGAAGCGCTAGAGAAGGTGCGAACAGAGCTTGGACTGGCTATGCGGATCATGAGCCTAGGCGCCCTGACCGCTTCTATCGCGCACGAGGTCAACCAGCCAATCGCGGGGATCATCACCAACGCCGGGACATGTTTGCGAATGCTGGCCGACGACCCACCAAATATAGATGGCGCTCGCGAAACGGCGCGCCGGACCATCCGCGACGGCAATCGTGCAGCCGACGTGATAAAGCGACTGCGTGCGCTCTTTAGCAAGCAAGCGGCCGTCGTGGAGCCCGTGGATCTGAATGAGGCGATCCGCGAAGTGATTGCACTATCTTCGGGAGAGCTTGAGCGGAGCAGCGTGTCACTTCGTACTAAACTTGCCATCGGACTCCCAATGGCGGCTGGCGACCGTGTCCAGCTTCAACAGGTCATTATGAACCTGCTGCGCAATGCAGTGGACGCCCTAATGACCGTCAATGATCGCCCAAGGCGGGTGGTCATCGCGACCGAGCTTGGCGAAGACGGCAATATCCAACTTTCCGTGCAAGATACCGGTATTGGCTTCGGCGCTCAGGACATGGAGCAGATTTTTGAAGCTTTTTACACCACTAAAGCCGAGGGCATGGGGATAGGGCTTTCGGTTAGTCGCTCAATCGTTGAGAACCATCACGGCCGTATTTGGGCAGAGGCGAATGGCGGGCCAGGCGCAACTTTTTACTTTTCAGTTCCCGAATTCCTGGAGAACCGGACATCTCAGAATGCCGGACTCGTGCCAACGCCATGCGGCGGCGGCACCGGCACGCAGCGGGGCTTTTAACCACTAGGTACGGCCGTGGTCTTGCATGGATCGACTGAGATGCGACCGATGTCCGCGAGGATACTTAAAGTGCCGCTTCAAGGATCGCCATATTCTCTTCCACGGTGCCGCCACTTACCCCAACGCCGCCAATCGCCTCACCCTCGCTGATAAGCGGTGCCCCGCCTGCAATCGCACAAAACTTCCCTTGGGGATTCCATAGTGGCGGTCGCCATATCATCCAATGGTATTGGCAACACTATCGTATAAATGGATTTTGTCTCCCTCCTGCATTTGTAATCTCTTTGCCCATTCGCCTGGTGGTTTGAATTTTGACTGACAATCAGCGAGGATGAATATGCGGTCCGATGTCATTCCCGGGTCTGTTTTTCCGAACTACGAGCTTTCGGATCACACCGCTGCAAGGCGAACGCTTTCCGAGTTACAGGGAGGCGACCCCCTGGTCCTCGTTCTCGGCAGGGGTGGCTATTGTCCCAGGGACCGCCGGCAGGCTGAAGGGCTGGTCCAGCTCCATCGTGAAATGGAAGTGGGTTACTGCCGGCTTGTCACCATCACCACGGACAATCTTCTGGAGACGAACGAATATCGCTCTGGGGTTGGCGCCCATTGGCCTTTTCTCTCGGACCCGCGGCGCGTTGTACAGCAGGACCTCGATATTGCCGAGTACACGGATCCCGCTCACAACCCCATGATCCCTCACGTTATCGTCATGGAGCCGGGGCTTGTCGTCTACAAGATCTACAATGGGTATTGGTTCTTCGGGAGACCCACCGTGGAAGAACTCAGACAGGACATGCGAACGGTGACCATGAAGTGCCGGCCGGATTGGGACATCACCACGCCGGACCTTCGGGACGCGTGGCAGGCGGGTCGTAAGGAACTGTTCTACCCCTACGGAAAGACTCGCGCTCAAACGCTTCGCGAACAGGAATGATTTTGAAGATTGTCCGCGCGTATGGGGGTTGGACGCTCTGTCCGCCGCTCAATCGCTGGTCACCACTCCAGTCGCCCTGACCGTTTTCCAGCCGGCCACCACATGCTCGATAACGTGAATCGGCTGGCCGCAACTGAGCCTCCACGACGCGCGACGCCAAGGGCGCCGCGAGCAAATTAATTGCCAATGAAGTGGCTCAATTCAGAAAGCACAAGCTACCCCATCGCTCGCCGCTTGACGCTCACTTGATCAGAGATTGGACCGAGAACCGGCCGCAACGACCAGTATACACCCATCTGGAAAAACAAGCGCCCGCCCCACCTGTGGCGGGGGCGGGCCGCAGCGCCGACCTCCCCTGAAGTCAGGGGAGCGGACAAGTCTCCACGGGCAGGGTCAGGCGCTACGCAACGACCCAAACGCGGCCCGAAGTTCGTTGGCGAAAACCTGCGGCTGTTCCCAGGCCGCGAAATGACCTCCCTTTGGGAGACGGTTGTAGTAGATCAGCTTGGGATACGCCTTCTCGGTCCAGCTCCGCGGCGCCGTGTAGATCTCGTCCGGGAACGCACTCACGGCGGTGGGTAGCGCCACGCCTTTCGGCGCGAAGAAGGCCAGCTTGCTTTCCCAGTAGAGGCGCGCCGACGAGACTGCGGTGTTGGTCAGCCAATAGAGCGCGATGTTGTCGACGACGTCTTCCTTGGACAGACCCTCGGACTTCCCGTCGAAGACGCGGGCGATCAGGTCGTAGCTACGTGCATCGTGGTCGAGCATCCAGGCTGCCAGCCCGATCGGCGAATCGGCCAGTGCGTACAGCGTCTGTGGCCGGTTCGCCATCTCTTGAGCGTAGGCCAACCCATGCTTCCAAAAGAAGTCGAGCTGATCCCAGGCGTAGCGTTCGTCGGTCGACAAACCGGACGGCGCAGGCCCGCCCGCCGCGAGCGCACTCGACACTTCATCCGGCAAGGTGGCCGGCATGTTCGTGTGGATGCCGACGAGACCCGGCGGCGTCTGTAGGGCCATCTGCTCGGTGACAGCATTTCCCCAATCGCCGCCTTGCGCCACATACCGCGTGTACCCGAGGCGGACCATCAGCTCGCCCCATGCCCGCGCGATCCGGATCGGATCCCAGCCGGGTGCCGTCGGCTTCCCCGAAAAGCCGTGCCCCGGCAGCGAGGGGATCACCAGGTCGAAGGCGTCAGCAGCGCTGCCTCCGTGGGCAGTCGGATCGGTCAGGGGGCCGATGATCTTCAACTGCTCGATGATCGAACCCGGCCACCCATGGGTGACAATCGCCGGCAGCGCGTTGGCATGCTTGGAGCGGACGTGGATGAAGTGGATGTCCAGCCCGTCGATTTCGGTAACAAACTGCGGCAGGCCGTTGAGGTAGGCCTCGCATTTACGCCAGTCGTATTCAGTCTCCCAGTAGTGTGCCAGTGCCTGCATTGTCGCGAGCCGAACGCCTTGGGTGGTGTCGTTCACCGTCTCGCGCTCGGGCCAGCGCACGGCTTTCAGACGCTGCTTGAGGTCGGCCAGGTCCGCGTCCGCAACGTGGATCTGGAACGGGCGGATGGCGGCAGATGTACCGCTCGTTGAAACGCTCTCGGCGAACCCCGCCGAGGTAATCATTGCAATAGCCCCCGCGGCGGATGCCGCGAGGACTTCCCGACGGGTGGACATCGAAGACATTGGTGACATCTGTACCTCCTCATGACTTGGCCAAAGCTGCTCGCATCGAGACAACACCAATCCATCAGGCCAGTAAGTTCCTGTCGGCTCTATTGAACGTTGGTATCGCCGATACCTAGGTATGCTTCCGCGTCAAACGCATCTCACCGCAACGCCCAGGCTCTGACACGTGACCTCGAGGTTGATGCGTGAGGAGCTTGCGGCGGACGGCGCCAAGGGTGGGCGCACCCCCGCTCTCCGTCGGTACAATGGTATCGGCGATACCTGGGTCCAATGGAGCCGGACTTCAGAGCCAAGCATGATGCAAAGCATTAAGAAATGGATTTTTCTCCGCTGGGGGGTGCTGCCGCGATGGCTTGTTGGCTGGCCTGAAAGACACGGCTGCGGCAGGACTGCCCGCCGCTGCTTAGGGTTGGAATGCCCGAAAGCAAAACCTTCCCACCCTCTCAATCAAGCAAAGGTAGTAAGACGATGAGCACCATCACGGCCAAGGACGGTACCGAGATCTACTACAAGGACTGGGGTAAGGGCCCGGTTGTGACATTCTCGCACGGCTGGCCGTTGAATTCCGACGCCTGGGACGGCCAAATGCTCTTCCTCGCGCAGAACGGTTTCCGCGTGGTCGCGCACGACCGACGCGGCCATGGCAGGTCCAGCCAAGCCTCCACCGGCAACAACATGGACGGTTATGCCGACGATCTCGCCACCGTGATCGACACGCTGGACCTTCAGGACGCCACATTGGTCGGACATTCGACAGGAGGGGGTGAGGTCGCTCGCTATATCGGACGGCACGGGACAAAGCGCGTCGCCAAGGCAGTTCTTATCGCCGCCGTTCCGCCGATCATGCTCAAGACAGAGGCCAATCCAGAAGGACTGCCGATCGACGTGTTCGACGGCATTCGCGCTGGCCTCGTCAAGGACCGGTCGCAATACTACAAGGATCTGGCCGTCGCATTCTACGGCGCCAATCGGGAGGGCACGAACGTCTCGCAGGGCATGCTCGCCCAGTTCTGGCTCTGGAGCATGCAGGCCGGCCTGCTCAACGCCTACGAGAGCGTCAAGGCCTTCTCCGAGACCGACTTCTCCGAAGATCTGAAGAAATTCGATATCCCGACCCTGGTTCTGCACGGGGAAGACGATCAGATCGTCCCGGTAAAGGATTCGGCGCGGAAGTCGGCGAAGCTGATCAACGGCGCCAAGGACATCTACTACCCGGGGGCGCCTCACGGCATCACAGCCACGCACCAGGATCAAATTAACGCCGACCTGCTTGAGTTCATCTCAAATCATGATCGCGCGTCGTCGGCAATTCCGTGGAGGAGCCAATGACCATCTTTGGCAACCTTTCGCGGACCTTGAACCGCGTGTCGGGCGGCGCGCGAGGCCAGACGTTGTGCGCTCGCATAGCCGAGCGGTCGCCTGCATGCTGGTTCTGTCGG
This sequence comes from Mesorhizobium sp. LNHC229A00, assembly GCF_000502415.1. NCBI lineage: Bacteria > Pseudomonadati > Pseudomonadota > Alphaproteobacteria > Hyphomicrobiales > Phyllobacteriaceae > Mesorhizobium > Mesorhizobium sp. LNHC229A00. Next base: position 54,715 of record NZ_AYWQ01000017.1, read on the forward strand.
CTTATGTCACGGATTGTAGAGCCGAACCATCGCGCTATCGAGTTGGCGCGCTGGCATAGGCGCGGAACACGGGCCTCGGTACGGTTGCCGTACGAATAGCCACGGCTGCTAACGACAACGGAGCCTATGCCGATGATTGGCGGGCTGGGTTCAGGCATCGATCGTCATCGAGGCAGGGAACCCGTCATCCTTTGAGGAAAGGGCATTTCTGGAATTCCTGGAGGCCTCTGGCCGCATTATGAGCGTTACGGCTGACACATTCGGTTGAGGTCTCCGAGGCCCCAGGATTGAAGTGAAATTTGAACCGTTAGTTCGCATGGCAGGTCTTCGGTGTGCCGAAGTTTGGCCCGCGGAAATTCGCAAATTAACTGTGGCGGTACTGTCAATCTAGCGGAGCACTCAGCCTTGAGCGGTCCTACGAACACTAGTCCCGATCCGGTCTCAACCCTTTCAGGACGCAGTGGCCACTTAGGAAAGTGGGCTTTCCTTGACGGAGAGCCTATGTCCTGAGTCCCCCACTGGCGCGAATTTCAGACTAGGACCTCATTATTTCCGTAGTTTCGACGGCCCCATTCAAAATGGCCCAGCCAGTCGGGTTCGCCTTTTTAGCGGGCCTGGGCCTCAGATGGGATCTCAAGCGGTTTTTCCCCGATTGGCAGCATCACGGAAAACACGGCGCCATGAGGTTTGTTCGGCGTTGCCCAGAGCCTGCCACCATGCGCGTCCACGATCGAGCGACAGATCGGCAATCCCATCCCCAAACCGTTGGACTTGGTCGTGTAAAACGCCTCAAAGATGCTCTCTGGGTTAGCCTGAGACAGACCCGGGCCCGTATCACTTACCGAGAGAAGGACGCCGCCTGACTCAGCCTTGCTGGTCCTGATCGTCAATTCGCGCAATCCCTGCTCAATCTCGCTCATGGCTTCAATGGCGTTCATGATCAAGTTCAGGATCACCTGTTGCAACTGGACTCTGTCCCCAAAAATGAGCGGCAGGCCCTCTGCCAGTTGCATCTTCTGAAAGACCCCTTTCTCTGACATCGGAATACGGGCTAGAGCCGCAATTTCCAAAATTGCTTCGTTGATTTCCAAGTCTTCCTTTCGAGCCGGCGCATTCTTGGAGAAGTCACGAATCCGGCTCACAATGTCACCGGTTCGCTTACCATCCCTGATAATCCGGTCGATCGCGTGCTTGACCCCTTCCAAATTTGGCGGCTGACGGCCGAGCAAGCGCATCGCGGTTCCAGCATTCATAAGCGTGGCAGCGATAGGTTGATTGACTTCGTGGACAATGGACGCGGCGAGTTGGCCCATCGTCGCCACGCGGTTGGCGTGCACCACCTCTGCCTCGGCGCGTTTTCGCTCCGTCAGGTCCAAGACGAAGGCCACGCCCTGATGTCGGAGTTCGTCGAAGGTGGCCCCACCCACAAGCACGGGCACCAGCTTGTTGTCACTCCGAAGAAGGTCCTTTTCGTAAGGTCTGCAGGTTCCAGTAGAAGCCATATCCGCCAAGGCGCGTTCGTCGGCTCCCCTCCATTCGGCCGGAGTCAAGGAGGTCCAGCGCAGGCTGCCGGAAATAACATCTTCACGGCTATACCCCACGATATGGAGAAAGGCCTCGTTAGCCTCCAGGATGGGACCGTCAAGATCAAAGATACATATTCCGATGATATTGGAGTCGACAAGGCGTCGAACCTTCGCCTCTCGTTCTTGGAGATCGCTATAGAGACGTGTGTTCTCAAGCGAGATCGCTGCTTGCGCGGCCAGCAGTTCCAGCACAGTAATTCGGGACGGTGTGAACGCGTGTGAAGTCAGCGCATTTTCAAGGAGGAGAATTCCGGTCAACTCCCCTTGTTTGATGAGCGGCACGCAGAGGATCGACTTCGATTGTCGGTGGCGCAGATAGTCATCAACGGAGAACAGGTTAGGTTTGGAGGCATCATCGAGAATCACGCTTTCCCGTGTACGGATGACGTAGCGGACGAGGGATTCTGGACAGGTAATCGGGGTGATCGGTTCTTGACGCATGATGACGTCGATCTGATCTGCGGTCGCTCGCGCCTCCGCTTGGATCAAATATTCATTCCCTGAGGGCAGGATCAAAAGGCCGCGATCCGCGCCTGCGTTCTCGATCAAGGTCTTCATCAGCCGCTCGATCAATCTAGGCAACTCGATCTCACTGGACAAAGCCTGACAGGCTACTACGACACTCGCAGCATCCAGATGTTGAACCGGTGAGCCAACGGCATCACGTTGCCCTTCCGGAGCTGCCAGGTGCGGATAAAGCCGATCGAGCTGCGCCGCCTTGCCGTGTGCGCCCCAGCGGAGATAGCAGCGCTGGGCCTTGCGCAGATGGGCATTGGCGGATGTCTCGGAGCCGCGCGCGTTGTAAAATCTGGCCGCCAACTCACAGGCCAAGCCCTCGTTCTGCACGAAACCTTGGTCGCGAGCCGAGCAAATAGCCTGCTCATAAAGCTGCATGGCCGCGGCGTCCCGTCCTTCAACACGGGCGATCTCCGCAGCCAGCAGGGCATGCTTGTCATCGAAAGTCGGTGGATAATTTTCTGTCCACTCGCTCAGTTGCTCCAGATGCAGCGCCAAGACATTATGCCATCCTCGCTTCTCGCCGGCGGAGGCGTTCTCATAGAGTGCGGACATCGTCAGCGCGGTGTAGTAGAAATAGTCGAGACGCTGGAAATGAACGGGTGCTGCCCAAAGCAGTTCTTTCGCCTTCTCGGCTGACGTGAGCGCCTCGACGTAGTCGCCCGACAAGAACCGGGCTTGTAACTTGAGGATCCAGTATAGGCACGCCGCCGTGGCCGTGCCATCAGCAGTGATTTGCGCTTCGAAGTTCGCTCCGTCAAACTGCGCATCACTGAACGTGGAGAAGGTTAAGGTACGGCCTTGCATGGTCGCAATGAAGTGTTGCTGAGCCACGATTACGTTAGCGACGTCATGGAACCGAGCTTTCCGGACAAAGTCCAGGCCCATTTCCGCCTCGCGCCAGACCGCGTCGAGCGGATCGCTCCGCATCAGAGAGTTGGTGATCGACTTGTCCATGCAGTAGCAGGCGACGGTCAGATCACCGGTATCGCTTGCTATGCGAAAGGCCGTTCGCAGAAGATCTGTCGAGGTTGCGATCGGTTGTGTCCAGACGGCGACTACTCCTTTCGCATGGTAGGCCTTCCCGCGGTACGCGACGAAGCTGTGCTTATCGACAAGTTCGCAGGCGAGCTCGGTGAATCGATAACCTTCGCTGTAACGGCGAAATACTGGTCCGAGGATTTGGCCAAGATCGGCATAGCCATGGGCGGATGCGCCGCTTGTTCCGTGCTCCATGGTCACCTTCCCCATCCGGCACGCGAGCAAACACCACAAATGGAAGTCAGTATGATAAGCTGGGGAGAGGAGCACTGACAGCACGTCCATCGCGGCCAGCATTTCTGGATCTGTCATCATTGGCAGGTCAATCAAGCTTTCGATCGGGCGCCCGCCGAGGGTCTGCCAGACCATCTTGTATTCGGCCTGGACCTGCGCCAGTGTTGGATGCGCCGCGACGTCAATGCCGAACAGTCGCAGGCAGGAGAGTGCGCTGTCGACTGCTTGGGCGTTTTCCGATTTCAGAGTATAGAGCAGGACTTTCAGACGGTAGGTGATTGCAAGATCGACTTTGGACGCCGCGCGTTGCGACAAATCCACCAACAATTGCTCGGTTTCTTCGAAATCGCCGATCAAAAAATTGCACTCTGCACGTTCGAACCAGAGGCTGAACGTTAGCTCGTACTGGCTGTCCCAGCTTTTTTCGTCGAGCATGGCCAGTCCGGCCGCTAGATACACGCCAGCAGACGCATAGGCAGCCGACGCTTTGGCCTTTCTCCCGGCCCGCAGGTTGAGCGTCGCCAGCTGGGCTTTCTCCAGCGGGTCGGTCAGCAGTCCAGCGCCTCGATTGAGCTGACCGACGACATTGAAGAGATGCTCGGCAACCTGATCACCCGACATGTTCGCCAGCAGCGTGCGGCCGATGAGTAGGTGGGTGTCAACGCGGAGCTCGTCGGGAATGAGCGAATAAACCGCCTGTTGAATTCGATCATGCAGGAACCTGTATGCGCCGTCCAGCTGATCGATGAGACCAGTGTAGACGGCTTCCCGGAGCGTCGCGTGCATTGCTTCCTCTGGTCCATTTTGTACCAGAGTTAGGGTGGCTATGTGGGCGACGTGGCCTATACAGGCGAGTTGTTTCAGCACTTCCAGGGTGGGCGGAGAAAGCCGCTTCAGCTTTTCCACCATGAGATCCACCACATTGTCGGTATAGCCCTTCGCATGGATACGATCGAGTTCCCAACGCCAGACTTGCGCAACGGGGTCAAACACCAGCAAACCCTCGTCGGCCAACTCCATCAAGAATTGGATTGCAAAGAATGGATTTCCGCCAGTTTTTTCCTGAACGAGCTGCGACAAAGGCCACGCGCGCTCGATGTCACACTGCATCGCACTCGCGGTAAGCTGACCGACATCGTTGAGACCGAGGGAAGCCAACATTATCTCACCCACCCTCGCATTTGCCTTTTTGATTGCATCCAGCGTTCGAAAAAGCAGGTGAGCGGGACCGACCTCGTCATCCCGATAGGCGCCAACCAGTAGAAGGTGCCGCACTTCCGGGTGCGTGATTAAATGCTCGATGAGGTCGAGCGTGGCCGTATCCAGCCACTGCAGATCATCGAGGAACAAGACGAGCGGATGATCCGGCTTGGCGAACGCACCAAGGAAGCGGCGGAACACCAACTTAAATAGATTCTGCGCTTCTTGGGGTGGCAGGTCGGAAACGGCCGGCTGTTTCCCGATGATGAACTCGACTTCGGGAACGAGGTTGACGATCAGCTGTCCGTGCGATCCAACCGCCTCAGTCAAGACACGCCGCCATTGGTCCACCTCCGCTTCGCTCTTGACGAGAATCTGCCGGACCAGAGTTTGGAAGGCCTGTGCGAGGGTTGAGTATGGGATATCCCGCTTGTATTGATCGAACTTGCCTGCTGCGAAAAGTCCGCGCGACGGGACAAGGACCTTATGCAATTCGCTTACCACGGAGGATTTGCCGACGCCGGAATAGCCGGATATCAGCACGAGTTCCGAGATGCCTTCGGCCAAGACGCGATCAAAGGACGCAAGCAGAGAGTCGATCTCACGTTCCCGCCCATAGAGCTGTTCCGGGATCATCAACTGGCCCGATGTGTCATGCGCCGCCAGCGGGAAGGGTTCAATGCGACCATGCAGCTGCCATTCCATCAGACAGCGGCGCAGGTCAGCCTCGACGCCCCCGGCGGTCTGATAGCGTTCCTCCGCGGTCTTCAGGAGAAGCTTCATCACGATTGACGACAGCACCTGCGGAATTTGGCTTACCCTCTCGCTGGGCGAGTCGGCGAGCCTCGCAATATGGCAGTGAACCCACTCCATCGGATCTGAAGCGGTGAACGGCAGCCGGCCGGTCAAGATTTCGTACAGCGTGATACCCAGAGAATAGAGATCACTCCGAGAGTCGATAGAACGGTTCATCCGTCCGGTCTGTTCGGGAGCCATGTACGGGAGTGATCCGGCGATAAATTCGGGCGCTTCAGGCGACTGACGCTGGCGGGGGAGCCGGGATGCGACCCCAAAGCCGGTAAGCCACACGTGACCGAAGTCGTCGACAAGCGCGTTCGCCGGGTTGATGTCCTTGTGGATGAGGCCTTGCCGGTGGACTTGGCCAAGCGCCGCTGTCATACCGATGGCTATGCGCAGGAAGCGGGGCAGATCGATCGGGTGTCCCTTGTGCTGCTCTATTGCCCGATCCAAGGGTTCACCGCCTGGATCCTGAAGAATGAGAAGCATTCGCCCTTGGTGACGAGTCATCGCGAGGGGCCGAGCCGCCCACGCTGGATCAAGCTCGCTCGCCAACGAGTATTCGTGCTCGAGCCGCCGGAGACTGTGAAGCGACGGCTGCTCAGCAGCGACCGCCACCGCTAAGATCGGTACCTGGTTGCCGCGCTCTATGCCGCGGTAGAGCGTGAACTCCGCCCCTTCGCGAAGCGGCTCCAATGCGTACTCCGAATCCTCAGCCATTGAGATTCTTGTTGCTCGGAGATTGAGCTCTTGCTCGGAAAGAGAAATTGGCCCGCGAAAATCCGCAAATCAAGTGGAACTCTGCTGTCAACCTAGCGGCTCAACCTTGAATGGCTTCCTTCAAGCACGAGCCGCGATCCGGTCTTGACCCTTTCAGCACGCGATGACCTCCTTGGAAGTGGGCTTTCCCTCGATCGAAGAACCTGATGTCTGCGATCCCCGCGAAGTTAGCGTGGCCAGGCACACTAATCTAATCACGCAGATGTGAAGAGCTGTCCAAAGGTATTGGAGACACCTAGGTACAATCGATCGACCGTGGCGCCGCTCTCATAATGACACCGCGCGCCCAAAGGCATGCGGTCGTCGACCAGATAGGAGAACCGCAATGAGGAACATATCCAAATTGCTTGGCCCAGCAAACCCTATCGGTCACCCTCAGCACTTTCGCAGCTTGCGCCCAGCCATATGAAGCGTGCGATCAAACGACGATGTTTACGCCGGACCGCTGGTCCGGGTTTCCGCGAGGAGAACCAAATGGCTGAAGGTCATACGAAATTAAACGGGCCGGATCTGGCCCAGGGCGTTGCATCTTCCGACCTTCCCGATGGCGGAAAGTTGGTTGGTCATTGCAGGGGTGAACAGGTGCTTCTGGTGCGACGTGAAGCCGAGGTCTTCGCCATCGGGGCGACCTGCACACATTACGGCGGGCCGCTCGTCGACGGTCTGGTGGTGGAAGATACCGTTCGGTGTCCCTGGCATCGCGCGTGCTTCGATTTGCACACAGGCGAGGCCTTGCGCGCCCCCGCTTTCAATCCACTCGTTTGCTGGTCTGTGGAACAGCGTGATGATCGGATATTCGTGGGAGAGAAGCGAAAGCGCGCCGTACTGAAGCAACGCGACGAAGGCTCCGGTCAGGTCCCAGAGAAAATCGTCATAGTCGGCGGCGGCGCGGCCGGTTTCGCAGCCGTCGAAAAACTGAGGCATCAACACTATCAACGCAGCATCGTCATGCTCAGCAATGACGAAGCGCCGCCGGTTGATCGGCCTAGTCTTTCCAAGGACTACCTCGCCGGCAAAGCGCCTGAGGGTTCAATTCCGCTTCGCGGCGAAAACTTTTATTCCAACAACGATATCGACCTGCGTCTCAATGTGAACGTTGCGAGCATCGATGCACTTTCCGGCGAGGTCGTACTCGCGGACGGCGCGCGGATCCCCTACGACAGGCTGCTCCTTGCAACCGGATCCGAACCAGTGCGCCTCACCATTCCCGGTGCCGACCAACCACACGTTCACAGTCTGCGCTCGTTCGCAGATTGCAAGGCGATCATCGAGCGCGCCGCGACTGGGCGCCGCGCCGTCGTCCTCGGTGCCAGTTTCATTGGACTGGAAGTTGCCGCGGCCCTGCGCTCGCGCGATATCGAAGTCCATGTCGTGGCGCCGGATAAACGGCCCATGGAGCGGGTCCTGGGTCCGCAAATGGGCGACTTCATACGCGCACTCCATGAGGAGAATGGCGTTGTATTTCATCTTGAGGACACCGCGAGCAGCATTGATAACAGCGAGGTGAAGCTCAGCAGTGGCAATACGTTGACGGCGGACTTCGTCGTGGCCGGCATCGGTGTGCGACCGCGGATCAGGCTTGCCGAAAAGGCAGGGCTCATCGTTGACCGCGGTGTCGTCGTAAACGCCTTTCTGGAGACGAGCGCACCAGACATATTCGCGGCCGGCGACATAGCGCGATGGCCAGATCCTCACAGTGGCGAGAAAATTCGGGTCGAGCATTGGGTTGTCGCAGAGATGCAGGGGCAAACAGCGGCGCTGAATATGCTCGGCCGTCGCGAGAAATTCGTGGCTGTGCCGTTCTTTTGGAGCCAGCATTACGATGTTCCCATCAATTATGTCGGCCATGCCGAGCAATGGGACGAGATCGCGGTGGATGGAGACATTGGTGCCAAGGACTGCCTGGTGCGCTTTAAGCGCGCGGGGCGCACGTTAGCTGTCGCTTCGATTTTCCGCGACATCGAGAGCCTGAAGGCCGAGGTGGAAATGGAGCATCAGTTGACTGCTGTGAAATCGTAAGGGGCTTGTGAAGGTATGACCGTGAACGAAAGCGGGTTTGTCGCCCTACCCACCGCCCTCCAGTGCCGCAGCTCATTTCGCTGATCTGGCGACTATATCTGGCGATGACTTCTTCGGGCGCTGGGCAGGTTGGGTCACAAAGCATCTCCTCAAGACGGCTGGTCATTCATGCAGTGGGTTGTTGCACAATTTAGTGCCATCCCGGTCTACGCCCTTCGATATCGGGATGACCACGCGGTACAGGGATGGTGGCTCGCTCCCGATCGTGAATCGCGCAGTTCAAGCCGACCCACTTAGACACCAAGGTATCGACGACACCTTCGTTCAATAGATTTGGCGTCACTGCGCGGGCTCTGATGATGGGGCATTTATTGGAAAGGTTAGGCCATGCGCATGATCATCAAGACCGCCGCGATCGTCGGGGCATTTAACCTGGCTGCCGCCACTGCCGCCCTCGGCAGCGACGTGAAGCCGACCATCGTCTTGGTCCACGGAGCCTTTGCAGAGTCCGCCAGCTGGAACGGCGTGGTCGCGGATCTGACCCGGGACGGGTTCTCAGTGATCGCGGCGGCCAATCCCTTGCGAAGCGTCGGTGGCGACGCGGCCCATGTCGCAAGCGTCGTTAGTTCGGTGAAGGGGCCGGTTGTTCTCGTCGGCCATTCATATGCTGGGGCGGTGATCTCCGCCATGGCGGACCAGGAGGCCAATGTGAAGGCGCTCGTCTATGTCGCAGCCTTTGAGCCCGACGTGGGCGAGAGCAGCCTCGAACTGACCGGCAAATTTCCGGGAAGTACGCTCGGCCCCGCTCTTGCGGCCCCAGTCAATCTGCCAAACGGCGAGCAGGACCTGTACATTCAGCAGGACAAGTTTCCCGCTCAGTTCGCTGCGGACGTCCCAGAGGCCGACGCGCGACTGATGGCTGCGGCGCAGCGCCCTGTGAACCAGGCCGCCCTGGCCGACCGGGCGGTTCGGGCGGCTTGGAAAACCATTCCGTCCTGGTCAATTTACGGCGCCGCAGACCGCAACATCCCGCCGGCTGCGATGGCCTTTATGGCCGACCGCGCCCATGCGCGGAAGACCGTGGTCGTCCCAGGGGCTTCGCATTTGGTAATGGTCTCCCACCCGCAGGAGGTGGCCGCGCTGATCGAGGACGCGGCGAACGCAAAATAGCGATGCGCCGCGAGGCGCGGCGCAAGCGGGATCGAAGGTTCTATTCTGCTGGATTTCAACACTGACTGGCAGCGCCAACGGTGGCTGTGCTGACGGCGACGGTGCTTGAGTGGGTCCGGGCCGGGGTGCCTTCGATCTCGTATGGTCTGGCGAATCTGTGAATGAAAAGACGGATGCCGCACGAAGTAGTTGACCGCCTCGAACTCTCCACCACTGCGACTACGCCGGTCCACAAAACGGCGAATTGCAGGCCGTCGCAGGCGTAGAAAACGGCATCTCGCTCCCAAACGGGGGTACAACATCCAGGGTCTATGTTCAGTTCACCTTAGCGAACGATCTTCGGACTGCTCTTGTTTGACCCCTACTATGCCGCTGCACTAGGCCGTAGACTCATAAGCACGCAGCCACAGGCGCGTTGAGGCGAGCTGGACCATAGCGAGGAAGTTGGCGGCGAGCTTGTCGTAGCGGTGGCGATGCGGCGGAAGTGTTTCAGCTTGGAGAAGAAGCGCTCGATCAGATTACGCTCGCGGTAGAGCCGTTTGCTGAAGCACGGCTTCCAGCGCCGATTGCTTTTAGGTGGGATGTTGGGCGTTGCACCCTGCTCCTCGATCAAGGAGCGGATGCGATCCGCATCGTAGGCCTTGTCGCCCAGCACGATGGTGCGGGGGCTGAGGTGGTTAAGCAGTTGATCTGCGATCTGACTGTCATGCGCCTGTCCGGCGGTCAGGCCGAGCCGGATGGGAAGCCCTTGCGCATCGACAACGACGTGGATTTTCGTCGTGAGCCCGCCGCGCGATCGACCGAGACAGTGATCTGGCCCCCCTTTTTTGCCGTCGCGGCCTGCTGGTGGGCGCGAACGGAGGTGCTGTCGATCATCTGGATGTCACCGTCGTGCGCGGAGGTGATGGCGCCCATCAGCCGGTCCCACACGCCCGCCTTCCGCCATCGCACGAAGCGGTTATAGCAGGTGGTTCGTGGGCCGTAGCGCTCGGGCAGATCGCGCCACGGCGCACCGGAGCGCAGAACCCAGAAGATGCCATTCATTACACGTCGGTCGTCTACACGCGGCACACCACGCGGTTTGTTGGGGAGAAGCGGCTTGATCACGCGCCATTCGAAGTCGCTAAGGTCATATCGGCTCATGATGATTCTGAGTCAGAACCTGGCGTGATATGAAAGCGTCAAGTTGAAAGAATGATCCATTGCCGAGGAAGGCATAGCTATAAGGCCGGTAGATGAGTTCCGTTGAAGCCGACGAGTGGGACGCCGTTCACACTGTTCATGACTTCTATGGTCGACCCTTGAAGGGGACCGCCGACTATAAAGGGTTCCCGCATGCCTATATGCGCGAATGGGATATAGATCAGGATGACTGGGCGGATACGCTCCTATTAAGCCCGATCAGTGACGAACAAATGTCTGCCGTCAAAGAGCAATGGCATCTCTGGTTGCGGTGGCGATCGGCGCAGGACGATGGCACTCTGCAGCCAGAAGACCATCACCCGACTCTCGCAAAGGACAGGAAGCGCTACGAACAGCTAGCCACAGTCGTCGAGGCCGCCCTGAAGGTTGACGACGCGAAATCGATCAGGGTGAAGGCGGACTTCCGTGGCGACATCCTGTCTATGGGGAAAACGGCCGTTCGATGGACTGAGCCCGACGATGGCGGCACTCCACCCATCTCGGCCATTCCGCATTTATGAGTTCACGACCTAGTGCCGAGCACTCTGTCCCCCCTCAACGGGCACAACGAAATGGAAGATGGCTCCTCGAGTTAGGTCCGTCGTTGCCCACAGTTTGCCACCATGTGCCTCAATAATTGAGCGGCAGATCGAGAGACCCATGCCCAGTCCCTCAGCCTTGGTAGTGTAGAGCGCTCCAAAGATGCGTTCGATGTCTACTGGATCGATCCCCGGTCCGGAATCCTGCACGGATACATGGACTTCGCCGGAATCCAACATGGCTGAACTCACTTGAATTTCCCCTGACCTGTCGTTGCTGCCTTTGATCGCGTCAAGAGCGTTAACAATGAGGTTGAGAACGACCTGCTGCAACTGAACGCGATCGCCTTGAATTTGGGGGAGATCCACGCTGAGTTGCGTTTGTAGCGACACGCCGCTTTTAATAGCTTCGCCGTGAGTCAGGCCGATAGTCTCGAGGATGACTTCGTTTATGGCCAACCCGGACTTTCGTGGAGGGGTTTTTTTGATCAGTGTCCGGATTCGGCCAAAGACTTGCCCAGCGCGGGTGCCGTCCCGAACAACACGAGCGATCGCCTTTTGGGCTTCAGGTATGTTCGGCCCCTGGCTCAGCCACAACATCGCTGTTTCAGCGCTAACAACCACGCCGGAAAGAGGCTGGCTCAGTTCGTGGGCGATCGACGCCGCCAGATGTCCCATTGTCGTCACGCGGTTTGCGTGTGCCAGCGCCAACTCAGTTTCGTGATATCGACGCTCGCTTTCGCGAGCCAGTTCCTCGGCTCGTTGTCGGTCCGTAAGATCTACGACGAATGCAACGCCCTCCGTTGGCCGCCCGTCAAAGATCGCCGCACCGATCAGAACAGGAACGCGGCTGCCGTCTTTTTTGACGTACTCTCCCTCGAATGGTGTCGCGACGCCAGTCGCGCGAATTTCGTTCATGATACGATCGTCTTCCGGATCCCACTCATCGGGCATCATGTTCTTCCAGCGCAGAGCGCCGGACACAAGGTCCTCTCTCTGGTATCCAACAATCCGCAGAAACGCATCATTCGCGTCCGCGATCCGGCCATCCAGATACCAAGTGAATATCCCAATGATATTGGCATTGAATAGGCGCTGAACACGTGCCTCGCGTTCTTGAAGATCGCTATAAAGACGCGTGTTCTCCAATGAAATCGCCGCCTGCGTCCCCAGAAGCTCCAGGAGCGTTGCACGATCGGGTGTGAAGACGTGAGGCGCCAGGGTATTCTCCAAGTAAAGCAATCCGCCTAAAATCCCCTGACGAACCAGCGGCAGACAAAGGACCGATCGCGGTCTCCGAAGATTCATATATGGATCATCGGAAAAGAGGTGTTGCTTGGGACCGTCATCAAGGATCACTGTTTCCTGCGTTCTCATGACGTAGCGGATGATGGTTTCGGGAGCCACCGGTCCCGTGGAATGACCATAGTGCAGGACGATGCCGTCGCCGTCTGTTCGAGCTTCGGCTTCGATGCTGTAGTCATTCTGACGGGGCAGGATCAGCAATCCTCGATCGGCGCCCGCGCTCTGCAAGGCGATCGTCATCAGCCGCTCGACCAAGCGTGGCAACAGAATTTCGCTCGACAGAGCCTGAGATGCCTTCAGGACGGCGGCGACATCGAGGTGTTGAGCCGGTGTCGGTTCCTCTCTCGTACTGAGATGTGGATCGGCGATAGCCAATGTCGGATAGTCCGCCTCCAACTGCCTCACCTTGCCCAATGCGCCCCAGCGCAAATAGCCGTCGCGTGCTCTTGCAAGATATATTTCGGAGAAGTCCTCGAAGCCGCGGGCGGCATAGAAGCGCGCGGCCGTTTCATAGGCGAGCGCTTCATTGTGGATAAAGCCGTTTGCACGGGCAGAGCGAATAGCCTGTTCGTACAAACGCTCTGCCTCGAGATCGCGGCCTTCCAGCCGTGCAAGCTCCGCACCGACTAGCGCTGCCCGGTTCTCGAAATTCTCCGGACAATTCTCCGCCCATACCTCGAGCTGTTTCAGATGCGCCGCCAACGTGTCCAAACTCTCCTTCTCTAGGGCAGCCGCTTTCGCGAAAGCCTTGGTGGAGAATGCGGAGGAGCGGGACTTGGGATCGGCAGATTTTGCAACGATGAAATCGCGAAAAGCGGCAAGAGAAAGCGCAGCATAGAAATGATATTCTGCAATTTCAAACATAGCGGCGGACGTCCAAAGTAATTTGTGCGCTCTTGCCCCGGCGTCTAACGCTGAAGAATATTCTCCTGCGAAAAAACGCGTCTGAAGTTTTCGTATCCAGTACCAACATTCGGGTTGCTTTGTTGCTGGGTTGGCCGCGTAGCCCTGTTCTAGCTCAATCTCGCTCACCTTCCCGTCGTCGAAACAGCCAAATTTGTACGTCAGCCCCCGCAAACTTCGGATAACACCGAGCTGCGTCTTCATGATATCAATTATGTGGCTGTATCGCGCGCGTTCGGCGAGCTCCAGCCCGTGCTCAGCTTGGCGCTCGGCCTCTTCAAGCGGATCGCCTGCCGCTAAGAAATTCGTATTGAGGTTGTCGAAGCTATACACGGTAAAGGTCAGATCGCCGACCTTTGTCGCCGTTTCGAATGCTCGCCAAATAAGCGCTCGACTGGCGCGCACATGTTCGGTCCACGTCAATGAAAATTGCGCAAACCAGAGATAGGTCCGAGCTCGGAATCGCTCGAGGCCACGCGTGTCTACCAATTCATAGCCGAGCTGACCGAAACGAAATCCTGCTTTGTAGTCGTTGAACTGCGGCCCCGCTATTTTGCTGAAAAAGACATAAGCGACACATGAGCCGTCGCCGTGTCCTCGCTCCAGACTCAGATTAATCGCGCGGCAGATAGCCAGCGACAGAAGATTTGCATCCGTGAAAAGCGCCGACGGGAAGATTCTGGTGAGCACGTCCAGAGTGGCGAGAGACACAGCGTCATTCATTAAAGGCAGATCGACGAGATCCTCTATCGACCGATCGCCGATTTTCTTCCAGATCTTCTCGTATTCGCGCTTCACTTGGGCTTGTGTTGGATGCGGCGACCAGTTCACTCCCAAGTGACGCAAATACCCGATACAGATGCCAACCGCTTTGTCGCATTGATCAAGGATCGTGTACAAATCAATGTGCAAGCACGCGACAGTCGCCCGCTCGAGAGTATTTGCTGCTCGGGAAGAAAGCATATTCAAACGTTCGTCGGCGGCTCCCCTCTCACCGACGAGGAACTCGCATTCAGCCTGATAGAACTCGAGGGCAAACGCGAGTTCATGGCGACCCACCCAAGCGTCGGCTGCCAAAAGTGATGTGCCAGCCGTGAAATACTTGAGTGCGGGAAGATAGGCCGTCGACGCCAGGGCCCGCTTGCCTGCCATCAGATTGAACTCGGCCAGTCGTTCCCGCTCTTCCTCTGAGAAAATCAATGCTGTGCCGCGGTTGAGCTGATTGACGATGTCGAAGATCGTCTCCTCTCGCTGCGTGGACGGCGTATGCAAGACTAACAGTCTACCGATGTGAAGGTGCGTCTCAGCCCGTCGTTCCTGCGGAATCAGCGAATAGGCAGCTTCCTGCACCCGGTCGTGAATGAATCTATATGAGTCGTCGCTCCGCTCGATGAACTCGCGTCGCGCAGCCTCCCAGAGGGCCGTGTGGACATGGTTCTCCGGGATTGCGAGCACCCTCGAAAGCATCGCGGTGGTGGCAGTGGTCCCGAGACAGGCGAGTTGCTGCAGTGCGGCTTGCGTATCTGTTGGCAACTGCCCGAGCTTGCCGACCATCAGTTCGACCACGTTCTCAGTGTATTCCTTGCTACGAATGCGGTCGGGGTCCCAGGACCACCTGCCTCTGGTTCGATCGAATGTGACGAAGCCTTCATCGGCAAGCGCGGATAGGAACTGCTTGACGAAGAAGGGATTACCAGCGGTTTTTTCATGAAGAATCCGAGCTAGAGGGACGGCGCGCGCCCGCACGCAACGCAACGCATCCACGACAAACTCTTCAAGATATTTTCGGCTAAGCGGCGTCAGCCTGATCTCTTCGATCTTCACGCCCGCGCCTCGAATTGCCTCCAACTTGCGTACGAGCGGGTGCGTCGGGTCAATTTCGGCGTCTCGAAAGGCGCCGATCACGAGCAGGTGGCGCAGCTCGGAGCGGGTCATCAGATTTTCGAGGAGGTCGAGCGACGCCGCATCGACCCAATGCAGGTCATCGAGGAACAGTGTCAGCGGATGTTCTGCCGTGGCGAATACGCCGACGAAACGCCGAAGGGCGATCTGAAATGCCTGCTGGGCCTGCTCCAGCGGGAGATCAGGAGCGGGTTGTTGCTCGCCAATAATCAGCTTCAGCTCGGGCATGAGCTCGACTAGAAGCTGTCCCTGCGCCCCTACGGCCTCGCGCAATGCATTGCGCCAGCCTTCCAGTTCGGCGTCGCTCTCCCTTAAGAACCTGCGGATCAGCCGCTGGAATGCCTGTGCGACGGTTGCGTACGGAATATCGCGCTTTTCCTGTTCGAATTTGCCCGAAGCAAAAAGACCGCGAGACGGCACTAGGGACTTATGCATCTCGTTCACGACCGAGGATTTTCCAATTCCGGAATAACCGCAGATCATAATCAACTCGGGCGTGCCAGTCGTCGCGACACGACTATAGGCGTCCAGTAAGGACGCGATTTCTGGCCCTCTCCCGTAAAGCTTCTCTGGCATCAATAGTCGATCAGGCGTGTCGAGGTCGCCCGTGGGAAACGGTGCGATCCATCCCTCGCCTTGCCACTGCATCAGGCAGCGTCGGAGATCATGCTCAACGCCAGTGGCGGTCTGATAGCGCTCGTCGGCTGTCTTGGCGAGCAGCTTTGTGACTATATGGGAGATGGGGCCCGGGATGCTCGCTACTCGTTCGCTTGGCGGCACTGGAGTCCTAGCAATGTGGCAATGAATTAGTTCCATGGGGTCGGATGTGGTGAATGGCAACACGCCTGTCAGCATTTGGTAGAAGACGACTCCGAGCGCATAAAGATCACTACGCGAGTCGATCGAACGGTTCATTCGCCCGGTCTGCTCGGGCGCCATATAAGCGAGCGTCCCAGCGATGACCTCTGGTGGACCCAGTGCCTGACGCTCGCGCGGCAGTCGGGAAGCGAGGCCAAATCCAGTCAGACGCACTCGTCCGCTTGTCCCATCCACCAGAATGTGGGTCGGCTTCAGATCCTTATGGACGACCCCACGGTGATGGGCTTGGCTCAGAGCCGCGGCAGTGCCTATAGCCACCTGAAGGAACTGAGGTATGGACATCGGTGCGCCGATTTGCCGGTCGAGCGTTTCACCGCCGGGGTCCTCTAAAATCAGCATTGTTCGATCGCGGTCGCGAACGAGTTCTAGCGGCCGGGCTGCCCACGCACTCTCGAGGTGGTCCCTGAGTTCGAATTCATGCGAGAGTTGAGCGACGCTCGCCGGCCGTGGGAGCGCCGCTGTCAAACGTAGAGCAAGCACATTGCGTGGCGGCTCATTGTTGTAAGTCAGTAGTCCACGATATAGCGCGCGCTCGCCATCCTCCCATAGAACTTGACGACCGCCTTCGCGCGCGCCAAGCGAGATCTGCGGATCCATCCATCACGCTCCACAGTGTTTGCAAATTGGATCTTGCAGGGCCGTTTCACAAAGGAACTGTACTTACCGGCGCCGCTCCGCGCGGTGCCGGTATTCGCGCACGGCCAACCGGAGTTCAGATGAAAAAACTAGCCCTGTCCAAACGGCGGGTCAATTCTGAAACGAAAACGTTGACCGACATCAACTTCACGATCAGATGACCAACGTCGGTCGTATATTCCCGCATTCAGTGCGCTCGCGCAAAGAAATATGCTCTTTTTGTTTTTGTTGAGAGTGGCACGAGGAGGTGTTTCTCGTCCGGGTGGCATACAATCTAAAGTTGATTTTTAGATCTGGACAGGGGCTGTGATTTCCATCGGAGGCATTCGGTTTGGATGTTGGTTTGGAAATGATCGCAAAGATACGCCGGCTCTCGCTGGTTCAGGGCAACAGGCACCAGCCGCTGCCACAGTTGGCTGCATGGCGAGGGAGCTTGAGCGACTTCTGGCGACCAATGTAGCCAAGCCGTCGCGCGAGCGGCTCGCGCTGATCCGGATTTTTAAGCCTCGTGATCTTGGATAAGTGTCCGCATTCTGAGATCGTTGACAGCAGCCAAACCATGCCCGCCTCAGTTGCTAAAAAATGGGGTTTGGTCCAATCATTACTGTAGGCGGAAAATGCCCGGGTCCGCAGCGAGGAGCGGAGTTGGTGCTCAAAAAAAAGGGCAGCGGATCCAGCAGAGGGAAAGATGATGATCAAGAAGCTCGCGTTTGTAACCATCTTACTCGCGCTCGTTTTCGGCTTCGAAGGTGGCGCCTTCGCCAAGCCAACTTTCATAATGGTCACCCATTCGCCTGCCTCAGATACATATTGGGCGAGCGTTATCAAAGGTCTAGAGCAAGCAGGCGTCGACCTGGGCGTGAAGGTCCAGTATCGCGGCATCGAGAATAATCTGAACGATCCCAACCAGCAGCGCCGAAATCTTGAAGCTGCGATCGCCGCCAAACCTGACGGTGTTATTGTGTCCGATCCAACGCCCGCGTCGCTAAACGCGACGATCAAGAAGGCGGCGGACGCCGGAATTCCGGTGATTATCGTCAATCAAGGCGGCGATCAGGTTGCCAATGTCGGCGCCCTTGCGTTCGTTGGCGATGACCCTGGCAAACAGGGCGCGATGGGCGCTGCCCAATTCAATGCTCTCGGCTCGAAACACGCGCTGATCATCACTGCCCCCATCGGCGCACTGTCCTTTCTTGATGCGCGCACAAACGGGTTCAAGAAGGCGTTCGCGGGAACGTCAGCTTTGGCGGAGATCCCCATGACCGATTTCAACAATTCAAACCGGATCAAGACAATCACGGAGTCTCAACTGCAAAAGGACCCGTCGATAGACGCCGTCTTCTCCATCGGCGGCTGTTGCATTGCGGCAATGACCCAAGTCCGCGCCGACCTGGGGGACCGCGGCAAAGAGATGCACTGGGGCACGATCGATGTAACAGCCGCCGCCACGACGTCCCTCAAAGCGCGCGAACTTGATTTCGCCCTTGATGCCCAACAGTATGCCCAGGGTTACTATCCAGTGGTAATGCTGGCATTGTACGTTCGCCAAGCCATCCAACCAGCGGAGCCGGTGCTCATTACCGGGCCCATTGTCATCACTCCGAACAACGTCAACAGATTTGCGGCTTCCAGTCGCTAAGTAGCGAACAGGATCTGGTTGGAGGCGCTGCATGTCAATGCATTCCAAAGTGGCATCAGGGGTAACATGAGTGCCAAAGGGGTCGTGTCGGTGCTTGCGCGCCCGGAATTGACCGCCGTCGTCGGGACGATCATCGTCTTTGTCTTCTTCGCTGTTTTCACGGGCCAGGCAGGGTTCCTCACCCTGCCGATGACGCGCAACTATCTTGAAGTCGGAGCGGAGATTGGCATTATCGCCGCGCCAGTCACACTATTGATGGTCGCGGGCGAGTTCGACCTTTCTGTTGGGTCGATGGTGGCGGCAAGCGAAGCGATCATGGGCTATCTGGCGGTTGACAGCGGTTGGCCGCTTCCAGCCGCACTAGCCGCCGCCCTCGTCGTGGCAACAGTCGTTGGAACCATCAACGGCTTCCTCGTCGTGAAGACCAAATTGCCCTCCTTTATCATAACTCTCGCAATGCTGTTCATCCTGCGCGGCGCTGCCCAAGGCGGCCTGCGCATGTTGGTCGGCACCAGCACCGTGGATGGCATCCGCGATGCCACGGTCGGGGATCCGTTGGCGGTTTTGTTTGCATCCTCAATCGGCCCCTTCTCGATTTCTCTCGTCTGGTGGATCCTTGTTACGATGCTGGCGGCATGGCTGCTCGAAAAGACCGCTTTCGGCAATTGGATTTACGCGACAGGTGGAGATCAGCGGGCCGCTGTCCGGTTAGGGATCCCGGTCAAAAAGGTCAAAATTCTGCTCTACATAGCTGTTGCGGTTTCGACAACCTTGGTGGCCGCGCTGGACATGTATGCCATAAACCAGAGCGACGCCAACGCAGCGGTGGGACGCGAATTCGAGGTGGTAACGGCCGCGGTCATCGGGGGTGCGCTCCTGACCGGCGGTTATGGGTCGCCCATCGGTTCCCTCTTCGGGGCTCTTCTCTTCGGCATGGTCGACCAGGGCTTCTTCTTCACTCCGCTGCCTGACGTCTGGTTCATGACGTTTCTTGGTCTTATGCTTCTGGCAGCGGTGCTCATCAATAACTACGCGCGATTGCAGGCGATGAAACCAGGAGGGGGCGGCTCATAAACAATGAAGCGTACCTTGAGGCGGTCTGCGTCTCAAAATTTTACCAGAATGTTTCGGCGTTGGAGGACGTGAGTCTTTCCGTCAGGCCTGGCGAGGTGGTCTGCCTGCTCGGTGACAACGGAGCCGGCAAGTCCACGTTGATCCAGATTTTAAGTGGCGTGGAGAAGCCCGACAAGGGGATCGTGCGCGTTTCCGGGATCGATATGCGTTTAGGTTCGCCTACGGACGCACTAGACAGAGGCATCGCAACGGTTTTTCAAGACCTCGCCGTGGTGCCTATCATGCCCGTGTATCGCAATTTTTTTCTCGGCCGAGAGCCAAGAATTGGCTGGGGTCCGTTCCAGCGATTTGATTCCCGCAGAGCGATCGCGGCAACCGAGGACGCTCTGCGTGGTCTGGGCGTCAGTTCCGTCGCTGTGCGTAGACCGATCAACACGCTCTCCGGCGGTCAACGTCAATGCGTCGCGATAGCACGAGCCGTGCATTTTGGCGCTCGCATCCTCATTCTCGATGAACCTACTTCGGCCCTTGGCGTGAAGCAGACCGAAATTGTGCTCGGCTATGTACAGCGGGCGAAAGAAGCAGGGATCGGCGTGATCCTGGTCACGCACAACGCCCAGCATGCGTATTCGATCGGAGATACGTTCGTGGTGCTGTTTCTCGGGCGGCAGCTCGGAACATTCAAGAGGTCGAGCCTGACGGAAACCCAACTGATGAGGTTAATGGCCGGTAAGATTGATGAAGCGAACGGAGCTGTGGGACGAGGCGCAGGATGACCGCCCCGGCCTAGTCGCAATTGTCAGGCAAACTTGGCGAACCCTCGAGTGCGCCGGGGGGCATGTCGCGTCACTTTACGCCATTGAAGCTTTCCAGCGGGGGCATCATCCGGTGGCGATCGCCGATCGGATGCACCCTACCAGTGCTTCAATGTTGAAGGGCTTGCAAAGGTAACAAATAATGCCCTCGGCCGAGGCTCGAGCCTGAACTTCGTCATCTGGGTAGGCCGAAATCAGTATGGTCGGAATGTTATGGCCAAGGTCCTGTAAACGACGGTGCAATTCGAACCCAGTCATCTGCGGCATTTGCACGTCCGACACGATGCATGCACTATCGGTGAAATCAGGGGACGACAAAAACTCAGGGCCGGATGCGAATGTCGCGACCCTGAAACCCATCCAAAGCACAAGGCCCGCGACGGACTCGCGAATTGACTCGTCATCATCAATGATCGAGATCAAGATTTGTTTTTCGCCCGTATGCTGACCTCGTTCCGTCCCATATGAGGTAATCATTTATCTATGCCATAGATATAGCGATCCCCTAGTGCAGCGCCTGCCGCCCTATTCTCGCATAAGTCCCTACTACGGGCGATTGCACTTGGCTTGGCCGCTAAGAGAGATTCTTGGCTCAATGGCTTGACGAGGAGTTCGACAGCTACTGCTCTCATTACATTGACCGTCATCGGGTCGTCGCCATTGCCCCTAATGAAGATGATTAGCATATCGATTCGATCGATCGCAATGCGCTCCTGCGGGCCCAGTCCGTTCAAGTCCTGAAGATTGATAACGAGGAGAAGGCAACTCCCTCGAGGTGCCGGCGGGTGGGGGATAGAAATTCCCGTGCCGTCGCAAAAGTCTCACTTTGTCAGCCTGCATATTGACGAGCGCTTCACACACGGAACCGCCGTCGTCAACGATGAAGGTGATGGGCAGATTAGGCGACATGCGCGATCATCACTATGATCTCCATAGGCCCTCTAGGCGCAAAAACCTTGGCTCGGACATTGCCCAAAAGAGCCGCACAGGTCGATTATACTATGGTGTCTATGTGAGGCGGCGGGCGGTCGATTTTCTCGACCTAAGACCGCGACGGCAACTGAGATCGAGCCCATGCGTCATCTAATTTGTTGACGGCTAAGTGAGCGTAGCTGTTCGTCGCTTGAAGATATCGGCTCGCGGGCCTGCTGTCTGGCCTGCGATTTGCAGGAGGTCGTCGTTCGAGTCCAGCCCCTCCCATAAATCAATGGACAGCTAGCCACATCCTCAATGTGGCTAAAAGTCCGTGAGCCACATCGTAGGCGGATATGCCTCCACACCACCGTTCCAAGACGCCGCAGGATATACGCAAACTTCCAGCTTGTCCCTGTCTGCCACTCAGGGATCGAATAAGAGAATGACTGCTTCTTTTTGCCACTCCGTAGCTGTCACCTTCGCTAGTGCGGCCTCCTTCAGCGCGAGATGAGCATAGAGGTAGGTCTGTGTTGCCGCCTATATGCACCCCATTGCCGCCGATTATCCCATGAATCGTGGCAAGGTCTTTCGAAGCAGGAATTCTTGAGGCTATGTGTGACGGGTGCCATCAACGAGACGGAGAAAATTGACGAACAGGCCCAAAACCAATTTTGCCGAGAAGCCATTAGGCTTACCTGATAGCGCTCGATTCAAACTCAAGGAATTAAGCATAAGCTATTGATATGTAACAAGTTGGCAGGCCCGGAGGTCACCATTTTCTACAGAAAATCAATACGTTAGCGGATGGTTCGCCAAGCCGTTTCATTCGTATTGTCTCGTATGGTCTAGCGAACTTAAGGACGATGAACGCGATTAATTATAGGCTTCGAGATATCGCCGAGCCGCAGGTCGCCAGGAACTCCCTGGTAGTGAATGACTGAAATGGGCCGAGAGTTCCTCGTCGTCCATGCCGGATACGACGCGCTGGAGGCCAGCAATGCGGAGGAGGCAATTCGGCTGCTGGAGGCACGAACGGACATCGTTCTGGTGTTCACGGACGTCGGCATGCCCGGCACGATGGACGGCATCAAATTGGCCCATCACATCCGAAACCGATGGCCGCCGGTCAAGCTGATCGTCGCTTCCGGCAGGTCGATCATCGAACAGAGCCGGCTGCCCCAGGGAAGTCACTTTATCCCCAAACCCTACAACGACAGCACGATAGTCGAACAGATACACCGAATGCTGGCGCCGATCGAAACGCGCCCCAAGCCCTGAGCGCGAAACGTCTAGCGCATTCTTTGAAGCTCAAGTCCCGGCCCAGGCCATGGCGGCTTTCGACGCCGAGCCGGGCAAGTTCAGGGGCCTCGTCACCGACATACGCCTGGGGGCGGGCAAATCCGGTTGGGAAGTTGCACGGCATCTGCGCCAAGCCAACCCAACGATACCCGTGATCTACATGAGTGGCGACAGCGCCATCCATTGGGGCGCCGAGGGTGTGCCGGAAAGCGTCATGATCACCAAGCCCTTCTTTATGCCGCAGATTATCACGGCCTTGTCGACGTTGCTGAATCAGCAGCATTCGGACCACACCTGAGAATCCTGACTGTGCTTTATCACACTGCGCTCTACCCCGTCGCGGAGCGGCCTCGACCCTGGCGCAGGGCGAACTCCAAGGAGGACGCCTTAGATGTCTGCTTCTGAGCGACACAAAATTGGCCACGACGTCCGAGATGAGGCGCGAAGCGGTCGTACACATGCAAATCCCTCGAGAGCCGACCAGCAACAATGCCGCTTGAATTAACCGAGCTCATGGATCACCACGTCCGGAATGACCACCTTGGCTATGTCGCATAGGTGTTGGCGCAGCCATGTCCAGTCTGGTAGGCGGAAAAGGACAGTAATGTGACCGAGATTGAGCGTCGCTGCCGTTAGCAACCGCTTCAAGAATGAGGAAGGACGCGCAGTGCGCTGGAAGGGGCCAGGCTTCCGTTTACTTGCTATGCGTTAAAATGTGCATATATTGTGCGCATGAGAGGTCGGAGAATTGTCATGGCCCACGTACAGCTCGCACATTCCACCGCGGTCTCAGGCTTTGTCGATAGCCTTCAGGAGCCGCGCACACCCTATATCTCGCCGAAGCGCCTGTCGGAGGCGCTTGGCGTGAAGGTGGCCAATCTGGCGCAATTGACCGGCGTCCATCGCAACACGCTGCGCAATCCCTCATCTGAGCGCCTGCAGGGCCGGATGCGCGAGATGGTGAAGGTGATCTCGGCCGCGACGGAGCTCACCGGCGACGTCGACAAGGCAATCTACTGGTATCGCAATGAACCGATCGCCGAGTACGGCCATCGCACGGCGGCCGAACTCGTCGCGGACGGCCAGGTCGAAGCAGTCCTGGCCTTCATCCGGGATCTCGAGAACGGGGCGCGCGGGTGAAGGTCACCCGCGTCGGGCCGGACGAGATCTTCCATCGCTATCTGACACCCAAATGGGCCTTTCTGCCCACCAGTGGTGCAGGCGCGGCGATCGACGGAGGGCGCTTCAATCGGCCGGGCGTAGAGGCGCTCTATCTGTCCCGTTCGACCCAGACGGCGCTCGACGAATACAGGCAGGGTGTGAGCATCGTCCCGGCAGCCACCCTTGCCGCTTACAAGATCACGCTCGCCGAGGTGGCCGACCTTTCGCAAGGATTCGACCCTGACATCTGGGACGGCGCTTGGAAGGAGTGGGATTGTGCCTGGCGCCAGATCGCCCGCATCGACAAGAAGGTTCCCTCATCGTGGAAGCTTGCGGATTTGGTTATAACCCGCCGGCCTTCGCGGCATCCTGTTTCCATCGCTGCGTCACGCCGGTGGCACCAACCTGGTGATCTTTCCAGCCAACCTTGTCGACGGCGATCATGTCGCGGTCCACGATCCTGATCACCGCCTGCCGCACGATCAGTCGTCCTGGTCCTGAGTCATCGACTGTCACTGTGGTCGCACGCGACAACGCCCTGCTCACGACACCTGCTCCTCAATGACATCGTCCTCACCCTCCCCGTTAGCCAAACCGGCTGGAATACCGCCAGCCAGGAACTTTTCCTTCGACAGCAGCCCTGCGTCCTCGAGCGCCTCGAAGTCCGGCAGCTGGCGCAGCGTGTCGAGCCCGAACTGCGAGAGAAAATTCTTGGTCGTCACATAGGTGTAAGGCGCGCCCGGCTGCGGGCTGCGCGGCCCCGAGGCGATGAGCGCCTGCGCGCGCAGCACGCCGATTAGGTCGCGCGACACCTCCTTGCCGAAGAAGGAAGACAGTTCGCCACGGGTGATCGGCTGGAAATAAGCAATGCACATCAGGACAAGCGCCTCGGATTGCGACAGTTCTTTTGTCCCCTCCCCCGAGGGCATGCCGAAGGCCGCCTGGATGGCGTCGCCAAAGGCTTTCTTCGTCCGGTGCTGCCAGCCGCCGACGACCGCGACCAGCTCATAGGGGCGGCCGACGAGTTCGGCGCGGATGTCGTCGATGATCAGGTCAATGTTGCAGCTTCTGCCCACCACCCGCGCCAGCACCTCGCGTGTCACCGGTTCGCTGGCCGCAAAAATCACGGCTTCAACGCGGCCCATCCACTCGCGCCAGCGCAGCTCGGCGGGCAGATGCTCGAGCTCCGTGTCCAGCAGCATTCGCTGGACGTCCTTCTTGTCTGTCGGGCGTTCGGCTCTCGCGGTCCCAGCCATCGCTACAGTCCAAAAAGCCGAAAGGTGGTGCGGCCGGAGAGCTCGCGGACCGCCTCGAGTTGCTGCAGGCGTTCGAACAGGCGTCGCGCCGCAAACCGCGACAGGGTTTTGGTCGTCAGCGAGCCAGAAACAGCATCGTCGTCGAGCAGTCTNTCGAACAGGCGTCGCGCCGCAAACCGCGACAGGGTTTTGGTCGTCAGCGAGCCAGAAACAGCATCGTCGTCGAGCAGTCTTTCGATGACATCGCCGGCCCCCTTTGCTCTGAGCTTCGGCGCCACGGTGATGAGCCGTTCCGCCCGACGACCAATCCCGGCGGCCAGCCGGCACGCTTCGACGGCGCCCTGAACCAGCGCCACGCAGACCGCGCGCTCAAAGCTTTTCTCCCCGGGTCGGATACGCTTGCCGCCGGCCTCGCCGCGAAGAGCCGGGCCGAAGGCCTGCGCCATCAGCAGCGGCAGTGGCATTGGCCAGCGCAGGCTTTGCGCCAGCACCAGATCGGCCATCCACCAGGCAAAAAGCTCGGCATCGGGGCGGATCGTTACGACGCTGGCGGCGATCGCCGCCGCGGCGAACGGCGCCGGCCGTCCCGAGCGCGCCAG
>NZ_AYWQ01000018.1:0-77505 GCF_000502415.1 Mesorhizobium sp. LNHC229A00
CAGGCGCCGGAAACGGTCGAGGCGATTGGCGGGCTGGGCGACCTGTTGTTCGAGGCCGGCGACACCGAGGGTGCCGAGGCGCTCCTGGCAACGGCGCCGGAGGCCAAGAAGGATGCACCGCCGCTGGCCGCCCTGCGCGCCAAGATCGCGCTGGCCGCGCAGGCGGCGGCGCTGGGCAATCCGGCCGAGTTCGAGCGGCGGCTTGCGGAAAACCCCAAGGACCATCAGGCCCGTTTCGACCTGGCCATGATCCAGAACGCCATGGGCGATCGCACGGCAGCCGCCGACAATCTGCTGGCCATCATCAAGGCCGACCGGAGCTGGAACGAGGATGGCGCCAGGACGCAGTTGCTGCAGCTGTTCGAGGCCTGGGGCATGACCGACGAGGCGACGCTTGCGGCGCGCCGCAAATTGTCGGCATTGCTGTTTTCCTGAGCCGCTCATGGTTGTTTTGTCGCAAGGGCTTGCGGCGCAAGGCCTGAGCCCCAGATAGGACAGGGCAGGATTGACGCTTCGCGAGGGAAGCGATCGGAGGAACGAGGTGCAAGCGGGAAACGCGCATTATCGGCTCGCCAAGGATCTGCCGTCGACGATCCCACTCTTTCCGCTCGAAGGCGCGCTGCTGCTGCCGGGCGGCCGCATGCCGCTCAACATCTTCGAGCCGCGCTACCTGCAGCTGGTGGACGAGGCGGTCGGCGGCTCGCGGCTCGTCGGCGTCATCCAGCCCGGCCTCAATGGCGCATTGCGCGAGGATGGCGAGCCGGAGCTTTGCAGCGTCGGCTGCATCGGTCGCATCATCGCCTTTTCCGAGACCGGCGACGGTCGCTACCTGATCTCGTTGCAAGGCGTGTGCCGGTTCCGCGTCGCCCACGAGCTGACGGTCAAGACGCCCTTCCGCCAGGCGAAGCCGGCGCCCTTCCTCGCTGATCTCGACGAGGAGCAGGCGGCTAATGAAATCGACCGGCCGGCGCTGCTCAGAGCCTTTCGCGCCTATCTGCAGGCCAATGATCTGGAAGCCGACTGGCAAAGCGTCAGCCGCGCGGAAAACGCCATGCTGGTCAACGCGCTGTCGATGATGGCGCCCTACGGACCGGCCGAGAAGCAGGCATTGCTCGAGGCCGCGGACCTGAAAACCAGGGCCGAAACGCTGATCGCCATCACCGAGATGACGCTGGCGCGCGAGAATGAGGATTTTGGCTCGAGCCTGCAGTAGGGATGCGTCGATATCCAGCCGCCCTGCAAATGACGGCCTGATTGATTTCCTGACATGCTGGGCGTGAAACCGGAAGGGGACCCAATGGCGGATGGGCGCGACGGAAAGAAGACCAATGTTGACCCCAAGCTGCTGGAACTCCTGGCCTGCCCGCTGACCAAGGGGCCGCTGGCCTGGGATCCCGAGCGCGGCGAGCTGGTCTCGCGGGTCGCCAAGCTCGCTTATCCGGTGCGCGACGGCATCCCGATCATGCTGCCCTCGGAAGCGAGGGTGCTCTCGGCCGAGGATGTGCTGTCGCCGCCACGATCAGGTGGGCCGAATTGAGGTGGCGCGGAGCGGTCCGCTCCGCTTCAACCATAAACGTATACAAACCAAGGGATATCCTGGGGTTTTCGCGCCATCGCCTCAGTTCGGCATGGCCAGCGCCTTGTCGATCTGCGGCAGGAGAAGCTCCCTGGTGGACTCTGGCGTCAGCGGGCCGACATGCTTGTAGGCTATCTTGCCATCCTTGCCGATGACGAAGGTTTCCGGCACGCCATAGACACCCCAGTCGATCGCCGTGCGGCCGGCTTCGTCGACGCCGATCGCCTGGAACGGATTGCCGAGGTCGCCGAGGAAGCGGCGGGCGTTTTCCGGCCGGTCCTTGTAGTTTAGCGCCGCCATCGCGAACCTTTTGTCCTGCGCCAGCGCGAGAAGCACCGGGTGCTCTTCCCGGCACGGCGCGCACCAGGACGCAAAGACGTTGACCAGCGTGACCTTGCCGGCGAAGGCTTTCGAATCGAGCCCGGGCAAATTGCTGCCCTCCAGGGGCGGCAGGTTGGTCCGCGGCGCCGGCAGGCCGATGAGCGCCGACGGCACTTCCGAGGCATCGCGTCCCGACAAAAGCTGCGACAGGAACAGTCCGGCCAGTCCGAGGAAGACCAGCAGCGGCAAATATACGAAAAGGCGGCGACGGGCCGGCGTCGGCGTTTCCGTCCCTGTGCTCATGGCTTGGCTGCCTTGTCGGAACGGCGGCGCACGCCGGCCGCCTCGAGTTCGGCGAGTTCGCGCTTGCGCGCCCGCTGGTCGATGAGTATCCAGCCGATCAGCCCGGCCAGTGCCACGGCGGTGATCGCGTAGGCCGCCGCGACGTAGAGCGCATGCGCGCTCATGCGCGCCGCTCCATCGCCAGTTCCAGCCGGGTCTTTCCGCCTCGTTCGATCATGTCTTCCCTTAGCCGCGCGCCGGCGGCTCCGCAATCGGCCGCCACGCCGCAGCCTTCAGAGCTCTTGCGCCTCAATCCGTGCCGTGGCGCAGCGCCAGCGCCGCGGCGGTCGGCCCCAGGACGCCAAGAAACAGCGTCAGCGCGGCAAGAATGAGGAAGGGCTGCAGGAACGGATCGGGATTGGCCGTCGCGCCATAGCTCGCCGAAACGCCGAAGATCAGCACCGGTATGGTCAGCGGCAGCACCAGCACCGAGATCAAGAGGCCGCCACGCGGCAGCGCCACCGCCACCGCGGCGCCCACGGCACCGATGAAGGTGATGGCCGGCGTGCCGACCAGCAGCGTCAGCGCCGTGGCGCCTATGGCCAACGGTTCCATGTTCATGAACAGGCCGAGCAGTGGGGCCGCGACCACCAGCGGCAGGACGCTGCCCGCCCAATGCGCGACGCACTTCACCAGCACCGTCAGCGCCAGCATGTGCCGGTCGTTGCCGAGCACCAGGAGATCGAGCGAACCGTCCTCGCGGTCGGCCTGGAACAGCCGGTCGAGGCCGAGCAGGCAGGCAAGCAGCGCGCCGATCCACAGGATCGCCGGACCGATGCGGGCCAAAAGCTTGAGATCCGGCCCAACGCCGAAAGGGATGGTGGCGATGACGGCGAGGAAGAAAATTACGCCGGTCAGCGCGCCGCCGCCGGCACGGATCGAGAGGCGGATGTCGCGTAGGAAGAGCGACCACATTACGATGTGGTCCCTTGTTGAAGAAGGGGGGCGCCGTAGGGGGCAGTCATCAAAAGGCCTCCCCCATCACCAACTCTTTCGCCGCCGCCAATCCCAGCGGCAGATGCGTCGCCGCCACGATCATCCCGCCTTCCTCGCAATGCTCGCGCATCAGCCTTGCAAATCGCGCCTCCGAAGCCTTGTCCAGCCCTGCCGTCGGCTCGTCGAGCAGCCACAGCGGCCGATGGCTGACCAAGAGTTTCGCGATCGTCGCGCGGCGTCTTTGCCCGGTCGAAAGATAGCCGAACGGCAAATGGCCGATGCCGCTGAGCCCGACCGTTGCCAGAGCCTCCTCCACATCGAGCCGGCCTTTGCCATGGAACTCCCGCCAGAAGCGCAAATTCTCGGTCACGCTCAGCGCCGCCTTCATCGCGTTCTGGTGGCCGAGATAGTGGCAGGCCGAGCCGATCGAGGGGAACTCGTCGCCGCCGCCCTCGAGCAGCAGACGGCCTTCGGTTTTCGGCAGCAGGCCGGCGACCACCATGAGCAAGGTCGATTTGCCCGAGCCGTTCGGCCCGGTGACGACCAGGGCCTGGCCCTGATCGAGCACAATGCCGATGCCGGAGAAAACCGGCTCGCCGCCGCGTTCGCCGCCCAGATTTTCGGCGATAAGCCGCATCCCTCGCCTGCCCTGAAATCAATGTTTCGCGAACGCTGCCGCATCGCACAAATTTGCTCTGCAACTGTCTAGAACTATTCCACAAAATTCTCTATATGCGGGGCATCCGTGCCAGCGGTCGGCGCGGGAACAGAATTAGCGCCGAACCAGCGCACGCGCCGCCTTGAACGGCTCGGGTTGCTTGGGAACGGACAGCGGAAATGGCCGTACCCGCACCTTTGCGCGTGATTGCATGCCATCGGCGTCCGTTCCCTTTCAGGCTGAACAGACAGGACGGATCGCACGTGTCAAAATCCCTCGACAGTTTCAATTGCCGCCGCACGCTGAAAGCGGGCGACGCCGAGTATGTCTATTTCGACCTCGTCGAAGCCGAGAAGAACGGCCTCACCGGCATTGCCCAGTTGCCCTATTCGATGAAGGTGCTGCTGGAAAACCTGCTGCGCAACGAGGACGGCCGCTCCGTCACCAAGGAGAGCATCCAGGCGGTGGCCGGCTGGCTGACCGACAAGGGCACCGCCGGCGTCGAGATCGCCTACCGCCCGGCCCGCGTGCTGATGCAGGATTTCACCGGCGTCCCGGCCGTGGTCGATCTCGCCGCAATGCGCGACGCCATGGCTTCGCTTGGCGGCGATCCGCAGAAGATCAACCCGCTGGTGCCGGTCGACCTCGTCATCGACCATTCCGTCATCGTCGACGAGTTCGGCACGCCGATGGCCTTCGCCCGCAATGTCGAGCTCGAATATGAGCGCAACGAAGAGCGCTACAAGTTCCTGAAATGGGGCCAGCAGGCATTCCGCAACTTCCGCGTCGTGCCGCCCGGCACCGGCATCTGCCACCAGGTCAATCTAGAATATCTCGGCCAGGTGGTGTGGACCAACACCGAGGACGGCGAAACCACCGCCTATCCCGACACCTGCGTCGGCACCGATTCGCACACCACCATGATCAACGGCCTTGGCGTGCTCGGCTGGGGCGTCGGCGGCATCGAGGCCGAGGCGGCCATGCTCGGCCAGCCGGTTTCCATGCTGCTGCCGGAAGTCATCGGCTTCCGCCTCACCGGCAAGCTCAAGGAGGGCGTCACCGCCACCGACCTCGTGCTCACCGTCACCCAGATGCTGCGCAAGAAGGGCGTCGTCGGCAAGTTCGTCGAGTTCTTCGGGCCTGGCCTGTCCAACATGACGCTGGCCGACCGCGCCACCATCGGCAACATGGCGCCCGAATATGGCGCCACCTGCGGTTTCTTCCCGGTCGACCAGGAAACCATCCGCTATCTCACAATGTCGGGCCGCAGCGAGGACCGCATCGCCCTGGTCGAGGCCTATTCCAAGGCGCAAGGCATGTGGCGCGAGTCCGGCTCCGCCGATCCGGTCTTCACCGACCTGCTGGAACTGGAACTGGACAGCGTCGTGCCATCGATGGCCGGTCCCAAGCGCCCCGAGGGCCGTGTCGCGCTGGAAGGCATTCCGGCCGGTTTCGCCAAGGCGATGGACACCGAATACAAGAAGGCGGCGGAAATCTCCAAGCGCTACGCCGTCGAAGGCACCGACCATGACCTTGGCCATGGCGACGTCGTCATCGCCGCCATCACCTCGTGCACCAACACCTCGAACCCATCAGTGCTGATCGGTGCGGGCTTGCTTGCCCGCAACGCCAACCGCCTCGGTTTGAAGCAGAAGCCGTGGGTAAAAACCTCGCTGGCCCCTGGCAGCCAGGTGGTGGCGGAATATCTGGAAAAGTCGGGCCTGCAGAAGGAGCTCGACCAGATCGGCTTCAACCTGGTCGGCTTCGGCTGCACCACCTGCATTGGCAATTCCGGCCCGCTGCCGGCGCCGATCTCCAAAACCATCAACGACAAGGGTCTGATCGCTGCCGCGGTGCTCTCCGGCAACCGCAACTTCGAAGGCCGCGTCTCGCCCGACGTGCAGGCGAACTACCTGGCGTCGCCGCCGCTGGTCGTCGCCCACGCCTTGGCTGGAACAGTCACCAGGGACCTGACCACGGAGCCGCTCGGCGACGACAGGAACGGCAATCCGGTCTATCTCAAGGATATCTGGCCGAGCTCGGCGGAGATCCAGGAGTTCATCGAGAAGAACGTCACCCGCGAGCTGTTCGCCCGCAAATATGCCGACGTCTTCAAGGGCGACGAGTACTGGCAGAACGTCAAGGCGCCGGAAGGTCAGACCTATGCCTGGGACAACAATTCGACCTATGTGCAGAACCCGCCCTACTTCGCCGGCATGACCACGGGTTTCGGCAAGATCGGCGACATCAAGGGCGCCCGCGTGCTCGGCCTGTTCGGCGACAAGATCACCACCGACCACATCTCGCCGGCGGGTTCGATCAAGGCCGCCTCGCCGGCCGGCAAATACCTGACCGACCATGGCGTCGGCGTTGCCGATTTCAACCAGTACGGCACGCGGCGCGGCAACCATGAGGTGATGATGCGCGGCACCTTCGCCAACATCCGCATCCGCAACCACATGCTGGGCGAGAACGGCCGCGAGGGCGGCTACACCATCCACTATCCCAGCAAGGAAGAGGAATCGATCTACGACGCGGCGATGGAATACAAGAAGGAAGGGGTGCCGCTGGTCATCTTCGCCGGCGTCGAATACGGCAACGGCTCGTCGCGCGACTGGGCGGCAAAGGGCACCAACCTGCTTGGTGTCCGCGCCGTCATCGCCCAGTCCTTCGAGCGCATCCATCGTTCGAACCTGGTCGGCATGGGCGTCATCCCCTTCGTCTTCGAGGAAGGCACCTCATGGGCTTCCCTCAACCTCAAGGGCGACGAGCTGGTCGAGATCGACGGATTGAGCGCCATCAAGCCGCGCCAGACGATGACCGCCAAGATCACCTATGGCGACGGCACGGTGAAGAACGTGCCGATCATCTGCCGCATCGATACGCTGGATGAGCTCGACTACTTCAAGAACGGCGGCATCCTGCAGTACGTGCTGCGCGATCTGGCGGCCTAGAAAACAGTGAGTGGTGAGTAGGACGCAGGGACGCTCCTACTCACTACTCACTACTCACTACTCACTACTCGCTACTCGCAATACCCCTGCCGCGGCCGCGGACCAGCATGCCGCACAGTCCTGCCGGGATGAAGGCAAGGTCGTCAAAGCATTGACCGGCCAGGACCAAAGTCCAGGGCCGGTGCGTTGGCAATAGAGATAGATGGCGGTGAGGAGAACTTGCCGCATGGCGATGATGCCGCCGCTCAATCGAACCACGCCTTGAAATGCAGCGGCTGCTCCTATTGCGGCCTTACCTCCCGATTGCAGCGGTAAATTTCACCGCAACGTGACTTCCCGTTGACTTCCCGTTCTGCCACATATTTCGGCAAAGCAGAACAAAGCCGGCATCACCGGTGGGAATTGGAATGGTCATGGCCTCGCGACGATCATTGTGGCTGGCAGCCTTTGCGCTGGCCTTCTCGGTTTATGCCGGCGCTGGCCGTGCCAGCGAGCCCGAAACGGCCCAGGCCGAGAAACCCGACAGGCCGCTCGGCGTGGTCGAACTGTTCACCAGCCAGGGCTGCAGTTCCTGCCCCCCGGCGGACGCGTTCTTCGCCGAACTCGCCACGAGGCAAGACCTTGTCGCGCTCGCCTATCACGTCGACTACTGGGACTATCTCGGCTGGAAGGACACGCTGAGCCACAAGGAAAACACCGAGCGGCAATATGACTATATGCGCTATTTCAGCAGCCGTTCGGTCTATACGCCGCAGGCCGTCCTGAACGGCCGCATGCATGTCAACGGCGCCAATCGCGGTGAGGTCGACGGCGCGCTTGCCCGCATGGCCCGTGTCGGCGAAGGCATGCGTGTGCCCATCAAGGTCAGCCGCACCGGCGACCGGGTGATCATCGACGCAGGTGACGCCGGCGCCGGCCCGAACGACGCCCATGTCGTCATCGTCTATTTCGACGCGCCGCAGACTGTCAAGATCGGCCAGGGCGAGAACTCCGGCCGTAAGATGACCTATTGGAACGCGGTCACCGGGATCCAGACCGCCGGCATGTGGCATGGCATGGCGCAGCGATACGAATTGCCGCTGAGCGAGATCACCAAGAAAGGCGGCTGCGCCGTGCTTTTGCAGTCGGTCGGCAAGGATGGCCTGCCAGGCCCCATCCTGGGTGCGGCTTTCATCCACAAACCCGGATCCGAGACCTCCCTCGATCGTAAGCTGTAACGTCACGCGGTTCGGCGCAATGCCGGGGACCTGTGACGCAGTTCGCCCGGATGCTCAGTGTCCGGTCAGGCGATCGGCGAAAGCCGCAAGGCGTGAGGTCCGGTCCAAGCCGTTTGCTTCACGCCGGTCGGCGATGCGATAGAGCTGGTACATTGTATGCACGCCGAGCCAGCGCAGTGGTTCCGGTTCCCATTTCTTGACCGTGCGGTTGACCCAGGGCAGCCGGGTCAGCTCGGTGTCGTGGCCGAGCACGAGGTCGCGCAAGGTGCGGCCTGACAGGTTGGAACTGGAAACCCCGAGCCCGACATAGCCGCCGGCCCAGCCAATGCCGCTTTCCCGGTCGAAGCCTGAAGTGGTGCACCAGTCGCGCGGTACGCCAAGCGTCCCGCACCAGGCATGGTCGAGGCGCACGCCCTTGGTCCGCGGCAGCAACCTGGTCAGCACCTCGTGCAACTGGTCGATGGTCGCTTGCTGGGTCCGGCCGCGCACATCGGTGCGCGAACCGAAGCGGTAGGGCACGCCACGGCCGCCCATGGCTATGCGGCCTTCGCGCGTGCGCTGCGCGTAGCAATAAGTGTGGGCGGCATCGCCCAGCACCTCGTAACCGTTCCAGCCGATCTGATCCCACAGTTCTTGCGGCAGCTTCTCGGTCACCACGATGGCGCTGTTCAGCGGCAGCCAGAGACGCTCGTAGCCGGGGATGCCAGCCGTGAAGCCTTCGGTGGCGCGGACGATCTTCCCTGCCCGCACGATGCCTCTGCTGGTGGTGACCTTGCCCTTCTCGATCGCCAGCACCTGCGTCTGCTCGTAAATCGGCACGCCAAGCCGCGCGACGGCCGCCGCCAGGCCTTGCACCAGCTTGGCCGGCTGGACACGCGCGACGTTGCGTACGACGAAGGCGCCCAGCACCTTGTCTATGGCGATCCGCTGGCGCGCCTCCCGCGCATCGAGGAAGGCCAGCCGCTCCGGCGGCATCTCCCAGCCCAGCAGCTCCTCGTATTCGGCCTTGGCGCGCTGCAATTGTGCTGTGTTGGTGGCGACGGTGATGTTGTCGACACGGCGGATATCTGCGTCGATGCCTTCGGCTTCCGTCACCGCGATCACCTCATCGACCGTTCCGGACATGGCGCGCTGCATGTCGATCACCGCGCCGCGCGAGGAGGTCTTTGCGTATTTCTCACGCGACCAGCTGAAGCCGCCCGACAGCCAGCCACCATTGCGGCCCGACGCGCCGTAGCCGGCGAACTCCTTCTCGACGATGGCGATGCGCAGCGCAGGCCGCGCCTTCTTCAAATAATAGGCTGTCCACAGGCCGGTGTAACCGGCGCCGACGATGCAGACATCGGCCTCGATGTCGCCGGGCAAGGCCGGCCGATAGGCCGGCACCGCGCCGATATCGGCATACCAGAA
Source organism: Mesorhizobium sp. LNHC229A00 (assembly GCF_000502415.1). Taxonomy (NCBI): domain Bacteria; kingdom Pseudomonadati; phylum Pseudomonadota; class Alphaproteobacteria; order Hyphomicrobiales; family Phyllobacteriaceae; genus Mesorhizobium; species Mesorhizobium sp. LNHC229A00. The sequence goes on from NZ_AYWQ01000018.1 coordinate 9,415, forward strand.
CGACACGTCGCCATTGTGCTTGGCTTGCATTTTCTTGAAATCCGTTCCGAAATCAGGTGAGCGTCAGGTCAGCCTTGTCGTCGTCGGGGAGCAGCTTCACGTCGGCGCCGGCGAACAGCACCTCGACCTCGTCCCCGATGACGAAACTGTCTGCTTCCAGCGTCGAGCGCACGATGGCTTTCGAGCCGTCGGCCAGATCGACTTCGTATTTTGAGCCGGAGCCGAGATAGATGGCTTCGCCGATGCGCCCCGTGAGCCGGTTGCGGCCATCGCCGCCTGCGCCAGGGCGGGCGAGCGCCAGCTTTTCGGGACGCAGCAGCATGACCGGCCTGCCGCCATTGGGGAGACGCTTGGCGGTCGTCACCGTCTGGCCTGATATCTCGATCGCCGTCTCCTGGCCCGAGGTGGCGGCGGCCCCGCGCAAGACGGTGGAATCGCCGATGAACTTGCCGACGAACAGTGTCGCCGGCTCGTCATACAGCTCGCGCCCGGTACCGATCTGTTCGATCCGGCCCCGGTTGAACACGGCGATGCGATCCGACAGCACCAGCGCCTCTTCCTGGTCGTGCGTCACATAGACGAAGGTGGTGCCGAGTTCGCGGTGAATGCGCTTGATCTCGAGCTGCAGCCATTCGCGCAGCTTCTTGTCGAGCGCGCCGAGCGGCTCGTCCATCAACAGCAGCGGCGGGTCGAAGACGATGGCGCGGGCCAGCGCCACGCGCTGCTGCTGGCCGCCCGAAAGCTCGCTGGGGAAGCGATGGCCGAAATCCGCCATCTTGACCATGTCGAGCGCTTGGCGCACCCGTCGTTCGCGCTCGGCTCCCGCCACGCCGCGCAAGGCGAGCGGATAGGCGACGTTGCGGCTCACCGTCATATGGGGAAACAGCGCGTAATGCTGGAAGACCACGCCGATGTTGCGCTTGTGCGCCGGCACGCCGACGACGCTCTTGCCCCCCACTTCCAGCGCGCCGGCACTGGCCTCGGTGAAGCCGGCGACGACGTTGAGTGTCGTCGTCTTGCCGGAGCCGCTTGGTCCCAGCAGCGTCATGAACTCGCCGGCCTCGATGTGCAGCGACACGCCGTCCAGCGCCTTGAAGCTGCCATAGGCCTTGCTGATCGTCCTGAGATCGATCGCCGCGCCCCTGCTCTCTTGCCCCAAGGTCATTGGCGTCCTTTCCGCTCGCGGCCAAGAAGAAGCATGCCGCCGCCGATCAGGATCGTGGTGGCAAACAACAGGATCGTGCCGACGGCCGCGACCGTCGGGTCGGCGTCGCGCGTGATGGAAGCGAAGATCTGCACCGGCAATGTCTTGAGGTAGGGATTGGTGATGAACAGCGACACGACGATCTCATCGAAGGAGGTGGCGAAGGCGAACAGCAGGCCCGACAGCATGCCGGGTGCAATCAGCGGCAGCGTCACCGTGCGGAAGGCGGTGAGCGCGCTGGCGCCGAGGCTCGCCGCGGCTGTCTCGAGCCGCCTGTCGAACACTTCGAGATTGGCCGAGACGGCAATCAGCACAAAGGGCAGCGCAAGGATGGTGTGCGCGAGCACGAAGCCGAGCAGCGTGCCGACAAGCCGTGTATCGAGATAGACCGCGTAGATGCCGATGGCCAGCACCACGCCCGGCACCACCATAGGCGTCAACATCAGCATGCGCAGCAGGTTTGCCGGCCGTGCCTTCATGCGGTCGAGGCCGAAGGCGGCAAGCGTGCCGAGCACCGTTGCCAGCACGGCAACGATCGAGGCGACCTTCAGCGAATTGAGGAAGCTGTTCGACCAGTCCGGGTTCGTGGCGAAATTCTGGTACCATTGCCAGGAAAAGCCCTGCGGCGGAAACGCCAGCGACTTGTTCTCGTTGAACGACATCGGCACCACGACCAGCGTGGGGGCCACCAGCCATATGGCCACCAACAGGCAGACAAGGCCGAGGATGACGCGGGTGAGCGGCTTCATCTCCATCAGCGCCGCTCCGCTTCCCGGTACCGGGATCGCATCACGGGCGCGGCGAGCGCCAGCAACACGAAGGTCGTGACCAGCAGCACCACGCCCATGGCGCCGCCACGGCCCCATTGCAGCAGGCTGAGCACCTGTGTCTGCACCAGGGTGGACAGCATGGTCGAACGCGGACCGCCGAGCAAAGCCGGCGTGATGTAGAAGCCGAGCGCCAGGATGAAGACGATGATCGCCCCGGCATAGACGCCCGGCAGCGACAGCGGCAGGTAGATGGTGAAGAAGGCGCGGGACGGCCGCGCGCCAAGGCTTTGCGCCGCGCGCATCAGCCTGAGATCGATACCTTTCATGACCGAATAGAGCGGCAGGATCATGAACGGCAAAAGCACCTGCGCCATGCCGATGACCACGCCCGTCTGGGTGCGGATCAGCCTGATACCACCGAGCCCGAGCGACCTGAGGATCGAGTTGATGACGCCTGAATCCTGGAGCAGGATCACCCAGGACAAGGTGCGAACCACGCCGCTCACCCAAAACGGGATCAGCACACACAAGAGCAGCACCAGCCGGACGCGAGGACCGACCGCGGTCATCAGATAGGCGTAGGGATAAGCGCAAACCACGCACACCAGCGTGACCCAAGCCGAAATGACGAAGGTCCGCTGGAGCACGACAAGGTTGATCGGCGCACTGAAGAACCAGACATAGTTCTGCGCTCCCCACTCCGGTTCCGACAGGCTGCGCAGCACGATGGTCAGTAGCGGATAGCCGATCACCCCGAAAAGCAGGACCAGGGCCGGCAACGCGAGCGCGAACGGCCGCCATGCCCAGCGCCTTTCGGCGGCCGGAATGGTTGGCTCGGACGCGCTCACGGCCTTGCTTCCCGTCAGCCGGTCAGTTCCCGGCCATCAGCGCCGCCCACTTCTCCTGCGCCACCGCGAAGTTCGGAACCCAGAACTTGAAGTTCTGCTTGTAGCCCTGCTTCTGGCGTTCAGGCGTATTGGTCAGGTAGGCGGCGACGGAAGCGTCGACCTTGGGCTGCGCGTCGTTGTTGATCGGCGTGTAGGAGGTCTTCTCCGCCAATATCTCCTGGGCATGCTTGCCGAGATAGGCATTGAGCAACGCATAGGATGCATCCGTATCCTTGACGCCGACGGGGATTGTCATCTGGTCCATCACCACCAGCCAGTCCTGCCAGGCGGGCGCGTACTTGGCGCCGTTCTTGACCGCCGTCATGGCGCGGCCCGTCCACATCATCAGCATGTCGGCCTCGCCGGATTCGGCGAGTTGCTGCGATTCTGCACCCGTCTTCCAGAAGATCGTGTCGGGGCCGAGCTTGCGGACCACATCTATCGCCTTGTCGATATCGGCCACCGTCATCGCCTTCGGGTCGCCGCCGGCAACCTTGAAAGCCTGTTCCAGCAGGCCACCGGTCGGGCTGCCGGAGCCGTCGATGCCACGCACGCCGGGGAATTTTTGAGTATCGAAGAAGTCGGCCCAGCTCTTGGGCGGATTATCCCCGTACTTTTCCTTGTTATACATCAGCACGACACCGTAGTTCATCGCCGGCACCGAGCATTCGCCGACCTGGCCTTCCGGGATTTTCGAGACGTCGAGCTTCGTCAGATCGAGCTTCTGGAACAGCTTGCCGCAATAGACATAGGGCGGCAGGTCGTCGGTATCGACGACGTCCCAGGTCACATTGCCGGACTCGACCTGCGCCTGCAGTTTGGCGATCTCCGTCGGGCCGTCATTGAGGAGCTTGACGCCGGACTTGTCGACGAACTCCTTGAGCGCGGCCGCCTGGCCGTCCTGGTAGATGCCGCCATAGGAAACCAGGGTCAGCGTCTTGCCCTTCAGCGAGCCTTCAGCGACCTCTCCCGCCACCGGCTTGGATTGCGCGAGCGCGGCGGTGGCCGCCAGAAGCAAGGCGACGGCCGCCGCATGTCCAAATCTCAGTTTCATGATCATCTCTCCCATTTGCAGAACTCGCATTGTTTTCATTCACCCGGATGCGAGCGGTTTCCGGGCCTGTATCGATCGAGTTCGAGCGCGCCGGCGGTCGGCGGCGCGATGATCCAGAGCACCTCGGCCGGCGTGTCGCCGACATTGACGGTCCGGTGCGGCACCGAGGTTGCGTATTCGACGCTGTCGCCTTCGCGCATCAGATGGCGCTCGTCGGCAAGCGTCAGTTCGACGGTGCCCCTGAGCACCATGAACATTTCGTGCTCGCCGCCATGCACATAGGTCTCGTCGCCGGTCGAGCCGCCAACCTCGAAATGGCCGGCATAGACTTCGAATTGATGGATCGGCCGCCGCGACAGGAGCATCTTGCGGCCTTGGAGGCCGACCGGAACGACCGGCCGCTCCTCGCGCCTCAAAACCTTGTGCAGGGGACGGGCATTGTCCTCGAACAGATCGTTGATGCCGAGATCGAGAGCGGCGGCGATCTTGAGCAGCGTGCCCGTGTTGGCGCCGCACAGATTGCGCTCGAGCTGGCTGATGAAGCTCGCCGTGGTGCCCGTCATGTCGGCAAGCTGGCGTAGCGAGACGCGCCGGGCCGTGCGCAATGCCTTGATACGAGGGCCGACGCCGCCGGCCTCCGACACGGCCGCCCGGCCATTCAACTGTTTCACTGGGGAGTCCGATGCGTGTGGCATTGTCGTCTCCGTTCCACTTAACACCCTATTAAGTGATACGGAAAATGGCAAGCATGGTCGGCAGAATTGAATAGCGACGTGGGGCTGGCGACCTCGGCCCTACACCGATGCTCGGCGCGCGCAGTCCCGGGTGCAAGGCTCAAAAACGAAAAAACCGACGTCAGCTTGCTTCTGACGTCGGTCATTTAGGTTTTGGGATCGTCGCACCCGGCTTTTCCGAGGAAAAGGCCGAGGTTGGTTCGATCCGACGCAGACCCGTGGGCGGGGGGCTTGGGGTTTACGAGCCGGTGCCGGACCGAACCGTCTCAGGCAACGCCGGTAAATTCGTCGGACATTGGGGCATGAGCGCGGATAAAAAAAGGCAGAAATGTGGCGAACCATCACCAATTCCAACACGCGTTTCACAAACGTGACTGGACGCGGCGGAAACGGCGCGCCGCTGCTTCGGTTCTCCGGCTCTTGCAATTGCGATGCGAAGGGGCCAACTTTGGTTGGCAAAGATTCATTTTTGAGGATCGAGGCAGGCATGACCGATGACGGCGGCGGGATGGGGGATGGAGACGCATCCGCGATATTGATCCCGCTACACGAGGCGCGCAGCGCACGCCTCGACCAGCCGGTCCGCTTCGACCGGCGCGAACTGGACCAGATCCTCAGACTTTACGGACGCATGGTCGCGGCCAATGAATGGCGCGACTACGCCATCGATCACCTCACCGACCGCGCTGTCTTTTCCGTCTTCCGCCGTGCCAGCGAAGTGCCGCTGTTCCAGATCGTCAAGGACCCGAAACTGGCGCGCAAGCAAGGCGCCTTCGCCGTCATCGCGGCGGGCGGGCGCATCCTCAAACGCGGCCAGGAGCTTGGCCGCGTGCTCGGCGTCTTCGACAGCAAGCTGAAGCTGGTATAGGGGTGAATGGCGAATTGAAGAATTGAGGAGCGAAGGAAAAGAGCCGCTTACGTCAGGCGCCGAGTGTCTTATTCCTCAATTCTTCAGTTCTCCCTTCCGGAACTTCCGCTCCGGCAGCGAATCCGAATCAGGTGGCAGCGATGCCCCGCCGTTGAGCGATAGCTGCATGAATAACGTGTCCAACCAGCGCCCGTGTTTGTAACCGGAGCCCTCGAGGCGGCCGGAATGACGGAAGCCGAGCTTTTCGTGCAGCCTCACCGAGGCGCTGTCGGCGCGGCCATCGCCGATCACCGCGACGATCTGGCGGAAGCCTGCCGCCTCGACCGCCGCGACCAGGCTTTGCATTAGTGTAAGGCCGACACCCTGGCCCTTCGCGTCAGGCGCGACATAGACCGAATCCTCGACGATGAAGCGATAGGCCGGGCGCGGCCGGAACGCGCCGGCATAGGCATAGCCAAGCACGGCGCCTGCCTTTTGAGCCACCAGATAGGGAAAGCCGCCGGCCGCGAGTGCGGCGAATCGCGTCCCCATCTCGGTGCGGCTGGGGGGCTCCAGTTCATAGCTCGCCGTGCCGTTGGCAACCGCGTCGGCGTAGATTTCGGTTATGGCGTCGAGGTCGGCGGGGGTCGCAGGCCTGATCACGATATTGCTCATTCTTTATGCAAGCCTCTCCTGTGCTTTCGATAACAGCAGAGGCCCGCGCAAAAGAAAAGGGCGGCCGTTGGGCCGCCCTTCCAGGAGTCGATGGTCCAATGCCGCTTAGCGGCGGTCGCCCATGAACTGGAGCAGGAACATGAACAGGTTGATGAAATCGAGGTAGAGCGACAGCGCGCCCATGATGGCCTTGCGGCCCGCGACATCGGAAGTGTCGCCCTCGAAATACATCTCCTTGATCTTCTGCGTGTCATAGGCGGTGAGGCCGGCGAAGACCAACACGCCTATCGCCGAGACGGCGAAGGTCAGTGCCGACGACTGCAGGAAGATGTTGATCACCGACGCGATAATGATGCCGAACACGCCCATGATCAGGAACGAGCCCATCGCCGACAGGTCGCGCTTGGTGGTGTAGCCGAACAGCGACAGCGCGCCGAAGGCCGCGGCGGTGGCGAAGAAGGTCTGCGAGATGCTGGCCGTGGTGTAGACCAGGAAGATCGACGACAGCGACAGGCCGACCAGACCGGCATAGACCCAGAAGGTGGTCTGCGCGGCGGCGACGCTCATCGACTGGATCCTGAACGACAGGAAGAACACGGCGGCCAGCGGCGCCAGCATGACAACCCAGCGCAGCGGCGAACCGAAGATCGCGTAGCCGAAGGAGGTCAGCATCTCGCCGCTCGGCAGCGTCGCGACGGCCGAAGCCGGATCGGTGGTGGTGGCCAGCATGATCGTGCCGATGGCGGCAAGGCCTGTGATGAGCAGCCCAAGCCCCATCAGATTGTAGACCTTGATCATGTAGGCGCGCAAACCCTGGTCGATGTCGGCGCGGACGCCGGGCACCGCCGACGTCTGATAGTTGCGAATGGGATCAGCCATTGGAATCCTCGTTGCTTCTGCCCCGTCCGGTGTCGGGCCTCTTGCGGACCCAGGCGCCGCTGGGGGGCTCCAGCATGCCTGCGCGGAATATGATGGTTATTCGCCTCGAGAACAAGACCGTAACCGGGTGTAACGGTTCGTGACGGGTCAAAATGCGGCTTCGCCGGCCGTTTCGGACGGCATTCTTACCAAGATTTAACCCGGGCAGGCGGGCGCCGGCCGGCGAATCAGAGGTTTCGCAGCACGGGTGCGGCCTTGTGGCCGAGCACCCGCCAGGTGCCGGCAAGGCCGATGCCGACCGTGATCACCAGCGAAAAGGCAATCGTCGCCACCGCCACCTCGGGCATGAAATGCGATGGCAGTGTCATGATGCGTGCGACCACGAACCAGGCGGCGGCGCTGCCGGCGGCGAGCGCGAAAATCGCGGTGGCCAGTCCGATCAGCATGTATTCCAAAGAGAATGCCGTGATCAGCGTTCGCCTGGTGGCGCCCAGCGTCTTCAGCACCACCGCGTCATGGATGCGCGCCCGGTTGCCGGCGGCAAGCGCGCCGGCAAGCACGAGAACCGAGGCGATCAGCGCCACGCCGGCCGCCGCCCGGATCGCCGTGCCGAGCTGGCCGACCAGCCGGTTGACGATGTCGAGTGCGTCCTTGACCCGCACCGTCGTCACGGCGGGGAAGGCGCGGGTGACGGCGTTGAGGACGCGCGCGTCGTCGGCCGTCGAGGCGTTCTTTTCGGTGAGCGTGGCTATCCAGCCATGCGGGGCGCCGGCGAATGTGTTGGGCGAGAACACCATGACGAAATTGATGCCCATCGTTTCCCATTCGACCTGGCGGAAATTGGCGATGCGGGCGGTGACATTGCGGCCGAGCACATTGACGGTGATCGTGTCCCCGAGCTTCAGCCCGATTTCCTTGCCTTCCTTGTCTGAAAACGAAACCAGCGGCTCGCCGGTATAGGTGTCGGGCCACCACTTGCCTTCGGTCAGCGTCGCGTTTTCCGGCTGCTTGGTGTCGTAAGTCAGGCCGCGATCTCCCTTCAGCACCCAGGCGCCCTCGGCCGGCACCTTAACCTTGTCGACGGCGACGCCGTTGAGCGCCATGACCCGGCCGCGCAGCATCGGCACCTTGGCCAGCGTTCCCCGCGGCGCCTCGTCCGCGATCAGCGAGGAGAACGCATCGACTTCGCTGCCCTGGATGTCGACGAAGAAGAAGTTCGGCGCCCGCTCCGGCAGGCTGCCGGAGATCTGGCGCCTGAGATTCCCGTCGATCAGCGCCAGTGTCACCAAGAGCGTCAGCCCAAGCCCCAGCGAGAGCACCACCGAGGGCGTCAGCGCCCCGGGCCGGTGGATGTTGCCGATGGCAAGTCTCAGCGCGACAAAGCGCACGCGCGGGCTTTTCCTGGCTGCCCATTGCACCAGACCGCCGACGAGACGCAGCACCAGGAAAGCAAAAACGGTGGCGCCGACGAAGATCGAGGCGATGCGCTGGTCGCCCGAAAACAGGATCGCCAGCGCTGCCAGGAAAAGCGCGATCCCGAGCGCGCTAACGACATAGACGGGGCGCGGGAGACCCCGGCCTTCCAGCCCCATCTCCCGAAACAGCGCGGTTGCCGCGCACGTCACGGGCGCGGCCGAGCGGCAGCAGCGCGAAGGCCAGCGTCACCAGCAGGCCGAACAGCGCCGCCATGGCGAGCGCGCCGGGATAGAAGCCGCCTTGCGCCGGCACGGGAATGACCGACCGAAGCGCGGCACTCGCCGCGAACGGCATCAGCGCCGCGAGCACGAGGCCGAGCACGATGCCAAGCGCGGCGATGATCAGGATCTGCACGAGGTAGACGGCAAAGACGAAGCCGCCGGATGCCCCCAGGCTCTTGAAGGTGGCGATGACGCCGCGCTTGCCGTCGAGATAGGCGCGCACCGCGTTGGCGACGCCGACGCCGCCGACCACCAGCGCGGTGAGCCCGACCAGCGTTAGGAACTGCGAGAAGCGTTCGATGTTGGAGGAAAGCGCCGGTGCGGCGTTGCTGCGCGTGCGGATCGACCAGCCGGCCTCCGGAAAATCCTTGGCCGCCTGGTCCTGGATGGCCTTGAGCCGAGCCTCGTCGGCACCGGCGGGCAGCCGGACCTTGTAGGCGTTCTCGACCAGGCTGCCCGGTTGGATCAGCCCGGTGGCGGCCAGGCCCTCGGTCGAGATCATCAGCCTTGGCGCGAAGCCGAACCCGTCGGAGACCGCGTCAGGCTCGGCCACCAGCCTGGCGCGCAGTTCGAACGTGGCGGTGCCGAGCTTAAGCCGGTCGCCGATCTTGAGATGCAGCCGTTCGAACAAGAGGTCGGGTGCCGCGGCGCCGAAAACGCCGAACTGCCCGCCGAACAGTTCTTGCTTCGTCAGCACCGGTTCGGTTTCCAGCGCGCCATAGAGCGGATAGGCCTCGTCGACAGCCTTGGCCTCGACCAGCGCCTGGTCGGACCCGTCAGCCAGGCGCGCCATCGAGCGCATGCCGGCGGTATGCGAAACCACGCCCAGCCCGTCGAGAAAGCCGAGTTCTGCCTGGCTGGCGTCGCGCTGGTTGATCTGGAAGCGAAGATCGCCGCCGAGCAGCGTCTGGCCCTGATCGGCGACACCGGCGGTGATGGAGCGGGCCACCGAATTGACGCCGCCGATAGCCGCCACGCCGAGCGCGATGCAGGCGAGGAAGATGAGGAAGCCGGACAGGCCGCCGCGCATCTCGCGCAGCGAGAAGCGGATGGCAAGCTTCAAGGTCCGCGCCAGCGGCATCAGGCGCTGACCCTGACCGGCGGCGGCGCCTCGATCCGGCCGGAGCGCATCGAAACCTGGCGCGAGCAGCGCGCCGCGAGCGCCGGATCATGGGTCACCAGCACCAGCGTCATGCCGCGTTCGGCGGCCTTGGCGAACAGCAGATCGGCGACCTGCCGCCCCGTCGCCTGATCGAGGTTGCCGGTCGGCTCGTCGGCGATCAGGATGCGCGGCGATGGTGCCAGCGCCCGGGCGATCGCCACGCGCTGCTGCTCGCCGCCGGAGAGCTCGCCGGGATAATGGGTGACGCGGTCGCTGAGGCCGACGGCCGCCAGTTCCCGCTCCGCCACCGAGAAGGGATCGGCACGGCCGGCCAGTTCCAGCGGCACCGCGACATTTTCGAGCGCCGTCATATTGGGGATGAGGTGGAAGGACTGGAACACGATGCCAATGTTTCGGCCGCGAAACGAAGCGATCTGGTCCTCGCTTTTACCGTTGAGGATTTCGCCGGCAATGCGCACCGTACCGGAATCGACCCGCTCCAGCCCTGCCAGCACCATCAGTAATGTCGACTTGCCGGACCCCGACGGGCCGACGATGCCAGTCGCCTCGCCGCGCGCGACGTCGAGGCTGACACCCTTCAATACATGAACCGACGAAGCGCCTTCGCCGAGTGTCAGGGATACGTCTTTCAGCGCGATGACGGCTTCTGTCAAAATGAAAGCGTCCTATATGAAGGGAGGCTCTGCCTGTCGGAAGCCATCGCCGGAAGAATTCTCTGTCATATGGGACCTGCCGCATGTCTTTCAAACGCCGCTTTGCCGCAGGCCTGATCGTTTTCCTCGCCATCTGCGGCGGCATCTCGTCGGTGCGCGCCGAGCCTTTCAAGATCGTCGGCTTCGGTGACAGCCTGATGGCGGGGTACGGCCTTGGCCCGGGCGAGGGCTTTACCGATAAATTGCAGGCAGCACTTCGTGCGAAGGGCCATGACGTCATCGTCGCCAATGCCGGCGTCTCCGGCGACACCTCCAGCGGCGGCCTGGCGCGGCTCGACTGGTCGGTGCCTGACGGCACGCAGCTGGTGATCCTCGAACTCGGCGCCAACGACATGCTGCGGGGTGTCGCGCCCGACATCACGAAAAGGAATCTGGACGAGATGCTGGGCAAGCTCAAAGAGCGAAAGATTGCCGTGCTGCTGGCCGGCATGCGGGCGGCGCCCAATCTCGGCGCCGACTACCAGAGCGCCTTCGACGCAATTTTTGCTGACCTGGCCGGCAAATACGATGTTCCGCTCTATCCGTTCTTCCTCGACGGCGTCGCCGGCCAGCCCGGCCTGCAACTCGAGGACGGCCTGCATCCGAGTGCTCGCGGCGTCGACCTGATGGTCGAACGCATCCTGCCCACCGTCGAGAAGGCCATGCCAGGCGGATCGTGACGTCGGATGGAACCGGTTCCGTTGCGGAAGCTTTAGATTGCATCCGCGACCAACAAACCACTTGCTCCATTTGATTATCGATGATTCGCTAGGGATGACAGTTTCGATTCGAGGAAGGGAGGCTCTTCATGCCGCGTCTTTTCACCGCCCTCGAAATTCCGCGTGATGCCGCCCTTTCGCTGTCCCTGCTCCGGGGCGGTCTGCCCGGGGCCCGCTGGATCGACGTCGAAAACTACCATCTGACGCTACGCTTCATCGGCGACGTCCAGGGCCATGTCGCCGACGAGATCGCCAACGCGCTCGACCGGGTGCATCGCCCGTCCTTTTCGCTGACGCTGTCGGGTGTCGGCGCGTTCGGCCAGAAGAAGCCGCATGCGGTGTGGGCCGGCGCTTCGCCCTCGCCCGATCTGGCGGCTCTCCAGGCCGAAATCGAGCGCATCTGCCAACGGCTCGGCATCCCCGCCGATCCGCGCAGGTTCATGCCGCACGTGACGCTGGCGCGGCTGCGCAATTCGAGCCCGCNCACCTCCGACGCCTCCCGGATCATGCGATAGACCTCGGCAAACGCTTGCTGGTCCTCATAGTAGGGATCCGGTACATCGCGCGGCCTTCCCTCGGCGAATTCCAGGAACAGGTGGATACGGTCGCGCACCGCCGCCGGCGCCAGCGCCTTCAGGTCGGCGACGTTGGACCGGTCCATGCCGAAGATCAGGTCGAAGCGGTGAAAATCCTCCGCCATGATCTTGCGCGCCCGCTGCCGCGAGATGTCGATGCCGTGGTGAGACGCGATGGCGATCGAGCGTGGGTCGGGAGCGGAGCCGACCTCCCAGCCGCCGGTCGCGGCCGAATCGAGCACGATATCGCCGCCATATCCGCGCTCCGCCAGCACGGCGCGAAGGACGCCTTCGGCCAGCGGCGACCGGCAGATGTTGCCGAGGCAGACGAAAAGAATGGAATTTATGGGCTTCGCGATCATGGATCCGGCGCTATGGTGACGACTTCAGCGCATTAGCACGGGAAGCGGACATGACGAGAGAGAAACTGGGCAGGGAGGCCGCCGAAGCGGCGCTCACAGGGCTTGAGGGCTGGACACTGGCACAGGATGGCGCCTCGATCGGCCGCACCTTCACCTTCGTCAATTTCTCCGAAGCCTTCGCCTTCATGACCAGGGTGGCGCTGGCCGCCGAGAAGATGGACCACCATCCCGATTGGTCGAATGTCTACAAGACAGTCAATGTGACCTTGAACACGCATGACGCCGGCGGCGTGACGGCGCTCGACATAGACCTCGCCAAGAAGATGAACCGCTATTTCGGCGGCTGAACGCGGGCTGTCCAGCGTCCAGGCCGGGCGCGGGCCCGCAAATCGGCGCCGGCATCTTGCAGCCCGGTTCGGCTTTCACCACATTTTGATCGGCGGCATGCGCCGGTATGCGCATGGGATCCGCAAGGAGAGAGATAGATGGCGCGAGAATCCGGTTTTGATTTTTTCGGCTTTGGCGACAAGCTGGCCGGCGAGGGCGAAGTGCGCGAAAAGTTCTGGCGCACGGCCAGGAAGGCCGCTCGGCAGATTCCGTTCATGGAAGATGTCGTCGCCGCCTATTACTGCGCCATGGACAAGAAGACGCCGCTGCGCGCCAAGGGCATATTGGTGGCAGCGCTCGCCTATTTCGTCCTGCCGGTCGACCTCATCCCCGACTTCATCCTCGGTCTCGGCTTCACCGACGACATCGCCGTGCTGACCGCCGCGATCACCGCCGTCAGCGCCCATATCACGCCCGCGCACCGGCAAGCCGCCAAGGACGCCATCGCCGACAAGGGCTGAAGTCCCGCCGGCCGAATTCCGCCGCGACGGCTCGACCTCTGGACAGGGGCGTTCAGCGGCGGGTTAAAAGTCAAACTCTTGCCGTTTTCGTGGCCTCCAAGTCGCCAAAGGGACACCGAGCCGGCCGCTGACAAGGCGGCGGCGCGGAAATGGCGGCGGTTTCCTGGGGTGAAGGTCCTTTTCTCTTGGGGAATTCACCGTTTGGTAACCCAGATTAAATCAAAATGAAGCGACGGCAGGACGCCACGCGGCCCGCCTCCGCACCATTTGGAATACGGGAAAAACGATGCGCGGATTGATTGCACTAGTTTCGAGCCTGGTCCTGGCGGCCTCGGCGGCGCCGGCGCTGGCGCAGCAGGCGACCAAGATCGGCCAGCACAATGCCTGGGGAACCTACAGCTACCAGGCTTCGGGCGGCAAGGTCTGCTACGTGCTGACAGTGCCGACCGACAAGCAGCCGCCGACGCTCGACCATGGCGACATGTTCTTCTTCGTCAGCCAGCGACCCGGCCAGCAGGTGTCCTATGAACCGCAGTTCATCGCCGGCTACAATTTCCAGGAAGGTTCCAAGGCCACCGTCACCATCGACAAGAAGAGCTTCTCGATGTTCACGCGCGGCAAATCGGCCTGGGTCGAGAACGCGGCGGAAGAGCCAGTGCTGATCGCGGCGATGAAGACCGGAACCGACATGAAGGTGTCGGCGAAGTCGGGCCGCGGCAATCCCACGAACTATGTCTTCTCGCTTAAGGGCATTTCGGCGGCGTTGTCCTCGATCGCCAAGTGCAAATAGCTATCTTCGTTTTTGAACCGAAGGCCGGGCCGTAACGCCCGGCCTTTGCTTTTTCAGCCCAGCCCTGATTCCGGTGCTGCCTCCGCCCGCCGCCGCCGGATCGCCTCGGCGATGAACACCCGCGACAGGGCGTGATAAAGCGGCTCGTGCGAGATCAGCCGCGCCGTGCCGTAGCCCAGCATCGAAGCAAGCATCAGGCCGATGACATTGTCGTGATTGCCGGTCATTTCCAGGATGATGACGAAAGCCGTCATCGGCGCCTGCACGACGCCGGCGAAATAGCCTGCCATGCCGAGCAGGGCCGCGACGCCGGCGCTGCTCCCGAACATCAGGCCGAGCGAGCTGCCGATGCCGGCGCCGACCGCCAGCGAGGGCGCGAAGATGCCGCCGGGAATGCCTGAGATCATCGACAGCAGGCCAGCCCCGAATTTCTCGGCAAAGAAGAACCAGGGCAGCGGCGTGCCTTCGACCGCGCTGCGCGCCTGCGCGTAGCCGGTGCCGAAGGTCAGCCCGCCCGAGGCGATGCCGATCACCGCGACCCCCAGTCCGCAGATCGCGGCCACCAGCAGCGCGCGCCACAGCGGCTGCAGCGCGTTCCAGCGTCGGATACGCCGCGTCGCCTTGAGGGCCAGCAACGAGAACAAGGCGCCCAAGCCGCCACCGATGACGCCGCAGGCGATTACAAGCGGCCAGTCGACGGCAAACGAGATCGTCTCCTTGGACACGCCGAAATAGGTGTAGTTGCCGAGCACGCCGAGGGAGGCGAGGCCGGCCAGGATGACCGCCGTCAGCACCAGCCCGTTGGTGCGCGCCTCATAGGTGCGGCCCATCTCCTCGATGGCGAAGACGATGCCGGCGAGCGGCGTGTTGAAGGCAGCGGCGATGCCGGCGGCCGACCCCGCCAGGATCAGGCCGCGCGCCTGCGCCATGCCGCCCCAGCGCGCCGCCCGCAGCATCAGCGATGCGCCGACCTGCACGGTCGGTCCCTCGCGGCCGATCGAAGCGCCGCAGAACAGGCCGACAAGGGTGAGCGCGATCTTGCCCACCACCAGCCTGAGCGACAGGATATGGCTGCGGTCGTCGTCGTCGCGAAGGTGGCGGGCGGCGATCGCCTGCGGAATGCCGCTGCCTTGCGAGCCCGGGAAGACGGCGTGCGCCAGCCAGGCGCACAGCACAAAGCCGAGCGGCGTGATCGCCAGCGGCAGATAGAAGCGCCAGCCGCCGTCATTGCCGATCACGACATGAAACAGAGCCTGCGCCTTGTCGGCCAGCACGGCGAACAGCACACTGATCAGGCCGATGGAGATGGCTCCCGCCCAGAACACCAGACGCGGCTGCCAGACGCGGCGCGAGGCCCACATGGCGCGCGAACGCCGCAGCATGGGGTGTTTTCGCGATTGGCCGGCCATGTCTGTCCTCGGGGGAAAACCCAGCCCTAACACAGGCATGACGCCGATCAAGCGCGAGTCTGCCGGTCGGACGGGATCAAAAGGCCACAGTCGCGGTGCCTTTGAGCAAGGAGCCCGCGGTCATGCGCTATGTTAGATTCGCCGCGATGATCCTGGTTTCCACGGTCCTCATGTAGGGGCTCATGTACCTGAACACCTATGCGCTGGATCATGTTTTCTTCAGCCAGACCCGGGTGTGGATGGCCATCGTGATGGGCGCCGCCATGGCCATCGTCATGATCGGCTTCATGTGGGGGATGTACGAGAGCGTGGCCGCGAATGTCGGCATCGTCATCGGTGGCATGCTCGTATTCGCTGGTGCCTTGTGGCTGGTCAGAAGCCAGGAAACCGTGAGCGACGTCTCTTACATGAAGGCCATGATCCCGCACCACTCGATCGCGATCATGACCAGCGAACGCGCCCATATCCACGATCCGGAGGTGCGAAAGCTCGCGGACGGCATCATCGACGCACAGGTGCCCGAGATCACGCAAATGAAGCGTCTGATCGCGCGGCTCGAAGCCAATCCCGTAGCGGCCGGCGCTCCCGACCTGCCGTCCTACCGAGCCCGCGAGGCCGCGCCGCCACCGCCGGAAACCGACCAGAGCACCGGGATCGATACGCTGTCCATCGACCGGTAGGCGCGGGGATGGACGCGCGGACAATATGAAAGCTGCCCGTCCCGCCGGCCTCAAAGCCGGCGGGCAAGTCCTTGCGAGATGGTCACATGGCCATTTTTTCACATTCGGCCTGGGCCTTCTTGGTCGAGGTGTCGATCATGTAGGCTTTGCCCTTGGCGTCGGTCATCATCATCATGCAGTGCTTGATCGGCTTGGCCATCTTCATCATGTCGGCGCCCATCTTCGCGTCCGGCGTCATGGTGCCCATATGCCCGTCGGGCATGATCGCCGTCACTTGTCCGCCTTTCATCATGCTCATGGTGCCCATCGTGTCCTCGGCAAACGCCTGCGAGGCGCAAAGCGCGGCGAGGCCGGCAATGACGGCGAGCTTGATCGATTTCATCCTGCATTCTCCCATTCTGTAGGGGCACAGTTGCCCCGTTCAGGGTTCGAAGCCGCGAGGGGGATCGTTACGCCAACACGACTAAGTGATCGCCGCCAACGACATTCCCTCGGCCGGCCTCGATCGTCCTTCACGGGGACGGTCGCGATCGGGACACCGACGGCAGACCCGGTTTGGCGTGCACCGCATGACTTCGCGCTCAACCTGTGCTATGCGCCGCCCTTCATATCGGGCCGATGGATGAAATCGGCCGCAAACCGCTTATATCTGTGCAACCATGACCCTTTCACTCGATCTTACCGCCGACGGCGCCCGTGACGCCTTGCGCGGCCGTGCCGCGCGGACCGAAAAGCCATCGCTGATCGGCCTCACGCGGACGGAACTCGCCGCCGCTCTTGTCGAATCCGGCACCGTGCCGGAGCGTCAGGCAAAGATGCGCGCCCAGCAACTCTGGCACTGGATGTATGTGCGCGGCGTTTCCGACTTCGCCGGCATGTTCAACATCTCCAAGGATCTGCGCGCCGAACTCGACAAGCATTTCACCGTTGCCCGGCCCGAGATCGTCGAGGAGCAGATTTCCGCCGACGGCACGCGAAAGTGGCTATTCCGCTTTCCGCCGCGCGGCGCCGGCCGGCCGGTGGAGATCGAGACGGTCTATATCCCCGAGGAAGGCCGCGGCACGCTCTGCATCTCCTCGCAGGTCGGTTGCACGCTGACCTGTTCGTTCTGCCACACCGGCACGCAGAAGCTGGTGCGCAACCTGACCGCCGAAGAAATCCTGGCGCAGTTGCTCACCGCGCGCGACCGGCTCGGCGACTTCCCCGATCGCGACACGCCGGATGGCGCCATCGTGCCGGCCGAGGGCCGGAAAGTGTCCAACGTCGTCATGATGGGCATGGGCGAGCCGCTCTATAATTTCGAGGCGGTGAAGAAGGCGCTGCTGATCGCCTCCGACGGCGACGGCCTGTCCCTGTCCAAGCGTCGCATCACGCTGTCGACCTCGGGCGTCGTGCCCGAGATTTTCCGCACCGGCGAGGAGATCGGCGTCATGCTGGCGATCTCGCTGCACGCGACCAACGACGATCTGCGCGACCTTCTGGTGCCGATCAACAAGAAATATCCGCTGAAGGAACTGATCGCCGCCTGCCGCGCCTATCCCGGCCTCTCCAACGCCAAGCGCATCACCTTCGAATATGTGATGCTGAAGGACGTCAACGATTCCATCGAGGACGCCAAGGGGCTGATCAAGCTGCTCAAGGGGATTCCGGCCAAGATAAACCTGATCCCGTTCAACCCGTGGCCGGGTACCAACTACCAATGCTCGGACTGGGAGACGATCGAGAAGTTCGCCGACTACATCAACAATGCCGGCTATGCCTCGCCGATCCGCACGCCCCGCGGCCGCGACATCCTGGCCGCCTGCGGCCAGCTGAAGTCGGAATCGGAACGCATGCGCAAGGTCGACCGGCTGGCGCTGGAAGCCATGATGATCGCGGGGCACGGCGAGGTGTGAGCCGTCTCGTCGCCGGCCTCACACGTTTCGCGGTGATAGCAGTCGGCTACCTCGCCGCCGTGCTGACCTCGATCCTGGTGCCTGTGCTGCTGATCGTTCTGCTGGCCGGGATCGAGGACGGCAACTGGTCAATCATTTTCACGTTCGACTGGCTGGCCTCCTTCCCGCTCGCCGTGCTGACCGTGGCCATCTGCGCGCTGCTGATCGTCGGCCCAGCGATCTTCGTCGCCGAACGGCTGGCGCTGCGAGGATGGTTCTACTTCGCGGTCACGGGCGCGGTCACGTCGATCGCCTTCGGTGTTTTTGTGCCGGGCTCGGCCGGAGGCTTCGTTTTCAATCCGGGCTTCCTGGGTTTTCTGGCCGCCGCCGGCATTGCCGCAGGCTGGGTCTACTGGCTTCTGGCTGGACGCGGCTCCGGTCGTCTCAGGGGCCGTGATCCCCAATGAACCGTCTCGTCGCGTACATCGTGCGCTTCGCCATCATCCTGTTCGGCTATGCCGTAGCCTCGCTGGCGGCGAGCGCCTTCCTCAACATCCTGTTCCTGGCCTCGCTCGGCTACGCGCCGGCGCAAGCGCATCCGGCGGCGACGGCGTCGCTCTATTTTTCAATTCCCTTCGTCGCCCTGTTCGTCGCCTATTTCGGCTTCATGCCGGCGGCGGTCGTCATCCTGATTGCCGAAATCCTCGGTCGGCGCGACTGGTTGTTCTACGCCCTCGCCGGCGCGGTGGTGGCGGGGGTTTTCCTCGGCCTCGTCGACAATGTCCGCGATTCCGCTTTCGCGGTCACCGAAGCCAGCGCCATCATGGCGGTGCTCGGTGGCGGCATGGTCGGCGGCATCTTCTATTGGTTTGCCGCCGGGCGCTGGGCAGGAAGCTGGTGGAAGGTCTCTACTTCGCCTGGGCCGTCAGAATCTTGAGCGCGAACGCCGAGAACACGCCGGCGAAAAGATAGTCGACCACCCGCGTCACACGGGGGCTGGCTTTCATTGCCGCCGCGAATTTTTCAGCCGCCAGCACCATCGGTACCGTCACCGGGATCGACAGCACGATGAACATGGAGCCGAGGAAGAACAGCTTGCCCGGCGCGTTCGGATCGTGCGCGGAGACGAATTGCGGCAGGAAGGTCATGAAGAACAGGATGATTTTCGGGTTGAGCAAATTGACGCCGAGCCCCGCCGCCCAGCTGCGCAACAGCGAGATTTGCGGGCCGGTCTTCTTTTCCGGCGAGAAAGCCGAACCCTTGGTGATCGCCTGCCAAGCGAGGAAGACGAGATAGCCGGCGCCGAAGATCTTCAGCACGAAGAAAGCCATCGGCGAGGCGACGATCAGCGCCGAGACGCCGACCACCACCAGCGTGGTGTGGATCAGCGTGCCGCACAGCGCGCCGGCCATCGAGGCGAAGCCGGTGGCGCGGCCCTGGCTCAGTGTGCGCGACACGAACAGCGTCATGTCGGGGCCTGGCGTGATCGCCAGGATAACGGTGGCGATGGCGAACTGGATCAGCGTGGTGGTGTCGGGAATGAAGGACATGGCAAGGCCCCGGGAAGATTCGGGGCGTATACAGGATGCATCGCGCCGACGCCAGATGGGGCCGGCGCATCCTCCGGTGGAGCTGGAGCGGTTCGGCCAGTTTTCGCCGCGCTTCAAGGCGGCGCTCTTGAGCGCCTGGTGGCCGGCGGCATGGCCCCGAGATCGTTGCTCCCGATCAAGCCGGGCGTCGCACTGCCGCGCTGGATCAGAAGGCTGGCGCCGCGTGCGCTTGCTCGCTTTGCCGTTCCTGCTAAAAGGCGCTCCGACAATCCCTGACGCCTTGCCTCAAGCGTCCGCTTTTCGACGGAGCAGAAATGTCCAAGACCAAAGACGTGCAGAAGGTCGTGCTCGCCTATTCCGGCGGCCTCGACACATCCATCATTCTGAAATGGCTGCAAACCGAACTCGGCGCCGAAGTCGTCACCTTCACCGCCGATCTCGGCCAGGGCGGCGAGCTGGAGCCGGCGCGCCGCAAGGCCGAGATGATGGGTATCAAGGACATTCGTGTCGTCGACGTACGCGAGGAATTCGTCGCCGACTTCGTGTTCCCGATGTTCCGCGCCAATACCGTCTACGAAGGCACCTATCTCCTGGGAACCTCGATCGCGCGGCCGCTGATCTCCAAGCACCTGGTCGAGATCGCCAGGGAAACCGGCGCCGACGCCATCGCGCATGGCGCCACCGGCAAGGGCAACGACCAGGTCCGTTTCGAGCTTTCGGCCTACGCGCTGAACCCCGACATCAAGGTCATCGCGCCGTGGCGCGACTGGTCGTTCAAATCGCGCACAGACCTGATGAACTTCGCCGAACAGCACCAGATCCCGGTGCCCAAGGACAAGAGGGGCGACGCACCGTTCTCCGTCGACGCAAATCTGCTGCACTCGTCCTCCGAGGGCAAGGTGCTGGAAGACCCGTGGAGCGAGCCGCCGGAATTCGTGCATCAGCGCACCGTGTCGCCGATGGACGCGCCGGATGCCGTCACCGAGATCGAGATCGAATTCCTGAAGGGCGACCCGGTCGCGCTCAACGGCAAGAAGCTGTCGCCGGCCACCATGCTGGCCGCGCTCAACGATCTCGGCCGCGACAATGGCATCGGCCGGCTCGACCTGGTCGAGAACCGTTTCGTCGGCATGAAATCGCGAGGCGTGTATGAAACGCCGGGAGGCGCCATCCTGATCGTGGCCCATCGCGCCATTGAATCGATCACGCTCGACCGCGGCGCCGCGCACCTCAAGGACGAGTTCATGCCGCGCTACGCGGAGCTCATCTACAACGGCTTCTGGTTCTCGCCCGAGCGCCTGATGCTGCAGGCGATGATCGACAAGAGCCAGGAAGACGTCGAAGGCACGGTGCGGCTGAAGCTCTACAAGGGCAATGTCATGGTCACCGGCCGCAAGTCTGGGAAGACGCTCTATTCCGACGCGCTGGTCACCTTCGAGGACGACCGTGGCGCCTATGACCAGAAGGACGCCGCCGGCTTCATCCGCCTCAATGCGCTGAGGCTGCGGACATTGGCCGCACGCAACCGCCGAGGCTGAACCGGGCAGCGGCCTGGCTTTCGCCAACTCACGCTTACGAAACCCGACGGAGACGTCGGGTTTTATTTTATCTGTCTAATATACTGGAAGTCAAAAACGCTCCAGACAAGTTGGTCCTTGATCTCTGAGCGGCTTCATTTAGGTTCTTGCACGGGATCAAGGGGCTTTGACATGAAAAACAATGTTCTTCTGCTTGCGGCAGCCGTCGCTCTCATCGGGTGCCAGTCATCACAAGCGGCCGCGAAACGCGCCCCTGACGCGGGGTTGGAAGGGTGCCTTGGCGCCGTCCGCGTATGGAACATTTCATTCAAGCACGATATGGCTTCTTTCATGGGCACATCGCAGGCGCGCATGCCGACTTTGTTCTGCCAGCGCCTCGCCGATGGCGTACGCAGCGGCCGGGTCAGCTATTCCGACATCAACAGGCTGCAACTCGACCAACCGACAGAAATCTGGATGGTCATCAAGGGCAAGCCGAAGCCTGCTAAGGTCACGCAAGCCCCGGCGCCGCTGTCGCTCAAATTTCGCAACTGCAGCGGTGTTGACGGCGCCTTCCAGGTTCCCATTTCCCAGAAATGCCCGTTGAGCGGCTGGGCAAATCATTGAGAGCGACGTGACGGGATCGAAGCCGGCCATTTCACGGGAATGGCTGGTGCCGCTGGTGCTTTTCGCGACGCCGGTCGCCGCTGGGGATTTCGACCTCGCCTCCCTGGACCTCGCCGCCCTCATCGAATGCAGGGCCAATGTGCCAGCGTATAATGGTCTTGCCCTCTGGCTGGCCGGCGAGCCGGATGTGGGGCAGACCCTCGGCTGGAAGGAGGCCGCTTCCGGCAATCCCTTCCTGCGGCAGTATGAGCTGCCCGCTCCGATCCATGTCTTCGGACGCGATACGGGGACAATCGTCTTACCGCGACCGGGCCGATGGCGGTGCTCGACGGGATCGCCGCGCCGGACCTCGCTCGCCAGCTCGACGTTCCGGCGACGGTTTCGACGCCGGACAAGTTCCTCGGCGAGAAGGTCGTGGCCGAAAGCAGCGAGGACGCCAGCGGTGTGAGCCTTGCCACGCGCATCACGCTCAACGTCTCGACCGTCGAGTCCCACGGGGGCAGGACGCTGGCCGGCTGCTCCTATGCGCTCGACGTGAAATGAAAAACCCGGCGCGGAGGCCGGGTTTTTCGTTCAATGCCGTGCGGTTCGATCAATCGGCGTCGATCGCGGTGGCGATGCGGGCGATGGCCTGCTGATAGACGCTTGCGGAATTCCAGCCGGCGATCGCGCCCATGTTCGACTGGGCGCTGGCGCCAGCCCGCCAGCCGTGACCCTTGAGGAAGTTGGCGGTGGAGGCCAAAGCGGTGGCCTTGTCGCGCAGGTTTCCGCTACCGACCGCATACTTCAAGACATTTCCGGGCAGGAACTGCGTGTGGCCGATCTCGCCATGCATGGCGCCGACCGACGAGGCGGTCAACGCTCCGCGATCAACCAGCTTCAGAGCCGCGATGGCGTGCGGGTGAAAATAGTCGGGACGGCGGCAATCATAGGCAAGCGTCACAATGGCGGAGACTGTGTTCTGGTTGCCCATGGAAGCACCGAAGCCGGTTTCCATGCCCCAGATGGCGAGCAGCACGCCCGGCGACACGCCGTAGTTGGCTTCGATCTGGTTGAACAGCGCCGCGTTCGACTTCTTCAGCGAACGGCCCTTGGAGATGATCGCCGACCCGCCGCGGCGTTTCATGAAATCGTCCACCGATCCGCTGAAAGCCTTGTGGATGGCGCGGTCGGCGGAGATCGTCCTTGTTGCGTAGGTGGCGCCGGCCAGAGCGGCCAGACCCCTCGACTCGACACCTTCGGACTTGGCCTCAGCGGCGAAGTCCTGCTTCCAGGCGTCGAAGCCGGCGCCGGTCTTGCCGCA
Organism: Mesorhizobium sp. LNHC229A00; assembly: GCF_000502415.1. Taxonomy (NCBI): domain Bacteria; kingdom Pseudomonadati; phylum Pseudomonadota; class Alphaproteobacteria; order Hyphomicrobiales; family Phyllobacteriaceae; genus Mesorhizobium; species Mesorhizobium sp. LNHC229A00. The sequence goes on from NZ_AYWQ01000018.1 coordinate 32,231, forward strand.
GCTGGCCGCCGCTTGCGCACCGGTTGCCAGCCCCAGCGCCGCCACCACCGCCGCCGCTAAAATCCTACCCTTGGCAAGAAATGCCATGTTGTTCTCCTCGTTGCCTGATTCACGTCCCGTTTGCGAATTTGCCAGCGAAACGCGCATTTGTCACCGTCTGTGGCGCGATGCTGGCGAATGGCGGGGAATTTGCCTACGATCAAGTGATTATTATGGCGAGTGTCAGGCATGAAGACTCTGATGCCGCCCATGGACCGGGCAGGCGCGCCTGGACCGGGGAAGCAAAATAGTCGCGATGGAGCGCGGAACACCGGCCGGTGGTTCGCGTTTGGGCACGGGCCGCCATGCATCCCTTCTGATGAATTGAGATCGAAATGAAACTTTTCGACTGCCCGCATTGCGGCCACCGTCTCTATTTCGAGAATGCCCAGTGCCTGAACTGCAGCAGTCTCGTGCTCTATGATCCCGAGGACGCGCGCTTTGTCTTGTCAGGCGTCGACGGCGCGATCCAGTGCACCAATGCCGACGAATGCGCCTGCAACTGGATGGCCGAGCCGGAACAGGTCTTCTGCCGTGCCTGCGTGCTGAACCAGCTGATCCCCGATCTCTCGGTCGACGGCAATCGCCGCCGCTGGATTCGCGTCGAGGCGGCGAAGAAGCGCGCCATCTATTCGCTGCTCGCCTTCGGCCTGCCGGTGGCGCCCAAGCAGAGCCCGACGGACGAGATCGGGCTGGCCTTCGACTTCCTCGCCGATCCGATCGGCGGCGGCCCGGGCGGCGAACGGATTCTCACTGGTCACGACAACGGCCTGATCACGCTGAATGTCGCCGAAGCCGATTCAGCCGAGCGCGAAAAACGTCGCGTCCAGATGGGTGAGAATTATCGCACGCTGCTCGGCCATTTCCGCCACGAGCTAGGCCACTATTACTGGGACCGCCTGATCCGCGACGATCCGCGAAGGCTGGAAGCGTTCCGCGCCTTGTTCGGCGACGAGCGTGCCGACTACGAACAGGCGCTGAAAGCTTATTACGCCAATGGCGCGGCGCCCGATTGGCAGCAAGACCACATCTCGGCCTACGCCACCTCGCATCCGTGGGAGGACTGGGCCGAGACCTGGGCCCACCACCTGCACATCACCGACACGCTGGAAATGGTGCATGCGCTGAACTTTCCGCTCGGCCGGCTGGAGACGGTGGAGGCGAACGAACTGCCGCGGGGCGATACCGGGGGCGAGCCGCGGGCAGCACCCTCGGAGCCCGCCAACACGCCCGAGCCCTTCGACAAGATCCTTGCCCGCTGGCTGGTGCTGTCGGAAGCCTCCAATTCGATCAACCGCTGCATGGGCCTCCCCGACCTCTACCCCTTCGTCATTTCGGACGCGACGGCGCGGAAACTGGCGTTCGTACACGATCTTCTGACCGGCTTGCCGGTGGACGGCGGAACAAATCGTGAGTTGGCTCGCGCATTTTAGCCGGAACGCATGCGCTGCTGCCCCGTTGTCACCGCCGAGGGACTGTGAAACGGAGAGAACCCATGAAATCCTTATTGTTTCCCGCAATAGCGGGGATGCTGACCGCAATGTCCGGCGCGGCGCTGGCCGATACCGCGGTCTCGGCAGTCACCGATCTCAACGTGCGCGCCGGCCCTGGTCCGCAGTATCCAGTGATCGGCGTGCTCGCCGCAGGCCAATCGGCGACGCTCAACGGCTGCATCGAAAATAGCAAATGGTGCACCATCGCCGAAGCGGGTGGCCAGGGCTGGGTCTATTCCGACTACGTCACGGCCGATTTCGGCGGCAGCCGCGTCGTGCTGACGCAGCGCCGCTCCGCCGTTGCCGTGGTCACGCCGCCGGCGGACATCGGCAACTATTCGACCGACTATACCGGTGCGATCATTTCCAGCGATCCGGTGGTTGGCGACTTTCCAGCGCCGCCGGCCGCGGTACGGACCTATGTCGACACCCACCGCCTCGACCCCGTCTATCTCGACGGCGAGGTGGTCACCGGCGCGACCCTGCCCGATACGGTCGAGCTGCGCGAAATTCCTGATTACAACTACCGCTATGTCTATGTGAACGGCCAGCGGGCGCTGATCGATCCGCAGACACGGCGCATCATGTACGTCGTGCGTTGATGCGATGCCGGCGGTCGCCGAAGCGGCCGCCGGCGAAACCTGATAGGCGACCGCGTAGGCTGGCCCACGCCTGTGTTCCGTGCCAATCCGGGTTTGCGTATTCTGCTGCATCGCGCCCGGTTCCCGAAACCATCAGCCAGATCAAGCAGCGGTGGATTGGGATCGAGGACAAGCGTGACGATCGACGACACTGCCTTCGAGCGCTATCGCAACACGCCGAACGCCAGGACGACTTTGCCGCGCCTGTTGCTGGGAAAGCTGATCGTCGTCCTGTTCTGGGGCGCCACCACCGCGGCCGTGCTGTTCGGTGGCACCCGTGTTTACTTCGCCTGGCGTGGGGCGGCGGCTTCGCCACACGGCATGGAAGGCTTTCTCGCCTCGCCCGTCGGCATCCTCTGCGCGCTCGCCTCTTTCGCCGGGATCTGGATCGGCCTGTGGATCGTCATGCGCTGGGTGCATGGCGAGCCGCTGTCGGCGCTGCTTGGCGCCGGCCGCCGCGTAGCGCGATTGGACTTCCTCAAGGGGCTGATCGCGGTGCTGATCACCTCGTCCTTGTCCGAAATCCTGCTCTATCTGCTGCAGCCCGGCATTGCGCGCGGCACGATCAGCCTGCCATCCTGGCTGTTGTTCGCGATCCCGATCGCCGCGCTCACCCTGCTGCAGACCTCGTCGGAGGAGGTGCTGTTCCGCGGCTACTTGCCGCGCGGCTTGGCCAATCGGTTCAGAAGCCCGTTCGTCTGGGCGCTGCTGCCCGGCCTGCTGTTCACCTCGCTGCACTGGAGCGGCGGTTCGACGGCCGCCATCAACGCCAGCGTGCTGGTCTCGATCGCTGCCTTCGCGCTGCTTCTGACCCTCGTGGTCTACGCCACCGGCAATCTCGGCGCCGCACTTGGCGCCCATCTCGGCAACAATTTTACCGGCTTTCTGCTGATCTCGCATCAGCAGAGCTACAATTCCTTCGCCTTGTTCACTGCAAAGCCGCTCGAAGGACCGGGCTGGATGATATCGGATGCCATCCTCATTGCCCTCATCGGCATTGCCTGCAGCCTGCTGACGATTGTCTTGCTGCTGCATCCGCGGTCGCCACTGAAGGTCACGGCTGAGGTTCCAAACGCCGTGGATGCGGCCTGATCGCGGCCCTGGAAACAGCGCGACACCGGCTTTGCCTTGACTCTCTCGCCGCTTTCCTGTCTACAGCCCACGAATTCCGCGACGAGTATTCCTCCGAGCAAGCCGACCAGGACGCCGAAACCTCTTTGAGGCCGAGTGCTGTAAACAGATCCTGGAGGCCAACACCCGGCAGCGCTGTGCGCCCCCGGGTGCTTTTTGGTTTTGGGCTTTTGCTTGGAGTGGCTTTTGCTAGGAGACTGGCTTTTGCTAGGAGACTGGGCGCGAACGCATTACCTCTCGGGCACCATCCGGGTGCCTGGGAAAAGGAAAACGAATGTTTGAATCGCTGCAGGAGCGTCTTGGCTCCATCCTGAACGGCCTGACCGGTCGCGGCGCGTTGTCGGAGGCGGATGTCTCGGCAGCGCTGCGCGAGGTGCGCCGTGCGCTGCTCGAGGCCGACGTGGCGTTGGAAGTGGTGCGGTCCTTCACCGACAAGGTGCGCGAGAAGGCCGTCGGCGCCGCGGTGCTGAAGTCGATCAAGCCGGGACAGATGGTCGTCAAGATCGTCCATGACGAGCTGGTCGACATGCTCGGCGCCGAGGGTGTCGCCATCGACCTCAACGCGCCTGCCCCGGTCGTCATCATGATGGTCGGCCTGCAGGGCTCCGGCAAGACCACCACTTCGGCCAAGATCGCCAAGCGGCTGACCGAGCGTCAGAACAAAAAGGTCCTGATGGCCTCGCTCGACACGCGGCGTCCGGCAGCGCAGGAGCAGCTGCGCCAGCTCGGCGAGCAGGTCAAGGTGGCGACGCTGCCTGTTATCGCAGGCCAGAACCCGGTCGATATCGCCAAGCGCGCCGTGCAGGCGGCCAAGCTCGGCGGACATGACGTCGTCATCCTCGATACCGCCGGCCGCACCCACATCGACGAGCCGCTGATGGTCGAGATGGCCGACATCAAGAAGGTGTCGGGCCCGCACGAAATCCTGCTGGTCGCCGATTCGCTGACCGGTCAGGACGCCGTCAACCTGGCGAAAAGCTTCGACGAGCGAGTCGGCATCACCGGCCTTGTGCTGACCCGCATGGACGGCGACGGCCGTGGCGGTGCCGCGCTGTCGATGCGCGCCGTCACCGGCAAGCCGATCAAGCTGATCGGCACCGGCGAAAAGATGGACGGCCTGGAGGAATTCCACCCCAAGCGCATCGCCGACCGCATCCTGGGTATGGGCGACATCGTCAGCCTGGTCGAAAAAGCCGCCGAAAACATCGACGCCGAGCAGGCGGCGGCGATGGCCAAGAAGATGCAGTCGGGCAAGTTCGACCTGAACGATCTCGCCCAGCAGCTTCAGCAGATGTCGAAGATGGGCGGCATGGGCGGCATCATGGGCATGATGCCCGGCATGGGCAAGATGAAGGACCAGATGGCCGCCGCCGGCCTGGACGACAAGATGTTCGGCCGCCAGCTCGCCATTATCTCCTCGATGACCAAGGCCGAGCGCGCCAATCCGGATATCCTCAAGCACTCGCGCAAGAAGCGCATCGCCGCCGGCTCCGGCACCGATGCCGCCGAAATCAACAAGCTCTTGAAGATGCATCGCGGCATGGCCGACATGATGAAGGCGATGGGCGGCAAGGGCAAAGGCGGCGGCCTGATGCGCGGCATGATGGGAGGCCTTGCCTCCAAGATGGGCCTCGGCGGCATGATGCCCGGTGGTGGCATGGGCGGCATGATGGGCGGCGGCATGCCCGATCTGTCGAAGATGGACCCCAAGCAGCTCGAAGCCTTGCAGAAGCAGGCGCAGGCCGCCGGCCTCGGCGGCATGAAGGGCTTGCCCGGCGGTCTTTCCGGCGGCGGCTTGCCCGGTCTACCCGGCGGCGGCTTGCCCGGCGGCATGAAGCTTCCCGGCCTTGGCGGCGGTGGCGGCCTGCCCGGTCTCGGCAAGAAGAAGTGAGGACGCTATGAACGAAGAAAAGGACATGGCCGACGCCCGCACCATCCTGGCCGGCTACCGCGCCTCGATCGACAACATCGACGCGGCCCTCATCCACATGCTGGCCGAGCGCTTCCGCTGCACCAAGGCGGTTGGCGTGCTCAAGGCCGAGCATGGCCTGCCGCCGGCCGACCCGGCGCGCGAGCAGCAGCAGATCGCCCGCCTGCGCCAGCTGGCGCATGACGCGCATCTCGACCCGGATTTCGCGGAGAAATTCCTCAACTTCGTCGTCCGCGAAGTGATCCGGCACCACGAACAGATCGCCGCTGCCAACGGCGTGACGAAAACGGGTTGAAGAAACCCTGACTTATCAAACGAAATCGGAGCTTTTAGGAGAAAAGAAATGGCACTGAAGATCAGACTGGCCCGTGCGGGCTCGAAGAAGCGTCCTTACTACCACGTCGTCGTCGCCGATGCCCGTTCGCCTCGCGACGGCCGGTTCATCGAGTCGCTCGGCTCGTGGAACCCGCTGCTGCCGAAGGACGGCGAGCGCATCAAGGTCGATGCCGACCGCGTCAAGCATTGGCTGTCGCACGGCGCCCAGCCGACCGACCGCGTGCTGCGCTTCCTCGATGAGGCCGGCCTTGCCAAGCGCGAGGCCCGCTCCAACCCGAAGAAGGCCGAGCCCGGCAAGAAGGCGCAGGAACGCGCCGCCCTGCTGAAGAAGGCCCAGGAAGACGCCGCTGCCGCCGTCGCCTCGGCCGCTGCCGCACCGGCCGAAGCGGAAGCCGCTACCGCCGAGTAATCGCTTCCTATTCCTTGCGGGAACAGAACGGCGGGCCTGTGCCCGCCGTTCTGCTGTTTGCATTTGCCGCTCACCTGCCCTTTGCTGTTTCATTGGAAAGGCTTATGATTTCCGGCTGAGGATCGGATGGACCAACGGGCAGTCGCGGAGGAGAGCCTGTCCGGCGTCGTCGCCGGAACCCTGTTGCGATCCCCCGAGGCCACGGCAGGTGTCGTGGTGCTGAGCGGATCGAGCGGCCGCGTCGACGTCGGGCGCGCCAGGCTGTTTGCCGATGTGGGCGTCTCTGCCCTTGCCCTCCGGTGGTTTGGCGGCCAAGGCCAGATCCCAGGCATTTGCGAAATCCCCTTGGAGATTTTTTTCGCCGCGACCGACCGTCTTGTCGGTTTGGGATGCCGGCGTATCGTCTATGTCGGCACGTCCAAAGGCGCCGAGGCGGCCTTGCTCGTTGCGGCGCATGACCCGCGCATCGACGCCGTTGTCGCGATCAGCCCGACATCGGTGGTCTGGGGAAATATCGGGCCGGGCGCCGACGGCGTCAGCTGGCCCGAGCGGTCGTCGTGGACGCTCAAGGGACTGCCGTTCCCGTTTGTTCCAACCGACCCAAATTGGAAAGCAAGCTGCGTCGACGGCCTTGTGTCCTACCGCGGGCTTTTAGAACACTGCCTGACCGCTTTCAAGGAGGAGGCCGGCAAGGCCGCCATTCCGGTCGAGGACATTTCGGCGACGGTCATGCTGGTCGCGGGCGGCGACGATGCGCTGTGGCCATCCCTGGGATTTGCCCGCTCGATTGTCCGACGTCGGCAAGATGCCGGAAAGGCCACGCGCCTGGTTTCGGGCCCAGGCGCCGGCCATCGCATTCTCCTGCCTGGCGAAACCACACCGCGCTCAAGCTCGCATGCGCATGGCGGCAATGACCGCGCTGATGCGGATCTGGGGCGGGTCGCCTGGCGATACATCCGGGAGCTGCTGTAGCGCTGCCCGCGGCTGTCTCAAGCGAGCGCAGCCAATTCATCGATCGAAAACGGCGGGTCAAGCCCGCCGTTTTGCTGTTCATGTCTGAAATGCGGCCGATCAATAACCGCTTGGGCAGCGATCGACATAGACCCGACCATGGCGATCGCGGTACCGGCATTGGCCGCTTTCGCTGGCATGGCCGATCAGCGCGCCAGCCACGGCGCCCACCGCACCGCCGACAACAGCGCCCTGCACCGGATCTCCGGCCACGGCCGCGCCAACCGCAGCACCACCTAGGCCGCCCACGGCAGCCCCTTTTTCCGTTTGCGAACATGCACCCAGTGCCGTCGTCAGCACCAGAATGGCCAGGATTTTCTTCATTTGTCGTTCCTCTCACGCGGATCGCCGTCTCGCCGCCAAGTGCTTAACTCTCAGACGGCTAATTTGATCCCGAGGAAAACGAAGATCGCGACGCCGCTCGCTCAGACAAATCGCATCATCGGTGTTGCCACCCGCTGGCGTGAAGATGAAGCGACGTTGTTCTTGGCTATCGGCTGGGATCACCGTGCGCACCCTGGGGTCGCGCAGATAGAGGCCGCCCGACAGGATGATGCCGAGATAGACGCCGAACAGCGTGTGCGAGAACAGCGGATTGCCGATGCGCGCATTGGTGGCGANCCACAGGATGATGCCGAGATAGACGCCGAACAGCGTGTGCGAGAACAGCGGATTGCCGATGCGCGCATTGGTGGCGATGGCGCCGCCCATATAGGCGGTGAGCAGGATGGCGCCGAGCACGGAGGTGCTCGGCAGCGCGTAGAGCGCGGTCGAGACCAGGCCGATGACGCCGAGCATGCGCGCGACATTCGGATCTGCCGGCCAGCCCAGCGGCACCATCGCCTGGGTGACGATATCGAGCGGCGGCAGCTTGATGGCGCCGTCGAACATCATGAACAGGATGATGACGCCGCTCAACACGCGGCCGGTCCACAGGGCGCCGGACGAAACGGGCGAGGTCTCGGAAATGCTCATTGGTGTTCCCTCCGGTTGGTTTGAGCCCTTTGCAGGGGTCAAGCCAAGGACGCGGCATGGGCCGGCAATCCTACACGGGCCGGATTCATTTTGGCGCCGGTGCGCCCCGCGACGCGGGCCCGGCTATCGGCATTCGCCCATGGCGGCTATTGAGGAGCGGGCGATCCGTTGCAACAAGAGAGACGAAGAATGACCGGCGAGACCGACCTGAAGACATTGCTGGCATCGATGACGCCGGACTTGCTCGACGGCATTCATGTCTTCGCCACGCTGGCGCCTGGGGCTCCCCATCCGGAAGGCCTGGAGCCGGTCATGGTGTTTGGCGAGCGCGAGGGCACGACACTGATCGTGACCGAGGCGGCGGCAAGGAAAGCCGGACTCACCGTTTCGTTCCGCTGCCGGATGATCACGCTGGACATCCACTCATCGCTGGAAGCCGTCGGCTTTCTCGCCGCCATCACCGCGCGACTGGCCGCCGCCGGCATGGGCGTCAATCCGGTCTCGGGTTTTTACCACGACCATCTGTTTGTGCCGGCTGGGCGGGCGGAGGAGGCGATGGGGTTGCTGCGCCAGCTGGCTGCGGACAGCGGTGGCTGAAATCAACGCCGGCGGACATACAAAATATCAGGCAGGCCTTCCTCGTTAGCCGTGCCGTCGCCGGATGCTTCCGCACGGAACCCATGGCGCTCGTAAAAACGCCGGGCGCCGGTGTTGGATTGGAAGCAATGGAGGTTCACGACCGGCAGGGCGGCAGTGGCGTCCGTCAGCAGCCGGCTGCCGACGCCTTGTCCTGTCCAGGTCGGATCGAGATAGAGCTGTTCCACCCAATCGCCGTTCACGGCGATGAAGCCGATAATCTCTTCGCCAGCCTCGGCGACTGTCACCTGCTGCCGTGGCAGCATGACGTCGCGGATGAAGAAAAGGTCTTCCTCCGGCGTGTGCAGCACTGGCATCCAGTCGAAAGCGTTGAGCGACGCACGCATCATGGTCGCGATGGCGGCGGCATCCGAATCGATGGCCGGGCGCAGAGTGATTTTGGTGCGATCGCTCATAGGTCGGCGCTGCCCCTCATCCGCCTGCCGGCACCTTCTCCCCGTATAGTGACGGGGAGAAGATAGATGACGGCCGAAGGCCGAGCCCGGCGACCGCGGGCCGCCGGTCGTCCGGCGCCCTCGCGGAGGGCCCGCCGCGGCAGCGGCGATACGGCCCGTGAGCTAAAACAAACCTACGTCAGGCCGCCTTCTTCTTCGGCTGGATAAGGCCGCGCTCGACCAGGAGCTCGGCGATCTGCACGGCGTTCAGCGCCGCGCCCTTGCGCAGATTGTCGGAGACGATCCACATCGACAGGCCGTTGTCGATGGTCGAATCCTCGCGGATACGCGAGATGAAGGTGGCGTCCTCGCCGGCCGATTCCAGCGGCGTGATGTAGCCGCCATCCTCGCGCTTATCCAAGACCTGGCAGCCGGGAGCATCGCGCAGGATGTCGCGCGCCTCATCGGCGGTGATCGGCTTCTCGAACTCGATGTTGACCGCTTCCGAATGGCCGATGAACACCGGCACGCGCACGCAGGTCGCCGTCAGCTTGATCTTGGGATCGAGCATCTTCTTGGTCTCGGCGACCATCTTCCATTCTTCCTTGGTAAAACCGTCATCGAGGAAGACGTCGATATGCGGGATGACGTTGAAGGCGATGCGCTTGGTGAATTTCTTGACGTCGACGCTGTCGGCGACGAACACCGCACGGGTCTGTGTGAACAGCTCGTCCATGCCTTCCTTGCCGGCGCCCGACACCGATTGGTAGGTGGCGACGACGACGCGCTTGATGGTGGCGAAATCATGCAGCGGCTTCAGCGCCACGACGAGCTGCGCCGTCGAGCAATTCGGGTTGGCGATGATGTTCTTGCGTGTGAACAGCGAGATCGCGTCCGGGTTAACCTCGGGCACGATCAGCGGCACGTCCTGGTCGTAGCGGAAGGCCGACGAATTATCGATGACGACGCAGCCCTGTTTGCCGATCTTCGGCGACCATTCCTTGGAGACATTGCCGCCGGCCGACATGATGCAGATGTCCGTGTCGGAAAAATCATACTGATCGAGCGGCCTGACCTTCAGCGTGCGGTCCCCGAACGACACTTCCGTGCCCATGCTGCGCCGCGAGGCGAGCGCCACGACTTCGCTCACTGGAAAGCCGCGCTCTTCCAAAATGTTGAGCATTTCCCGGCCCACATTTCCCGTGGCGCCGACTATCGCAACCTTGAAACTCATCTGAGATCTCCTGTCCCTCTCCGCTTGGTTTTTGGAGAAAACCCGCCGGCCAAGTGCGGGTTCCGTCCCCCAGGCCGGACCCGGGAGAGGGTGGTTAGGCCAAGGGAATCACACCGTTTTGGTGGTGGTTTTGGTGGTTTTCTTGGCCAAGAATGGGGTTTTGCCGGAACGAGACGACGCGGCGACGCGCCCGGCCCAATGGTTCGCATTGAGGCTGGGGGCATCGAATGCAAGAAGAGCCATCAAAAGGCCGCGCATCGAAAAACGATCCCGTTCGAAGCGGGCTTTTACGCGGTTTGCGGCAGGAGTCAATTGGCGACACCACGCATAGCCTTCATGGCACCCTGTACAAGAAGGGCGGCAGGAAGTACGAACGGCCAAGATTGTCTGGCTGGCGCCGCCAGCCCCCCGGCATGTGCTCCATGATGAGCGCAGAACCCCTGAATTCCGAAAGAACGAGATGTCCAACTTCGATGGTATTGTTCCCGCGCTGGCACAAGCGCTGGAAAAACGCGGTTATTCCGACCTGACACCGGTGCAGAAGGCGGTGCTGGAGCTCGGCCAGGCCGATGCGCTGGTGTCTGCGCAGACCGGCTCGGGGAAGACCGTCGCCTTCGGCCTTGCCATGGCGCCGACGCTGCTCGACGGCGCGGAACGTTTCGGCCCGGCAGCGGCGCCGCTGGCATTGGCGGTGGCGCCGACACGCGAACTGGCGCTGCAGGTGACGCGTGAGCTCGAATGGCTGTATGAGCCGACCGGCGCCACGGTGGCGTCCTGCGTCGGCGGCATGGACATGCGCACCGAACGGCGCGCGCTGGAACGCGGCGCCCACATCGTCGTTGGCACGCCCGGCCGGCTGCGCGACCACATCACGCGCCATTCGCTCGACATGTCGACGCTGAAGGCCGTGGTTCTCGACGAGGCCGACGAGATGCTCGATCTCGGCTTTCGCGAGGACCTCGAATTCATCCTCGATGCCGCACCGGCCGAGCGCCGGACGCTGATGTTCTCGGCAACCGTGCCGCGCTCCATCGCCACGCTCGCCCAGGGCTATCAGCGCGATGCCGTACGCATCTCGGCCGCCGGCGAGGAAAAGCAGCATCTCGACATCGAATATCGGGCGCTGAATGTCGCCCACGCCGACCGCGAGAACGCCATCATCAACGTGCTTCGCTTCTATGAGGCCAAGAACGCGCTGGTGTTCTGCAACACGCGCGCCGCCGTCAATCATCTGACGGCACGCTTCAACAACCGCAATTTTTCCGTCGTCGCGCTTTCGGGCGAACTCAGCCAGAACGAACGCAGCCATGCGCTGCAGGCGATGCGCGACGGCCGTGCGAAAGTCTGCATCGCCACCGACGTCGCGGCGCGGGGCATCGACTTGCCCAATCTCGAGCTGGTGATCCACGCCGACCTGCCGACCAATCCCGAAACGCTGCTGCACCGCAGCGGCCGCACGGGACGTGCCGGGCGCAAGGGCGTCAGTGCGCTGATCGTGCCCAACAGCGCCCGCAGGCGTACCGAGCGACTGCTGCAAAGCGCCAAGCTGACGGCGACATGGGCGAGCCCGCCCTCGGCCGACGACGTGATACGGCGCGACGACGAGCGCATTCTTGCCGACCCGGCTTTCGACGAACCGCTGAAGGATGACGAGCGCGAGTTCATCGATGCGCTTCTTAGCCGTCATGGCGCCGAACAGGTGGCGGCCGCTTTCGTGCGCCAGTGCCGCGCCAGCCGCTCGGCGCCCGAGGATCTCATGGACGTCGCGCCTTTCACACCATCGCGTGAAAGAGCGGCGGGCGAAAAATTCGCCCATCGCGACGAGGCGCCCAGCCGCCGCGACGATTTCGGCGCCAGCGTCTGGTTCTCGCTGTCGGTTGGTCGCCGGCAGAACGCCGAGCCGCGCTGGCTGATCCCGATGCTGTGCCGTGCCGGCAGCATCAGCAAGCGCGAGATCGGCGCCATTAAGATGCAGCCGGAAGAGACGTTCGTGCAGATCGCCGCCGACTGGGCGGAGCGCTTTCTCGCCGCGATCGGGCCCGACCGCAAATTGCAGGGCAACATCGTGGTCAAGCGGCTGGACGGCACGCCGGACCTGTCGCGGGCCGGCTATCAGCCGCCGAGCACGGACAAGAAACCGCATCGCGGCAAGGCGCCGTTCGACCCGAACGCGCCGAAGCGCAAATTCGAGAAGCGTGCACCGGCTTCAGCCGACCAGCGTCCGGCCACCACGCATGAGGCAAAGCCGTGGGCGAAGAAGCCGGGCAAGCCGAAATTCGACAACGCCGGTCCGCCAAAGAACAAGAAGACGAAGAAGCGGCCTTCGTAAAATCTAGAGACGGCCGGCCGCGCTCTCCTTCAGGCCGGCCTTGATCGCGGCCCAGCTTACCGATGCCGGCGTCGGGCGATGGTTCTGGGCGATGCGATCCGCCAGCGAGGGTCTCCAGGCGTGGTCTTCCGCCATTTTGCGGATCGCAGCGTACCAGCCGGCCTGGTCATTGGGGTCGATCGCCGGCATCATGCCGCCGCTCCTCGATCAGCGACGGCGCGGTCGAGACGATCACCGGAATGCCGAAATCGAGACATTCCGAGGCGCCGTAGCCCCAGCCCTCAATATGCGAGGGAAAGACGCCGAAAGAGGCGCTTCGATAATACTGGATTAGCTCCTCGTCGCTGACCAGGCCGGTGAACGTGACCGATTCGGATAGCTTCGGATAAGCCTTGAGATAGGCGCGCAGCGGCTCGATCATCCAGCCCCAGCGCCCAGCGCAGACAAGCTTCGACCGCTTGACGCCTTCGTCCAGCGCCTGCCGCCAGTGCGCGCCAAGAGGATGTGGTTCTTTCGTACTTGGATGGTGGAACAATAGATTACAAACGGTTCGCCGGTCTCTATGCGGGAGGTCGCGCCCATGCGCGAAGCGGTCTCGTGGAGGATGGAGGGCATCGGAAACCGGTACACCACAGGCGCGGCGACGCCGGCCTTGCGCATGTGATCGCTCAACGTCGCGCCAACCTCGGCGGAAGCGCAGAACGCCGGCGCGCCGATGCGCACGAAGTGTTCGAGATAAGAGCCGTATCGGGTCTCGCCGATGCCCGCACCGACCAGGTCCGGACGCAGTGTCGGGATGAGATCGTGGCAAAGAAAGGCAAGCTTGCTGGTGGTAGCCGATACCGCGGATCGGTGTTGGTGGGTCAGGATGTGATGGCTGATCAGCACGAGGCCTGGCTCCGCCCCGGTGCTCTGGCCCGGCGCCTCGGGTTTCGCGTCCAACCGGATCCGCCAGAGCCGCGTTCACGAGAAAGCTCCCTACCCGTGGAATGCCAGCCAGGCCCTTGCCGGGCGGCCAGAGCATCAGCCCGGTGGCAGATGGCCAAGGTGACCCGCCCGGGCGGCACCGTCACCTCGCCATCCTCGGTCAACACGCTGGCATTGGAATATTCCACTGTCATGGTCTGCTTTGGCCAAAACGGTTGCACTCGGTGTCTTATGCTTCATTCGCCGCGAAGACGGTAGCTATGGGCGGCTTGCCCATGGGCTTGGGCCTGTGCCACATCTTGGCCGGGAACGGGCTATAAGGGGCGGGCGGATGCGCGGCGAAGTGCTTCACTATGACGAAGACCAGGGCTTCGGCTTCATCACCGGAGCCGACGGCAACAGCTACACTTTCACCCGCGAGAACCTGCGCCGGCAAACCGCCATGCCTAACGGGACGACGGTCGAGTTCCAGCCGGGCGGCGGCCAGGCGCGCGACGTCTTTTCGATCGCTGGCCAACCCAACCCGAGCCCGGCCGTGAACTCGACGGTTGGCGCCGGCATAAGTGCGGCACCGGCCCAAGCCGGCACCGCATCCACGGCGCGCGGGCAGGCGCGGCATTTCGGCCGATCCAGCGAGAGCGCAACCGCCGAACCCAGTGATCTCTGGGGCTATTTCTGGCGTGGACTGACGCAGAACTACTTCAACTTCGCCGGCCGCGCCCGCCGCAAGGAATATTGGGGCTATTGCCTTTTCTGGGTGGTCTGCCTGCTGATCGTCGGCGGCATCGGCATCTTCACCGATATCGAAATGGGCAATTTCGACACAGATGTCTCGGCGGCGGTGACGGTCGGCCTCTGCGGCACTTTCCTCCTGGCGACGCTCCTGCCCAGCCTCGGCATGACCGTGCGCCGGCTGCACGATATCGGCTTGTCGGGCTGGCTCTATCTGGTGATCCTGGTCCCCAGCATAGGCAGCCTGATCATCCTGGTCTTCGCGCTGATCCCGACCCAGGCGCGTGAAAACCAGTGGGGACCGGTGCCGGCGGGAGTCAGAGTTTAGGAGCCAGGTCCCGAGAAAAGTCACTCCAAAAAACGACGGTTCAGCCGATCTTCGTGGCAGATGAAGATTCCGCTTGCAATTTAATCCGCGCGCGGATAATCTATGCGCAGATTAAATCGTTGAATGGAGCAAAACGATGTGGACCAATGAATACACCGCGACTTCCCCCCTTCCTGCGCAAGCCATCTGGAACGCGCTCAAGGCCTTGCATGAAGGCCGCCTGACTTATGAAGGCTCCGATACCTTCGTGCTGCATGGGCCATTCGCCAAGGGCACCCGCGTCTCGGTGACGCCGGTCGGTCAGGACACGTTCGAATCGACCATCGTCGATCTCGTCGAAAACGTGACCTATGCCGATGAAACTTCGTTCGGCGATACCAAGCTGCTGTTCCGGCACACTCTGGTGCCTGTCGAAGGCGGCACGCAGGTGACGCACCGGCTCGATATCTCAGGCCCTTCGGCCGAAGAGGTCGGCCCGGAACTCGGGCCCCAGATCAGTGGCGATTTCGACGTGTCGATGGCCAAGTTGTTCGAGCAGGCGGAGGCGTTGGCGAATCATGGCTGAACCCCACACGCGCTTCAAGGGCGGGGCATCGGAGAGCCCCGGCTTGCTGCTCTGGCGAACCACCATGCGCTGGCAGCGCGTCATGACGGCGGCGCTGGCGCCGCTCGACCTGACGCATGTCCAGTTCGTGCTGCTCGCCTCGGCGATGTGGCTTGGCCGCAATGGCGAACCGCCCAACCAGGTGCAACTCGCCGCCCAGGCCGGCACCGAGGTGAAGATGACCTCCGACGTCGTCGCCCGGCTGGAGGCCAAGGGCTTGATCGTACGCGAAGCGGATCCCCGGGACTCCCGGGCCAAGGTGATCCGCGTCACAGCCGCCGGGGCGGCCGCCGCCCAGCAAGCGATCGTCGCCGTCGAGGCCGCCGACTCAGTGTTTTTCGAGCCGGTGGACGAGACGCAGCTCGTCGGTCTGCTGCAGCAGCTTGCCGGCGAGATCCGCTGATTATCCCAGGAACTTGGCGATGATCGCGTCGCCCATTTCGACCGTACCAACCTCGGTCATGCCGGGGGAGAAAATATCCTTGGTGCGCAGGCCCTGGTCGAGCACGGCGGCGATTGAGGCTTCGAGCTTGTCGGCTTCATCGACCATGCCGAAGGAATAGCGCAGGCACATGGCGAAGGAGGCGGTCATGGCGATCGGGTTGGCGATGCCCTTGCCGGCAATGTCGGGTGCCGAGCCGTGCACCGGCTCGTACAGCGCCTTGCGCTTCTTGGTCTTGGCATCAGGCGCGCCGAGCGAGGCCGACGGCAGCATGCCGATCGAGCCGGTCAGCATGGCGGCGATGTCGGACAGCATGTCGCCGAACAGATTGTCGGTGACGATGACGTCGAATTGTTTTGGCCAGCGCACCAGCTGCATGCCGCCGGCGTCGGCCAGCATATGGTCGAGCTTGACGTCGGAATAGCGTGCCTTGTGGGTCTGGGTGACGACCTCGTTCCACAGCACGCCCGACTTCATGACGTTGCGCTTTTCCATAGACGTCACATGGTTCTTGCGCGTCCGCGCGAGCTCGAAAGCGACACCTGAAATGCGCTCGATCTCGAACGTGTCGTAGACCTGCGTGTCGATGCCGCGCTTCTGGCCGTTGCCGAGATCGATGATCTGCTTGGGCTCGCCGAAATAGACGCCGCCGGTCAGCTCACGCACGATGAGGATGTCGAGGCCTTCGACGACTTCCTGCTTCAGCGAGGACGATGCGGCCAGCGCCGGATAGCAGATGGCGGGCCTGAGATTGGCGAACAGCTCCATGTCCTTGCGCAGGCGCAGCAGGCCGGCCTCGGGGCGCACCTCGTAAGGCACGGCATCCCATTTCGGCCCGCCGACGGCGCCGAACAGCACGGCGTCCGCCGTCATAGCCTTTTCCATGTCCGCATCGGAAATCGCCGCACCGTGCGCATCGTAGGCGCAGCCGCCGACCAGGCCCTCGTCGGTGACGAAGCCACTGCCGAGCTTTGCGTTCATGGCCGCGATCAGCTTCTTGACCTCGGCCATCGCCTCGGGGCCGATGCCGTCGCCGGGGAGCAGGAAAAGATGCTTCGTTGCCATGGTGAGTTGTCCCAGAAAGAATGCGTTCGGTTTGCACAGCGTCCTTTGCGCGCCAAAGAGGCGCGCGGCGCTGTGCGACGCGGCCTTGCTAAACGCCAAGCGGTTGCAGCGCAAGGGGAGGACGAAGAACCTATCGCCGCGATTCCTTCACGCCTCCCTCTGCTCGGCGGGGCAGAGGGGGGGGGCTGTGCCGCCGGCATGTCCAAGTTACCTGGCCCGCGGAAGATGCGCTCACCGGTGCGAGAGAATGTTGACCAGCCGTCCCAGCGGATCGCGCACATAGAAGCGCCGCACGCCCCACGGTTCGTCGGCGGGCCCGTATTCGACGGCGAAGCCGGCGTCCTTCATGGCTTTGAATGCCGCATCGACATCGTCGACCTCGATCGACAGATCCGGCACCGGCGTACCGGATCCGCCCTGCGCCATGAAGCTGACCTGGAGCTGCATCGAGTCCTCGGAACCGTAGGTTACGATCCAGCCCTGATCCATCAGGATGTCGAGGCCAAGCACATCATGGTAGAAACGGCTGGCCGCCGCGGCGTCCGGTGTTTCGATATTGGCCACGATACGCCGGACCTTCATGGCGGAAGTCTCCTCACACCGTACGCCGCAGCGCCGTCACCTCGATCTCGATCTTCATTTCCGGCTTGTTGAGTTGGCAGACGATCATCGTCGCCGCGGGCCTGATGTCGCCGAATGTCTCGCCAAGAATCGGGAAGACGACATCCACGAAGGCCTGGTCGGTGATGTAGTAGTGCGCGCGCACCACGTCGGACATCTCGAAGCCGCCGTCCTGCAACGCCTTGCCGATCGTCGCCAGGCAATTGCGCGTCTGCGCCTCGACACTGTCCGGCATCGTCATGGTGGCGTAATCGTAGCCGGTCGTCCCGGACACGAAGCACCAGTCGCCCTGCACCACGGCACGTGAATAGCCGGCGGTCTTTTCGAACGGCGAGCCGGTTGAGATGAGCTTGCGCATGGGGGAGCCTCGCATTGTCGCAGCTACTTTGCGGGGAAAAACCGATCCTGCCATGGGCCAATACGGATGGATCGGCGGTGCAGAATCCGTGGCCTCGACGGGCCGG
Organism: Mesorhizobium sp. LNHC229A00; assembly: GCF_000502415.1. NCBI lineage: Bacteria > Pseudomonadati > Pseudomonadota > Alphaproteobacteria > Hyphomicrobiales > Phyllobacteriaceae > Mesorhizobium > Mesorhizobium sp. LNHC229A00. The sequence continues at coordinate 49,973 of NZ_AYWQ01000018.1, forward strand.
CTCTCTTTCACGCGATGCGTCAGCCGGGTTGGCCCGCGGCCGATTCAGCCGTTTCTCCGATGAAGACAACCTTTGTGCCTTTGTGCACCTCAAGGGCGAGGTCTTCGGCATCCCAATTGGTCAGTCTGATGCAACCATGCGAAAAGGTCTTCCCGATCTTGCCTGGTTCGGGCGTGCCGTGAATTCCGTAACTTTCAATGGACAGATCGATCCAGATCGATCCGACAGGATTGTTGGGTCCGGCAGCGATGGTGAAGGGCCGTTTGGTTTTCACCCCCTTGAAGGCGAAGCGGGGATCGTAGTGATAGGTGGGATTGTGGACCACGCGTGTGACTTGTGCCTCGCCGCTCGGCGCCGGCTTCTCTTCGCTTCCAATCGAGGCGGGGTAGACCGAAACCACTTTGCCGGAATCGTCGAGAACGCGAACCTGGCGCGCGGCCTTGTCGACCTCGACGCTGACAGCGGCTGAGGGCGGATCGCCTCGGTCGATAGCCGGCACCAGCACCTTTGCGCCCGCCTTCCTGAAGCTGATGCCCGGATTGAGCCTTCGCAGCAATTGTTCGCTGATGTGGAAGTGCTCCGCGATCCGTTCCAGCGAACCGCGGTAGCCGAGCCTGCGCAGGCGAGCCATTCTTTCCATACTGGCCGGAATGCGCTTGGTAAACGGTCCACGCACGTCCTTGCGCGTCAACTCGTAATTCACAAGAACCGCGTCTGGCGAGGTTGCGACCAGCTTGTCCCAGGTCTCCCGGTTGAGCCTGCCATCGGCGGGCAGAGCGTTGGCCGCCTGGAATGCCCGGACCGCCTTGGTGAAGTTCGCCGCCTGGCGGCCGTCAATCAGGCCAGGCGAGAAGCGCGCCCGATCCAAAAGGACCTGTGCCTTCAACACGGTCGCGTCGACGCCCTTCGTTGCGGCGTCGGTGAATTGGGCGTTGTTGACGGCGGCTGCGTCCAGCTTTGCCGCCTCTGTGGCGCCAGTTGAGAGGGCGAACAGAACAAGCGCCAGAAGAACGAGCCTGACCATCGATGTTACTCCAGGCACTGCCGAGCGAAACTGCTTCTATGACGCCGCGCGGCCCATCTGGTTCCATTGTCCCGGCGAATATCGCCGTTGACGCGGTCCTGCGTGAAAAAGGGGCAGAGCCCTGGAGGCGCCGCCCTTTCGCCGGAAATGCCCTGGCTAGTTCGCCGACCCCAGCGCCTTGTCCAGCGCTTCCTTCACATCGGCCGGCCATGTCGCCAGCGCCGGCCAGGCGTTCGGTTGGCCATTGTCGCCGCGGCGGGCGAAATAGATCTGGTGCTTGGCCGGGTCGACGGCCATGAAGCCGTCATTGCCGCCACAATCGTGCGGCACGCAGCCGCTGGCGAAGAAGGCGCCGGACGCGGTCTTTTCCGTGCCGCCGCCAACCAGCAGGCTGGTCGCCATGTCGGGCATGTCCTTGCCCAGCAGCTTTTCGGCTTCCTTGTAGACAGCCTCATTGTGGAAGGCGTCGATGATGTTCTGGTACTTTTCCGGATCGATGTCTTTCCAGTCGGTGCCGGGTTCCGGCATGTAGGTGAGATTGCCCGAAATCGTCAGCCCATCCGTCGGCGACCACTGCAGGGCCGGCTTCTGGTCCCCCGGCAGGAGATAGGGCACGAAATAGATGGCGCTGTCGGACACTCCCGCGGGCGGCGCTCCGCAATCGTCCTGCTCGACCTTGGTGCTCTGGATGGCGCCGCCTTCCGGCTTCCAGACGATCACCGTCGCCGGGCCGCATTGATTGCCGCCATCGCCAACATCGAACAGGGCCACCTTGACGCCGCCAACTTCCACAATTTTGTCGAAGAAGACATCGTAATTGCTGGCCAGCTGTTTACCGTCATAAGCAAGCACCTTCTCGCCGTCCTGCTCCGGCTGCGTGATGGTGAGGTGGCCGCCTTCGAACGGCACCGGCGCCTGTTTGTCGTCGTCAGCGGCGTCGGCGGCGTCGGTTCCCGCATCCTGATCGGTGGCCGGCTTTTCCACCGCCGGCGGCTGTTGCGCGGCGGGCGTCTGAGTCTGCGCGAGCACGCTCGCGGCGGGCCCCAGCAACAAGGCCAGCCCGCAAACGCCGGCAAGAAGCTGATGTCTCATGACTGTCCCTCCCTCGACCCAGCCCGGAAAGGGGCCGGTCCTGGCGGCCGCTCAGGCCCAGGGGCGCAGTTCGGCGTTCTTCTTCTCGAACGAGGCGATGGCGCCTGCCTTTTCCATGGTCAGGCCGATGTCGTCGAGCCCATTGAGCAGGCAGTGCCGCTTGAAGTCGTCGAGGTCGAAGGTGACCACGCCGCCGTCCGGACCACGGATTTCCTTGGCTTCGAGATCGACCGACAGGGTGGCGTTGGAGCCGCGCGATGCGTCATCCATCAGCTTCTCCAGGTCCTCGGGGCTGACGGTGATCGGCAGCACGCCGTTCTTGAAGCAGTTGTTGTAGAAGATGTCGGCGAACGANAGGTCCTCGGGGCTGACGGTGATCGGCAGCACGCCGTTCTTGAAGCAGTTGTTGTAGAAGATGTCGGCGAACGAAGTCGAGATGACGCAGCGTATGCCGAAATCGAGCAGCGCCCATGGCGCGTGTTCCCTGCTCGAGCCGCAGCCGAAATTGTCGCCGGCGACGAGGATCTGCGCCTTGCGGTAGGCGGGCTTGTTGAGCACGAAATCCGGATTTTCGGAGCCGTCGTCCTTGTAGCGCATCTCGGCGAACAGGCCGGTGCCAAGCCCGGTGCGCTTGATCGTCTTGAGATAATCCTTCGGGATGATCATGTCGGTGTCGACATTGACGATCGGCATGGGAGCGGCGACGCCGGTGAGCTTGGTGAATTTTTCCATGGCTTTGGCCCGTGTTTTCGTTGGGGGGGATTTGCTGGGGCCCGGTTTACACAAAGCCGGGGGCAAATAAAAGGCACTGTTCGTGCGCGCACGCATAAGGGCGCTGCGCAAAACAGCTTCGAATTCACCGCCCGATGGTGCAGTCTGGTCCCATGGCGGAAAACTCCCACGTCCTCTATACGCGTGAACCGGCGCTCGGCATTTCCGAATTCCGCCGCGTGCTGGTGGAGTCCGGTCTCGGCGAAGTCCGGCCTGTCGATGACGAGGCAAGGCTGAAGGCGATGTTGGAGGGCGCCAACCTGATCGTGACCGCCCGTCTCGACATGGCCCGCCTCGACATGGCCCATCTCGACATGGAAGCCACGCCGCTGATTGGCGTTGCCCGCTGCCTGACCGACTTTTCCTGGGTCTGCTACATCAGCGATCTTGCCGTCTCGGCCAAGGCGCAAGGCCTGGGTATCGGCAAGGGGCTGATGGACGAGGTGGCCCGGCAGCTCGGACCGTCGGTCGCCATCAGCCTGGTTTCCATGCCCGACGCTGTCGGATTCTATGAACGCATCGGCATGAAGCGCATACCCGACGCCTTCTGGATCTCCCGCAAGCGCTGACTTTCTTCTGTGATCTATCCATCGTCAATGGTGCGCGATCTTGCCGCTTGACATGCAACTAAATGGTTGCATATTAAGCCATGAGCATGGATGCCGTTTTTCGCGCCCTGGCCGACCCGACACGCCGGCAATTGCTGGACAGCCTCCATGCCAGGAACGGACAGACGCTGAATGCGCTTTGCGCAGAGATGGCCATGACCCGCCAGGCGGTGACCAAGCACCTGGCGATCCTGGAAGAAGCGAACCTCGTTACCACCATCCGCCGGGGCCGAGAGAAGGAGCACTACCTCAACCCGGTTCCAATCAACGAGATCGCCGAGCGCTGGATCGGCAAGTTCGAGCGCCATCGGCTTGATGCGTTGAGTGACCTGAAGAAACGCCTCGAAAGGGAAGACTGATGAGCAACAGCTTCGTTTATGTAACCTACATCCGCACCACGCCGGAGAAACTCTGGGAGGCGTTGACCGACCCGGGGTTCAACCGGCAGTTCTTCCTCTGCTCCTATCAGGAGAGCGAGTGGAAGGTGGGCTCCAGCTGGAAGCTGATCTTCCCGGACGGCCGTGTCGCCGACAGTGGCGAGATTCTCGAGATCGACCCGCCACGCCGCCTGGTCATCAAATGGCGCAATGAATGGATGCCCGAGATCAGGGAGGACGGCTACACGCGCTGCACCTTCACCATCGAGCCCGACGGCGAGCTGATGAAACTTGCCGTGACCCATGAGGCGGACGGCCCGCACAGGCTGATCGACAATGTCGCCAAGGGCTGGCCGCTGGTGCTGGCCAGCCTGAAGAGCCTGCTCGAGACGGGCAAGGGATTCGAGCGTCCGCCGTCGAAAGCTTGAGCTCGTTTCGCTGGCGGAACAAATTCCATGGAGGCATAGATCATGCAAGCTCTCAGGGTGCGGAGCATGACCAATGGCGAGACGATCATGGCATCGGCCGAGATTGGCGCGCCTCCCGAACGCGTCTTCGGGGCGCTGGTCTGCAAGGAAGTCGAGCAATGGTGGGGGTCAGCCGATACCTACAGGATGGTCGGCTGGTGGGCCGACCTTCGCGTCGGCGGCCGCTGGACCGTGGTCGTGCGCTGGCCGGCGGTAGGGACCTGCCGGCCAGCGGCGAATTCCTCGAAATCGAAACACCGCGCCGGATCGTGCAGACGTGGGCATATGGTCGGGACCATCCCACGCTTGGCCGGCGGCAAACCAGGGTCGCATGGCTGCTGGAGCCTATCGCCGACGGCACGCGCGTCACCATCTGCCATGCCGGCTTTGGCGGGCTGCGAGAGGCGGCGGCTGAACATGCCAAGGGCTGGGCACGAGTGCTGGCCTGGCTGCAAGCTCATATCGAGACTGGAAAGCTGGCCGGGGCCTGATCGGCGTGTGGAGCGTCGTCACGCGCCCTCCGCACGCCTTGACCCACGTCTGTTCTGGTCCACATCCCCATGCATGGGAAAACAGGCATGCTTCATAGGCACGGCTGGCTGGGGCATTCCGACACGATACAAGGATAATTTCCCGCAACCCGGATCGCATCTAGAGCGCTATTCCAGGCACTTTCCGATCGTCGAGATCGACACGTCCTTCTACAAGCCGCACCGCCGCGAGACCTATGAGCGCTGGGCACGCGCCGTGCCGGAGCACTTCCGCTTCGCCGCCAAGATGCCGAAGGCGATCACCCATGAGCGCCGTCTCGTGGACTGCAACGNAGCACTTCCGCTTCGCCGCCAAGATGCCGAAGGCGATCACCCATGAGCGCCGTCTCGTGGACTGCAACGATCTTTTGCAAAGCTTTCTCCAAGAGGTCGAAGGTCTCGGTGGAAAGCTGAGCGTGCTTCTGGTGCAGTTGCCGCCGAGCCTGTCGTTCGAGCCAGATGTCGCGAGCGATTTCTTCGACATGCTGGGCGAGCGAACGCAAGCCAGGCTGGTCTGCGAGCCGCGCCATCCCAGCTGGTTCGATGCAGAGGCTGAAGCACTTCTGGCGGCTCGCCGGATCGCGCGCGTTGCCGCCGATCCGGCTCCGGCGCCACCTGCCGCGGTGCCGGGCGGCTGGCCCGGCCTCGCCTATTTCCGTTGGCATGGCGCGCCGCGCGTCTATTATTCCGATTACGATGCCGAAAGTCTCGACCGCTTCAGCCGGCAAGTCGAGGCAGCGGCCGCTTCGGGTGCCGAGGTCTGGGGAATTTTCGACAACACGGCCGGAGGCAATGCGCTGGGCAACGCGCTCAAGATTGACGCGATGATGGCATAGACCTGGAGAGGCAGCTAACGTCGATCGTTCTTGCCGCCTCAAATCACATTCAATTCCCGGAAGGCCCGCCCTTCGGCGACACGCGCGTAGCCAAATGCCGAGCAGTCGATCGTCCGGTAGCCGCCATGCACGATCAGTTCGGCCAGCGCCTTGCCGACCGCCGGCGCCTGTTGCAGCCCATGGCCGGAGAATCCGTTGGCGAACAGGAAATTCGTCACCTCGGGGTGGGGGCCGATGACGGCGTTCTGGTCGAGCGTGTTGTAGTCGTAATGCCCCGCCCAGGCGCGCGTCGGCTTGATCGCTTCGAAGGCCGGGATGCGGGTTGCCAGCACCGGCCAGATCACCTCTTCGAACAGCGGCCAGTCGACGTCGAAATCCCCGGGATCGGCCGGGCCGTCGCCCTCCTCCGGCTCGGCACCGCCGGTGAGGTAGACCGAGCCTTCCGGCCTGACATAGATGCCGGAGGGATCGACCAGCAGCGGCATGTCGGCATATTTCTCGCGCGCCTCGAAGACGAAGACGTTGCGCTTGCGTGGCTCGACCGGCAGCGAAAGCTGGGCAAGGGCAGCGACCTTGCCGGCATTCGGCCCGGCGGCATTGATGACGGTATCGGCCTCGAGCCGATCGCCATTGTCGAGGCTGACGCCGGTGACGCGGTCACCCTGCCGCTCGACGCCGGTGACCGACGCGCTGATAAAGTCGATCTTCTTCTGCCGCAGCGCCTTGCGAAACAGCATCAGCATCGCATGCGCGTCGAACCAGCCCTCGCCGGTCCGGCCATAGGCGCCGGCGGTGATGCCTTCGGCCGACAGCCAGGGGAAGCGGCGCGTCAGCTGTTCGGCGTCCTCAAGCAGGATGTCAGCGCCCTCGGCGACCTGCGCTTCGTGGTTGGCTTTCAGGATCGGCAGCCCGGCCTCGCCGGCAAGGATGAGATAGCCGCCCTCGCGAAAACCGATATCGGCGTCGGTGCCGAATTCTTCCTTCAGCCGCCGAAACAGTTTTAGCGTGAACTGCGACAGGCGGATGTTTTGCGGAATGGAGAATTGCTGGCGGATCGAGGCCATGGACAGCGTCGTCGCCGAATGGGCGAATTGCGGGTCGCGCTCGATCAGCGCGATCGAGCCGGAAAACCCTTCCTCGCGCAGATAGTAGGCGACCGAGGATCCGACGATGGCCCCGCCGATGATGACGATGTCGTAGCGCACTTTTTTCTCCGATCCCCCGTCCGCAATCTACGCGACCGGCAAAGTGATCTCGAAGCGCGTGCCGCGCTCGGAGTCAACCAGCCGGATCGTACCATCATGCGCTTTCAGGAGGGCCAGCACGATGCCCAGACCCATGCCGGTGCCGCCGGTAGAGCGCCGCGTGGTGAAGAACGGCTCAAAGATCCGCCCTTGGTTGCTCGGCGAAATGCCGGCGCCGTCGTCGCTGACCAGAACGGAAACCCTGCCGCTCGCGCTTGCGGCGGTGATGGAAATTAGGGTCGCGCCGTGCCTGGCCGAATTGTCGATGAGATTGGCAAGCACGATGGCAGCGTTCTCGGACGAGATGCGGAAGGCCAGGTCGCCGCCGGCCTCGACCTCAACCGCCAGCCTCGCGTCGACGGGGAGCAGCGCCAGCGCGGCGCCGACCGAGGTGCTTTCGCCGCTGGGCGCGAGGTTTTCGGCCCGCGCCAGGTCGAGAAGCCGCCGGACCAAAAGGTTGAGCCGCCCTGCATCTGTGACGATATTGTCGGAGAAGCGCCGCCGCTCTTCATCGGCCATCCCGCTGCCTGAATCGCGCAGCAATTCGGCCGCACCCTGGATCGCCGTCAGCGGCGATTTGAGTTCATGCGAGACATGGGTGGCGAAGGTCTGGATGGCGTCCGAGCGCGCCTGTAGTCTTTCGGCCATATCGAGAAAGGCGGCGGAAAGCTCCGCCATTTCGCGCGTGCCATGGTGGTCGAGAGGCCGGATCGCGCTGCGCTCACCGGCGGCGATGCGCTGGGTGCGGTCGATGAGCGCGTAGATCGGCCGGCTGACGGTGCGCAGGAAAACGAGGCCGATGAGCAGCGTGCCGCCGAGAATGGCGATCGCTGCCGCCGTCACCTTGCCGCGCTCGCCATAGAGATGTTTTATGATGTTGTTAGGCGTCCGCGAGACAAAGACCACGCCGGCGACCTTGCCGTCGACGGCCACCGGCAGGGCGACGAACACGCGCACCCTGGTGCCGCGGCTGACCGAATAGAGCGGCGGCGGCGGCTGGTTGGGGATGCGCAGCCTGAGCGCGCTGGCATAGCGCCCGGCGAGTGCCTCACGCACCTCCTCGACCTCGGCGAGCGACTGCCCGATCTCGTCGCGCCCGGCAATCACGACGCCCCTGGGATCGAGCAGCCGGAAGCCGGCCAGCGTGGTCTTCTGCGTCGCATCGAGAATCCCAGCCAGCCGCGCGCCGATCGCGGCGAAAGCTGGATCGACCGTGGCAGGAATCCCTACCGGCCTGGTCTGAAGCACGTAATCCGAGGCGAGATCGAGCTGCGGCTCGATCGGCCGATAGGGCGAATCGAGATTGGCGCCTCGGCTCCTGGTGCCATTCGCCAGCGGCATCGCCACGCCAAGCTTTTCCGGTGAAATGCCGGCGTCGCGCACCTCCTGGGCATAGATAGCGGCGATGGCGGCGCCCTGTGCGATCAGTTCCGCTTCGGTCTGACGGATCAGCTGGTTCTCATAGAGGCGGAAGAAGAACAGGCCGACCAGCGGCAGGGACATCACCAGGATCAGGATGGCGACGACGACCGTGGCAAGGCGCGGCCGCCATTTGCGGCCGATCCACTTGCTGCCAATCGACTTGCTTGATGTCGTCAGCCGCATCGGCCGAGCCGGAAGCCGACACCGTGCACGGTTTCGATGACCTCCGGGCAACCCATCGCCGCCAGCTTGGCGCGGATGTTGCGGATATGGCTGTCGACGGTGCGGTCGGCCACATGGATCTTGCCGGCATAGGCATTGGCCATCACCGCGTCGCGATCGAGCACATGGGTGGGCCGCGCCAGAAACCCTTTCAGGATCGAGAACTCGATCGCCGTCAGGGCGAGCGGCTTGCCGTCGAAGGCGGCCGCGTGGCTGGCCGGCGCCAGGGTGAGTTTTCCCTGCGCGAACTGCCTGTCGTCGGCCGGTTCGAGCGCCGCCGGACGGGCGCGGCGCAGGATGACGTTGACGCGGGCGACGAGTTCGCGCGGGCTGAACGGTTTGGTGACGTAGTCGTCCCCACCCATTTCGAGCCCGAGGATGCGGTCTATCTCCTCGTCGCGCGCGGACAGGAACAACACCGGCACGTCTGATGTGTGACGCAGCCGCCGGCAGACCTCCAGCCCGTCCATCTCTGGCATGCCGATGTCGAGCACGACAAGGTCGGGCGTGCGCCGTTCGATTGCCTGCAGAGCGGCGGCGCCATCGGACACGGCGGCCGTTTTCATGCCGGCCTTTTCCAGCGCGAAGCAGATCACTTCGCGGATATGCGGGTCATCGTCGGCGACGAGGATGTGATGCGGCATGGATTAGCGATCCGGCACGGGTTCTGCGACGCTGGGAACAATAGGCCGCCTTTTGTCGAGATAGCGAAGCAGGCGCCAGTCGCGAAAGCTCCAGCTTCGCCAGTTTTCCTGCAGGCTGCGATACCAGCCTTCATCGACACCGCGCAACCTTGCCAGTTCGCCGACGGCACCGGCATTGGCCGTCCCGCGCCGACGGTCGAGGAAGCGATCGAGCGCTGGAAACGCGTCCGGCCCGAGCGAGCGGAGATACCAGGCGTCGAGGGGAATGCCCTGGCCGGTCATTTCAAGAGAGTGGTCGACATTGTAATCGGCGATCGTTGCTGCGAAGTTGATGAAACAGCAGACATAAAGCGCCAGGGATAACGTCAGAAGATTGGCGGAGAGCAGCCATTCACTGGATTTTCCGAGCGCGATACGGGCGATGATCAGCGCAAGGCCGGCCGCCACCAGTCCCATCCAGACGAAAGCCGCGACGCGCCAGTAGGTCAGCGCATAGATGCCGACATAGAGATCGAGCCGCAGGATCGATGAGACGACCAGCATGATGTTCTGCGCCACCCAGGCATAGACCAGCCGGCGGATGAGCGGGTCGGCCGATGTCTCGCTGCCGGGCCTCAACGCCGCAAGGACAAAACCGGCGGCTAGCAGCGCGGTGACGATCAAGGGATAGGCGCCGCGATGCGCGTAGGCGGCGTAGCTCAAACCATCGGGAAGCGCGACCCCGCCCCACAGATAGGTGGCGTCGAGCCCGCTCTGCAGCGAAAACAAAACGTTGAAGACGATCAACGCGCGCAGGATGGCGGCCTTGCCGAAGACGATGTCCTCGACGGCGTGCCTGTCCGCCGCTGGCTGGGCATCGGCAGCAGGGTGATTTGGCCTGGCGATGCGGCGCTGAAAGCGCGGCAGGCGCGGCCGTAGAAAGGCCCAGACGCCGGCAAGCACGAACAGCCAGAAGGCAATCCGCGTCAACTGGACGAGGTCGAGCAGCTTCATCAGATCGATCAGCGACAGCCAGTATTCGATGACCGGATTGGCGGCGCCGAAAAGGGCGACGAAGACCGCGCCCAGCGTCAGCGGCATCACCCAGACCGCGATCGCCGCCAGCCTTATGCGATGCCCGCCGAACCGCCGCGCCACTCTTCGCCACTTGAGAAAATCGCTGAGGAACCGGACCGGCGCCGCCAGTGCGAACAGCACGATCTGGCCTGCAACGCGCGCCGTGCGGTGTCGCAGCCGGCCGCTCAGCGAAAGCGCGAACGCCACCAGCGCGGCAAGGGCGATCGAGACGGACAAGGGACTGACAGTCTCGGCGAGCGGCAACAGCGCGACAAGCAAGGCGGCCGACTTGAGCCATACCTTGCCGTCGCTGAAGGCGGCGGGATGCACGGCAACCACAGCGGCGGCAATCAGGATGGCGAACAGCAGAACCGTGATCCCGGCGGGCTGGCCGTAGAACAGGAAATCGGCGAGCGCGACCAGCAGCACGGCGACGCCCAAGCGGCTGCAATAGCTTGGCGCGGCGCGGAAGAAGGAGGTCACGGCCTGATTTTCCTGATGGCGTCCCATCGCCATGGCGGCGGACTCTTGCGGACAAACCGGGGAATTGCAGCGGGGTTGGCGCGTTGCGGGTCGACCAGCCACCAGCCTTCGCTGCGCAGCCGGTAAGGTAGACGGGGTTTTGCTCGCTTGTGCATGCCGACTGTCTCGCAGGCATGCAGGAAAGCGATGCGGCGGATCGGAGGAGGTTTTCCGCAGGCGCGTGCAGTTTTCGTGCAGGGCTATCGGCTTGCCTCGCCCGACCACACACGGCATAGATCTGGCATGACTGAAACCTACCGCCCGCGCCGCTCCGTGCTCTATGTCCCGGCCTCCAACGACAAGGCGCTGGCCAAGATCGCGCAGCTTGCCTGCGACGCGGTCATCATCGACCTCGAGGACGCCGTCGCCCCCGCCGACAAGATCGCCGCGCGCGAAAAACTGACCGGCATTTTCGCCAACCGCCCTGATGCCAATGGCCGGCGCTGCGAGATGGTGGTGCGCGTCAATGCGCTGTCCAGCGAATGGGGCACTGACGATCTTGCGGCCGTGGCCAAGGCGGAGCCGGACGGCATCCTGCTGCCAAAGGTCGACACGCCGCGTGACGTGCTCGAAGTTGGCGATGTGCTGGACGATAATTTTGCCCCGGACAGCGTGAAACTATGGGCGATGATCGAGACACCCAAGGCCATGCTCAACATCGGCGCCATTGCCGAACTCGGCCGCGACCCCGCCTCGCGCCTGGATTGTTTCATCGCCGGAACAAATGACCTGATCAAGGATACCGGCGTGCTGGCGACGCCGGATCGCGCCTATCTTCTGCCATGGCTGATGCAGATGCTGCTGGCGGCACGCGCCGGCGGGATCGACATGCTCGATGGCGTGTTCAACGATTTTCGCGACCCGGACGCGTTCGCGCGTGAGTGCACGCAGGCCGCCGCCATGGGCTTTGACGGCAAGACGCTGATCCATCCATCGCAGATTGAGGCCGCCAACCGTGCCTTCGCCCCGTCGGCGCAGGCGCTGGCCGAGGCGCGCGCGGTGAAGGATGCCTTCGCGCTTGCTCAAAACAGCGGCAAGGGCGTCATCGCGCTGAATGGCAGGATGGTCGAGCGGTTGCACTTGGCGCAGGCCGAAAAACTTCTGGCGAAAGCGGCCGCCATCGGCGCATGATATTCGCCGATTTGGGATACACGACAGGAATTGGACGATGAAACTCTACCGCTTTCTCACCGCCCCGGACGACGCCAGCTTCTGCCATAAGGTGACGGCGGCGCTGAACAAGGGCTGGCACCTGTTCGGCTCGCCGACCTACGCCTACGACAAGAAGACCAAGACCATGCGCTGCGGCCAGGCCGTGGTGAAGGATGTCGATGGCCAGGAATACGGACCGGATACGAAGCTCAGCGACTGGTAGGGGAAAACGCCGAGAGCTACTCCGCCGCCTCTTCGATCTTCTCCATATCATCGTCCGACAGGCCGAAATGGTGGCCGATCTCGTGGATCAGCACGTGGGTGACGATGTCGCCCAGCGTTTCCTCGTTTTCGGCCCAGTAGTCGAGCATGGCGCGGCGGTAGAGCGTGATGCGGTTCGGGCCTTCGCCTGTTTGTGGGTTCCAGCGTTCGGCGATGCCGCGCCCCTCGAACAGGCCGAGCAGGTCGAACGGCGTTTCCAGCGACAGGTCGTCCATGATCTCGTCGGTCGGGAACTCAGCGATCTGGATGACGATCTCGCCGGTCAGCTTGCGAAAATCCTCCGGCAGGTGGGCATAGGCCTCCAGGGCCAGGAACTCCAATTCCTCCATCGAGGGCGCAAGTTCACCATGCCAGGTGCGGGTCTTGTAGATGCGGGCCATGCTTTGTCCTTTGATCCCGGATATAGGCGTTCGCGCTGGTCGAGGCAAATGACGCCTGTACGCCGGTGTCGCGCAGGAAGAGGAATAAATTCCTTGATGACTCTGCTTGACTCTTCCGATCCCCTCTGGAATCTATAGGAACATAACAGGAACAATTGTGAGTGAAAGCTGACCGTCATGGCGATGACCGCCGTGGCGCGGGAGACTGTTTTTGCCCTGCGCCGCCAGATCGCGAAGATCGAGGGAACACTGCCCGAGCGCCTGCAGGCACCGGCTGGCGCGCCCCTTGATGCTGACGCCGGCAGCGATCTGACGATCGTCCGGCGCGGCCTTGCCGCGGCCTTGCCGGATGCTTTCCTGCCCATTGGCATCGAGCGGCTCGATGCCGCGCTCAGCGGCGGCCTGCCGAAAGCCGCCCTGACCGAAATCCATGGCCTGGAAACCCGCGATGCAGGAGCCGTCGCCGGTTTCGCCCTGTCGATCGTCAGCCTGATCCTCAACCAGGCGCAGGGGCTGCCCATCCTGTGGATCGGGACATCGGAAATTTTCCACGAGGCCGGCTTTCCCTATGCCAGGGGGCTGCATGCCTCGTTCGGCATCGAGCCCGGGCAATTGCTGTTTTCCGAGGCGCCCCGGCTTGTCGATGCGCTGTGGATCGCCGAGGAGGCGGCCCGGATGACCGCGCTTGCCGCCGTCATCCTAGAGATCCGCGGCAATCCGCAGCGGCTGGACCTGACCGCGACACGCCGCCTGCATGCGCGGGCGCAAGGTGCCGGCCGGCCGGTGTTCCTGCTGCGGCAAGCGGCCGAGCCCGAACCGACGGCGGCGCCTGTTCGTCTGATTGTCGCGTCGGCGCCGGCCGTGCCGCGCGAAACAGTCGCCGGGCCGCTCGCCGGCTCGATCGGCCACCCGGCCTTCACCATCAGCATCGGCAAGAGCCGCACGGCCCTGCCTGGACAATTCACACTGGAGTGGAACCCCGATGAACGCAAATTCGATGAAAGAAGGGGCGAGGAAAGGCGCAGGGCGAGCAACGAATGGGCAGAGAATCCTGTCCCTATGGTTTCCCTATCTCGCGACAGAAAGGATCCTGCGGCAGCGTCTGGGGAAATCCTGGCGTTCCCGGCCGTCGGATCATCCGCAGCTATCTCACCCACCGCTCGTGATCAGCCATCGCCAGGGCAACGCGCAGCGCATCTCGGCCCTCGACGCGCGGGCTGAGGCGCTGCACCTGAAGCGCGACATGGGGATTGCCGATGCGCGCGCCATGCATCCGTCGATCGACATCGTCGAAGCCGATCCGGAGGCCGACCGGCGCCTGCTCGAGGGCCTCGCCGACTGGTGCGACCGCTACACGCCGCTGGTGGCGCTGGACGGCATCGACGGCCTGTTCCTCGACGTCACCGGCTGCACCCATCTGTTCGGCGGCGAACGCGCCATGCTGGACGAAATCCTGTCGCGCTTCTTCCAGCAGGGTTTCGACGTCCGCGGCGGGCTTGCCGGCACGCCCGGAGCGGCCTGGGCGGCGGCCCGGTTTTGCGGCGACCGCATCGTTCCATCAGGCGAGGAGGAAGCCTTGCTTGCCCCCTTGCCGCTGGCCGCCGTTCGCATAGCGCCGGAAACCCGTACTAGCCTGGAAAGTGTGGGGCTGCGCACGGCGGGCGCCGTCATGGCGGCGCCGCGCGCGCCGCTCGCCCGCCGGTTCGGCGCCCTGCTGCTCCAGCGCCTCGACCAGGCGCTTGGCCGTCTCGACGAGGCGATCTCACCGCGTCTTCCCGTCGCGCCGCTTTCGGTCGAACGTCATCTCGCCGAGCCCGTCACGCTGACGGAGGAAATAGAACGGCTGGTGGGCATGCTGGCGACGACCTTGAAGACCGACCTCGAACGCCGCGGCGAAGGCGCAAGGAGCCTGGCACTGCTGCTTTTTCGCGTCGACGGCGCCGTCAGCCGCATCGCGCTCGGCACCTCGCGGCCGATGCGCGAACCCTTGCTGGTCCGGAAATTGTTCCATGAAAGGCTGGCGGCACTCGAGCAGCATATCGATGCCGGATATGGCTTCGACCTGGTGCGCCTCTCGGTGCTGGCCGTCGCCGCTTTCGACATGCAGCAGGCCGATCTGACCGGCGAAGCGGCCGATGACGGCGCCGACATCGCCTTGTTCGCCGACCGTATCCGCGCCCGCCTCGGTGAGGGCGCGGTTCTGCAGCAGGTTCCCGTGGAAAGCCATCTGCCGGAACGCGCCGTCGCCATCATTCCCTTCACCGAAGCCCCGCGCCGGACCACGCCACCCAAGAAGCCGGACAGGATGCAGGCGCCGATGACCATCTTCCCGCCGGAACGACCGATCCGGCTGTTCCGTTCGCCCGAGCCCATCGAGGTGCCGACCACCGAAATGCCGGAGGGACCGCCGCTGCATTTCCGCTGGCGCCGCGCGCTTTATCGTGTGACGCGCGCCGAAGGTCCGGAGCGCATCGCCGCCGAATGGTGGCGCGAGGCGCCGGGCGATGCGGCGGCATCGACACGCGACTATTTCCGCATCGAGGATGCCGGTGGCCGCCGCTACTGGCTGTACCGGCAAGGCCTTTACGGCGGCGTCTCGCAGATCCCGCCGCGCTGGTTCATGCATGGGGTCTTCGCATGAACGCGCTGACCGTCATCCCCTATGCCGAGTTCGGCATCCAGTCGAATTTCTCCTTCCTGCGGGGCGCCTCCAAGCCCGAGGAGCTGGTGGTCGCGGCCAAGCTCATGGGCTTCTCCGCGATCGGGCTCGCCGACCGCAATAGCGTCGCCGGCGTGGTGCGCGCCTGGCAGCAGGCCAAGGTCGAAAAGCTTGCCTACCATCCCGGCTGCCGGCTGGTTTTTGGCGACGGCACGCCGGACATTCTCGCCTATCCCAGGGACCGCGCGGGCTGGGGCCATCTGTGCCGCATGCTCACCCAGGCCAATCTGCGTGACGAGACCGAAAAGGGCGCCACCCTGCTCCGGCGCGACGACCTGCTCGAATGGGGGGACCGGATGTCGCTGGCGGTCCTGCCCGATCTGGCGGCCGGCGCGCAAGACAGTCTGGCTTTGCTCCGTGAACTCAAGGATCGCTTCGGCAGGGCCCCGCGGCTCGGCGTCTCACCCTGTTATGCCGGCCATGATCGCTTCCGGATCGAGCAGGCGGCGGCGTTCGCCGAGAGCAGCGGCATCCCGCTGATGGCGACCAACGATGTGCTCTACCACACGGCCGAACGGCGCCCGCTGCAGGATGTGCTGACCGCGATCCGCCTCAATGTTCCGGTCGCCGAGGTGGGGCTGGAGCTGTCCGCCAATGCCGAACGCCATCTGAAGCCGCCGCAGGAAATGGCGCGCCTGTTCCGCCGGTATCCGCAAGCGCTGGCGGAGACGCTGCGTTTCGGCGAAGAGCTGACCTTCTCGCTCGGCGATCTTCAGTACAATTATCCCGACGAGCCGACGGAATCGGGTCTCGGGCCGCAGGCGGAGCTGGAGCGGCTGGCTCGGGAAGGTGCAGCCCGGCGCTTTCCCGGCGGTATCCCCGCCAGCGTGATAAAACGAATCCAGGAAGAGCTCGTCCTGATCGAGCGGCTGAATTACGCCCGTTATTTCCTGACCGTCCATGACATCATCAAATTCGCCCGAGGCGAAGGCATTCTCTGCCAGGGCCGCGGCTCCGCGGCCAATTCGATCATCTGCTTCTGCATTGGCATTACCGAGGTCGGGCCGGACAAGATCGACACGCTGTTCGAGCGTTTCATTTCCGAGGAACGCAACGAGCCGCCGGATATCGACGTCGACTTCGAGCATGAACGGCGCGAAGAGGTGATGCAGTACATCTATACAAAATACAGCTCCAAGCGCACGGCACTCGCCGCCGCCGTCATCAGCTATCGCGGCCGCTCGGCGCTGCGCGAAGTGTCGAAAGCGATGGGCCTTTCGGAGGATGTCAGGGCGTCTCTCTCCGGCTCGATCTGGGGCTGGTCGACCTCGGAACTCGGCGAGAAGGAAGCCAGGGCCGGCGGCCTCGACAGCAGGGATCCGGTATCACGGCATGTGATGGAACGCGCCAACGAGATCATGGGCTTTCCCCGCCACCTCTCCCAGCATGTCGGCGGCTTCGTCATCACCAAGGACCGGCTCGACGAGATCGTCCCCATCGTCAAGACGGCGATGGACGAGCGCAAGATGGTCGAATGGGACAAGGACGATCTCGATTCGGTGAAAATCCTCAAGGTGGATATTCTGGCGCTCGGCATGCTGACCTGCCTCCAGCGCGCTTTCACCTTGCTCGAGACCCATTACGGCGTGAGAGACGATTATGGCAGGCCATTGACCCTGGATACGATCGCCAAGGAGGATTCCCGTGTCTACGACATGATCTGCCGTGCCGATACGCTCGGCGTCTTCCAGATCGAATCGCGTGCTCAGATGTCGATGCTACCGCGTCTCAAGCCGCGCGAATTCTACGACCTCGTCATCGAGGTGGCGATCGTACGACCGGGCCCGATCCAGGGCGACATGGTGCACCCCTATCTGCGCCGGCGGCAGGGCAAGGAAAAGCCCGAATATCCCAAGGCGGAGCTGAAAGAGATTCTCGGCAAGACGCTGGGCGTGCCGCTGTTTCAGGAGCAGGCGATGAAGATCGCCATCGTCGCCGGCGGCTTCAAGCCGGGCAAGGCCGATGAACTGCGCCGTGCCATGGCCACCTTCAAGCGCACCGGCACGATCGGCAATTATCGCCAGCAGATGATCGACGGCATGACAGGTCGAGGCTACGAAAAGGACTTCGCCGAGCGCTGTTTCAAGCAGATCGAGGGCTTTGGCGAGTATGGCTTTCCCGAAAGCCACGCCGCTTCCTTCGCGCTGCTCGTCTACGCCTCCTGCTGGTTCAAGACCTTCTATCCGGACGTGTTCTGCGCCGCGATCCTGAATTCGCAGCCGATGGGCTTCTATCAGCCGGCGCAGCTGGTGCGCGACGCCCGCGACCATGGCGTCGACATCCGCGAGGTCGACGTCAATTTCTCCGTCTGGGACTGCACTTTGGAAAAGGCGCTTTTCGACCCGGCCCGCATCCTGCCGCGCCATGCGGAAATGCGCGGTGTCATCGAGACGAGGCATGCGGTGCGGCTCGGCTTCCGGCAGATCAAGGGACTTTCCAGGGAACGCATGGAGATTTTCGTCGAGCGGCGCGGCGCCGGCTACTCGACGGTCCGGGATGTCTGGCTGCGCTCCGGCCTCAATGTCGACGAGATCGAGAAATTGGCGCAGGCCGACGCCTTCCGCTCCATCGGCCTCGACCGCCGCGCGGCACTTTGGGAGGTCCGCGCGCTCGACGGCAGGAGTGCCGCCGAGAAGCTGCCGCTGTTCGACCAGCCGGCGCTCAGCCTGCGCGAGTTGGAGCCTGAAACGAGGCTGCCGAAAATGCCTCTCGGCGAGCATGTCATCCATGACTACCGCTCGCTCGGCCTGTCGCTGAAGGCGCATCCGGTCGCCTTCCTGCGCGAGCGGCTCGACCACGCCGGCATCACTCCCAATGCGAGCCTGCCTTCCGTGCGCGACGGCAGGCGGGTCTGCGTTGCCGGACTGGTGCTGGTGCGCCAGCGCCCCGGCAAGGGCAACGCGATCTTTCTCACGCTCGAAGACGACAAGGCCGTCGCCAATGTCATCTTCTGGGAAAGGACCTTCATCCGTTTCCGGCCCATCGTCATGGGTGCCCGGTTTGTGAAGGTCACCGGGAAACTGCAGTCGGAATCAGGTGTCGTCCATATCGTCGCCGAAAAGATCGAGGACCTGACGCCCTGGCTGACCGTGCTGCTGGAAAAGGTCGGTGCGACCGCACTGCCGGCCGCCGATCCTTCAGACCGCTCCGGCCAACCCGAAATACGGCCCGCGATGCTGAAAGACGGACAGGATCTCGCAATGCTGTCCGAAGAGGCGGAGAGGGTCATGCCCAAAGGGCGTAATTTTCAGTAGGCCCGACCCACCTTCGTCATCCACGGGCAAAGCAGGAGCGAAGCTCCGTGGCGGCTACCCGAGACGACAAACGCTATGGGTTGCTCAGCCGTAGATCTGCTTGTGGATCTGGTAGAGCATTTCCGAGCGGTCGGCGCGCATATCGGCCAGATCGCGGCTGGAGAAGCTGTCGATTTCGGCGACGAGACGATTGTAGTGCTTGCGCTTGGCGATGCTGCTGCGAGCGCGGGTCATGAGGTCGTTGAAGATCATAGCAAGGTTCCTTCTGTGCCGCATTCGGCGCGGCCGTTTATTCCTCCCTTGATCGGTACGGATCATGACATAGGAATGGTGCGTTGCAAAAAGAAGATGTTGCAATGCACCATTGCAGCCAGCGCATAGCCGGTTAATGGCTCCCTAAGGTCTGGCAAGACGCGGCCTGGCCGGCCGGCGAGCCGCCTTCCGTTTTGTCTTACAAATTAGCGTTACCCTGTCTTGCCAGATCGATTGCGGGCTGGCTTGATCCGGTGTCACCGATGACTGGGAGGAAATGCATGGCGGCCGCAGACTATTATGAGGTTCTCGATCCACGTTTCGGGCGCCTGTTCAACGGCAACGCGCAGGTGGAGAAGCTGTTCACCGGCTGCCGGTGGGCGGAAGGGCCGGCCTGGTTCGCCGCCGGCCGCTATGTCGTCTGGTCGGACATTCCGAACAACCGCATGCTGCGTTACGACGAGACGGACGGCAGCGTCAGTGTCTTCCGGCAGCCGTCCGGCAATTCCAACGGCAACACCGTCGACCGGCAAGGCCGGCTGGTCACCTGCGAGCATTCGGGCCGCCGCGTCAGCCGCACGGAGCATGACGGCTCGATCACCACCATCGCCGCCAAATGGAAGGGCAAGCCGCTGAACTCGCCCAACGACGCGGTGGTGAAGTCCGACGGCTCGATCTGGTTCACCGATCCGACCTACGGCATCGACACCGACTATGAGGGTGATAAAGCCGAGAGTGAAATCGGTGCCTGCCATGTCTACCGGGTCGATCCCGACACGGGCGATATCGAGGCTGTCATCACCGACATGGTCAGGCCGAACGGCCTTGCCTTCTCGCTCGACGAAAGCCTGCTCTATGTCGTCGACACCGGCCGCACGCATGGCGCCGAGAACCCGGCACATATGCGGGTGTTCAACGTCGGCAAGCACGGCAAGAAGGTTTCCGGAGGCAAGGTGTTCGCCGACTGCACGGCCGGACTGTTCGACGGCTTCCGGCTCGACGCCGATGGACGTATCTGGACGAGTGCCGCCGATGGCATCCATTGCTACGATCCCGACGGCACGCTGATCGGCAAGGTCAAGGTACCGGAGGTGACCGCCAATTGCGTTTTCGGCGGCGCCAAGCTGAACTGTCTCTACATCGCCGGCACCACCTCGCTTTATTCGGTGCGGCTGATGGTGAACGGGGCCAAGACCTATTGAGCCTGCTGGAAACGCTTCTCTGGCGGCCCTTATTGGCCGTTTTGCGGCTAGCCGCTGCGCCCGCTTCGCCGCGGCTTCCGGAGCCACCATCCTGCGGTTCACCGGAGCGGAGTTCGAAGCCGGCTCTCGGCGGTATCAGACACAATTCAAGAGGAGGGCGTCATGCCATTCGTCAACATCCGCATCGTCAAGGAAGTGATCGCCGCCGATCCGGCAGGCAAGAAGGCTGACATCGCCAGGAAAGTCACGGCGGCCATCATGGACGCCACCGGGCTGGGCAATGACGACGTTTGGGTCGTCTTCGAGGAGGTCAACGCCCGCGACTGGTACGTCGGCAAGACCGACGTCGAGACGTTGAGAGCCAAGAAGTAATCCAAGGCGCGATGAGCGCTGCAAATCCTGGGCTCTGCTCAGGAAGGTGAAGGTGCGGCCGTGCCTCCGCCGACCCTACTTTCACCCGTCCGGCGCTTCGCCCAGCTCTCCAGCCAGTCGCGGCTTTGCATCTCGATCAGCCGCGATGCGGTTCGCTCGAATTCGAACACCTCGACGCCGCGCTTGGCCACATAAAGCGCGTGCGGTAGCGCGTCGGCGCTCACCACCAGCCGCGTATGATGGTCGTAGAGCGTGTCGATCAACAGGATGAAGCGTTTGGCCTCGTTGCGCTTGCCTTCGCCCAGCACCGGCACACGGTCGATGAAAACAGTTGAAAACCGCCCGGCGATCGCCAGGTAATCGCGCGCGCCGAGCGGCTTTTCGCAGAGGTCGGCGAAGGTGAAACGCGCCGCGTCACCAGCGGCGGCCGGCACCACCACCTTGCGTCCCTTCAGCGTCAGCGAGGTCTCGGCCGTCGGCGCCCCGCGCGTCATCGCCTGCCAGGCCTCGTTGAGCGCCTGGTCGGCCGCCGCATCGGCCGGCGTGACATAGACCGGCGTACGGGCGAGCTTTTCCAGCCGGTAATCCTTGTCCCCGTCCAGCGACAGCACCTGCGCGTGGCGTTCCAATATGGCGATGAACGGTAGGAAAAGCTGGCGGTTCAACCCGTCACGGTAAAGATCTTGCGGCGCCACGTTCGAGGTGGCGACCAGTACGACCCCATTGGCAAACAGTGCCGAGAACAGCCTGGACAGGATCATGGCGTCGGCTATGTCGGTGACCGAGAACTCGTCGAAACACAGCACCCAGGCCTGCTCGGCGAGCGCCTTGGCCACCGGCGGGATCGGATCGTCTTCCCTGACCGTGCCTTCCTTGCGTGCCTGCCGGTGTTTCTGGATACGGTCCTGCACGTCGGCCATGAAGTCGTTGAAATGCACACGGCGCTTGCGCCTGACCGGCAGGAGCTCGAAGAACATGTCCATCAGCATGGTCTTGCCGCGGCCGACGCCGCCGTGGATGTAGAGGCCCTTGACCGCTTCGTGCGTCTCGCGCTTGCGGGCAAACAGCCAGCCCAGTGCACTGGACTTGTGCGCCAGCCGCTTGGCCGAGATCTCGACGGTCAGCCGGTCGAGCGCGGCGGCGATCTCTTCCTGCGCGGCATCGCGCTCGATCGCGCCTGATACCACCAGATGGTCGTAGCGCTGCCGGACGGTCGGATGGGTCTGGAGGCCGTCACGCAGATGCATCGATCACGTCATTATTCAGAGCAGGATACCCAGGGAAGGGGGTGCCGAGATTGAGGTCACGCCGCCGGCATCACCTGGATATCGGCATGTCCTACCTCGTAAGCGAGATCGGTTGCCCGTTGGAAGTCTGGCCGTCGAATTTCGAGCCGCCCGACGAATAAAGCCGCGCCAGCGAACCGCCATTCTCGTCATAAAGCGTCAGCTGCTTGCCGGCGACGTTCCACGACTTGATGCCGTCGATCGGCGCCGGGCAATGCAGCGGCCCGGCGCGGAAACCGGCGCCGAACTTGGTCTGCGGCGTCGCCACCTTGCAGCTCTGGCCGGAGACGCTGACATTCCAGACACCGGCGACGGCCGCCGCGCTGAGATCGGCGGCACCCGCTGGCGCCGCGCCGTCCGGCGGCAGCGAAGCAACCTGCGTGTTGGCAGGCGCGGTCGGGAACTGCGACGGGTCGGTGGTGCCGGGCGAGGCCGGCGGCGGCAGCTGGTTGGAACTCACCTGGCCAGCGGGGGCTGGCTGCAGCGGCGCCGGTTGCTGGTCGTCCATCGACGAGAAGCGTGAGGTTGAGCAGCCGCTCGCAACGATTGCCGCCAGGGATACGGCCACCAGGCCGCCTTTCGAAAAATTCATTACAACCTCCGTCGGATCCGGCTGGGGGGAAGCCGTCCGCGCAATCTCACCTCCACCAAGATGGAGAAGGTGGCGAAATTTCAACCCGATATGGTTAAAATAGGGTTTGCGGTATGAATCGTTGCAAATTTGTCGCACTCACCCGGCGAGCGGCGCACTCGGCACGAACACATATCCGTCCGGTCCGACGATATAGCACTCGCGCAGACCATGCGGCTTGTCGATCGCGCCGGCCAGCACGATGTGGCCATGCTCCAGCGCCGCCGCCTCGATCGCGTCGGGCTCCGCGCCATGGAGACGCAGTTCGATGCCGGCACCGCGCGTCTCCGCACCCGCGATGGAGCCCGTCATGGGATTGTCGAGATAAGAATGGTCCGCATGCAGCATGAACACAGATCCCAGAAGCTCGATCGCGGCGAAATCCTCGTCGGCATAGACGATGCGGGCGCCAAGCACGTCACCGCAGAAGGCTACCATCGCCGCCATGTCCGATACCAGCAGATTGACGCCGATGCCGCGCGGCAGCGAGCGACCGAAATCCTCGGCCTTCATCCAGGGTGTCTTCGTCCGCTTCATCGCCATGGCGTCTTCCTCCTGATGCCGCGATCCTAGCCGAGACCGCCTTGCCNAAAACGCGCAGCCCTTTCCCCCTGGGAATTGCGTGAAAACAAAGAATTCACCGAAACCCCCCGGAGCGCAGACCTTGGCCGCCAGAAAGAAAGCCGCCAACCGCTACTACAGTGGCCCGCCCAGCGACCATTTCGACGGCAGCCTGTTCTTCAATCCCGGCGGCCGGATGCCCGGGCCCTTCAAGGATCTGCTGAAATGGCAGTTCAGCGGCCAACGCTCGAAATGGCCTGCTGCCAGCCCGAGCCCCTTTGCGCAGGCAAAGCCGGCCGCGACTGTCGAAGGCGCCGATCTGAGCGTGACCATGGTCGGCCATTCGACCTTGCTGATCCAGACCGCCGGGCTGAACATCCTTACCGATCCGGTCTGGTCGGAGCGCACGTCGCCGTTCTCCTTTGCCGGACCCAGGCGCGTCAATCCGCCGGGTATCGCCCTTGGCGATCTGCCGGCGATCGACCTCGTGCTGGTCAGCCACAACCACTATGACCATCTCGACCTTGCCACGCTGAGGCAGTTGCAGGAGAAGCACGATCCGCTGGTGGTGACGCCGCTCGGCAATGATGCCATCATCGCCCCCGCGGTGCCCGGCACGCGGCTTTCCGTGCATGACTGGGGCGACAGGGTCGATGTCTCCAACGGCACCGCGATCCACGTCGAACCAGCGCATCACTGGTCGGCGCGCGGGGCTCGCGACCGGCGCATGGCGCTGTGGGCAGGCTTCGTCATCGAGACGCCGGGTGGAAAAATCTATTTCGCCGGCGATACCGGCTTCCACGGCGGCATCAACTACCGGCTGATGGCGGACAGGCATGGCGGCTTCCGCTTCGCCATACTGCCGATCGGCGCCTACGAGCCGCGCTGGTTCATGGCGCCGCAGCACCAGAACCCCGAGGAAGCGGTCCAGGGCATGGCGTTGTGCAACGCGGCCTTCGCCGCCGGCTGCCATTGGGGCACGTTCCAGCTCACCGACGAGCCGTTCGACGAGCCTGCCCGGAAGCTGGCCGAGGCGCTGGACGGCCGAGGCATCCCACAGGAGCGCTTTCGCGCCTTGCGGCCCGGCGAGATCTGGGAAGTGCCCCGGATATGATCGCCTCGATGGCTGGAATGACCGTTTACGCTGCCATGGTTTTCGCTGATGGTCATCCCCGGACAGGATAGGGGAATCAGATGAAGTCAATCATGGCAGGTCTTTTGGCGCTGGCGGTCTCGGTGCCGGCGGCTTTCGCGGGCGAGATCAGCGATCGGGCGGCCGAGGCCGAGAAGCTGCTCCAGTCGGGTGATGGCGCCGGTGCGCTGGAGAAATTCAGCAGCGCCCAGGAAGCGCTCTGGCAAGCGATGCCGCTTGGCGTCCTGAACGTCAAGCAGGTCGACACCGCCTCTGGCTTCGGTATCTACAGCGAGCGCGCAAACCACATATACAAGCCCGGGGAGAAAATCGTGCTGTACATGGAGCCGGTCGGCTACGGCTACGGCAAGGACGGCCTCGGCAACAGCATGATCGCGCTTTCTGTCGACATCACCGTCGTGTCGGCAGCCGGCGAAAAGCTCGGCACAATGGAGAAGGTCGGCCGTGTTCAGATCGCCTCTCGCTCGCACAATCGCGAACTGTTCTTCAAACTCGACCTCTCCCTCGACGGCCTGCCGGCCGGCAAATACCGGTGCGACTTCGTCATGCATGACGAGAATTCGAGCAAGACGGCTCCCTTCAACACGGATATCGAGATCGCCGGCTGAGGCGATGCCGGGAAAACCACGATGTCCAATGGAGACGGCTCCGGCGCGGGGTCATACGTTCGATTGGCGCCGACTGAAACCACACCTGCAAGCGCTATCTCCCGGCCCCGGGAACCCAAAGCACGACAGCCGCGTTTTTCAATCGGTTTCAATGTGTCCGGCTTGCGAGGCGTTCCCATGCTCAAATGGATCATCATTCTCCTGATCATCGCCGCCGCGGCGAGCCTGCTCGGCATGCCGGCGCTGGCGGGCGCGGCCGCCACNGGCTGCGCACTGGTAATTCCTGCCCGTTTCCGCCATATAGCGCCGAACGGACATGGAAATTTCGGAGCAATGGCAGGCACGGCCCCTTTCGCCAAGATGAACGGCATCGGCAACGAGATCATCGTTGCCGACATGCGTGGCCGTGCGGATCGGGTGACGGCCGCGGCTGCCGTCGCGCTCAATGCCGATGCCTCGACGCGGTTCGACCAGATCATGGCGATCCACGACGCCAGGACGCCGGGCACCGCCTATTTCGTCGACATCCTGAATTCCGACGGCTCGGGTGCGCAGGCCTGCGGCAACGGCATGCGCTGTGTCGTCCAGGCGCTGGCCGCCGAGACCGGCGAGAAGACCTTCACCTTCGAAACCGTGGCCGGGATCTTGAATGCCCGCGAACACGCGGACGGCTCGATTTCGGTCGACATGGGCACGCCGCGCTTCGGCTGGCGCGACATTCCGCTGGCCGAGGAGTTCCGCGACACCCGCATGATCGAATTGCAGGTCGGCCCGATCGACGCTCCGGTGCTGCATTCGCCTTCGGCCGTCTCGATGGGCAACCCACACGCGATCTTCTGGGTCGACGCCGATGTCTGGACCTATGAACTCGACCGTTTCGGCCCGCTGCTCGAAAACCATCCGATCTTTCCCGAGCGCGCCAACATAACCATCGCGCAGGTGACCTCGCCCGACAGCATGATCATCCGCACCTGGGAGCGTGGCGCCGGCCTGACCAAGGCCTGCGGCTCCGCCTCCTGCGCGGCTGTCGTTGCCGCCGCGCGCACCAGGCGCACGGGCCGCAGCGTCAACCTTTTGACCCCCGGCGGCGGCACGCTGCATGTCGAGTGGCGCGAGGACGACCACGTCATCCTGACCGGCGCGGCCGAGTGGGAATTCTCCGGCAGCTTCGATCCGTCGACCGGACAATGGGCCCGCGACACCGAAAGCGCGGCGTGATGTCAGCTCTGGCCAAGGACGTCGACGTGGCGAAGCAGCCCGGCCGCATCGACGTGGTGACTTTCGGCTGCCGTCTCAACACCTACGAGTCCGAAGTGATGCGGCGCGAGGCCGAAAATGCGGGCCTCGGCGCACTGGGCGGCGGCGCCGTCATCTTCAACACCTGCGCCGTCACCGGCGAAGCGGTGCGCCAGGCCAGGCAGGCGATCCGCAAGGCGCGCCGCGACAACCCGGCCGCGCGCATCATCGTCACCGGCTGTGCCGCGCAGACCGAGCCCGAAAAATTCGCCGCCATGGACGAGGTCGATCTCGTGCTTGGCAATGAGGAGAAGCTGAAGGCCAATTCCTATCGCGCGCTGCCGGATTTCGGCGTCAACGACACCGAGAAGGCGCGCGTCAACGACATCTTCTCGGTGCGTGAGACCGCCGGCCACATGGTCGACGCCATCGAGGGCCGGGCCCGTGCGTTCGTGCAGGTGCAGAATGGCTGCGACCACCGCTGCACCTTCTGCATCATCCCCTATGGCCGCGGCAATTCTCGTTCGGTGCCGATGGGCGCCGTGGTCGAGCAGGTCAAGCGACTGGCGGGCAATGGCTACGCCGAGATCGTGCTGACCGGCGTCGACATGACGTCTTTCGGCGCCGACCTCCCAGGCGCGCCGAAGCTCGGCAAGCTGGTGAAGACCATCCTGCGTCAGGTGCCCGACGTACAGCGGCTCAGGCTGTCCTCCATCGATTCGATCGAGGCCGACGACGACTTGCTCGATGCGCTGGCCACAGAACCCAGGCTGATGCCGCATCTGCATCTGTCGCTGCAGTCGGGCGACGACATGATCCTAAAGCGCATGAAGCGCCGGCATCTGCGCGATCAGTCGATCCGCTTTTGCGAGGATGTGCGCAAACTGCGGCCCGGCATTGTTTTCGGCGCCGACATTATCGCGGGTTTCCCGACCGAGACCGACGCCATGTTCGAGAACTCGGAAAAAATCGTCGAGGAGTGCGGCCTGACCCATCTCCACGTCTTCCCGTTTTCGCCGCGCGAAGGCACCCCCGCCGCGCGCATGCCGCAGCTGCGTCGAGAGCTGGTCAAGCAGCGCGCCGCCCGGCTGCGCGCCGCCGGCGAAGCGGCCTACCAGCGCCACCTATCCTCGCTCGCTGGCAGCCGTCAGTCGGTCCTGATCGAGCGCGACGGCCTTGGCCGCACCGAAGGGTTCACGCTTGCCGCACTCGGCACCGGCGCGCCCGGAGAGATTGTCGAGGCTGATATAACCGGCCACGACGGGATCAGGCTGTTAGCCGCCCCCCTTCCCGCCCGCGCCGCCTGAGAACACAAAAGCATGGCTGGTTTTTTCAAGAAGATATTTTCGTTCGGCAAGAAGGAGGTCGTCGAGGAGCGCATCGACGAGACCGCTCCGCTGCCCCCGATCAAATGGGACCAGCTCGACGCGCTGAAACCGGCGGCCGAGCAGGCCGTGCCGGAGTTTTTGAAGCGCGAGCAGCCTGCGGCGGAAGCCGCGCCGGCGACCGTGCCCCACCCTCCCCGTGAGGAGGTAAGGCCAGCGCCCGCCGAGGAGCCGACGCCAGAGCCTGCCCCGACCATTCCGCCTACGCCGGAGCCGACCGTTCCAGCTGAGCCGGAACCTTTGCC